>JAXDPE010000086.1:0-26687 GCA_034668565.1 Sphingomonadales bacterium | reverse complement strand
CGGTCTCCACTCCGTCCAGTGCCGAGCCTGGTCCGCGGGTTGGACGAAGCGCCGCAGCCAGCCCATCGCGCGAGCCGCGTGGGCGGCGCCATCATATCCCGGACGCGAAACGACCGCAATCGGAACTCGTGCGGCGATCTTTCGCCAGTGCCGCCAGAGGTGGAACTGGGCGAGATTGTCCTCGCCCATCAGCCAGATGAAGCGGCGATCGGGATAGCGGGCGTCGAGGGCGGCGAGGGTGTCGACGGTGAATCGGGTGCCGAGCTCCTGCTCGATCGCGGTGGCGCGGATCGGGAGGCCGCGGGCGAGTCGGCGCGCCGAAGCCAGGCGGGCGGGCAGGGGGGCCATGCCCTCCACCGGTTTCAGCGGGTTGCCGGGCGAGACCAGCCACCAGAGTTCGTCGAGGCCGAGGGCGCGGATCGCCGCGGCGCTCACCCGGCGGTGGCCGCGATGGGCGGGGTTGAACGAGCCGCCGAGAAGGCCGGTGCGGATCACCGGACCGTCGATAGCATGGCCGCCGCGCTTGCCAAGCGCTTCCGCTCTGTGTTGTTCTCCCGATTCGTGGCCATTCAGGATCGATCGACTTTGCCGCCGGGGCAGGATGTCCGCGAATTCATTCGCGAGACTTTCGCCTGTACGGAGGAAATCGCCGCCGCCATCGTCATCCGGGGCGTGGTCCGCGCCTTCGCCGCCCACTCGACCATCGTCCGCCAGGGCGAGAAGGCCGCGGCCGCCTATCTGCTGACGCGCGGGCGCGCCCATGCCTTGCTCTACGGGATCGAGGGACAGATGGTCCTGCTCTGCGAATATCGGCCGGGCGATTTGTTCGGCGCGCTCGGCGAGCTCGATCCGGCGCCGGAGGAAGCGGAGATCGTGGCGGTCGAGGCGTCGAGCAGCTTCATTCTCAAGAGCCGGGACCTGGTCGCCCTGGCCGAAGCCTATGGGAGCATCGGCCTGGCTCTGTCGCGGCTGCTGCTTCGCCAGCTGAGGCGGGCGACCTCGCGAATGTACGAGCGGGCGGCGGTGTCGGCGGTGGGACGGGTCCATGCGGAGATATTGCGGCTGGCCCGGGCCTCGCCCGGTCTCGTCATCCGACCCGCGCCGGTGCTTTCCGAGCTGGCGGTTAGGGTTTCGACCACCCGCGAGACGGCATCGCGGGCGGTGAGCGCGCTCGAGCGGCGCGGCTTCATCCGCCGCGACCCGGGCTCACTGACCGTCGTCGCCCCCCAGCGGCTGGAAGAGCTGATCATATGATTTGAGCGCGTAGAGCCCGACCGGAGGGCCTTCGTCCGGCGGGTCGAGCTCGCCGATATATTCGCTGGCGGGCCGGCGCGGACCGGCGGCGGCGAGCGCGGCGGCGAAATCGTCGGTGACGATCGCGGTTCCGGGCGGGGAGGAGGCGAGGGCTCCGGACGCGGCGGCGGTCGCGGCAGGGGCGAGTCGGATGGCGCCCGAAAAGGGGTCTCGGAAGGCAAGCGCGGGCCCGTATTGGCCGCCGATTCGCAGGGGCAGGGTGTCGGAGCCGGCGGCGAGCAGCAGGACGGCGGCTCCGGCCGCCTCGCCCGGGCCGGGATAAGCGAGGATGAGCCGGTCCTCGCTGAGATAGGGCGGATAAGCCGGGGCGGCGACGCTCGACATCAGGTCCCGAAGGGCGGTCCATGCCGCCTCGCCGGCTTCCCCCCCGAAGCCGAGCGCGAGGACGGCCAGGGGCTCCGGGTCGGCCGCTCCCGGGGGCGAAGGTTCGGGCCGGGTTTCGCGCGGGGCGGTAAGGATGCGCTGGCGCCAGCCCCCCGCCGCCCAGATGTCGCGCGAACGGCCCGACGTGCCGTTGGCCTCCTGGGCGCAGTCGAGAACGAGCAGCTGCACGGCCGAGCTCTCCAGCCGCCGCCCGTTCATCAACGCCGCCCCCATCGCGACCTCGTCGGCGAGGCCGATCATCGCCGCGCCGGGGCGGGCGCCCAGCGGCCGCACCGGCCGCACCGTCTCCGCCATGGCGAGCACGGCGTCGAAGCGACGGCGCCAAGCCTTTCCGAACGGATCGACGGAAACCGCCGCGAAGGCCTCGGTGCCGCCGGGGAGTATCGCATGAACCTCGGCGCCTCGCTCCAGCAAGGCCTCGGCGATGATGATGTCCGCCCCGGCGGCGAGCGCGCCGAAGCCGAAGCCGATTTTCTCCTCCTCCAGCACCTGCGCGATCTTCTCGTCGAGATGCTCGCGGCGCATGACCTTCGGGTCGAAGGACATGTGGCCTCCGAAGTGCAGCGAGCGGGGTGGGCGGTAGGCGTCGAGCCAGGCGCAGTCGCGGCGTTGGGCGGCGAGGATGAGAGCGAACTGGCGGAGGGTGGAGGCGTGGTCCTCCCAGGCGCGGGGGGCCAGGGCCACCGCCCCCGCAAACGCCGTCCGAGCTTCCTCCTGTCGATCGAGGAGGAGTAGGGCTTCCGAGCGTGTAGCAGCCGCGTAATAGGGCGTT
The DNA here is from genome assembly GCA_034668565.1 of Sphingomonadales bacterium. GTDB lineage: Bacteria > Pseudomonadota > Alphaproteobacteria > Sphingomonadales > Sphingomonadaceae > Allosphingosinicella. The sequence goes on along the minus strand of JAXDPE010000086.1, from coordinate 24,217 downwards.
TCGGGATCATGCGGATGGGATTCGAGCCGATCGAGCACGCGCCCGGCAAGCGTTACGGCGCGCTTCATCTCGCTTCCGAGGAGCGACAACGTGGCTGCGTTGATTAGCGGATAGGTGATTGTCTCCGAGACGGCAGCGCCCTCGTAGGCAAGCGACGCTTCTTTGAATAGCCGGGCCCGCTCCGTGCCGCGGACACGCAATGCCCTGTCCTTAAGCAGGCGGCCCTTGACGGTTAGCGCGGTGGGATCGCCCCTGTCTCCCAGACCGATGGCGATGAACCGATGCCAGGCTAATTCTGTCGCTCCCGCGCGCGAGCAGGCAATAACAGTGAGCAGCGGATCCTGCGCCGATCCTGTCATTCGTTGTTTTCCGATCCGATCCGGGGCCCAGATCCTTCCCTCACAATTCGTTGCCGCCCGGATGACCGACGTCTGGGTCGACGACGATGGACAGCAATCGGGTTATATTCGGATTGTCTTTCCGTTCAAGCGCGAGGTCCAGATAGATGTTGAACCCGGTCGAGAAGTCCAGCGGATCGTCTGAATTGGCCTTGTCCTCGGCGGCGTCGGCCGCGAAGCAGGCTACCCTGCAGCTATCCGGCGGCGGCGTCTTCCCCGTATGCGCACCCGCGCTGTCCACCCATGCGCATAGAGGGTTGGTATAATAGGCCGCATTCCCCTGTTCCACCTGAAAAGGCTCGGCGCCCGCAGAGAATTTCCAGTTCCCGTCCTCCAGCAGGATGACGATATAGGCGTATTGGTCAAATCGGATCGAAAGATTCGATTTGCTATGGCCTGGAACCGGCTCCTTCGGCAAACTCCCCTTGTTGGCATCGGGCTGTTGCGCGAGAGACATTATGAATGCGGCTATATCTTCGCCTGCACCAAAGACGTGCTCGTAAGCCCCACTATATTCTAAGTCTAACTTTTTCTTCTTAGCTTTGATGTTAAGGCGCCATACTATAGCTCGGGTGGGCGGCTGCTTAGTCATGGCACCCATTTTCTCGACCTTCAGACTATCAATCCTAATATACTGCGTTGCCATCATACTTCTCCCGGCGATTAATACCAGATAAAGGGGAATAAATCCTGCTAATGCAGACCAAAAATAGGAAGACTATTCATATCATCCCCCTGTTTTTACATTACCATCCCGAGCGATTCTTGCGTTCCACGTCTGCCACTTCGTGTTTTGGCGATCATGTTGAATCAACCGGCGAACCAGATACTGCGCGCGGCTTCGGTAACGAGCGGCCTCGGCAGGGCTCCCGGTTTTGTCCAACAGCTCGGCCATCGTCATGAGGGCGCGGACCCATTGATCCTGGAGGTCGAAATTGTCCGGATACTGGTCCGCAAGCGGCTGCAGGAGCGCGTGCTGCGCGCGATATTCGTCGAGAGCCCGGCGATCGTCGCCCCCGGCGTACCAGGCGTCACCGAGCCAGGCATGGCGGTTGGCGAGGTCGCGGTCGGCTTTTACGCCGGGCTCCACCCGACGGACCTGCTCCATCGCTTCCACTGCCCCGATACAGGCCTGCAGGGCCCGACGAGGCGGCCCCTTACGGTCCACTTCCAGCGTGCACAGGTTGCCGGTGGCGTAGCCTTCTTCGCGCAGGGACGTCGGATCGGCTGGGGCGAGCCGCATTAGCCGATCGGCAAGACTTTTATAGCCGCGCCAGCGTCCCTCCGCTTGCGGCCAGTCTTTCTTGAGGTAGGACAGATAGCCGAGCCAATATTCGCTTTGTGCATGAGCGAAGACGGCCTTGGGGTCGGACGGGTGCCGCGCCAGGACTTCGGCGGTGACTCCATGGGATTCGCGAAAACGCGCCAGGGCCGTCCCCGCCTGGCCCGCTTTCTCGTCATCCTCGCCCATGGCCTGAAGCACGCGGGCCCGGCGTTCCAGGCTGTCGTCCGGAAGCTTTCGAAGATCGCCCTGCGCGGCATAATATGCGATGGCGCGCTGATTCACCGTAGCGTGCACGTCGAGCCGGCCAACCTCGCGCAGCTTGTCCCGTAGATCGGTAAGCATGAACTCTACTAAGCCTTCCGCCTGGGCGCGCTGGCGCTGGGCCTCGGATCGAGCGGAAAGGGCGATAGCGGTCATGATGGCCATGGCTAGCATTGCCGCCACGGCCACCGCCGTGACGTACATCACACGCTGAATTCGCCGTTGCGCGTCCCGTTGTACCAAGGCGTCGAGACCGATGCCCGACAGGCCGGCAACGAGTTTGAGAATGCCCAGCCGCCGGCCATCGCCGTCGTCGCGCAGGTCGGCCGCCAACGGCTCGATACCACCCTCACTCAGCGCGCCTGGAAAGCATCGGTCTGGCTGTCCCTCGACGATCGCGCCGAAAATGGGGCGTTCGGGGTGAAGCTCGCGGAACATCGCGATCTCCTTCGCGACCCAAGGCGAGGTAGCGCTGTTGGGCGAACAGACCACGATGAGAGCCCTGGAGTCCGCCAGCGCCGCCCGGATCCTGTCGCTGAGGTCGCCCGCCGCCGGCAATTCATCCCGATCCCGGAAGATCGGCGTCAGGTGGGTCGGGACCTCGCCATGTTCGCCCTGGGTGCCTGCAAGACGGCGGGGGAGGCGATACCCCTCGAGCTTCCGGTGCAGCCACCGCCCCATCGCCGCGTCCTTGTGGCTGTAGCTGATGAACGCGACATAGCCCCCGGCTGAGCCGGGCCCCGCTTCGGCCATGGTATCCCCCCACGGGCGCGCGCAGGCTGGCGCCGCGCCATCGGACAAGGTGCCAGAGGGCGGACGAGTCCACAATGTTGAAAACTTAGATTTGGATCGACGAAATCCGAATGTTGAGTAGTGTGAAGCGGGTCAGCCCAGTTTCTGCGCGAGGAAGCTCGGCACCGGACCGTTCCAGCCCTCTTCGTCCTCGGCCGGAGCCGGGTCGCGCCGGGGCTCGGCGCGGCTTCGCGCGGGGCGAGGCTCGCGGCGGGGTTCGTCGCGGCGCGCGCGGGGCTCCGCCTCGGGCTCGATGGCGCGGGGCTCGGCGCGGCGCGGCGCCGGCTTCGGCTCGGCCGCCTGCTCGGCCTCGGCCTCCTCGCGGCGCGGACGGCGCTCGCTCTTCGGAGCCTCGGGCTCCTCGCGACGCGGACGGCGCTCGCGCTTCGGCTCCTCGGGGCGGCCGCGCCCGCGCGGCGGCCGCGCGCCGCGCCCGCCGCGCGAAGTCTCCGCTTCCTCGCCCTCGGGCGGCGCGGATTCCGCGCTTCCGCTCGTCTCGGAGGCCTCGACCGGCCGGATCTTCGCACCGGTCAGCTTCTCGATCGCCTCGATCGCCTCGGCGTCGGCGGCCGTGGCGAGGGTTATGGCGATGCCGGTCTTGCCGGCGCGGCCGGTTCGGCCGATGCGGTGGATATAATCGTCGGGATGCCAGGGCACGTCGTAGTTGAAGACGTGGCTGACGTCCTTGATGTCGAGGCCTCGCGCGGCGACGTCGGAAGCGACGAGGATGTTGATCTCGCCCGACTTGAACCGGTCGAGCTCGCGGATCCGTTCCGGCTGCTCCATGTCGCCGTGGATCTCGCCGGCGTTGAGTCCGGATCGCTTGAGGCTCTGCATGAGCTCGCGCACCGTCGTCTTGCGGTTGCAAAAGACGATGGCGGTGCGGACGTCATTGCCCTTCAGCCGATCGGTCAGCACCTGTTTCTTGCGGCGCGAATCGACCTTCAGCACGCGCTGGTCGATCGAGATGTTCGCGGTCGCCGGGCGGGCGACCTCGATCGTCTTGGGCCCCGTCAGGAACTTGTCGGCCAGCTTCTTGATCGGCCCCGGCATGGTCGCCGAGAAGAGCAGGGTCTGGCGCACCGACGGCAGCTTCGAGCAGATTTCCTCGATGTCGGGGATGAAGCCCATGTCGAGCATCCGGTCCGCCTCGTCGATGACGAGCAGGCCGCAGCCGTTGAGCATGATCTTGCCGCGGCCGAACAGGTCCATCAGCCGCCCGGGCGTGGCTATCAGGACGTCGACGCCCTTTTCCAGCTTCTTGATCTGGTCGGCCATGTTGGTGCCGCCGATCAGCAGGGCCATGTTGAGCTTGTGGTATTTGCCGTATTTCTCGAAATTCTCGGAAACCTGCATCGCCAGCTCGCGGGTCGGCTCCAGGATCAGCGAGCGGGGCATCCGGGCGCGGCTTCGGCCTTCACCGAGAATGTCTATCATCGGGAGCACGAAGGCCGCGGTCTTGCCGGTACCGGTCTGGGCGATGCCGATCAGGTCGCGGCCCATCAGGACGGAGGGGACCGCCTGGGTCTGAATGGGGGTCGGTTCGGTGTAGCCGGATTCCTCCACGGCGCGGAGCAATTCGTCGGAAAGGCCGAGGTCGGCAAAACTCATAAGGGTTCCGGGTGATGAGGGGCTTCGTCGCGAGCCGCTTCAGGGCAAGCGCTTGGGCGAACCGGCGTCTGGTGTCAAGACAAGGTCAACGCCGGACGACGGGTTCGAGGCCGCGAAAGCGGTCTATTTCGCAGGCGCCGCCCATGCGCGAGCGGATGTTGTCGCGATCCTCGCAGACCATGCCGTCGGCATTGGGGGTGATGTAGAAGCCGTAATAATAATCGAGCGCCGGGCAGCTGCTCTCCAGCTTCGCACGGACTCGCTGGCGATTGCGAAGGATGAGGTCGACGCTGCTCTTGCCGACCAGGGTGGCCCCGGCGATCGCTCGGGCCGGCACGCATTTTGGACCCTTGCCCTCCTTCCACTCGATCCTTGTCGGCGGGGTATGGCGGAATCGGATAATGACCTGCTCCCGCACTAGGGTGTCCCCATATTGAGCCGGACGCGCCGGCGGCGCCGCCGCCGGGGCGGCGCCGGCCAGCACGATGAAGGCGGCGACGCCCGCGCGGATCAGTGAAGAGCGCTCCATTCTCTCCTCCCATCCCCGCAAGCGCTTGAACATGCGATTAATCCTCCCGAACGCTTCCGCGCTTGCGAAAGCTCGGTTTGCGCCATAGTAACCCCGCCACATTCGGGCGGGCCTAAACGCGGCCGCCCCCAACGCTAGCGGAGACACGAACATGGCGACCGAGCCGCCGTCAAACGCCCTGCCGATTTTCTATGGCGGCCTCGAGCCGCTGTCGAGCAGCGTCCACTCAGGCTATCGCAGCCGTTCGTCGGATCGGGCGCCCTTCCTCACCAGCAATCATGCGATCCCGATCACGATCGACGAGTTCGTCGCCGTGCAGCGCCATTTCCCGATCGTCTTCTCGGTCGGCGAGAATTCGGTCCCGCTCGCTCTGATGGGCCTGAACGAAGGGGTGAACGTCTTCGTTGACGAAACCGGCAAGCCCAACGGCGAAATCTATCTTCCCGCTTACGTCCGCCGCTATCCGTTCATGCTCGCCCGGCTCCAGCCGGACGCTCAGGAGCTGTCGCTCTGCTTCGATCCGACGAGCGGCCTGGTCGGCGATTTCGAGGAGGGCGAGACCCTGTTCGACGACGGCAAGCCGAGCGAGACGACCAACAATATCCTCAAATTCTGCGAGGAGTTCGAGCTTTCGGCCCAGCGCACCGTCGCCTTCATGACCGAATTGAAGGATGCCGGCCTGCTGATGGACGGTGAAGTCTCGATCCAGCCGGCCGACTCCGACCAGCCCTTCATCTATCGCGGCTTCCAGATGGTCAACGAGGAGAAGCTTCGCAGCCTGGAAGGTGCCGAGCTGACCCGGATCAATCAGAACGGCATGCTGCCCCTCGTCCTCGCCCATCTCTTCTCGGTCTCCCTGGTGCGGGACGTCTTCGCCAGGCAGATGCAGCAGGGCAAGGGGCCGCAGGCGCCGGGCATCGGAGCGCCGGCGGGTAACGCTTAGGGCCACGCCTGGTCCGACAGGTCGTCATGCTGAACTTGTTTCAGCATCCAGCTTCGAGCCGCCTTGCGGACGGAGAACTGAACCCTGAACCGAGTTCAGGGTGACGGCAGGCGTTCAGGCTGACGGCAGGCGGGGCGGCACCGGCCGCGCCGCTCAGCCTTCCGCGACCAGCTCGGCGACGACGGCTGCGGCGTCCACGCCCAAGACCCGGGCAATGACGATGAACTCCGATACTTCCAGCCGCCGCTCGCCGCGCTCATAATTCGAGACGAAGGATTGCGGTCGCCCCAGCCGATCGGCGAGATCCGCCTGCCTGAAGCCGCGCGCGCGGCGCGCCTCGAGCAGCCGGCGGCGCAGCCGGTCGGCGGGACGTTCGCCGCCGCTCTGCGGGGCCGGCGGCGATTCGGGCTGCTCCTGTGCGCCGAGACGGACGAGCTCGTCCGCCAGCCGTTCGAGCTCGGCACCGAGCCGCGCCAAGCTAGTCTGTTCCCTGCTTCCCACGCTCGCACTTCCCCACGTTAAGCGAAATCCACGCGCACGGACTAATTGCTTTACGTTGGATTGTCGAGGGCTCGCATTGGAACCCCATCGCGACGTTGCGACGCTGGTCCTAGCGCTGTAGCGAGGGCCCATGGCAACACTCGCTCCCGACCTCGCCCGCTATTCGCGCGTCGCCATCTGGCTGCACTGGATCATCGCCGCGCTGATCGTGCTCAACCTGGCGCTCGGCTTCTTCCACGAGGATTTCGACAAGCCCGTGCGGGCCGTGCTGATGAACGTCCACAAGAGCACCGGCTTCGTCATTCTGGCCCTTACCCTGGCCAGGCTCGGCTGGCGGCTGGGAAACCGGCCGCCGGCGTTCGATTCGGTGCTCAAGCCGTGGGAGGCAGGTCTTGCCCGGCTGATCCATGGGCTCTTCTATCTGCTGCTTCTCGTGCTGCCGCTGAGCGGCTGGATCATGGTCTCGACCGGCGGCCGGGCGACGAGCTTCCTCGGATTGTTCAACATCGCGCCGCTGCCGGTTTCGCGGGGACGCGACGTCCACGAACTGTTCGAACAGTCCCACGAACTGCTCGCTTACGTCGCCCTGGCGCTGATCGCGCTTCATGTCGCCGGCGCGCTCAAGCATCATTTGCAGGGCCACAGGCACCTCATCGGACGGATGGCGCCCTGGGCGTCGAAAGGCGCCGGGCGGCCTTGAAACCTATCAAGACTTTCATACATTTAAGCTGACGCGCCGTCGCATGTCCCCCTTTGCGGAGGCGCGTTGCGCCCCTCGGGGCGCTCCTCCCTGAACCTGGCCACCCCGCGCATCCCGCGGGGTGGTCTTTTACTATGGGCTGCCGTCGGTGAATCGCGGCACGACGGTGTAGGCATCGCTGAACAGCAGGGTGAACAAATGCCGGTGCTGCGAATCCTCGACCTCGATGAACGAGGCGGGGTCGAGCTGCCCGGCCCGCATCTCTTCCGCCATGATGTCGCGGGCTCCGGCGAGGGCGACGAAACGGGCGGCGGCCTCGTCCAACAGCTCCCGCCCCTCTTCGTCCTCGGTGAAGCCGTTGCCATTGCAGACATGGAAAAAGAATCGAGGCATCGACTCTCCTCCTATCCTGTCGAGGACGGGGGCTCGGCCGTGGCCGCCGCCCGCCCGACACGCTGGTCGCGCAGGATGCCGGCGCCGTCGTCGACCGTCGCGTCGCCGGGCTTGTCGTCAACATCCGCCATAAGGTCATAGCGTCCCGGCCCGGCGGCCGGTTCCCCGCGCCGGCCGCAAATCCGCTCGTCCTGAGCCTTTGCTATTCGGCCGCGACGGCTTCGGGGGGGGCGAGGGCGGCGGCGGCCAGGGCCTCGGCGATGGCGGCGATGAGCCTTGCGACCCGGTCGAAGCCGGGCCCGGTGGAGCGAAGATCGGGGGCCAGGTAAAGCGAGCGGTCGAGCTCGAGCTGCAGCGCGTGCACCCCGCGCTCCGGGCATCCGTGCCGCTCGGTTATGTGGCCGCCCGCATAAGGCGCGTTGCGCGCCACCCTGAAGCCGGCGGCGCGGCCCGCCCGCTCCGCCGCGGCGACCAGCGATTCCGCCATGCTGCCGCCGTGGCGATCGCCGAGCACGACCGGAGCCTCGCCGTCGCCGCGCGGCGGCATCGAATGGCAATCGAGCAGGATGGCGATTCCGAAGCGGGCCTTAGCCGCCCGCAATTCCGCTTCGATCGCGGCATGATAAGGGCGGTGGATGATCTCGACCCGCCGAGCCACTTCGGCCGCGGCGATTCGCTGCCGCCAGATCGCGCCCGATCCCGCGATCCGCGCCGGGATGAGTCCGAGGCCGCCGCGGGTACGGGGCGATTCGACCGTCGAGTCGGCCGCCGGGCGCGGCTGCACCATGGCCGGATCGAGCTCGCGTTCGTCGCGGTTGAGATCGATCTCGGCCCGCGGAGAGTCCGCGATCAGCGCCGCGGCCCCGCCTTCGACCGCGCGCCAGACGAGGCGGTCGACGAGCCGGTCCTCGAGGCTTTCCAGCCGGGCGCGGGGCAGCCGGGCGGAAGCGAGCAGCCCGTCCGAATAAGCGCGCCCGGCGTGAGGCACGGAGACGATCACCGGCGAGCTCGACTTCGCCGGCCCGAGGCGGCGGAAAGGGGGCGGGGAGTCGCGCATTTGCAACTGCAAGGTAAGTAGTCCTCAATTGGCACGCAATCGTCTTCCGACGCCCGATGGCGCCGGTCGGGCGCCGCCGCGCTGGAAAAGCGCACCGCCTTCGGGCATAGAAAGGCGTGGCGGGCGCGCATCGGGCGCGCCCGGTTCAGGGGCGTTCATGATCAGGATCCTGCTGGCGGAGGACGATGCGTCGATGCGGGCCTATCTCGGCCGGGCGCTGGAGCGCGCCGGCTACGAGGTGGTATCGGTCGACCGCGGCACCGCGGCTTTGCCTCTGATCGAGGCCGAGAGCTTCGACCTGCTCCTGACCGACATCGTCATGCCCGAGATGGACGGGATCGAGCTCGCCCAGAAAGCCGCGCTGGTCGCGCCGGAGATGCGGGTGATGTTCATCACCGGCTTCGCGGCGGTCGCGCTCAAGGCCGGCAAGTCGGCGCCGAGCGCGAAGATCCTCTCCAAGCCCTTCCACCTGCGCGACCTCGTCGCCGAGGTCGACCGCCTGTTCCAGACCGAGGATCAGCACGGCCGCCTTTAGGCGCACAGCGGGTTGCGCGGGGCTCAAGCCTCTACTAGAGACCCCGCCGAGTGGGCGTGTAGCTCAGTGGTAGAGCACTGTGTTGACATCGCAGGGGTCGCAAGTTCAATCCTTGCCACGCCCACCATCAAAGCCCCGGAAATCCGCGGATTTCCGGGGCTTTTTGACTCCGCGGACCGACCTTCGCCTCGCGCCTGCTCAGCCTTTGTCGTCCACGGTCGGGCGCTCGCCGATGCGCACCGCCCGCGCCGTGAACAGGGTGCTCAGCCGGTATTTCAGGCCCAGGGCGCTCCAGAGCCGGAGCAAGCGCTCCGGGTCCGGATTGTCGGGCACCAGCTGGACGCTTTCTCCGGCCGGGAGCAATACGGGGTCGAGCACCGGGAAGCGGTTCAGCTCGAGCATCGCCCAGCTGAGCATCGAGAGTTCCTCCGCCGAGGACGGGCCCCAGCTCGCGAGCAGATAGGAAAGCTCGAGGTCGAGACTTCCTTCCCGGGGCTCGGCCATCACCGGGCGGGGGCTCCGGCGGTCAAGGCGGCGGACATGCCAGCAGGTGACCGAAAGCCCTGCGCTCGGCGGCGTGGGTCCGACCAGAGCGGCGACCGGCAGCTGTCGGATCGCCGCGTCGGCGGGCAGCGGGCCGAGCAGGCCCTCCGCGGCAAGAAGCGAGCGCCGCTGCATCAGCAGGCCGACGATCGCTTCGCCGACCGCGTTCGCGGCGCCGAGATCAGCCACGCCCGAGGCCTTCCAACGGAGCGATTTCGAGCACCTCCAGCGCTTCCGCGCGGCCTGCGAAATCCACCCGGTCCCCTTCGCCCGCGCCGATCAGCGCCCGGGCGAGCGGCGCCGAAAAGGAGATTCGCCCGGCGGCGGGATCGGCCTCGTCATCGCCGACGATCTCGATGCTGCGCAGGGCGCCGTCCTGTCGGAACGCGACCCGGGTGCCGAACGCGACCTCGTCGCCGGCGGGCGGCGGAGCGATCCGGGCGGTGGCCAGGCGGGTCCGCCAATAGCGCAGCTCGCGTTTCGCCGGCTCCAGGTCCGCCTCCCCCAATGGCGCGGCGACCAGGGCTTCCAATTCGGCGACTCTGGTCTCGATTTCGGCAAGTCCCCTGGCGGTCACCAGGTTCGGGCCGACCGGGATCGGGAGCTCGAATCTCGGCTCCTTATGCTCTTCGTCGCTGTCGCGGCGGAAGGCGACGCTCAAGGCTGATCTCCGCAAGGGGGCGTTCCAAACCCGTTTTCGGCCTCTTCGTTGCGCTTGTCCATCGATGGTCTAAGGGGGCGGCCATGATCCCGCGAGTGACGATCGACAGCGCCTTCGTTCCGGGCGGCGGCGAGCTGAGGCTGGTCCAGCGCGGCGACGACTTCTGGATCATGCTTGGCGCCAACGCGCTGATGAGCACCCGTCTTCGCGGGTCGGAAGAGGCACTCGCCACCCTGGCCTGCGAGCGGATCGCAGGCCGGGCGCGACCGGCGATCCTGATCGGGGGGCTCGGCATGGGCTTCACACTGAGAGCGGCGCTCAGCGCGCTCGGTCGCGACTCGGCGGTGACGGTGTCGGAGCTGGTACCGGCGATCATAAGCTGGGCCCGGGGCCCGATGGCCCATATCCACGCCGGCAGCCTCGAGGATCCCCGGGTCCGGATCGTGGAGAGCGACGTCGGCGACCTCATCGCGCAGGCCCGATCGGGCTTCGACGCCATCCTGCTCGACGTCGACAACGGCCCCGATGCGCTGAGCCGCGACACCAACGACCGGCTCTACGACCTCGACGGCCTGAGCCGAGCCAAGGCGGCGCTGAAGCCCGGCGGCCTGCTCGCCATCTGGTCGGCGGCGGCGGATCCGGCCTTCAGCCGGCGGCTCGCCATGGCAGGCTTCCGGGTCGAGGAGGTGACCGTCCGCGCCCATGCCGGGCGCAAGGGCGCCAAGCACATGATCTGGTTGGCGACCCGGCGCTAGCCCGCCTCCTTGCCTTCGAAGTCGCGGGCGGCCCCCTGGCGTGATCTTCGTCACGGCGCCGGGCCGGCGGGACGCGATATGTCCTGCGGGGTCAGGTCATGGTCGCGCTCTGCCGCTCATCCGAGCAGTTCGGCCGCAGCGGTACCCGGCGAAATTCAGGGAGGCGGATATGAAGTGGATAATGCTGGCATTCACATTATTCCTGTGCGCGTGCGGCTCCGACCGGCCGATCGACTTCGCCTGTGCGCGGTTCGACGAATTCAGGATCCCGGTGCCGGTCACACCCGGCGGCCCGATCCGGTCCGCCGTCGCGGGCTCGCTCGATCAGGTCTTCGCCGAAGCGGCGGCTCCGACCGCGGGAGCCGCGGCGATCGGTCCTCGGCCGGTCAACATCCTTGTCCTTTCGGGGGGCGGAAAATGGGGCGCCTACGGCGCCGGCCTGCTGGACCAATGGAGCCGCGAGTCCGATCCCGTCCGTCCCACCTTCGACGTGGTCACCGGAGTCAGCACCGGCGCGCTTCAATCGACTTTGGCATTCATCGGCACGAGTGCCGACAAGGACCTCGTCCGCGCCTATACGATCGACCACGAGGCGCAGCTGGTGAAGCGCTACGGCAAGCTGTTCTTCCTCACCCACGGCTCGACCGCCAGCCTCAAGCCGCTCGTCGAATATGCGCGAGCGATCGCCGAACCTTATTTCCCCAGGGTCGCGCAGGAATATCACAAGGGCCGCCGGCTGATGGTCGGCACCGTCGACGCGCTCGATGGCCGAATGTATGCCGTCGACCTCACCCGCATCGCCGCCGAGCTTCAGGGCAAGGAGCGAAGCGACTGCTATGTCGGAGCCCTGCTCGCCTCCGCCGCCATTCCGTTCGTCTTCCGCCAGGTCACGATCAACGGGCACCCTTATTTCGACGCCGGAGTCCGCCATTCCGTCTTCCTGACCGGAGTGCAGGAGTCGGCGGCCCTTGGGCTCGACAGGCAGGAGCGCCAGGGGAATTTGTACGTCGTGATGAACGGGGTCACCGGAGTCTCGCCCAGGACAACCGTCAAGCCGACCCTGTTCGGAGCGCTTGGCCGACTGCGCGAGCTGACGTTCGACCAGATCGAGCAGAACTCAGTCAACGCCGTCTCGCAGCAGACCCCTCAGCTCTCGACCTGGGTCGTCGACGCGGACGGCCACGGCTGCCGTGAAGACGGGTCGGACGAGGACATCTTCAACCCGCAATTCATGCGCTGCCTGATCAAGGCGGGCCGGGACAGGTGGAAAGCCGGCTCGCCCTGGCAAGCCTATCCCAAAGGCTGAAACGATCCGCGGAGGCAAGGAAACTCACGATGCCGATATCCTACATCCCCAACGATCCGCTCGCCCAGCAGCCGGTGCGGCAGATCAACCCGGTCCAAGACCGCGGCTCGACCAAGGTGCGCTTCGCCGTCACCGGCCTGCCGCCCGCCGCCGTCTACCCGACAGATACGCTTAACTTCGTCGCCTGGCAGAGCCGAGAAGCGGCATTCCGGACGCTCGACGTCTTCGAATCGATCTGCGGTCCGCTTCCCGGATGGCAAGGCAAGCCGGCGCTGAAGTCGATGCAGTTGATCCCGAATTTCGCGGTGGAGCTCAACGCCTACTACACCCGGCAGGCGATTCAGTTCTACGAATTCCCGATCGGCCAGCAGATCCTCTATTCGGGCGCGAGCAGCGACGTCGTCGCCCATGAGACCGGCCATGCCATATTGGACTCGATCCGGCCGCAATTGTGGGGGGTCTCGATGATCGAGGCCGAGGCCTTTCACGAAGGCTTCGGCGACGTCGTCGCGATCATGTACGCTTTGTCCGACCAGCAGACCCGCCAGCAACTCCTCGGCGGCGTCCTCAACCAAGCCAATTTCGTCGAGGGAACGGCGGAAGCGCTTTCCGACGGCGTGCGCCGGGCACTCGGCCCCAACCACAATGCGGCCAAGCCGCGGCGGGCGCGCAACACGTTCTTGTGGGTCCTTCCCCAGACCCTGCCCGCCAATGGCGGGCCGGGCGTGCTGATCAACGAGGCGCACAGCCTCGGCCAGATCGTCTCGGGTGTTTATTACGACCTCATCCGAAACATCTTCGCGGCGGGCGCCGCCTCCGAGGCCAATCTGTGGACGGCCTGTCAGAAGGCGACCCTGCTCGCGGCGCGGGCCGCGGCCCAGGTTCCGATCGTGCCGCGCCTTTTCCTCGCCTGGGGCCGGACGATGCTGCTGATCGACCAGCAGCTCCACAACGGCGCCAATGCGGCGCATATCAAGGCGGCCTTCGCCGCCCATGGCCTCGCGGTTGGGTCCAGCGGCTTCCTCGCGCCCCAGGCCCCGGTCGCGAGGGCGGCGCCGAGCGCCTCGGCCAAGGGCTCGGCGATGCTGACCCGCGGCGCCAAGATCCGGGTCCGTCAGCTTCTCGGGCTCGTCGAGGGAACGGTGCTGTCGCTTCGCCGGCTGGACGATGTCGGCCCGGGCATAGTCACCGAAGCCGTCGCTCGGGCGAGGGTGGATCTCAGCGGTCTGGCGGAGAAATTGAACAACGTCGTCGCCGAGGTTCCCCGCCCGGCCTTGGTCGGCGAGGCCGGCGGCGGCACGGCTCTGCTCGGCTCGGTGCAGAGCGAGGCCGTGCTCTCCAGCGAGGTCCGGGATTATGTCGAAATGCTGGTCCGGCGAGGATCGATCTCCTTCGACGGCTCGTCCCCGGCCAAGGCCAAGCCGGCTCCGGGAGGCTCGGGCTTCATCGCCAAGGAGGGGACGAAGACCCACGTGGTCGCGCGCTCGGGCGATCGGGCGGTGCTGGAACGGGTCGCGTTCGCCTGCGGTTGCTGCGCGAAGGCGGCGCGCCGCCGCCCGGTCAGATGAACGACTTGCGCTTCTCGACCAGTCGGGGCCGGGAAGCACCGGGCTCGCGCACCAGCACATGAGTCACGCCGGGCGGGAGTGGCGCGTCTTCGGCCTCAACCTCGACCACCCGGCCATGCTCGCGAAGGGACTTGAGAAGAGCCGCCTCTTCTTCGTCGCGGACGCTTTTGGGGGTGCGGGCCATCATCCCAAGGTAATGCGCCGGAATAGCGGCCGCAAGCCGCTCACCAGATCCGAACCCGGTCTTCCGGCGCGAGATATTGCCTGTCGCCGGGCTTGACCCCGAAAGCCTCGTACCAGGCGTCGATGTTCCTCAGCGGCGCGATCGCCCGGATCATTCCGGGGGAATGGGGATCGCCGACCAGCTGCTGGCGCAAGGCCTCGTCGCGGAACAGGGTGCGCCACACCTGGCCCCAGCCGAGGAAGACGCGCTGATCGCCGGTGAAGCCGTCGAGGACCGGCGCCGGCTTTCCGCCCAGCGAGGTCCGATAGGCTTCCAAGGCGAGGGTGATCCCGCCGAGATCGCCGATATTCTCGCCCATCGACGCGCGGCCGTTGATGTGGACGCCCGGCAGGTTGGGGAAGCTGTAGGCTTCGTACTGGACGCCGAGCTTGGCCGCCTGAACCTCGAACTTGGCGGCGTCCTCGGGGGTCCACCAGTCGCGAAGCACGCCCGCATAATCCGACTTGCGGCCCTGATCGTCGAAGCCGTGGGTGATTTCGTGGCCGATCACTCCGCCGATGCCGCCATAATTGACCGCGGGATCGGCTTGCGGGTCGAAGAAGGGGGGCTGGAGGATGGCGGCGGGGAAGACGATCTCGTTCTTCACCGAGTTGTAATAAGCGTTCACCGTCTGCGGGGTCATTCCCCATTCGGCCTCGTCGACCGGCTGGTCGATGCGGTTGCGGCGGAAATCCCATTCGAAGCGGGCGGCCCGCTCGGCATTGCCGACGAGGTCGCCGGGGACCACCTCGAGCCCCGAATAATCCCGCCATTTCGAAGGATAGCCGATCTTGACGTTGAATCCTTCGAGCTTCTTCAGGGCCTCGGTCTTAGTCGCCGGGCCCATCCACTGAAGGGCCTGGATCCGACTGCCCATGGCGGTGCGCAGATTGGCGACCAGGGAGTCCATCTTGGCCTTGGATTCCGGCGGGAAATAGAGCCGGACATAGTCGCGCCCGATCGCCTCGCCGATGGCATTCTCGGCGAACGTTACCCCGCGCTTCCACCGTTCGCGCTGCTGCGGCTGGCCGTTGAGGAACTTGGACCGAAACTCGAAGCCGGCGTCGGCGAAGCGCTTCGAGAGCAGTGGCGCGATCTCGTCCGTGATGTGGAAGGCCTGCCACGCCTTGAGGGTCTTGAGGTCGCTTTCGGCAAAGATCCGGGCGACCTTGGGAAAGGCAGTGTTCTGGGCGACGATCGCGCGCTCGGCGCGGGAGACTCCTGCGGCCTCGAGGAAGGTCGTCCAGGGAAAGCCCGGCGCCATCGCCTGGAGCTCGGCCCGGGTCATCAGATTGTAGGTCTTGTCGCGGTTGCGGCTTTCGGCGCGGGTCCAGTGCGCCTCGGCGATCCGTGTCTCCATGGCGACGACGTCGCGCGCGGCGTTGGCCGAGTCGGGCCATCCCGCCATCTCCAGCATCTGCCGGACGTAGAGCCCATAGCGTTCGCGCTGCGGCTTGAACTTGGGATCGACGTAGAAATCGCGGTCGCCCAGCCCGAGGCCCGACTGGCGCAGATAGAGGGCGTAGACGTCCGGGCGCTTGGCGTCGTCGCTGACTCCGGGGCCGAAGAAGCTCGCGCCGAAGCCGCCCAGCGCCCGGCCCATCAGCCGAGCCATGTCGTCTTTGGACTTCGCCTGATAGACGGGGACCAGCCGGGCAAGGAGCGGAATGGCGTCGGCGCGCTCGGCCGCCGGCTCGTCCATGAAGCCCTGGTAGAGCGCGGCCGCCTTGCCCTCGTCGCCGCCGGCGCCCAAGCGGTAGCTCTCGATCAGCTTCCTCAGCCGCGCTTCGGAAAGATCGCGAAGCACCGCGAAGGCGCCGAAGGACGAACGGTCGTCGGGGATTCGGCTGTTCTTCGTCCAGGTGCCGTTGACGTAGGTGTAGAAATCGTCGCCGGGCTTCACCGACCGATCCATTCCCGCCGTGTCGAAGCCCCAGCTGCCGTAGCGGGTCGCCTCGACCGTGGCTCCGCCGCCGTCCCCGGTCTGGAAGATGGCAGTCGTGGTGCACGCTTCGTCGAGGCAAAGGCGGCTCTGGCGGGCCTCGGCCGGAGCGGCGAGGACAAGCAGGGAAATCGTGAAGGCGAGGCACTTCTTCATCAAAACCGGCTCCGAATATGCAGGAATTCCAGGCGCTTGCCCGACATTGGCAAAAGATAGCGCATGCAGCATCCGAGCGCAAACCAGCGCCGCGCGGTGGGCGAAGTTCATGAAGTTCATGGTGTCGCGACTTTTTGCGTGAACTTCGCGCTCCCCGCGAGGGCCCCGGGGGCCGTGAAGTGGAGAAAAGTTGCGAATCGCACTCGTCACCTCAAGAACATATCAGAAACATTCCGGTTTTGCCAGTGCCTGCCGCGGGTCGCTTGGTTCGGGCCGGCCTTGCGCCTATCACCGCCGAAGAGAGCGAGGGGCAACGTGGTAAGGTATGTTAGCGTCATTCTACTGCTCGCCGCGCTTCCCTGCGGGCCCCTGGCCGCGGCCGGCCCGGCAACGCAGGTCGCCCAGACGCCCTGGCTCGCGATCCGCATCGTCCAGGACGGCAAGCCGGTCCCGCTGGTCAGGACCGACCTGCGCACCACCGAGGCCAGGCTGGCGCCGCGGCCTTTCCGGATTCTGTTCCCGAAGCGGCAGCCGGACGTCGCCTACCAGCTGTGCGCCTGGACCGGGAAATCGATCTTCAAGGCGCTTCGGCCGCGCTCGGTGGCGGGCGATCCGACGGCCGGCGGCGAGCATCCCTGCTTCGCCCCCGGCACCGGGATGGCCGACACCGAAGCCGGCTCGGGCATGCTGATGCTGAGCGATTCGGGGAACAACTATTTGATCGACCTGAGACTCGGGCCCGATCCGGAGCGTCCGTCTGTTTATTATTCGGCGCTGTGGACGAGGGCCGGGGGCCAGGTGCCGATCGCGACCGCGCGCCGGCCGATCTACATCGTCGCCTTCCACGATTCCGACGGCGACGGGTATGTCGGCAATTCGGAATATGACCATCTGGTGCTGAGGTTCGGGCGCTAATCGTCATCCCGGCGAAGGCCGGATCCATGAACACCGCCGAATTAAAGCTCGAACTTCCGTGTTCATGGATTCCGGCCTCCGCCGGAATGACGGTCTAATCGTAGACGATCCTGACTTTCTCCGCCGCCCGCATCGCCAGCGCCCGCGCTTCGTCCGCGGTCGCGCCGGTCGCCAGCGCGACGCCCATTCGGCGGTAGGGCCTCGTCACCGGCTTGCCGAAGATGCGCACGTCCACCTCGGCGCCCTCGCTGCCCAGCGCAAGCGCTTCGGCGATGCCTTCGAAGCGGAACCGTTCCGACTCCCTGTCCGCCAGGATCACCGCGCTCGCCGCCGCCGGCGCCGTTAGGCCGATATGCGGGATCGGCAGGCCCAATATGGCCCGGGCGTGGAGGTCGAATTCGGAGAGGTTCTGCGAGACGAGGGTGACCATTCCGGTGTCGTGCGGCCGCGGGGAGAGCTCGGAGAAGATGACCTCGTCGCCGACGACGAAATATTCGACTCCGTAGAGACCGAAGCCGCCGAGATTGTCGACCACCTTGC
The DNA here is from genome assembly GCA_034668565.1 of Sphingomonadales bacterium. Classification (GTDB taxonomy): domain Bacteria; phylum Pseudomonadota; class Alphaproteobacteria; order Sphingomonadales; family Sphingomonadaceae; genus Allosphingosinicella. The sequence goes on along the minus strand of JAXDPE010000086.1, from coordinate 6,603 downwards.
ACGCCATCGCCTGGGCGTCGGCGAGCGCGCGCGCGGACATCGGCGTCGGCTGCCAGCTTTCCCGATAGTCGCCGCGATCCTGCCAGTGGCCGATGGGCGGGCAGAACAGCACGCCGTCGCGGGTGCGGACGGTGAGCAAGGTGATCTCGTAATCGAAGCGGATAAACTCTTCGACGATCACCCGCGCCCGGTCGCCGCGCATGTTGGCGACGGCATAGCCCCAGGCCTCGCGCAGGCCGGCCGCGGCCTCGATCATGCGCTGGCCCTTGCCGGAGGAGGACATGACCGGCTTCATCACGCAGGGAAAGCCGGCGAAAGCGGCGGCGGCCTCGACCTCCTCGAAGCTCTCGGCGAAGCGGTAGCGCGAGGTCCGAAGGCCTAGGGGCCCGGCGGCGAGCTCGCGGATCGAATCGCGGTTCATCGTCATCATCGTCGCCCGCGCCGACGGCACGATAGGGACCCCCGCCGCCTCGAGCTCGGCCAGCACCTCGGTCCGGATCGCCTCGACTTCGGGAACGACGAAATCGGGCCGGTGGCGCCCAATCGTCTCGCGAAGCCGGTCGCCGTCGAGCATCGAGAAAATCTCGGCCTCGTCGGCGACCTGCATGGCGGGCGCGCCGGCATAGGCGTCGCAGGCGATCACATAGGCGCCGAGCCTTTTCGCGGAGATCGCCAGCTCCTTGCCGAGCTCGCCGGAGCCGAGCAGCAATAGCTTCGCGGTGAAGCTCATGAGGCGCCGCCGAGCCGCGCCTTGCACGCCGCCTCGGCCTCGGGCCCCGAGACGGTGAGCTCCACCCGCTGCACCTCGAACTCGCCTTTGCCTTCCGGCCGGTAGCTGATCACCCGCTCCGCCCCGTTGTCGGTGATCCGATAGGCCAGCTCGACGGAGGAATCCCCGATCTTGCCGGCCTCGCGGCGGACCAGCTTCATGCCGTCGCGAAGCCCGGCCGCGTAAGCGGGGCCCTCCCGGTCGACTCCGGTGATCACGCCGTCGCCCCGGCGGGTCGCCTCGGCGTCGTAGCCGCGGGTGAAGGCCTTGCGGCGCTCGGTGACGAGGCGGGCGCAATCGCCGAGGAGATCGGGCGGGAGCAGGAGCGGCTCACCGCGGCGGGCGTAGCGATCGAGGTCCGGGTCGATATCGATCCCGGTCTCCTCGCGAAGGGTCTTGCGGAACAAAGCGACGGCGAGCTCCGGGCTGCCCTCCGCGGCCCGTCGCTGGATCCGAAGCACGCTTTCCAGACTCTGCTTGCCGGCCGAGCGCATGGCGATCTGCGAATCGAGCTTGGCGGCGAGCAGGTGGCCGCGGTCGTAGCTGACCTGCTGGACGGCAGGGTCGGTCCAGAACCGCTTCGCGATCTCGGCGCCGTCGACGGTCTTCGCCGGCGACTGGCCGTAGCGCAGCAGGGTCTCGTTCTTGTCGGCGGCCCAGTCCGCCAGGGTCCAGATGCCGGCGCGGAGAAGCACCTTGGCGGCGAGATAATCGTTGAACCCCTCGCTGAACCAATAATCCCGGCCCTCATCCTCCTCCGGCATCCCGCCGAGCGCGATCGGCACCCATGAATGCATATATTCGTGGGCGAGGAACCGGACCGTCTGTTTCAGCTCGAAGGCGCTGGTGGACGCGATCGAGAAAGCGTCGGTGCGGCCGGTGCCGGTGTAGGAGAGGCCGGAGGGGAGGTCGCCGAGCGGCGCCATGGCGACGAGGAAGGGCGCGCTCCGCTCGCCCCAGAAGGCATCCTCGGCGGCGATGATCGGGGTCACCGTGTCGGCGAGCGCGTCGGGCGTGAACTTCCAGTCGCCGAGCAATGCGACCCGGAGCTCGGCGCCGCGCAGGTCTCGGCGGACGACGCGAAGCTTCGAGCCGCCGATGACGACACTGTTGATGAGGTTGGCGAGCGTCGTCGGCTTGCCGGCGAGATGGTCGAGGTCCGAAGCCACCGTCCAGCCTTTGGGGAGCCGGCCCCATTTGAACGTCGCCGGCCGTGCGTCGCCGCCGCCCGGCCGGCCGAACAGGCTCTCGCCGTGGACGAAGAACCAGTCCGTGTGGATCAGCGGCCGAGCCTTTTCGTAAGCGAAGCCCGGATCCTCGGAATAAGCGGAGACGATCCGGTAGCGAAGCCTGAGCCGAGCGCCGGGGCGGTGGCGGGCGACGGGCTGGTCGTAGGTTCCGCTCAGGCTCCTGGCGCCACGAATTTGGAGCCCTTTGGCGTAGCGCCAGAGCTCGCTCGATCCGGCCCAGACGTTGGGCAGGAACAAAGCCGTCTCACCGTCGGCGTCGCCGTTTAGCCGGACCCGGACGTCGAGCGCGCGGTTGCCGTCTTTCTGGAGGACCGGGGTGACCCGGTAGGAAATGGGCTTGTCCGGGGGCGGCTTCGCGGCGGTCAGCAGCAGGGCGGCGGCGAGGCAGGCGAGTGGTTTCAAGCGGAGCTCCCGGATTCGCGCGGAGTATAAGGGGCCGACAACATAATTCCTCCCTGCATTTGCAGGGGAGGGGGTGAAGGCGGGTCGGCATCCCGGGGGATGCCGAGAGCCGGAACCGGCTGCGCAGCAGCCGCGGGGCGAAACATGGTGGAGGGGCTCTTCTCAGTCAGCAAGAACCCCTCCACCGCCGTTCGGGCGGTCCCCCTCCCCCGCGAAAGCGGGGGAGGAATTCAAGAATTTCAGGCGCCTCGCGACCAGCAGCAGGGCTCGAGCTTCACCGGCATGGGCAGGTCGAAGGCCGTCCATTCGCCCTGCGCAAGCACGTCGTTGGATTCGCGGGCTTCGCGCCCGGGCGCGCGCGACCAGGTGATGTGGTAGGTGCCGCCGCCGGGGCGGTCGGTGGTTCCGGCGATCGCCACAACGATCGCCTCTACCCCTAGGCCGTCGTCGATCCGGCCCAGGATATCGCCCAAAGTCTCGTCGGGAAGGGCGCAATCCGCCGCCGCTCGGGTCCGCAGGGTGACATGGTCCGCGTCGACGACTCCATAGCGGGGCGGGAATTGCTGGAGCAGCTCCTTGCGCTGCTCGCGGTCGAGCTTCCAGCCGACGACGCTGTCGCCATCGCCGGCCGATTCGGCGGCTTCACGAGCGCAAGGTGCCATTCGCGGTCAAAGCCTCGGGGGCGGAGCGGGTTCCCGGCTCGGGCGTTGAGCGGCCGAGGAGAATGACATGGACGGCGGCGAGAAGGACCTGCCCTCGGGCGACGAAGCGATCGAGGAGGAAGCGGAAGCGAGCCGGCGCGAGCTGGACGAAGTGCCGGAGCCGGGAACGGACCCGCTGCACGAAGGGCCCTGAGCCTCGTCATTGCGAGCGTAGCGAAGCAATCCAGCCTGACTCGGAAGGCCCAGCTGGATGGCTTCGCTATGCTCGCGATGACGGGTCCGTCATCCACGTCTCGACCGCCGCGGCTTCTTCCGCGCTCATCGCCAGGCCGAGCTTGGTTCGCCGCCACAGCACGTCGTCGGCGGTCCGGGCGAACTCCCGCTCCCTGAGCCAGGCCAGCTCCACCTCGTAGAGGCCCGCGCCGAAATGGCGGCCGAGATCGGCAAGGCCCTGGGCGCCGCCGATCATGTCGCGGAGGCGGGTCCCGTAGGCGCCGGAAAGCCGGGCGAGGAGCGGCTGGGGCAGCCAGGCCGCCAGCCCGTCCAGCCACTTCAGGAAATCGGGATAGAGGTCGCCGCCGGGGAGGAAGGTGTGCGAGGTGGAGCGGCGGCCGTCGATCCCGAGCCGGTCCAGCGCCTCCTCTGCGAGCGCGCGGGCGGTGGTGATCTTGCCGCCGAAGACGGAGAGCAGCTTCGGCCCCGGATCGGAATCGAGCTCCAGATGATAGTCGCGGGTGACGGATTTGGCGTCGGCGGCGCCGTCGTCATAGAGGGCCCGAACCCCGGAATAGCTCCAGACGATGTCGGCGGGGACGATCTGGCGAGTGAAGTAACGGTCCGCCGCCTCGCAAAGGTAGCGTTTCTCGTCGGCCGTGATCGCCGCGTCCTCCGGCCGCTCGACGGGAATGTCGGTCGTCCCGATGAGGGTGAAGGCGCCCTTGAAAGGGAGCGCGAAGACGACTCGGCCGTCGGCCTGCTGAAGGATATAGGCCTGTTCCCCTTCCCAAAGGGCCGGGACGACGATGTGGCTGCCCTTGACCAGCCGCACCCGGCTCGCGCTGGTCTCGGCGAGCCGGCGGTCGAGGACCTGGGCGACCCAGGGCCCGGCGGCGTTGACGATCGCTTTGGCGGCGACCCGGCGTCCGCCGGAGAGCTCGGCGCTCCAGGCGCCGCCTTCGCGGCGGGCTGAGAGCAATTCCGTCCGGGTCGCGATCTCGGCCCCGTTCTCGGCGGCGGCGACGGCGTTCAAGACGACGAGGCGGCTGTCGTCGGCCCAGGCGTCCCAATAGCTCAGCACCCGCCGCCGCTCCTTGAGCGGGGCGTGAAGCGCGGCCTCGCGCCGTCCGACGCGGCGCGAGCGCGGAAGGCTGCCGCGGATCGAGAAGAGGTCGTAGAGGATCAGGCCGGAGCGGATCATCCAGTGCGGCCTAAGCGCCGGGCAATGCGGCAGGACGAAGCGCAGCGGGCGGACGATATGGGGGGCGGTGCGGAGCAGGATCTCGCGCTCGGCCAGGGCCTCGCGGACCAGCCGGAACTCGTAATTTTCGAGATAGCGAAGGCCGCCGTGGATCAGCTTGGACGAAGCGGAGCTGGTGTGGGCGGCGAGATCGTCCTTCTCGACGAGGAGGACAGTGGCGCCGCGAATCGCGGCGTCGCGGGCGATCGCGGCGCCGTTGATCCCGCCGCCGACGACGAGGAGGTCGAAACTGTCCATGGCCGGACCTTAACGGCGCCCCGGGGCGGGCGCAGCAAAGATCGCCGACCCTCGTCATGCCGGACTTGATCCGGCATCCATGAACACGGATTGTGGGGTGAACTCCCGGGATGGTGTTCATGGATTCCGGCCTTCGCCGGAAGGACGGCGGGGGGATGCGGGGACGGACAATGGGCGATACGATCCTCGTCATCGACGAAGGCACGACGAGCACCCGGGCCATGCTGTTCGCGCCCGAAGGGACCTGCCTCGCCGCCGAGCAGAGGGAGCTCGCTCAATCCTACCCCCGGCCGGGTTGGGTCGAGCATGACGCCGAGGAGATCTGGGCTTCCAGCCTCGCCTGCGCGCGGGCCGCGGTGGCCGCCGGCGGCGGCGCGGGACGGGTGGCGGCGCTCGGAATCACCAATCAGCGCGAGACCGTCGTCTTCTGGAGCCGGTGCAGCGGACGGGCGCTCGCCCCGGCCATCGTCTGGCAGGACCGGCGCACCGCGGATCTTTGCGCTCGGCTCAAGGCGGACGGGCATGAAAAGGCCGTTCAGGCCAAGACCGGGCTTCTGCTCGACCCCTATTTCAGCGCGTCCAAGATCGCCTGGGCGCTGGAGCATTGGCCCCAGCTCAAGGCGGCCGGCGAGGATTTGTGCGTCGGCACCGTCGAATCCTGGCTCGTCTTCCGGCTGACGGGCGGCCTCCACGTCTCCGACGCCACCAACGCGTCGCGGACCATGCTGATGGATATCCGGACGGGTCGCTGGGACGAGGGACTTCTCGACCTGTGGGGGCTGCCGGCCTTCATGCTCCCCGAGATCGTCGATTGCGCCGGGCCTTTGGGCGAAACCCTCGCCGAGCATTTCGGAAGGGCCATCCCCATCGCCGGAATGGCGGGCGACCAGCAGGCGGCGGCGATCGGCCAGGCCTGCCTCCGGCCCGGCAACAGCAAGGCGACCTACGGCACCGGCGCGTTCATCCTCACCCACACCGGCCGCGAGCAGCACCGGAGCCGTCACCGATTGCTCTCCACCATCGCCTGGCAGCTCGGCGGCGAACGCCGCTTCGCGCTCGAAGGTTCGGTCTTCGTCGCCGGAAGCCTGGTCAAATGGCTTCGCGACGATCTCGGCCTGCTCGGCAGCGCCGCCGAGACGGAAGCTCTGGCGCGCTCTGTGCCGGACAGCGGGGGAGTCCAGATCGTCCCCGCGCATAGCGGGCTGGGCGCGCCTTACTGGCGGCCCGACGCCCGCGGCGCCATCACCGGTCTCAGCTTCGCCACCGGTCGGGCCCAGATCGCCCGGGCCGCCTTGGAGGCGATGTCCCACCAGACCCACGATTTGATGACCGCCTTCGCCGCCGACGGGGCGCCCTGGGAGGTCCTGAAGGTGGACGGCGGGATGGCGGCGAACGGCTGGCTGGCCCAGGACCTGGCCGATATGCTCGATCTGACGGTGGAGCGGCCGGCGTTCGTGGAAACGACCGCTTTGGGCGCGGCGATGCTGGCCGGGGTGGGATGCGGGATGTTCGGCTCGCTGGAGGACGCGGCGGCGATGCGGGGGGCGGTGGAGAGATTCGGGCCGGCGATGGCGGCGAAGGTTCGCGACGAGCGGCTGGCGGGGTGGAAAATGGCGGTGGCGGGGGTGCTTCGCTGAGTTGAAGCCCCTCCCCTTCAGGGGAGGGGTTTGGGGTGGGGGCTGTGGCTGCGCCGGGCCGCCAGAATTCCTGGCCTTACGACATTCCCCACCCCAACCCCTCCCCTGAAGGGGAGGGGCATTTCAATGGGCTCAAACCCTATCTTTAACCTTTGCCGCTACCTCCGCC
>JAXDPE010000085.1:0-20285 GCA_034668565.1 Sphingomonadales bacterium | reverse complement strand
TTGCCATCTGGAGACCATCTTCTTCGATCCAAAGGCAATAGCGCATTTTTCCATCGATATATTCGTCACTTCCAACATACGGCTTTATCAGGTGACGAGCTGCATCCGGAGCTGTAAGATAATCAGTTGCCGACAAAACGAGTCCTCCGCCGTCTGCGGGCTTGCTTCCATAATCCATCGGAGAGAGGGCGTTTATTGGTTTGCTAGCTTTGTCGACGATGGTTTGGGTGTTCGGCACGAGGTAAGGGCCGATCACATCTACGGATCGTCCGATACCCGGTCCTGAATCCCCATCCTCATACAGAATCGGCTTGGCGTTACTATGCGAGAGACCAACGACGATTACCGTAACCCCGGCATTGTTTTTGGCCAGATTTTTCCATTTAAAGGATGTGCGGGCGAAGTTGATACGGACACCGGTTGAAAGGGCGTGTCTCCAGAACGCCGGAACTTGTTGCCCCTGACATACGGAGTTTGTCGTGACGAAAGCGCAACCGCCGATGTTTTGGCGGCCCATTTCAATCGCCTTTTGAAACCAGCCGAGCACATAATCGAGCGATTTCCAGTCGGCACTGGTGCCGGCAAATGCTTCGCGAAGGTCCGCTTTTTCGCGATCGCTCATTTCAGACTGACCGCTGTAGGGAGGGTTTCCGCAAACATAGGTTTCTGTGATTCGATCTCCCGCCGCGCTCTCCTCGAGCGCCAGCCGCCCCGTCGGCCCGGCAAGATCATGCTCTTCGACCAGCGCCGTGCCCAATGGTGGGCACACCTCCGCCCAATTCAGCCGCAACGCATTGCCAACCTTTATCTGCCCCGTCTTATGGAGCGGCAGGACCATCGCGCGTGCTTCTTGCTGGCTGAGGTACAGGCAGTCTGCCTGGAACTCGGCTATTAGCAGCGACAGGCGGGCGATCTCGGCGGCGAAGCTCTTGATCTCGATGCCGTAGAAGTTGGAGAGCGGGATGACGCTGCGGCGATCGTCCAGCCTCAGGCTGGCCTCGCCTCCCAGCCGCTCGACGATGTCAGCCTCGATCGCGCGCATCTGCTTATAGGCGATGACCAGGAAGTTGCCCGATCCGCACGCCGGGTCGAACACGCGGATGTTTCCCAGCCGCTTGCGCAGATTGCGCAGCTTCTGCTTGCTGTCGCCCGCCGCCACCAGCTGCTCGCGCAGATCGTCCAGAAACAGCGGGTTCAGCACCTTCAGGATATTCGGCACACTAGTATAGTGAATCCCCAGCTCACCGCGCTCGCCGTCGTCGGCGACCGCCTGGATCATCGATCCGAAGATATCCGGGTTGATCTCCTTCCAGTCGAGCTCGCCTGCGCGCAGCAGATAGGCCCGCGCCGTCCGACTGAACCTCGGGCATTCCGTCACGCCTGTGAACAGACCTCCGTTCACGTACGGAAAGATGTCGGCCCAGGGGCGGATGCCGGTGGCGCGGCGGTAACGGTCGTCCGGTTCGCCCTTGTGGGTCGTGTCGGTGTCCATTGCCTGGAACAGATGCTGGAGGACCTCGTGGGTGTTGCCCCAGCGTTCCTCGCCGCTGCCGTGGCCAGCATGGCTCATCTGGTTGATGGTTGCCGTGAACGCCCCCTGCCGGAAGATGCCGGTATCTTCGGCGAAGAAGCAGAAGATGAGGCGGGCCATGAACTGGTTGAGCTCCGGCCGCCTCGTTTCCGTCGCCCACTCCGGATTGTCCTTCAGCAGTTCGACGTAGAGGCGATTGAGCCGCCCCGTCGCCTTTACGTCGATCGGATTGTTCTTGATCTCCCTGACGGTCGAGATGCCCGCGAGCGCGAGAAAGAAGGCGAATTTTTCCCCGAGCTCGCCGAAGGCGCAGGCAAGCGTGTCGCCCGAGACGAGGTCTTCCGCCTCGACGGTATCGCCGTCCGTCGCCAGGATGAACTTGGCCTTCTGGCTGGTCGTCTTCAAACTGGTACGCAGGGCTGCGAGGCTCGCGCCAACTTCACCGGGCGAGGTCACGGCGATGTGGACGTAGTTGCGCCAAAGCAGTCCACCTTCGACGTCCGAAGCATTGGTCTCGCCCTTGCGGAGACGCTTGAGCGTCGTGTCCTTGGCGCCAAAGGCGGTCAGGAACTGGAACGGGAACTCAGCCCGATCAAACGGCTGGGACGCGAGTTCGGAAACAGCTTCTTCAATCTCGACGGCATTCATGGAGTAGGAGGACCTTTGCGGATTCCCATACCTCTAGGACTGCGGCGGCGATTCGTCACGGACGATAGCGCCCACCAGGAGTAACCACCCCACCCGGCAACTCCCGCCCCTTCGCACCATCGGCGTGAACCATCCCCCCGCCGCCCGCACCGGCTTTAGTCGAGCTTGCATCCCCCCACGCCAAGCCTAAAAGCGCGCCCAAGTCCCCACCCCAGCCGCGAGCGTCCCCGCATGAGCACCTCCGCCTACAAGATCATCGACCACAGCTACGACGTCGTCGTCGTCGGGGCCGGCGGGTCGGGGCTCCGGGCGACGATGGGGTCGGCGGGGAAGGGGCTGAGGACGGCCTGCATCACCAAGGTCTTCCCGACCCGCTCGCACACCGTCGCGGCGCAGGGCGGGATCGCCGCTTCGCTCGGCAATATGGGGCCGGATCACTGGACCTGGCACATGTACGACACGGTCAAGGGCTCGGACTGGCTCGGCGACCAGGACGCGATCGAATATCTGTGCCGGGAGGCGCCGGCGGCGGTCTATGAGCTGGAGCATGCCGGGGTGCCCTTCTCGAGGACGGCCGAGGGCAAGATCTACCAGCGCGCGTTCGGCGGGATGATGCAGAACATGGGCGCGGGCCCGCCGGCCCAGCGCACCGCGGCGGCGGCGGACCGGACCGGGCATGCGATGCTCCACGCGCTCTACCAGCAGAGCCTCAAATACGACGCCGACTTCTTCATCGAATATTTCGCCATCGACCTGATCATGGAAGGGGGCGAGTGCCGGGGGGTGATCGCCTTGTGCCTGGAGGACGGGTCGTTGCACCGCTTCTCCGCGCAGGCGGTGGTGCTTGCGACGGGGGGCTATGGCCGGGTCTATTTCACCGCGACCTCGGCCCATACCTGCACCGGCGACGGCAATGCGATGGTGCTTCGGGCGGGCCTGCCCCTGCAGGACATGGAGTTCGTCCAGTTCCACCCGACCGGGATCTACGGCGCCGGCGTGCTGATCACCGAGGGCGCCCGGGGCGAGGGCGGCTATCTGACCAATTCGGAAGGCGAGCGCTTCATGGAGCGCTACGCGCCGTCGGCCAAGGATCTCGCCAGCCGCGACGTCGTCTCGCGCTCGATGGCGATGGAGATCCGGGAAGGCCGGGGCGTCGGCAAGGACAAGGACCATATCTGGCTCCACCTCGACCATATCGATGCCAAGATATTAGCGGAGAGACTCCCCGGGATCACGGAAACGGGGAAGGTGTTCGCCGGGGTCGACCTGACCCGCCAGCCGCTGCCGGTGGTGCCGACCGTCCATTACAACATGGGCGGAATCCCGACCAACTTCCACGGCGAGGTGGTGACCTTGCGGGACGGCAATCCCGACGCCGTCGTGCCGGGACTGTTCGCGGTCGGCGAGGCGGCCTGCGTGTCGGTGCACGGCGCGAACCGGCTGGGCTCGAACAGCCTGATCGACCTCGTCGTCTTCGGCCGCGCGGTCGGCCACCGGGTCGGCGAGATATTGAAGCCCAATGCCGCCCAGCGGCCCCTGCCCGCGGGCTCGGAGGAGATGGCGCTGACCCGGCTCGACCGGTTCCGCTTCGCCGCGGGGGCAAGCCCGACGGCCGGGATCCGCAACCGGATGCAGCGGGTGATGCAGGCCGATTGCGCCGTCTTCCGGGCCGAGGCGACGCTCGAGGAGGGCAAGAGCCGGATCGACGAGGTCTACAAGCAGATGGCGGACGTCAAGGTCAGCGACCGCAGCCTCATCTGGAACACCGACCTCGTCGAGACCCTCGAGCTCGACAACCTTATCGCCCAAGCGGTGGTGACGATGCATTCGGCCGCCAACCGCAAGGAGAGCCGCGGCGCGCACATGCACGAGGATTATCCCAACCGCGACGACGCGAACTGGATGAAGCACACGGCCGCCTGGTTCGACGGCTGGGGCGGCCAGGGGGGCGGGGTGCGCCTCGATTACCGGCCGGTCCACGAATATACGCTGACCGACGAGATCAAATATATCGAGCCCAAGGCGCGGGTTTACTGATGGGTCACATTCTGCTGCCCTCGTCACCGGTAGAGCAGCTTCTTTATTCTACTGTACGCATTACGGCCCGAGACGTCGCGTCTCAGGAGTGGTTTGGCACAGGATTTGTTTTTCAGTTACCGCTTGAAAATGGCCTAAATGCGCCGTTTTTAGTAACCAACAGACACGTTCTTGAAAATGCTGTTTATGTTAGAGCGGTTTTTCACCGCTCAAAAGCGGATGCAGATGAGCCATCCGGTTATTACAACGGGTGCGACCTGAACGTGGAGCCTCAGGCTGTTATCTTTCATTCAGATCCGGCCATCGATCTCGCAGCGCTTCCTTTAGCAACTGTGTTGGACCAATGGGCTGACGACAGAATGAGTATCTATTTCAAAGCAATTTCTACGCAACTTGTCCCATCTCCTGCGCAGTGGTCCGAGTTTGACGCGCTTGAGGATATTATCATGATCGGATGCCCGAACGGGCTATACGACGCGCCGAACAATTTTGCCATTTTCAGAAAGGGGACGACTGCGAGTCCGTTGTCCGTTCCACACAATGGTGATGAGGAGTTTTTGGCAGATATAGCCTGCTTCGGTGGCTCATCAGGTTCCCCCATTTTTACGTTTAATCCCAATTCTCACTTTAACCGCAGTACAGGTAAGTACGAATTAGGAGGAGGAAGATTCTATTTTGTTGGAGTACTATATGCTGGACCGATATATAAGCACCAAGGGCAGGTCATAATGAAAACGCCAGTTGTAAACATTTCTACAACGATGCACTTAGGGTTTGCAATCAGAAGCACGGAAGTAGTTCGGATGCTTCAGGATTTCCTCATTTCGCGAGATGTCGCCGTACAAGATCCTTATGTGTTTTAAGTTGTAGGAGTTTCCGCTTTGGCAGTAATCACATTGGGGCCAATGCCTCGCGGACTCCTTCCCTCGCTCTGATCCTGGCCCAAGTGGTGCATCGGGCCGAGCAATATGCCTTCCGGCTCTACGATGTGTTGGCGCCGGCGCGCTGTCAGCGCGCTGTTCGGCGTAGACGCTCGATAGTTTTCGTCATCGTCAATTCGGCGCTCGTGCAGTTCGGGCTGTGGGTTGGCTCGCCCGGGTGCGGCCCGGGCGGCGGGGGAGGGCGCAGGCTCGCCGAGGTTCTGGGCCCCGCTCGAGATCGTCAATGGCCGCGCGCATCTGGCGCTGGCCGGCGGCTATTTCCTGGCCTGGCGACGGCACCGCTCCTTATCGCCCGGGCATGGGGCTCGTGCTCCGGCTGAGGCGGGACTTGGCCGACCTTGCGTGATTTGCCAGCGCCGATTGCGTTGCGCCGTCGGGTCCCGCACAAATCCGTCATGCGACCGCTGCTCGCCCTGTTCGCCTTGACGCTCGCCGGTGCCGCGCCGGAGTCGGACGCGGGCTGGCACCTTGTTCCGGGAAGCTTCGAGCCCGGCCGTCAGCCGGACGGGAACAGCGTCTTCATCGACGCTCCCGAGGGGCTGATCCTGGTGGATACCGGGCGCCACCCGGCGCATCAGGAGAAGCTCATCGCTTACGCCAGAGCGCGGGGGCGCTCGGTCGCGGCGATCGTCAATACGCATTGGCATCTCGATCATAGCGGCGGCAATGCCGAGATCCTGGCGGCCTATCCCAAGGCGCCGGTCTATGCGAGCCGGGCGGTGGAAGGGGCATTGACCGGCTTCTTCCCGCAGAGCCGCAAAGGCGCGGAGGCGTATCTCGCGACGGGCAAGGCGGCGCCTGGTCAGGAGGCGGAAATCAAGGGCGACTTCGCGGCGATGGACGATCCGGGCTCGCTTCGGCCTACTCGTCCGGTCGAGCGGTCGGGCGCGGTGCGGATGGCCGGACGCCGCCTCCGACTGAACCTCGCCCGCTTCGCGGCGACGGAAGGCGACGTCTGGATCTACGATCCAGGCGCCAGGCTGGTGATCGCCGGCGATCTCGTCGTCGCGCCGGTGCCCTTCTTCGACACCGGCTGTCCCGACGGCTGGCGCAAGGCGCTGGCCGAGATCGCCGCGACCCCGTTCGCCACGCTCGTCCCCGGCCATGGCGAGCCGATGACCCGGCCGCAATTCCTGCAATGGCGCCGGGCGTTCGACAATCTGCTCGATTGCGCCGCCTCCGACCAAGCGAACGAGGCCTGCGTCGCCGGCTGGAAGCGGGATGCCGCACCCTTCGTCGGATCGGACGGCGGCCGAGTCGGCGAGATGGTCGGCTATTATCTCGACACTCGACTTCGAGCGGCGCCGGCGGAGCGGGAGAAATATTGCCGGCCGCTCCATTGAGCCGTCATTCCGGGACTTGTTCATGGATCCCGGACTTCCCGGGATTGACGGTTATGAGGCCACCGCCTGCAACGCGTCCCGGACCCGGATCATATCCTCGGCGAAGCTGCGCCTGAGCACCTCGTCGTCCAGCTCCGCGCGCTCGACCACCGTCGGCATCGACAGGCCGATGCGCAAAGTCGCGCCCCAGCCGCCCTCGGCAAGCTTCACGCACTTGACCGGCTGGCCGAGGCGGACTCCGTGGGCGAGCATCGCCTTGTGCCAGCGGCCCGAGTCCTCGAAGGTCGCGCCGCCGCCGAATTCGCTGAGGTCGAGCGTCGACAAAGTGCGCATCTCGATCGGGTGGGTGTCGGCGGTCTCCTTCTCGCCCGGCGGGTAAGGGGCGACTCGGTGGGCGGGGGTCTTTTCGATGATCTCTTCCCGCACCGCCTGGTGGAAGCTGAGGATGACCCGCTCGACCTGTTCGACGGAGAGGCTCTGGAAGCGTTCGAGCTCGAAGATCGAGGCTTCGAGGCGGAGCAGGAGGCCGGGATTGGCGCCGTCCTCGAGCGCTTCGGCGCCCGGCCAGCCCTCCGGCCATTCGCCTCGGCGGAAGATCGTCGCGAGACCTTGGGCGAGAGGGACCGATTCCTCCCGGAAGCGGCGGGGGACGAGGGCGAAGCCGCTGAACGGAGGGCCGCCCATGAACTTCGAGCCGGTGACGAAGACGATCGCCCCTCGCTCCAGATAGTCGGCGATGGCGAGGCTGGTGATCCGCGCCTGGCAGGCGTCTACGACTAGGGTGATCGAGCCGCCATGCGCGTCGGCGAGGCGGTCGATGTCGCCGAGCGACGGCAGGATGAGTCCGGTCTTCGAGCCGTGGACGATGTGGACGAGAACGTGGCGGCCGGCCGCATCGGCCTGGACGATCGCCTTGTCCATCCGGCCCGCGATCTCGGCCGAAGGACGGGCGCGGCCCTCGCCGTCGCGGACCGGGACGTCGATCATCTCGACATGGGTCTCGCCGAGGCCGGGGACCGGATCGCCCGGAACGGTGGCGAGGCCGAGCGCCGTCTCGCCGGCGAAATAGCGGCCGAAGGCGGAGTGGATGCAGCCGCTGCCGACTTCGTCGGCGCCCAGCAGGATATTGTGGGTGCCGCCGCTCGCGCGCCCGGCGGCGCAGGCCAAGGCGACATATTCGAGATCGGTGCCCGACGGGGCGAAGACGATGTCGACTTCGTCGGCGACCGAATAAGCGCGGCGGATGCGGCCGCGAAGCGATTCCAGCCGCCGGGCATAGACTCGGCCGTCCACGTCCGGCCCGAGCTCGGCGAGCAAGGCTTCGACATGGGCGAAGGCCGGGGCGGAAATGTCGTTGGCGGTGGAGGAGGCGTAAGCGAGGACCTGGCTCGGGCGCGGCGCCGAATGATAGCGGTTGAGGCCGGTCTCGGCGTCGAGCACGATCCGGGCGTCGCCGCCCGAGGTCATCAGCTGGACCGCTTCGCTTCGAGCGAGTTCAGGGGCGAATTCAGGGGCGGTCACTCAGGTTACGCTCTTGGCCTTCCGTAGCGACGGCCCTATGTCCGCCGCGCGCTCCCCCCTGAAAGGCGAAGTCCCGCGTGTCAAACATCCGTCCGCTCACCATCCCGCCCGAAGCCAAGGAGCGCCTTCGGATCCTCTTCATCGCCAAGCACGCTCTGTGGGAGGGCGGCCTCCATCCCGAGGACGGCAATCACGCCCTCTATCATGTCGAGGTTCGCGAGATTTTGAAGGGATTGGGGCTCAACCTCGAGCTGGCGAACCGATATGAGGCGCTGTTCGACAAGCCCGACGTCGACTTCGTCTTCCCCCTGCTCAACCGCGGCGGATTCCTCAACAGCGAGATGATGCTGCCCTTGCTGTGCACCCGGCACGGTTTGCCCTTCCTGGGGGCCAGCCCGATCCTGAGGGGGATGTCGGACGACAAGCATCTGACCAAGATGGCGGTCGCCGCGCTCGGAATCCCGACGGCGCCCTGGGCGATCTATCGCCGCGGCGCCCCGGTCGAGCAGGCGCGCTGCCCCGAGGGCGAGCGGATGGTGATCAAGCCCAACGCCTCGTCGGCGAGCTGGGGGGTGCAGGACGCGCACGACTGGGCCGGGGTCGAGGCGGCGATCGCCAGCATCCATTCGGAAGGCCATGACGCGATCGTCGAGCCCTTCCTCAACGGAAGCGACGTCGAGGTGCCGGTGATCACGGTGGACGGCGAGCCGGCGATCATGCCGATGATGCTGTTCGAGCAGGCCGATCCCTCGCACCTTCGCACCTATTACGAGAAGCGCGACCTCGTCGACCGAAGCCAGAAATATCAGCTTGTCGAGTTCGACGACGAGGAATGGATGCCGGTGATTGCCGATTACACCCGCCGGATCGCCGGTGAGTTCCGGCCCTTCGACTATGGCCGCTTCGAATTCCGCTTCGACCGCGAGGCCGGCAAGGTCGTGTTCCTCGAGGTCAACCTCAACGCCAATCTCTGGTCGCAGAAGGTCTACGGCCGCTCGGCGGCTCTGGCCGGGCTCAGCCAGGAGCAGCTGATCGAGACGATCCTGGCGGAGAGCCTGAGGCGCCACGGGCTGTTCTAGGGGGCGTCATCCCGGCGAAAGCGCAACGGTTGAGCCGGCCGCGCGGAGCCGTTAAGCGGGCGCCAGCAAAGGATTGAGAATGGCCGAGTTCACCCTTCCGAAGAACAGCGTGATCAAGGGCAAGGGCCGGTCGTTCACCGATCCGGCGGGGCCGGGGCGGACGAAGCGGCTCAAGGTCTATCGCTACGATCCCGATTCGGGCGAGAATCCGCGTTACGACGGCTATGAGATCAACCTTGACGAGACCGGTCCAATGGTGCTCGACGCCTTGCTCCGGATCAAGAACGACATCGATCCGACCCTGACCTTCCGCCGCTCCTGCCGCGAAGGAATCTGCGGGTCCTGCTCGATGAACATGAACGGCCGCAACGGCCTCGCCTGCACGACCGCCATCGAGGATTATAAGGGCGAGATCCGGATCACGCCGCTGCCGCACATGGACGTGGTCAAGGACCTGGTTCCCGACTTCACCCATTTCTTCGCCCAATATGCCTCGATCGAGCCCTGGCTGAAGACGTCGACCCCGGACCCGTCGGGCAAGGAGCGGCTTCAGTCGCCGGAGGAACGGGCCAAGCTGGACGGGCTCTACGAGTGCATCCTGTGCGCCTGCTGCTCCTCCTCCTGCCCGAGCTATTGGTGGAATTCCGACAAGTTCCTGGGCCCCGCCATTCTCCTCCAGGCCTATCGCTGGCTCGCCGACAGCCGCGACGAGAAGACAAGCGAGCGGCTCGACGAGCTTGAGGACCCGTTCCGCCTCTATCGCTGCCACACCATCATGAACTGCGCCAACGTCTGCCCAAAGGGGCTGAACCCGGCCAAGGCGATCGCGGAGACCAAGAAGCTCTTGGTGGAGCGGGCGGTTTGAGGCGTCGCGGGGGGCTGCGCCCTCCCGTCATCCCGGCGGAAGACGGGACCTCAGCACAAGACGTCTCGGCGGGTCTCCCCGAGGTCCCGGCTTTCGCCGGGATGACGGGTTAGCCGGACAATGACCGAGCGCCGACTCCACCCTCTCATCCGCCACGAGCCCGATCCCGACCATCCCGGCTGGTGGACCTGGGATCTGGCGAGCGACGACAATCGCTTCAACGCCACCCTCGGCAAGCTCCTCGTCCGGGCCGAGGGGGAGGGCAGGGCCCGGTGCCGGATGTTTCCCGACATCGCCCAGAGCAACCTCGGCAACATCGTCCACGGCGGCGCGATCCTCACCTTCGTCGACATGGCGATGTTCGCCGGCGGCTATGCGGCGGGGGCGACGCTCGGGCCTTCGGTCACCCTCGATCTCTCCGCCCAGTTCCTTTCCGGCGCCAGGCTGGGAATGCCGCTCGATTGCTCGGTCGAGATCCTTCGCGAGAGCAAGAGGCTGGCGGTGATGCGCGGCCTCGTCGAGCAGGATGGGGAGATCGTCGCCTCCTGGTCCGGGACGCTGAGGAAGCTGTCGCGGTGAGCGCGGTCGCCGAGCGCTACCGGGCGCTGGTCGGCGCCGGCGAGCTTCGGCCGGATCCGGACCAGGAAAAAGCGGTCGCGGTGCTCGACCGGATCGCCGCCGAGCTGGCGGCGGCGCCCGGGAAAGGGCCCTGGGCGCGATGGTTCGGCAAGGCGCCGGCCGCGCCGCGCGGCGCCTATCTGTGGGGCGGGGTCGGGCGCGGCAAGTCGATGCTGATGGATCTCGCCTTCGCCGCGATTCCGGCCGAGCCCAAAAGGCGGGTCCATTTCCACGAATTCATGATCGAGGTTCACGAACGGCTTCGGGTCGAGCGCGAGAAGGAGGAGGGCGACCCCATCCCCCCGGTCGCCCGGGCGCTCGCGGCGGAAGCGCGCCTCCTCGCCTTCGACGAAATGGTGATCAACAACGCCGCCGACGCCATGATCCTGTCGCGGCTGTTCGGCCAGCTTTTGGAGGCGGGGGTGACGGTCGTCACCACTTCCAACCGGCCGCCCGGCGACCTTTATCTCGGCGGGCTCAACCGCGAGCTGTTCCTGCCTTTCATCGCGCTGGTCGAGCGCGCGCTCGACGTCGTGCCCCTGAACGGACCCACCGACTATCGGCTCGAGCGGCTCGGCGGCTTCCCGACCTGGTATGTGCCCAACGGCCCCGAGGCGACCCGGGCGCTCAGCGAGGCCTTTTTCCGGCTCACCGACTTTTCGGTGGAAGACCGGGCCAAGGTGCCCGGCGAGGACATCACCGTCCAGGGCGGACGGACCCTCCATGTGCCTAAGAGCCTGAAGGGCGTCGCCGTCTTCTCCTTCAAGCGGCTTTGCGGCGAGGCGCGAGGCGCCGCCGACTATCTCGCCATTGCCCGGCGCTACCACACGGTCATCCTGGTCGGGATCCCGGTCATGGGTCCGGACCGGCGCAACGAGGCGGCGCGCTTCGTCACCCTCATAGATACGCTCTACGAGCATAAGGTG
Organism: Sphingomonadales bacterium; assembly: GCA_034668565.1. GTDB lineage: Bacteria > Pseudomonadota > Alphaproteobacteria > Sphingomonadales > Sphingomonadaceae > Allosphingosinicella. Next base: position 8,776 of record JAXDPE010000085.1, on the reverse strand, counting down.
AAATTGCTCGCCGCGGCCGACGCCGGGCCCGACGGGCTCTACCCGGCCGGGGACGGCGCCTTCGAATTCCAGCGCACGGTGTCGCGGCTGATCGAGATGCAGTCGCAGGACTATCTCGCCGCGGGGCATGGCATCGACGCTGGAGGTCCGTCATTGCGAGCATAGCGAAGCAATCCAGTGCTGCGCCTCCGCCCATGGATCGCTTCGTCGCTTCGCTCCTCGCAATGACGGGAAGAGGGGACTGGCGGGGCCGCTTGACCGGCGCGCGATCGCGGTCCAGCTTCCGCCGCGCTCATTCGGGGAGGTCCATCGATGCGTTTCGCTCTCGCTCTTGCTTTCGGTCTGCTTTCGACCGCCGCCTCCGCCGCCTCGCCGGTCACCCTGACCGAGCCGCTGCCCAAAGCCGGCGACCGCTGGCAGGCCAAGGCCCATGAAATCTTCCAGCACGCGATCGAGATCCCGACCGTGGAGGGCCGCGGCAAGGTGCCCGAGCTCGCCCAATATCTGGCCGATCAATTTAAGGCGGCGGGCTGGGCGGAATCCGATATCCATGTCCTCCCCTATGAAGGCAATCCGGGCAACCAGACCGCCGCTTTGGTGGTGCGCTGGCCGGCCGCCAAGCCGTCGGGCAGGAAGCCGATCCTGCTGATGGCCCATATGGACGTGGTCGAGGCGAAGCCGGAAGACTGGTCGATGGACCCGTTCAAATTCGCCGAGAAGGACGGCTATTATTACGGGCGGGGCACCAGCGACATCAAGGAGGGGATCACCGCCGTCACCGTCGCTTTGCTTCGGCTGAAGGCGGAGGGCTTCAAGCCCGATCGGGACATCGTCGTTCTGTTCACCGGCGACGAGGAGACCAGCGGCAACGGCGCCCGGCTCGGCGCTTCCGAATGGAAGAAATGGACCGACGCCGAATATGCGCTCAATTCGGACGGCGGCGGCGGGGGCTTCACCGCCGACGGCCGGCCGCTCGGCTTCTCGCTGCAGACCGCCGAGAAGACCTTCTCAATGTACACCTTCACCGCGCGCAACAAGGGCGGGCACAGCTCCAAGCCAAGGCCGGACAACGCCATCTACCAGCTTGCGCACGCGCTCGACCGGCTCGAAGCCTATCGTTTCACGCCGATGCTCAACGAGACCACCCGGGCTTATTTCGGCGTCAGGGAAAAGGGCGAGAAGGGCCCCCTCGGCGACGCGATGCGGGCCTGGCTCGCAAATCCGGACGACCGCAAGGCGGCCGACTTCATCGAGGCCGATCCGGGCGAGGTCGGACTCACCCGAACCCGCTGCGTCGCCACCCGTCTCGCCGGCGGCCATGCCGACAATGCCTTGCCGCAGCTGGCGGTCGCGACGATCAACTGCCGGATCATGCCGGGCACCGAGCCCGCCGCCGTCCGCGAGGAGCTCGAGCGTGTGGTCGCCGACAAGGGGGTCGTCGTCGAGCGGACCGACAACCAGGCGATGTCGCTGGCCTCGCCGCTGCGGCCGGACGTGGTCGCCGCTTACACCGCTTCGATCCACCGCCGCCATCCGGGCTCGCCGATCATGCCCGAGATGAGCACCGGCGCAAGCGACGCCCGCCCGTTCCGGGTCGCCGGGATCCCGGTCTACGGAGTCGACGGAAGCTGGGGCATCGTCCCCGACGACCTGCGCGCCCACGGCCGCGACGAGCGGCTCCCGGTCAGGGCGCTCTATGACGACGTCGACCATTGGGTCGACATGATGAAGGCGCTGGCGGGGAAGTGAGGCCTTATTCCTCCCCCGGATTTCCGGGGGAGGGGGACCGCACGAAGTGCGGTGGAGGGGTTCTTTGCCGCGCCCGAAGAACCCCTCCACCAGGCTTCGCCCCGCGGCTGCTGCGCAGCCGGTTCCGGCTCTCGGCATCCCCCCGGGATGCCGACCCGCCTTCACCCCCCTCCCCGCGAAATCGCGGGGAGGAATTTGGAGGCACACACCCGGTTGCCCCCTCGCGCCCACGGGTCTAAGCGGGCGCCACGTTGGCGGCGTCCTGCCGCCGGTCCCGCTTCGACTGACCAAAGAAAGGCTGGAGCAGCCCCATGGCTCGCACGAAAATCGCGCTCATCGGCGCCGGCATGATCGGCGGCACCCTGGCCCATATCGCGGCGATCCGCGAGATGGGCGACATCGTCCTCGTCGACGTCGCCGAGGGTATCCCGCAGGGCAAGGCGCTCGATCTCGCCCAGGCCGGACCGGTCGAGGGTTTCGACTCGCGGCTCACCGGAACCCAGGATTATGCCGACATCAAGGGCGCCGACGTCTGCATCGTCACCGCCGGGATCGCTCGCAAGCCGGGCATGAGCCGAGACGATCTGCTCGGCATCAACCTCAAGGTGATGAAGGCGGTCGGCGAGGGCATCAAGGCGCACGCGCCGGACAGCTTCGTGATCTGCGTCACCAACCCGCTCGACGCGATGGTCTGGGCGCTCAGGGAGTTTTCGGGATTGCCGCACGAGCGCGTGGTCGGGATGGCGGGCGTGCTCGACAGCGCCCGCTTCCGCCACTTCCTCGCCGAGGAATTCAAGGTCTCGGTCGAGGACGTCACCGCCTTCGTGCTGGGTGGCCATGGCGACACGATGGTGCCGGTGCCCGCTTATTCCGCGGTGGCGGGCATTCCCGTGCCGGACCTCATCAAGATGGGCTGGTCGACCCAGGAGCGAATCGACGCCATCGTTCAGCGCACCCGTTCGGGCGGCGGCGAGATTGTCGCTCTGCTCAAGACCGGCTCCGCTTATTACGCTCCGGCGACGGCGGCGCTGGCGATGGCGGAGAGCTTCCTCAAGGACAAGAAGCGCCTGCTTCCCGCCGCGGCCTACCTGCAGGGCCAATATGGCGTGAACGACCTGTATGTCGGGGTTCCGGTGGTGATCGGCGCCGGCGGAGTCGAGCGGATCGTCGAGATCGAGCTGGACGAGACGGCCAAAGCCAATTTCCAGGTCTCGGTCGACGCGGTGAAGGAGCTGCTCGAGGCCTGCAGGACGATCGATAGCAGCCTGAGCTGATGGTCTTCGCGCTTCTCTCGCTCGCGGCTGTCGTTGCGGCGCCTTTGGTGCCTGGGGTTCCACCCGCGGCGGTTGCAGTGTCGCACATCGAGGACTGCATCGCCGCCTCGAAGGCTGGGGGCGCCGATTTCGCCCTGCTGGAGCAACGTGGGTGGGTGTCGGCACATGCGACCGTCGACCACGGCAAGAAGGGCCCATTCGAGATATACACGAGGCCCAACGACATGAGCTTTCTCGGCGCCTTCGGGGCGGGGCGGGATGCCGGGAGGTGCTTCGTCCTGCTGCCTACCCCCGCCCCCGCCGACGTGGCGGCAATCCGTACGGCGCTGGGACGGCCTGCCGAGGGGCCGCCGAGTCCGCCGTCCGAGGCCGCTGAATCGTGGACGGTGCCGTCGCACCGCCTGACCCTCGTTCCCATCGGGAACGCGCAGGCACGTGGCCTCAAGGTCACTGTCATCCCGCTGGAGAAGAAATGAGCATTCTCGTAAACAGCACAACCAAGGTGATCACCCAGGGGATGACCGGTGAGACCGGCACCTTCCATACCGAGCAGGCGCTCGTCTACGGGACGAAGATGGTCGCCGGGGTCACGCCCGGCAAAGGCGGGCAGACCCATATCGGCCTGCCCGTCTATGACACCGTTCAGGAAGCGGTTCGCGAGACCGGCGCCGACGCCAGCGTCGTCTACGTTCCGCCGCCCTTCGCCGCGGATTCCATCCTCGAGGCGATCGACGCCGAGGTTCCGCTGATCGTGTGCATCACCGAAGGCATTCCGGTGCTCGACATGGTCCGGGTGAAAAGGGCGCTGTCGGGCTCGAAGTCGCGGCTGATCGGCCCGAACTGCCCGGGCGTGCTGACTCCGGGCGAGTGCAAGATCGGAATCATGCCGGGGGGCATCTTCCGCAAGGGCTCGGTCGGCGTGGTCAGCCGCTCCGGCACGCTCACCTACGAGGCGGTGTTCCAGACCAGCAATGCGGGCCTGGGGCAGACCACGGCGGTCGGAATCGGCGGCGATCCCGTCAACGGCACCAATTTCGTCGACGTGATCGAGCTGTTCCTGGCCGATCCCCAAACCCAGTCGATCATCATGATCGGCGAGATCGGCGGAGCCGCGGAAGAGGATGCTGCCCAGTTCCTCAAGGATGAGGCCCGCGCCGGCCGCGGCAAGCCGACGGTCGGCTTCATCGCCGGGCGGACCGCGCCCCCCGGCCGGCGGATGGGCCATGCCGGAGCCATCGTCTCCGGCGGCAAGGGCGGCGCCGAGGACAAGATCGCGGCGATGGAGGCGGCTGGAATTACGGTGTCGCCGAGCCCATCTGAGCTTGGATCGACCCTCGCCGCGCTTTTGAAGGGATAGGGGGACACCGTCACCCCGGACTTGATCCGGGGTCCATGAACACCGCGGTTCGAGACTCCGCTCTCCCGTGTTCATGGATCCCGGCCTTCGCCGGGACGACGGAAATGGAAATGCTGGAGGCCGGGCGCGTTTCCCCGGTGCGGATTCGGAAGGCGATTTGAACTTGGACAGCATCGGCAGCGAACGCGAGCAGGGTCCGAGCTGGGCGCGCCCCAACTGGCCCGTGGCGGAGCTCGACGCGCTCAATTCGGGGCTCGACCCGACCCTGATGACGATCGAGAAGGTCGCGGCCAAGGCGAAGGACGCCGCGGTCGCGGCGGGCAAGCCGGCCGCGGACGTCGAGCAGGCCGCCAACGACGCGATCTGCGCGATGATGCTGATCCGCACCTATCGGGTGCGCGGGCATCTTGCCGCCAATCTCGATCCCCTGGGCCTCGCCAAGCGCGAGATGCCCGACGATCTGAAGCCGGAATATCACGGTTTCACCGGCGCCGCGCTCGACCGGACGATCTGGCTGGGCGGGGCGCTCGGCTTGCAGCAAGGGACGGTGCGCGAGGTCGTCGACATCCTCCGCCGCAATTATTGCGGCAATGTCGGCCTCGAATATATGCACATCAACGACGTCGAGGAGCGCCGTTTCCTTCAGGAACGGATGGAGGGTCCGGAGGCGGAGATACGCTTCACTCCCGAAGGGAAGAGATCGATCCTCGCCAAGGTCGTTCAGACCGAGCAGTGGGAGAAGTTTCTCGCTCGCAAATATGTCGGAACCAAGAGGTTCGGCCTGGACGGCGGCGAGTCGATGATCCCGGCGCTCGAGGCGGTGATCAAATATGGCGGCGCCGACCGGGTCGGCTCGATCGTGCTCGGAATGTCCCATCGCGGCCGCCTCAACGTCCTCGCCAACGTCATGGCCAAGCCCTACCGGGCGATCTTCTCGGAATTCGCCGGCGGTTCGGCCAATCCGGAGGACGTCGGCGGTTCGGGCGACGTCAAATATCATCTCGGCACCTCGTCGGACCGCGAGTTCGACGGAATCAAGGTCCATTTGTCGCTGGTGCCCAATCCCAGCCATCTCGAAGCGGTCGATCCGGTCGTGCTCGGCAAGGCACGGGCCCAGCAGGTCGCGTTGGGAGATCCCGACGGCGACCTGGTCCTTCCGGTGCTTCTCCACGGCGACGCCGCCTTCGCCGGGCAGGGAATCGTCGCCGAATGCCTCGGCTTTTCCGGAATCCCGGGCTATTCGACGGGCGGCTGCCTCCATTACATCATCAACAACCAGGTCGGCTTCACCACCAGCCCGCAATTCGGCCGTTCGTCGCCTTACCCGTCCGACGTCGCCAAGGCGATCCAGGCGCCGATCCTCCACGTCAACGGCGACGATCCCGAGGCGGTGACCTTCTGCTGCAAGCTCGCCATCGAATATCGCCAGCGCTTCAACCGCGACATCGTCATCGACATGTGGTGCTACCGCCGCTTCGGCCATAACGAGGGCGACGAGCCGAGCTTCACCCAGCCGCTCATGTACGCGGCGATCAAGGATCATCCGCCAATCTCCCAGCTCTACGCCGATCGGCTGGTGAAGGAGGGCGTGATCGGGCCCGACTGGGTCGGCAACGAGATCGCCGACTTCACCGCTTTGCTCGAAGGCGAGTTCGAGGCGGCGAAATCCTATCTGCCCAACAAGGCCGACTGGTTCGAAGGCGCCTGGGCGGGCCTGAGCCGGCCGCAGGAGGCGATCACCGAGCGCCGCAACGTCGCCACCGGCGTTTCCGAGGCGACGGCGCTCGAGGTGGGCGAAATCCTCACCACCATCCCCAAACATTTGACGGTCCACAAGACCCTGGCCCGGATCGTCGACGCGCGCCGCGCCATGTTCGAGAGCGGCGGAGGCTTCGACTGGGCGACGGCGGAGGCGCTCGCTTTCGGCACCCTTCTGCGCGACGGGCACCCGGTCCGCCTGTCCGGCCAGGATTCGGGACGCGGCACGTTCAGCCAGCGTCACTCTGTCTGGGTCGACCAGACGGACGGCCATAAATATATCCCGCTGACGCAGGTCGGCCCCGCCCGCTTCGAGGTGCGCGACAGCCCGCTTTCCGAATTCGGCGTGATGGGCTTCGAATATGGCTATTCGCTCGCCGATCCGCAGACCCTCGTCCTGTGGGAAGCGCAGTTCGGCGACTTCGCCAACGGCGCCCAGGTGATGATCGACCAGTTCATTGCGGCCGGCGAGGCGAAATGGCTTCGCGCCAGCGGCCTCGTCCTGCTGCTTCCGCACGGCTATGAGGGGCAGGGCCCCGAGCACAGCTCGGCGCGGCCGGAGCGCTTCCTGCAATTATGCGCCGAGGACAATATGCAGGTGGCGAACTGCACGACCCCGGCCAATTATTTCCACATCCTGCGCCGGCAGATGAATCGCGACTTCCGCAAGCCGCTCGTGCTGATGACTCCCAAATCGCTTCTCCGCCACAAGCAGGCCGTCTCGAGCCTCGCCGATTTTACCGGCGACAGCCATTTCAAGCGCATCCTGTCCGATCCCCGAGCGCCGGCGGACGAAGCGGTGAAACGGCTCGTCCTGTGCACCGGCAAGCTCGCCTACGAGCTGTTAGAGGCCCGCGATTCGGCCGGGGACGGTCACGTCGCCATCGTCCGGATCGAGCAGCTCTATCCGTTCCCGGGCGAGGCGCTGCTCGCGCGCCTTCAGCGCATGACCAATCTCGAAGAGGTGGTCTGGGCGCAGGAGGAGCCTCAGAATCAGGGCTATTGGACCCATGTCGAGCCGCGCATCGAGCGCCGGCTGGGCGAAGCCGGCCTCAAGCCGAAGCGGCCTGTTTATGCCGGCCGTCCGGCCTCGGCCTCGCCCGCCACGGGCCTCGCCAAGCGTCACGCGGCCGAGCAGGCGGCCTTGATCGCCGACGCGCTCGGCCATAGCACCCAGGCGCCCTCGCAGCGCAAGGCCGGATAAAGGAACGACATGGCGACCGAAGTCAAAGTCCCGACCCTTGGCGAATCGATCACCGAGGCGACCCTCGGCCAGTGGCTGAAGATGCCCGGCGACGCGGTGAAGGCCGATGAGCCTCTCGCCAGCCTGGAGACCGACAAGGTCGCGATCGAAGTGCCCTCGCCGGTCGACGGCGTGATGGGCGACCAGCTCGTCGCGGTCGGCGACACCGTCGCGGTCGGCGCGGCCATCGCCCGGATCGAGAGCGGCTCGGGAATGCCGGCGCAGCCCCAGGCGCAGCAGGCGGTTCCCGCGGCGGTGCCGGTCAACCCGGAGGGCGCCGGCGAGAATGTCGAGCTTCGCGGCGAGGAAGAGGGCGACGACGATTCCTCCAATCTCACCTTGTCGCCCGCGGTGCGCCGGATCGTGCTCGAACATCATCTCGATCCGTCGCGAATCAAGGGCACCGGCAAGGACGGCCGGCGGACCAAGGACGACGTCCACGCCGCCGCGGAGAAGGCGAAGGAAGCGGCGCCGGCCCCGGCGCCCCCGCCCCCCTCCACCACGGCCCCGGCAGCCGCCGCGGCGCCTCCGCCTCGCCCCGCCTCCGGTGCGCGGAAAGAGGAGCGGGTTCGGATGACCCGCCTTCGCCAGACCGTCGCTCGCCGGCTCAAGGAAGCGCAGAACACCGCCGCGCTCCTGACCACCTTCAACGACGTCGACATGACGGCGGTGATGGAGGCGCGCAGCCGCTACAAGGATCTGTTCGAGAAGAAGCACGGGATCCGGCTCGGCTTCATGAGCTTCTTTGTGAAGGCCGCCGTGCTCGCCGCCCGCGACGTGCCGTCGGTCAACGCCTACATAGAAGGCGAGGAGATCGTCTATCACGATTATGTCGACGTCTCGGTCGCCGTCTCGGCGCCCAACGGACTGGTCGTCCCGGTCATCCGCGACGCCCAGGCGCTGAGCTTCGCCGAGGTCGAGAAGACGATCGCCGAGTTCGGGCGGCGCGCCAAGGATGGCTCGCTGACCATGGCCGACATGGAAGGCGGCACGTTCACCATCTCCAACGGCGGCGTGTTCGGCTCGCTGCTCTCGACGCCGATCATCAACCCGCCGCAGTCGGCGGTGCTCGGGATGCACCGGATCGAGGAACGTCCGGTGGTCCGCGACGGCGCGGTGGTGGTCCGGCCGATGATGTACCTGGCGCTGAGCTACGACCACCGCCTGGTCGACGGCCGCGAGGCCGTGACCTTCCTGGTGCGGATGAAGGAAGCGCTGGAAGACCCGACGAGATTGCTGATCGATTTATAATCGTCATCCCGGCGCAAGCCGGGACCTCGGGGAGACCCGCCGTGGCTTATCGTCCTGAGGTCCCGGCTTCCGCCGGGATGTCGTGAAATGGAATGGAAAGTTCGAGAACAATTTCGACGTGATCGTGATCGGGGCCGGGCCCGG
>JAXDPE010000084.1:0-26729 GCA_034668565.1 Sphingomonadales bacterium | reverse complement strand
CGACCCAGGGAATGGCGCCGAGCAGGAAGTCCACGCCGATATTGCCCGCCATTCGAGCGATCGTGAAGCGCGGCATTCCGAGGTTGCGCGCTTCCCAGGCCAGCCAGCTGCCCATCGCGGCGGCGACCAGGCTGCCGCCGACCGGGATCAGGTCGAGGACCACGTCGAGGCCGAACTGGCGGTTGGTGCCCGGCAGGGTGAACATCCCTTCGAGAAGCTTCTCCATCGCTTCGATCCGGCGGCGCACGGACGCCGGGTCGCGGCCGACCGGAAGGCGCTCGGCGAGGGAGTCGAACTGTTCCTTGGGCGTCGGCATGCTCGTCTCCTAGGGTTGCGCACGGATCAGGCCGCCGATGGGATGGCGGCCGAAGCGATTGGGGCGGAAGCCGGTAAGGCGCGGGGCGACCAGCGACCAGCGCACCGGCGCCGTCAGCGGGATGAACGGGCCGAGACCGGCCAAGATCCGGTCGGCGTTGGCGAGAAGGCCGCGGCGGCTTGCCGCGTCGGGGGCGATCCGGGCCGCCGCCATCATCTCGTCCGCCGCCGGATCGCAGACCGGGCTCGCCTCGCAGGAGAAATGGCGCAGATACCAGCTGGCAAGGCCCGCCGGCGCCACTTCATCGACGAGACGAAGGTCGGCGGCGGCGCCGGCGGGCACCCGCACCGAGTCGACCCCGACAAGAGCCCAGTCGCGGCGCAGCCGGGCGAAGAGCAGCCGATTGCCGATCCCGTCGGGAAGCGCGACCCGGACGGTAAGACGGCCGCCCTTGCCGATTTCGCGAAGCAGTGAAGCCGCGCGCGCCTGGCGGACGGCGAGCGGGTCGCGAATCCAGGCCGGCGCCGAGACCTGAGCCAGCCCTTCGATGCCGGGGGGCAGCATCGATTCCCGCGCCCGAAGGCCGGGAACGCCCAACGCAACGGCGAGCGTGTCCCGATCGATCGCCATGGCGAGGGCCTGGCGGGCCTCCATCCGGGCGAAGGGGCCGTCCGAAGCGATGAAAGCAAGGCCGAAAAGCCCGGCTACCGGATCGAAGCTGAGCTGCGCCGCCTGCGCCCGCGCGGCCCGGGCCAGCGGCAGATCGGCCAGCGTCCCGCCGAGCACGAGGTCGGCCTGTCCCTCGCCGAAGCGGGCGATGGCCACGGCCGCGCTCTCGCCGCGAAGCAGAAAGGGCGGCGGCGCCGGCGCGCCCTCCTCCCGTTCGACCTCGACCGGCGCGAGCCGGATCGATCCGTCCGGTTGCGGCTCCACCCGGTAGGGCCCCGAGCCTTGGCCGTTTCTGAAGATCGCCATTTCCGGCTGGGCGAGCTGCTCGATAAGGTTGGGGCGCGGCGACTTGAGGCTGATTTCGAGGACGTCGTCGGTCATCGCGACGATTTCCTCGATCGATCCGAGCACGGGCCGAAGCGGATTGCGGCTCGCCGGGGCGGCGGCGGCGCGGAGCCTGGCCACGACCTGATCGGCGGTGATTCGGCCCCCCCGCCAGCTCGCCTTGGCGAGCCGGAAGGTGTAGCGAAGGCCGTCGTCCGACACGACCCAGCGTTGCGCCAGCGCGGGCTCGATCTCGCCGCCGGAATCGAAGCGGACCAAACCCTGGGCGGCGGCTTCGAGCAGAATGGCGGAGGCCGGATCGAGCCGCTCACGATTGGGATTGGCGATTCGCGGGGGCCCGCCGACGGCGCTGATCGAGATCGGGCCGGTCTCCTTGCCGCCGCAGCTGGCGGCGAGAAGGGCCGCGGCAAGAAGCCGCATCGCCGGAGGGAAGCGAGTCGCCATTCGCGCAAAGCGATAGCGCAGCCGCGCCGGATCGTCATCCACGGCCCGCTTTTACCGCCTCTTCATCTTTGTCGCCGTAAAGCCGGGCGCATGAACCAGTATAAGCCGCGCCGCTCGGGCCGGACCCCCGTGGAGGGCCGGACGCAGCTGTGCGCGCAAAGCTGGTACAGCATCGAGGTGAAGGTCCGCGACGTCTCGACGAGCGGCTTCATGGCCGAATGCGGCGAGCTCGTCCGGATCGGCAGCTACGTCTCGCTGGACGTGCCCGGCATCGGCCCGGTCAAAGCCCAGGTCCGCTGGCAGCTCGGCGGCCAGATGGGCGGCATGTTCGTCGATCCGATCAGCCTTCACCGCTGCGAATGGACCGCGGTGCCGGCGAACCCTCCCAGGGAAGCGGCCTGAAGCCTGTCGGTCGGCAGATCCGGATACTCGATCCCTCAGTGGGCACGAAATTCTGTTTGTAGATAGGGCCGAAAGGCGCATCCTCCCCGCGGGAGAGTCGGGGGGAGACTCGCTATGGCTCAGGCCAGGCCGTTCCGTGCGTTCGTCAGTTATTCTCACGCCGACGTCGGCTTCGCGGCCTGGCTGCAGCGTCGGCTGGAATCCTACCATCTGCCGCGAAGGCTCGCCGATAAGCTGACGCCGCTGTCCGGCGAGCCGCCCGGACGCCTCGGCCCGATCTTCCGCGACCGCGCCGACCTCTCCGCGGCGACCGATCTCTCGGCCGCCGTTCGCGAGGGGATCGCGGCTTCATCGGCGCTGGTGGTCGTCGCGTCGCCCGAGGCGGCGAAGTCGCAATGGGTCGCGCTCGAGATCGCGCTGTTCCGCGAGCTCCATCCCGAAGCGCCGGTGCTGGTCGCGCTTGCGCGGGGGGATCCGAGCGAGGCGCTGCCCGGGGCGCTCCGCCGCGGCGACGTCGAGCCGCTCTGCGCCGATTTCCGCAAGCACGGCGACGGCAGGCGCCTCGCCTTCCTCAAGATCGTCGCCGGCCTCGCCGACCTGCCCCTCGACGCGCTGATCCAACGCGACGCCCAGCGCCAGGTCAGGCGCGTGACGGGCGTCACGCTGGGTGCGGCGATCCTGCTGGTAATCATGGCGCTTCTGCTCGTGGCGGCGCTGCGCGCGAGGGAAGAGGCGGAGCGGCGGCGGGTCACGGCGGACGAGATGGTCAACAAGCTGCTCATCGAGGTGCGCGGCGAGTTCGAGGGAACGGGGAACGTCAAGCTGATGATGGCCGTGAACCAGCTCGCGATGGACTATTACGGCAAGCAAGGCGACCTGCGCCGGCTCGGCGACGGCAGCCTCGAGCAGCGCGCCCGGGTGCTTCAGGTGCTCGGACAGGACGACGAGAAGCAAAGCCGGCTCGATTCGGCGCTGGCCAGGTTCAGTGAAGCCCATCGCACGACGGCGGCTATGCTTGCGAAGAGCCCGAAGGATCCCGACGCCATCTTCGCCCACGGGCAGAGCGAATATTATCTCGGTCTCATCGCCAGGCGCCGCAAGGACCGCGCCTCAGCGGGCCGTTACTGGCAGGCCTATCTCACCCAGGCGCGTGCTTTGGCGAAAGCCGAGCCGGGCAGCGTTCGAAGCCTGCTCGAGCAAGGCTATGCGAACGGCAATTTGTGCGATCTCAACCGCGAGGACGGCTATGACCTCAAGTCCGCGGAGCGCCAGTGCGCGGCCGCGATCGCCTTCGAGCAGCAGGCGCTCGCCAAGTCCTCCGAGCTGCTGCTCGCTTTGGCCAATCGCCACGGGGCGATGTCGCTGCTTTATTTCCGGTTGAAAAGGTACGAAGATTCGCTCGCGAGCTGCCGATCGGAGGCTGCACTGCTCGATCCGCTTATCGCGATCGACCCGGGCAATGTCGAATATGCTTTGCGGCGCAGCTGGGCCGATATCGGGATGGCCAACGTCTGGCTCACGACGGGTCGGCCCGCGCTTGCGCTCGCCCTGTTGCGCGACAATCTGGCCCGCGGCCCGAAGGCGTTCGACCAGCGCAGCGACGACGGGCGGGTCATCGAGACCCGGCTTCGGGTCCACCTGTTTATAGCGCGGGCCCTTCGCGACCTCGGCCGACCTTATTCCGCCGAACTCGCGGAGGCCGCGCGCCATCGCGACCGTCTTTCGGGTCTCGGGCGGGAGTCCGCCGAAAAGGCCGGGAGCATCTGGGCCAAGAGCTGGCCGTTAGCGGGGAAAAGACCATGACCGAGATCGATCGCAGGACTCTGTTCGGCATGGCCGGCGCCAGCCTCGTGCTGACGGGCTGCGCGGGTCGCATGGAAGACCGGCCCGGCGGCATCGTCCCTGCCGGCGGCCATGGCGGCAGCGGCGACCGCGGCGGGGAGGAGGCCGGGGGATGCCAATTGTGGGGCGAATCGGCCCATAGGACCCGGCCCAACTCCAACTCCGAGGATCTTCGGTTCGACCCGCAATATGTCTGCGCCGTCTACATCCGGTACGAGGACAATTGCCGCCCCAACATCCGGCACGCCTACAAGGCGCTCACCGGCGATAAGACGGATGAGGCCATCCGCAGCACCGCGGAATATATCCTCAAGGCGCTCAGGGACGACAAGATCCCCGCCGACATCCGCGACGTCCGGAGAAACTTCAATCATTTCAGCATGAACTCCCAGCAGGCCGTCGTGCTGTTCATCGACAACGATCCGGCCCTGATCAGATTCAACAAAGATATGGATATGGAGAATGTCGTCCGGTTCACGGCCTTCGGCGGAACTCCGCCTTACGGCAACAGAAAGCCGAATTACGCTTTCTACAATCTACAGCAGATCTGGATGACGAAGGGCCTGTTCGCAAGCAACACGGCAATCCGGATGGATTTCTGGAACACGGATGAGACCGGCGCCCTGCTCAAGATCGGCAAGGACGATCCCCAGGACAAATGGTACGTCTATTCGATGAACATCCATCTCGTTCAGGCGCCTTACGAGCCCGACGAGGTCTCTGTCATTCCTATAATCCTGGATCCGGATACCGGAAATATGGGCGCGGAACCCTAGCCGCGGCCGAAAAGGATCGCAGGCCGGGGACTGGAGCGCGGACAGCTGAGGAGCGAGAAATGTTCGACATCTCATCCATTGCGGGCTCGCGTCTTCCGGCGCGGGCGACGCGAGCCCTGTTTCCGGCGGCGATCGGAGCCGTCCTGCTCGCCGCCGCGCCGGGGGCCGACAATCGCCGGAATCTGGTCCGGGATGCTTTCCCGCGCCTCGTCGACCCGTCCGTCATCGCGTCGGGCTCCGCCATACCGGGAGAATATGTGATCTATTTCGGCGACGGCATCGGCGGGCCGGAGCTGATCGGGCCGACGGTCGATGCCAACGCCGTCGCGGACGCGGTGAGGCGAAGCGACGCGGCCGAGCAAATGATCGAGGGGAGGCGGGACGGCAGCGCCCTTCTGTCCAGGTATCGCGCCGTTCTCGTCGGCTTCAGCGCGCGGCTGACGCCAGCCGCGCTGGTCGATATTCAGCGCCTCCCGGACGCCCGTGTCGAGCCGAATGTGGCGATCGAGGTGCCTGATCCGGGCTATTCCGGGCCGCCGGCCGCACCCGTTTCGCCGGGAGCGACGATGCGCACGGCATCGGCCCCCCCGTTTCCGGCGGGCCTCGACCGGATCGACCGCCGCTTGCTGCCTCCCGACACGTCGTTTCAAACCAACTCCCACGGCGCGGGCGTCCACGTCTACGTGATCGATACGGGCGTCAACGGGGACCATGGCGAGTTCGGCGGCCGGGTTGGGCTCGGATATAATGCGACGAAGGACGGCAAGGGCACCGCGGACTGCCGGGACCACGGCACGGCCGTCGCCAGTATCATCGGCGGCAACACGATGGGGGTCGCCTCCCAGGTCATCATCCATCCGGTGCGCGTCTTTCCGTGCCAGGGCCTGACCTCCTCGACCGTGGTGTTCCTGGACGGTGTCGAATGGGTCGCCAAGGACCGGGTGAAGATCAGGAAATCGCCCGCGCTCGCCAATATCAGCTTCAAGCTGGTCCTCGCCGGTTCGGGCGGCGCGCTGGACGCGGCGATCGCCAATTCGATCGACAAGGCCAACATTCCCTACGTCATCGCCGCGGGCAATGACGGCGCGGACGCGTGCCAATATTCTCCCGCCCACGTTCCCCACGCGATCACCGTGGGCAACGTCAGCCCCGACAGCGATCGTCGAAAGCTCGATTCGAATTACGGAAAATGCATCGACATCTTCGCGCCCGGTGTGAACATCCTCGCCGCGGGCGTGACCGGGCCGAGCGACTGGGGGACGCGCAGCGGCACCTCCTTTGCAGCGCCCCATGTCAGCGGCGTGGCCGCGCTGTTCCTCAACACGAATCCGGCGGCGAATCCGGCCGTCATATGGGCGGCCATTCTTCTCGCGGCCGACAACAAGGATAGCGCTTCGCCCACCCCCCTTTGGTGCGGTATCCCGAACCGAATGACCGGCTCGCCGAACGTGATGCTGCATTGGGGAAGCGGATCGGCCAACGGCGTCTACGACGGGCCGCTCCCGCCCCATGCCCCCCCGCCGCCTTCCTGTTCAAACACCGCGCGGGATAAGGCACGCTAAGCGCCCAACCCCGATAACACGCTCGCCGGGCGCGCAGGGCGGAAGGCGAGGCGTGACGGCGGTCACGGCGGCGATGATCGATCTTCCGGTAATCGAGGCTCTGTTGCTGGTGAGCGCGCCGCGCCGCGAACGGCGACGGGCCGAGATGGCGAGTTTCGGGCCCGGACTCGCCGGCAACGCGAAGGTGACGCGATTCTGGCCAGTTGAAGGGGACAGGAAATGACCGAGATCGACAGACGGACGCTAATCACTTTGGCGGGCGCGGGGATGGTAGTTGCCGGCTGCGCATCGAACGATGCGGAGAATTCGTGCGACGCACCGAGACAGGCAACCGTTCCAGCCAAGGTATTTGGAACCGGCTTTTTGTACGGACAATCCGTGAGGGCTGATCGGCCGCGCGACATGGATGGAAAGCCGTTGGGGAATGCGCCATTCGCTCCCGACCGGATTTGTGTTGTCCGACTAAGATTTGAGGCCGACGGACAAATGACGGCAAGACGCATCTACATCCCGATGCCTCAACAAGCCGGCGACGTCACGAAGGCCATCTGGGACAGTCTCGTTAAGCTCAGCGAGCCCAAGCCGGTTGATAAGTACTACCGGGACCACATCGACCCGATTCGTCTTATTGGACAGCGACTTTTGGTAATATATCTCGACAACGACCCGAATGTGATCCGCTTCAAGCATGACCATTATACAAATCCGGTCGATGAAGAACCAAGCTACGCTTACACACTTCGCTTTACGCCGTACAGCGGCAAGGATCCGAAAGACACGACTAAACCAAATCATGCTTTTTTCAATGTTAGGAAAATCACCTTCCCAGATGCTAGTGATCCTAAAGCCAAAACTGCCTTTTGCCTGGAATATTGGAATACCAACGAAAGTGGCGCAACCCTCGGTTACGTGGATCCCGATGATGAGGGCAAGCATTATCGCTATTCACTGAACATCCTGCTCGAGAGCAAGGCTCCGTCCGTGGACGGGGAGAAATGGGTGCCGCTAATCGTGGACCCCGACACCGGGAACATGGGTGCAGAGCCCTGAGCTCCACGCTACCGCAATTTGCCGAGCGCCATCGCCTCGGGCCTGGCCTGCGAAGGCCGCCCCGATCTGGTGCGGACGGCGGGACTCGAACCCGCACGCCCCGAGGGGCAGGAGATTTTAAGTCTCCGGCGTCTACCGGTTCCGCCACGTCCGCACGATCAGGGGCATGCCACCATCCTCACCGCCGCGAAAGCGGGGGACCGCGCGGAATCGCCGAAATGTCGAAGCGGGCGTGACCCGAGGCGCTCAGACGTTGAGACGCTCGCGCATTTCCTTGCCGGGCTTGAAATAGGGGACGCGCTTGGCGTCGACGTCGACGGCATCGCCGGTACGCGGATTGCGGCCCTTGCGGGCGTCGCGCTCGCGGGTCGAAAAAGCGCCGAAGCCGCGAAGCTCGACCCGGCCGCCGTGCTGGAGCTGATCCGTCACCGAATCGAAGAAGGCCGAGACCACGCGTTCGATCTCCTTGCCGGTGAGATCGGGATGATCGTCGCAAAGCAGCTGCACGAGCTCGGAACGGATCACAGCTTTCCCCCAAGTGAGAATCACGGCCAAAACGGGCACCGATTTCACCCCCGAAGCAGGGCCCGCTAACTCAGGTTAAATCTCAATTTCGTCCCGAACGCAATATCTCAGGTCAAAAAAGCGAGGAAAATTCGGCCTTTGCCGCTCGCGCCGGGCTGGTGGAAGGGGGCGGGCCGAATTGCGACCCGCCCTCCCCGGATCAGTCCTTGGCTTTGTTTTTCAACGCTTCCCCGAGGATGTCGCCAAGCGATGCACCGGAATCGGAGCTGCCATACTGGGCGACGGCCTGCTTCTCCTCGTGGATCTGGAGGGCCTTGATCGAGAAATTGGGCTTCTTGGACCGGTCGAAGCCGATCACCAGAGCGTCGAACTTCTGGCCGACCTGGAAGCGCTCGGGCCGCTGCTCGTCGCGGTCGCGGCCGAGATCGGTGCGCTTGATGAAGCCGGTCGCCCCGTCGTCACCGACCTGGACCTCGAGGCCGCCGTCGCGAACCTCGAGCACCGTCACCGTCACCGTCTCGTTCTTGTTGACGCCGCCGCCGGCCGCCGCGGTTCCGCCCTTGGCGACTCCGCCGCGCTCGAGCTGCTTCATGCCAAGGCTGATGCGCTCCTTCTCGACGTCGACGTCGAGGACGACCGCCTTCACCATCTCGCCCTTGCGGTGCAGGTTCAAGGCCTCCTCGCCGGTCACGCCCCAGGCGATGTCGGACATGTGGACCATGCCGTCGACGTCGCCGTCCAGCCCGACGAACAGGCCGAACTCGGTCGCGTTCTTGACCTCGCCTTCCACTTCGGCGCCGACCGGGTGCGACGCCGCGAAGGCCTCCCACGGATTGGCCTGGGCCTGCTTGAGGCCCAATGAGATCCGGCGCTTCTCCTCGTCGACCTCGAGCACCGAGACGTCCACTTCCTGCGAGGTGGAGACGATCTTGCCCGGATGGACGTTCTTCTTGGTCCAGCTCATCTCGGAGACGTGGACGAGGCCCTCGATCCCCGGCTCCAATTCGACGAAGGCGCCATATTCGGTGATGTTGGTCACCCGGCCCTTGAACACGCCGTCGACCGGATATTTGGCGCCGGCGCCCTCCCAGGGATCGGCCTCGAGCTGCTTCATGCCGAGGCTGATACGCTGGGTCTCTCGGTTGATGCGGATGATCTGCACCTTCACCGTGTCGCCGATATTGATCACCTCGGACGGGTGGTTGACCCGCTTGTAGGAGATGTCGGTGACGTGGAGCAGGCCGTCGATCCCGCCGAGATCGACGAAGGCGCCGTAATCGGTGATGTTCTTGACCACGCCGTCGACGACCTGGCCCTCGGCCAGGCTGAGGATGAGGCCCGAGCGCTGCTCGGCCCTTGTCTCTTCGAGGATGGCCCGGCGCGACACGACGATATTGCCGCGGCGGCGGTCCATCTTGAGGATCTGGAAGGCCTGCGGGATGTCCATCAGCGGGGTGACGTCGCGGACCGGGCGGATATCGACCTGCGAACCCGGAAGGAAGGCGACGGCGCCGCCCAGATCGACGGTGAAGCCGCCCTTGACGCGGCCGAAGATAATTCCCTCGACGCGGTTGCCGGCGGTGAATTCGGTCTCGAGCTTGTCCCAGGCGGCTTCGCGACGGGCGCGGTCGCGCGACAGCATCGCCTCGCCCTGATGGTTCTCGACCCGGTCGACATAGACGTCGACGACGTCGCCGACGGCGATCTCGGCCTTCTGGCCCGGAGCGGCGAACTCGCGCAGGCTGACCCGCCCTTCCGACTTCAGGCCGACGTCGATCACGGCCATGTCGTTCTCGATTGCGGTGACGGTGCCCTTGACGACCTTGCCTTCAAAGCCTTCGTTCTCGCCGCCGAGCGTTTCGTTCAAAAGGGCCGCGAAATCGTCGCGGGTCGGCATCGCCGTGGTCGCCATAAGCTCTGTAATCCTTCGTTGCTTTTATTCCGGCCAGGGGTTGTCTCCCCCGGTCTTCAGAACGTGATTGCCGCGCCCGCCTCATGCGAAACGCGGCGTCCATGCGGGGGCGAGCGAAGCGAAGCCTGAAAGCAAAAAGAGCGCGACAGGGGTGGGCGTTTCGCCTCTACCTCCCGCGCGCTGAGCCTTAGCCGAGCCTCCACAGGCGCTTGAGCCGCCCGCTGGACGGGGTGGGATATAGGGGAAGGGGCGCAGAGGGGCAAGCGGGTTTGGGGGGGCTGGAATAGTTGTGGACAGGAGGCAGACAGGCGCTCTTATCTGGATTTGGCATTGGTTGGGGCCTGCCCTAGTGACGCAAGGACCGTGAATATGGGTGGAGCGGGGAAATTGCTGGACTTCGTCACCATTGAGAAGATTGCAGCGAAGGCGGCGGAAACGCAGGTGGCCAATCCGGGGCTGGAGAGGGTCGTCGCCAAGCCCACCACGGACAGCGAAGGCCGGGATGCGCTGCGGATCACCCTGGTGCTAAGGCCGGAAGCGGTTGAAGCCCTTTCAGGCGACGCGGCTCTGGACCTACTGGTCACCTTGCAAAACGATCTGCAAAGCGAGGGGGAAGAGCGCTTGGCCATCGTCGAATATGCGACGGAAACCGAAATGAAGGAGGAGGAGGAGGACACGCTGGAAGGGGAAAGGCAGGATGCCGAGTTAGAAGGCGATGAAGGCTGATCCGTGGGAGTTCTCAATCCAGACCATCTCCTAGAACAGGCGGAGAGGCTGATCAGCCCAGCTGACGGCTTATCTCGCGAGGTCGACCGCCGACGGGCTATCTCGGCGGCCTACTACGCCGTGTTCCATTTCATACTGACTGCGGCTGCGGATTTCTTTGCCGGAGCGGAAAATCGCCGGAGCAAAAACTACGCGCTCGCCTATCGCAGCATCGATCATCGCGGGTTGCGCGACCTTTGCCTTCATGTACAAAAATCGACTCTGCCTCCCAAATATCGGCGGTACCTGCCGCTGAACGGATTTCTTAAAAATATACCGGCCTTTGCGACGGCGTACGTCGAGTTGTATGAGAAGCGACACGAGGCCGATTATGATCCAAGAGCCCGGGTCACTGTTTCAAGAACGAGGCTGGCCATCTCAACCGCGCGAGATGCTATTTCGCGTTTCCAGAGGTCGGCAAGTTTTCGTCAGCGGGCTTTTCTCAGCCTGCTCCTTTTCCCGCCCCGCTAGCGCATTGCCCACAGTGCTCCTTGCGGCGAGGCTCATTTATTTCCGGCTCTTCGGCTATCGCGGGCTTGCCCTAGGGCACTCCGTTTTATCTTCCTTATACCCGGCAAATAATCCGGCGCACCGTCTCAGAGTCGTGTCCAATGGTGCGGGCTATATCGTGTGACATAATTGCTCGGATTTCGCCGGGGGTTATCGCATCGTAACGCCGTTGGAGCTCTGCTTCGATCAAAGCACACAGTTCGTGATTTCGTCCGCTTTTCCAGCTTCTTCTTATCTGCCCCGCGGTAGCTCATGCGCGGAGCGTGCACTCGATAGTCGGACATTCGAACCTCCGGATGCTTTTCCTGGCATGAACAGAAAAAGAACAACAGAGTTTTGAGGTGACGCGTAGCATGAGCTGGGTAGAAAGGTGACCTTCACTAGTGCCTGTCACTGAACACCCCGATGGGGGTTAAGGTCTCGAGGATTCCCGGTGCCGGCTACGTGCCAGCTACGTGCCAGCTACGTAACTGGCAGGGATGAGTCTCGGGCTGCAGCCCCCATGGTCAGCATCAGAATGACGAGCAGCAGCATCAGGGCGCCCTGAAGCCAGCTCCAGTGTTCCAAATCGCCCTCAGGAGGGTCGAGCATTCCACAATCACGAACCGTAAAAACCACATGACGTCCACGAGCAGGATCAGATATTCCACAAGGGTCAATGCCAAAACCATGGGCAGTGGCAACCCGGCTTGACCTAACGCCTCGGTAAGAAAGTGCAGGATCGCAGCCGCAAGGGTGACGACCGTGACGACGAAAGATATTTTTACCACGCGCCAGGCGAAGCCGACTTCGTCGAGATCGGTCACTGCAGGCGTCCCGGTCCGGCGCCCGCTGCACGAGATCGCGCCCCCGGCGCGGCAATTCGCCGCAGTCGCGGTTCCGGCCTGATCGGTGACCTCTGACATTGCTCCTCCACCGCCGGCCTGGCCGGACTGGACGAGCCGCCATATCCGATGCTAGAAAGAGTCTCTAGCAAATTTGAACCTGTGCATGTGACTTCGTGAAATTTACTGCAATTTTCAATTAGCCATTGAGACCATCGGAGGCGGATCTTGACGAAGCGGCGCGATCTTTGGAACGCCATTGCATCAAAGAGCGGGCTCCAGCCCGGTTCGCCCGAGGAGACGACGTTCATCGCCTGTACCTTTTCCCTCAGTCCCAACACCTTCGACAGCAATCTTTCGCGGGGCTTCGCCCGCCGTCATATCGCGGCCATTCGCGAACTGTGTGCGCGTAACGACCTTCCCTTCAATGCGGACGACTGGTGCGCGCCCGGACGCGATTGGACTTCCCAATCGGCCGAGCAGATCGGATGGGTCGGACGCCCGCTTTTCGGGGTCGAGGACTTTTACGAGCGGCTTGAAACCCTCTATCGCTCGGCAACAGACTATCGGGTCTTGAGGGTTGGCGGCACCTATTCCCGGAACCGGACCCGCTTCGAATTCGGCGACGACGGACTTGCCGTGAAGCCGGAGGGGCCCAGCATCCGGATTCCGTACCTCAAGGCTTTCTGGAAGGGTCTCAGGGAGCGTCGGCTTTATGGGACTTCGGTTCATGTGATCAGGACGGTGGATCGCCTGGTCGAGCTCTGGGCCTGCCTGGAAATGCTTCGCAAACTTCGGCTGAACGAGCGCAACTTCGTCTACATGGCACCCATCCCCGCACCCGGATCTCCGCCGGAGATGCCGGCGGTGGGAATGCGGGTGATCGATCGAAGCAAGACTCTTTTGAGCCTGCCGGCTCCGGTGCACGGGCACAGCCATTATTCCTCCTGGATCGAGTCGGAGCGGCTCGCGGGATTCGCTTCGGAATATATCGATCGGGTCCGTGATATCGGCGACGATCTGACGAAAGAATCCCCGAAGGCACTCGAGGCCATCGTCGAAAACGCGTTCATGGCCTTGAAGTCGACCGGCTCGGGTAATTACGGGATACTTGCCGACTTCGACCAGGTCAGGGAGATCAAGGCGAGGATGCTGAAATGGGCAGAGGGGCGCAACTGGCTGCCGGTGATCGGCTAGATTCCGCCTTTCTTGGGAAGGACCGTCTGAAACTCGGTGACAGTGCACTAATTCGAGGCGACACAGAGAGGCGTCGGCGCGGGAGCATGAACCGAGGGCCGCAATTAGGTGAACTGTTATCGATTTGTCCGGCACGGCGGGTTCGGGGCGGGACGCGCAAAGCCGCAAATGCTCCATCGGTTGGCTTCGCGGTCGGTTACCGCCCCGGCAAGGGCGGCCGCTCGGCGGTGAAGGCGACGCGCTTGAATCCGGCCCGCTGGGCGAGCCAGACGGCGTTGCCGAAGCATTTGTACGGGATTTCCACGCCGCCATCGATCCGGGCATTGGCGGACGCCCTCGCCCGCGATCGGAGGGCCGCGGAGAAAGGTGCATTGTTCGAGGGCAGCTCGAAATCCTGGCCGCCCAGGCTTGCAAGGCATGTCGCCGGGGGCCGCAAGGACAGCCGGATCAGCACCGCGTCCGGTGCCCGCTGTGCCGAGCGCGGCGAAGCGCAGGCCGCGATCAGGGCGATGGCGAAAGCGGCGATGACCTGGCGGCGCATCCGCCGTCGCTAATCGCGGACGATCCGGACTGCAAATGCGGCTGGGTGCGCCGCCGGCTGTCGAGAGCTCGAGCCTGTCTTCGAAGCCATTGCCTTTGCCGGCCGCGCTCCGCCGCGACGACGCCCAGCTTAACGGCGACTGTCAGGCTCGTTCAGCCGCTCATCATCGCGTTTAGGGCAAAGGCTTCCTCGCCCTCCACGGCCGGCGCGGAGTCGACGATGTATGTCGCGCGCCGGCCCCGACGGGCCCCTCCAGTTGTGTAACGGGGGCGGGGCCGGCATCCCAAAAGGGTGCCGGCCCCGACTTTTTTCACCGTCCCGCGCGCGGGCTAGGGACGGGTGTCGCGGGTCGGGTCGACCCGGACATGGTGGTCGTCCCGCTTCCTGAGGCCGAGCAGACCGGCGAGGCCGAGCAGGCCGAGCAGGCCCCATTTGCCACCGTCGCCGTCGTCGTCGTCGCGGCCGTCGCCGACGCCGGTGGCGTTGGCGGCGTCGGACGCGGCGCCGTCCACTCCATCACGGTCACGGTCACGGTCGCGATTGTCGCGCTCCGCGGAGGCGGCCTCTGCCTCGTTGGCGAGCGCTCCGGCCTGAGCCTGGACGTCATTGGCCTGCTCGGCGATGTCCTTGGCCTTTTCGGCGAGATTGTCCTTCGCCCAGACGGGCGCCGAGAGGGTGAGGATGGCGGCCGATGCGAGCACGCCCCGGATCGTCGATTTGCGCATGAAGTTCCTCCTGTTGCGCCCGGAAAATACGCTCCGGGCGGGGGCTGAACGGGCGACCTCCCCGCGCTGTTCCGGGCGCGAAAGGAGGGAACCGGGCGGGCCGGCCGGAGTCTCCCGATCGAGATCAAGCCGGAAGGATGACCATGCCGCTCACCGCCATCGCCCTCAATTGCACCTTGAAGCGCAGCTCGGGCGAGAGCTCCTCGACCGACAAGATGATCGGCCTGCTGGTTTCGGAGCTGAAGAAGCGCGGCGTCGAATTCCGCGAGACGATCCGGATCGCCGACCATGAGGTGAAGCCGGGGGTGAGCTCCGACGAAGGGGAGGGGGACGAATGGCCCGAGCTCAGGCGGCGGATCCTCGAGGCCGACATCCTTATCTTCGGGACCCCGATCTGGATGGGCCAGATGTCGAGTCTCGCCAAGCGCGTCGTCGAGCGGATGGACGCCTTCCTGTCGGAGACCGACGACAAGAGCCGGATGCCGAGCTTCGGCAAGATCGCTCTGGTCGCCGTCGTCGGCAACGAGGACGGCGCGCACTGCGTCTCCGCCCAGCTCTACCAGGCGCTGTCCGACACCGGCTGGACGGTGCCCGCCTCGGCCACCGCTTACTGGGTCGGCGAGGCGATGGGCGACGTCGATTTCCAGGACCTGCCCAAGGTCCCCGACAATGTCGCCGAAACCGCCGCGATGGCGGCGAGCAACGCGGCGCACCTGGCCGGGCTGCTCAAGGCGCGGCCTTATCCGGGGATCGAGGGCGCGTAAGGGGGGTGGCGACGGCGCGAGCCTGAACAGGCTTGCCGATTATGGCGCTTACGAACCCTGCATCCGGCGTCGGCGGGCCCGGCGGCGGACGTAATTGTTCGCTGTATCGAAGAGCGAAATCGCCAATCGCACGACGATCAGCACCAAGAGTGCGACCAAAAACGCTCCCGGCACCCTGCCAAAGATCGCGCTGACGATTAGGCCGGTGCAAATCATCAACATGGTGAGGATCAGGCTCCCCGTGACAACCAGACGTACAAGGGTGCCCCGCCTGATGGTCATCCATTCGTCCCGCCAGCTCACTGCCGGATCGGCGCCGCGGGGCTTGGGCTTCAACAGCCTGGCCTTGCGCTGGTCGAAGCGCCCAAGATCGTCGCCGCACTCGAGGGCGCGATCGGGCAGTGTCTCAGCTTCAAATCCATCCCTGGCGCCTACCGCGTTCTCGCCCAGGCTCATATAGGCTTGGCGGAAAAGCGAGGTGGCGAAGTTGAATATAATTGCATTGATCATCGGCTTTCCGGCCGGCGCTGTTTTCTGTTGCTGATCGGGCGGGCGAAGCGCCGGTCAGGCTCCGACGCCTGAAGGTCCGCGCGGAGAGAAAAGTCCCGCGGCTCGAGGCTGGAGGCTGACTGCCTTCATCAACCACGAGCCTCGGCGGGTGTCCTCACGGTGCCCCGCCGAATGATCTTTTCGTACCGGGATCGTCGAGAAGCGCAAATATGATATTCAGGTGCTGGAGGTTTGAAATGACTGAGAAACCTCAGACGGATAAGTACAAAGATGCCACTCGCGTTCCAGAGTGCGACGACGATCCGGAGCGCTTTGGCGAGCGCGTCGGAAAGCTGGTGAAGTATAAGCCGGTGGAAACGCCGGAGTGATCTTGCGGGGCCTGGCATTGGTTGGTGCCACCATCGCATATTGGGTTTGCGCTCTGTTTGTGTTGGGCGGATTACTGATCGGCGATTGCTTCGAAAATCAGGCCTGCTACGCCGCCAAGCGCAAAGTTTTGAACATCGGGCTGCCCGGATCGGTCGTCATCTACATCGCCCTGATCGGTTTTATCGCCTGGAAGCTGTTCCGGGCTCGATCAAAGCCGCGCGGTTTGTAAACTCACAATCGCCCCTTGTTGTACGTTCGAGCCTTCTCTCAAAAAAACAAAAGGCCTGCGGCGGGGCGGATGGGTTCGTCGCTGGATCTGAAACAAGTTCAGCATGACGGGCGTGCGTGAAGTCGCGCCAGGCTCGCTCAGCCGGATTCTCATCCGCCCCTCACCATCGCGACATGCCGGGCCAGCTTGTCCAGGGTCTGGCCGCCATATTCGACGGCGCCGAAGGCCAGCTTCGCGTCGCGCTGCTCGCGGGAGGGGTGCATCTGGCGGAGGGTGAGGACGGTCTTGCCGTCGCTTTGCTCGTCGAAGGTGACGAGCATCCTGAATCTGCCGGGATCGTCGTCCTCGTCCGAACCGTGCTCGACCTCGATCAGGGCCGGGGCCTCCATGCGGAGAAAGACCATCCGGTTGGTGTAGCGGGTGCCGTCCGGGGCGACCATGTCGAAGCGCCAGCGTCCGCCTGGGCTAAGGTCGATCTCATGGCTTTCGATGGCGAAGCCTTTCGGTCCGAACCAGCTTATTATCTGATCCGGCTCCGTCCAGGCGGCGTAGACGAGGGCTCGGGGGGCGTCGATCAGCCGGCTGACGACGATCTCGCGATCGACCGGCCAGTCCCGCCAGGCGGAGCCTGAATTTTCGAACGGATCGCTCATCGCCTAATTCTTCCTCTTCATGCCTTGGATATGGGCCTCCAGGCGATCGAGCCGGTCCTCCCAGGCGAGGACATGCCCGTGGATCCACTTTTCGGTCGCCCGAAGGACGTTCGGCTCGATCCGGCAGATCCGGACCCGTCCGCTTTTCTCGGTGCTGACGAGGCCGCTACGCTCGAGAACCCGCACATGCTTGAGCAACGAGGGGAGAGCGAGATCGAACGGCTCGGAAAGCTCGCCAACCGATCGGGGTCCGTCGCACAGGCGGCTGACGATGGCCCGCCGGGTCGGATCGGCGAGCGCGGAAAAAGCCCGGTCGAGATCGGTTGAAAGCTTAGCCATCAGGGAAAGTATCGCCGGTGCCGGCACCGGTCAAGGAAAACTTTCCGCATCGGCTAAGTTTTGCGTCTGCCGGCCCCCGTCGAAAAGAAAATCGGCGCCCGCCGCATCCGCCGAGGTCCCGGCGCCGTAGCTTCCGACGCAGCCTCGCGAACGCTGCCTCAACAAGGAAGATTCCAGGATCATGATGAAGCTCAAGATGCGCAACGCGCTGCTCGCCACGATGCTCGTCGCCGCCGCCGGCGGCGTGGCGATCGCCAAGAACCCGATGGTCGGCGGCGCCGCCATGTATGCCAACAAGACGATCGTCCAGAACGCGGTCAATTCGAAGGACCACACCACCCTCGTCGCCGCCGTCAAGGCCGCCGGCCTCGTCGACACCCTGTCCGGCCCCGGCCCCTTCACCGTCTTCGCCCCGACCAACGCGGCGTTCAACAAGCTTCCGGCCGGCACCGTCGACACGCTCGTCATGCCCGAAAACAAGCCGATGCTGACCAAAATCCTCACCTATCACGTCGTCGCCGGCCGGATGACCTCGACGCAGATCGCGGCGAAGATACGCGCCGGCCGAGGAACCGCGCGCCTGACCACGGTCCAGGGCGAGCCGCTGACGGCCCGGATGCAGGGCAAATATCTGGTCCTGACCGACGCCAAGGGCGGCAAGTCGCGGGTCACCACCGCCGACGTCATGCAGTCCAACGGAGTCATCCACGTCGTCGACACGGTGTTGATGCCCTGATCCGGAGCGCGTCCGCCTGCGCCCCCTGCGCGGACGCGTCCCGGCGAGAGCGGAGCTGGTCATGGTACCCCCTGTCGAAACCTGCCCGGCTCCGCTCTCAAATTTCCGGCTCTTTCCCGCCCTTGCAGGATCGTGCATGGACCCAAAGATGGATCATGCCGCCGGCTTCCGAAGCGGATCAGAGGAGGGACGGCGACTCGCCGGAACGCTGAGCGCCGTGGCGCGCGGCGACGAAGCGGCGATGGCGGCTCTCTACGATCGGACCTCGGCCAAGCTGTTCGGCATTTGCCTCCGACTGCTCGGCAGCCGGACCGAGGCCGAAGAAGCGCTCCAAGAAACCTACGTCACCGTTTGGCGCAAGGCGGCGACCTTCGACGCGGCGAGAGCAAGCGCGATCACCTGGCTCGCCACCGTCGCTCGCAACAAGGCGATCGACCGGCTTCGCCGGCGCCGCCCGGGGACCACCGCCGACCTCGACGCGGCCGCCGACATTCCCGATTCCCGGGCCTCCGCCTTCGACCTGCTCGAAGACGCGCAGGAAGGCGAACGCCTTTACGGCTGCCTCGACGAGCTCGAGGACCGCGCCGGCCAGGCGATCCGCTCGGCTTTCCTCGACGGCGCCAGCTATTCCGACCTGGCGGAGCGCGAAGGGGTGCCGCTGGGGACGATGAAGAGCTGGATCCGCCGCGGCCTGCTCCGCCTTCGCGGATGCCTCGAGCGATGAGCGACGATCCCGACATGAACAATGAGGAGCTGGACCGGCTCGCCGGCGAATATGCGCTCGGCCTGCTCGAGGGCAACGAGCTCGCCCAGGCCGAGCGCCGGCTCGCCGGAGATGGGGATTTCCGCAATCGGGTCGCGCGCTGGGCGGGCCGGCTCGCGCCGCTGCTCGATGAAGTCGAGGCCGCTTCCCCGCCGCCCGAATTATGGGCTCGGGTCGAGCGGGCGATCGCGCCGGCGGCGACCGGCGCCCCGCCGCAGGGCTCGAATGTCGTCATGCTTCGGCGCAAGGTCAATCTGTGGCGCGGTTATTCCGCGGTCGCGACAGCGCTCGCCGCGTCGCTCGCCTTGTTTCTGGTGACGCGACCGGATGCTCCGGTTCCGGCGCCTCGCAGGACGGGAGAAGCGCTCGTCGCGATGATGAGCGCCGAGGGCAGCGCGGCAAAGCTGGTGGCGACCTTCGATCCCGCCCGCAACAGCCTGATCGTCACTCCGACGGCGGGGATCCGGGCGGTGGCCGGCCATGCCCATGAGCTCTGGCTGATCCCGGCCGACGGCAAGCCGCGTTCGATGGGCATGGTGGTGCCCGGAGCGCCGCATCGGATGGCGGTCCCGGAGCCGATGCTCGCCGAAATGAAGGTCGACGTGACTTTGGCCTTGTCGGTGGAGCCGGCGGGCGGCTCCCCGTCGGGATCGCCGACCGGCCCGGTCATCGCGTCAGGGAAGCTGGCCCGGGTCTGACCCGGTGCAATTCACCCCCGGCCCAACGCGCCGAAGCGGCAGCCCGTGGGAGCCGCCGCTTCGGCCCGGCCGCGAAGAAGCTCGCCGCGGCCGGGGGGAGGTTGACGATCGAACGCGATCAGGGCTGCTGGTTGCGCAGGATCTGGACCAGGCTTTCGGACAGGCCGGTCGCCGCATCCGCGTCGGACAGGGTATCGACGCTGTAGAGCTGGATGACGCCCTGGGTCGTCGCCGCCTGCTGCAGGATGTTCTGCGAGTTCTGGGTGGTGACGGCGTTCTGGAACATCAGCCCGGTCGCCTGCGCCAGCGACTGGTAGATCGTGCCCATCGCCATGGCGGGACCGTCGGCGAGGACCTTGACGTTGGCCTGGGTGACGGCGTCGGTAATCTGAGTGGCGACGCCTACGGCGGGATCGATGGCCATCTTTTTTCCTTCTCAAGACAGGGTTGAACGGCCCGCGCGCCTCATGGCGTCTGGGCGGCTGCAACGACCTGCTTTGCCAGGTCGAGTGCTTCGGTGACGACCGCGCGGTCAGGCCGGCCGCGGTCGCCATATTCCCTCACGAGCTGCAGCATCGCGCTGATCGCATTGAGCTGTTGCATCTCGGTCGCACTCACCTGCTCCCTGCAAAAGGTTCCGGCGATGGTCAGCATCTGGCTGGCGAGGCTGAACGACGAGGTGAGGTCGACGATCGAAGTGCTCATTCGAGCCTGATCTTCGGCAAGGCGGCGTTCGAAGTCGGACATGTTCTTCGTTCCTGTTCTTCTTCAAAGAGATAGGACGTCTCAACGCCTCAAGCGTGACCGGCCGAGGCCCAGATTCTGAAGCGGATTGCGGCTGGCGTTCAGGTTGGCGCGGATGAGCTGGTCGAGCGCCGCGAAGCGCGCATTCATCCGTTCGTCGACGATCGCGTCGATCATTGCCCGGGTCAGAATGGGACCCTCCCGAGCCGCCTCCATTCCGGCGAGGCGGCACTCGATATCCCATTCGCCGAGTGCCTCCGGATCGTCCGGCGGGAGGAGCAGCCCGTCGCCCAGCGCCGCCGCACGGAGCTGGTCGACGTCGCGGTGGACCTTGGCGACCATGGCGGCGAGCTCCTTGCGGAAGCGGGCGAGGAGGATTTGCGTACGCTGGATGGAGCCTTCCAGGGCGGCCACGCCCGGCTCTCGCGCTTCGTCGGCGTGCCGATCGGTTTTCTGAGTCATGGCTGTCTTCCGTTCCCGGCCCGAAGGCTCGGTTGCGTCCGGGGCCGCCGGGCGTCGGCGCCGCTCGGTCATTCCGCGCCCGGGCCGCGCTCGGGCCAGCCGGCGCGGCGGTTATAGTCCATCGCGAAGCTGGTATCGCCTCGGGCGCGGCGGACGCTGACCGACATCCGGGTGAGGATGAAGACGGTCGCGAAGGCGGCGATGGACTGGGAGGGGGCCGGGCTCCATCTCAGGACGGAATCGACTTCGCCCGGCAGTCTGTCTCCCAACGGGCCTTCGCCGAAGCGGTTGTCGACCAGGGTCAGCGCCCGCGTGAGGTAGAAGCTGCAGACGTCGGCGATCGAGGCCGGGTCGTCGTAGAAGGTGAAGACGGGCTCGCCCCCGCGCCGGGCCGTCCCCGCCTTGGGCCGGTGCGTGACCTCGTTGGAGATGCGGGAGACGAGCCCGAGGGAATTGGCGGAAAAGGTCTGGGTGATCTCCAGCCGCTGGCCGATATGATCGACGTCGATCGCCGACTCGCGGTCGCGGTGGAGGATCGTCGGCAGATGCTCGTCGGGCAGGATGTTGACGACGAGCTGCGGATTGCCGTCGCTATAGCCGAAACCGAATATCGTGCAGACCCCGTCGGTCGACTGGCTGGTGACGACCATGGCCCTGGTCGCCTCCCCGTGCCGGCTGCGCAGATTGGCGTTGAACAGGTGCGCGACCGTCTCGATCTCCGGGTAGATGCACATGATCCCGTCGCTGGGCCAATGCGGAATGGCGTGATGCCGGGTCGCGTGGCGAAGCGCGATTCGCGGTCCCACGGGGTCGCTGGTGTCCACGCTGACGGGCTTGAAGACGAACCGGCTCGACAAAGCTTCCGGTTCGGGGAGGCCGGGGGCGTTGAACGGAATCACGGTGAACGGAAACGCGATCATTTCGCTTTCTCCTGTGGCGTTGGAATCGGCAGACGCGGCGGGACGGCCGGCGCGCTCGCGGCGACCGCGCGGCAGGCGCGGGGCCTGCGGTTTGTCGACGCGCCGTCTCATTCGAACACGGCCTTCGTCGTACCGGCCATGGTAATCACGTCGCCGGCGAAGGTGGCGAGGCCGACCATCGTCGACTGAATCAGCTCGAGGGTAACGGCGCCGGCCGGCTGGTCGGCCAGGGCTTCGCTGAGCGCGGCCGCGGCGGCCGGGACCATGATCATCTCCATGCTCTGAAGGAAGCTGCGCACGTCCTGGATCATCATCGCGCCGGCCTGATCGGCGAGCGCGTTGGCGCCGACCTGCATTCCGGTCGGAAGGATCGTGCCCGAGAGGCCCTTGGTCGGATCGAGGACCGAGTCGTTGGTGAATTGAACGGCATTCTGCACCATCGCCATTCCGGGCGTGATCGCGAGGGCCGAGCCGCCGCCCGCCGGGGCGGAGCCGGCGGTGCCGCCGGCCTGGCGCCGACGCGCCCGTCCGCCGAGGCCGGACCGCCGGGAGCTGGAATCATTGAGGCTCATTCAAATTCTCCGAGGGGTCGAGCGGTTTCCGGCGGGTCTCAGCCGCTCTCGATCATCGAGATCGCCTTGGCGACGATGGTGGCGTTGAGCTGGTTCAGATTGTGCTGGTTGCTGACCGCGTTCTGGCCGGCGATGCCGTTCGCGCTGGCCATGATCTGGTAGAAGGCGGCCATGGCCTGGGCCGGCGCCTCGGCCAGCACCTTGACGTTGGTCTGGGTGATCGCGTCGGTGATCTGCGGGTTGACGATATCCGCCATCGGGCGTCTCCCAAGGTTCAGCAGGTTCGCGAGGTTAGACGTGCCGGCGCCCGATCCGTGACGCGTTCGTCCAAAGCCGGCCGCATTCGGCTGTCGAGCAAAGTTCGAAGCTTCTGGATCCGCTTGCGGGCGCCGGCCTCGCTGATGCCGAGGACCGGCGCGATCTCGCCATAGGATCGATGCTCGAGGAAGCGCTGGACGAACAGGATCCGGGTCTCTTCCGAAAGGCGCTCGAGCACGGCCTCGACGGCGGCGAGGGACTGGCTCCTGACCAGCTCCTCGTGAGTGTCGGCTCGGCCGGCCGGAAGGCGCCAGGCGTCGGCGTCCGAATGAATATCGACGCTGCGATCGAAGAGCGAGTCTCCGCGGCGCGCATTGCGATATTCGTCGATGGCGAGATTTCTCAGCACCGTGAAGTAGAGCGCGCGCATGTCGGCCACCGGATGATCCTGAGCCGAGATGAAGCTTAGTATCCTCACGGTCGCCCGCGATACCAGGTCTTCAGCGGAAATTCGGTTTCCGCGCGACCACAACATCGCCCGCGACAAAAAAGCCGGGTATGAGGTTTTCCAGGTTTGACGAAGCGTTTCCCGGTTGATGGCGACGACCGAATCAACCGAGTCTTCATCTGTCCGACCCTCCCTATCTACCTGCGCCTGCTTCATTGCCGAACTCCGTGTTTCGGCAACGGTTATCAGTCTGCATCAATGCCGAGAGTCACCGCGGTAACAGCAAAAGTGTCTAAGAAAGGAACAGTGATAAAACTAGCACTTTATGTGGCTTTGCAAGCATCATGCAGCAGGCCTACATTATTTCTTATCGTGGATTCGTTCGGGGGGACGTGGGGAATGAGCATCGTGGATCGCGAATCATCTGTAACTCTGGATATGACCCCGATCTTTTCGGGCATTCCGGACGAAACTATGCGACTCGTCCTGTCGTGGTCGAAAAAAATTTCGTAAAGGCGAAGTAGCACGCCATCTCGGGACAATGCAGAGCGCGTTGATCGTCGTTCACGACGGTTGGTTCCTGGAGCGGATCTTGCATCACGATGGTGAGGAGCTGATCGTCTCGATTTTGGGGCGAGGCGAGGCGAGCGGCCTTGCAGAGATCGTCCTGTCGCTGGCGGTATCGAGAGAGTTGATGGCGGGATCCGACTCTGTCGTCATATCGGTGCCCTGGCGCGCCATCGTCGAGATGTCTTCGCGCTGGCCCGATTGTTGGCGTCGAATCAGCGAAGAACTGGCCCGCCAGAACGCGAGCTTACTCGACAAGCTTTTGACGTCTTCCTTGTGCGGCCTGGAAGGGCGGATCGCCGCCTTTCTGCTCGACGTGAAACGCATCGTCCGGCGCACTCCAGCGCTCGCGCTCACCCAGGGAACGATCGCGCGCGCCGTCGGCGCGAGCCGGCCGAAGGTCAATCGCTGCCTCAAGGCGCTCGAGCGGAAAGGGACGATCGAGTGGTGCAATGGCGGGGTGCCCGCGATCCGCGACGAGGCGGCGCTGCGGCGGCTACTCTAGGCTCGCGCCCGCCGGGCCGCCACTGGGACCATTGACGGGGCAGTCGACTTGTCCGACAAATCGCCGCCGCGAAGGGGAAATCATTGGCCAGTCTGGAGCTTAGCAACGTCCGCAAGGCCTATGGCGAGACTCTCGTTCTGGACGGCGTCTCGCTGACCATGGAGGCCAAGGAGTTCGTCGCCTTCCTCGGACCGTCCGGTTCCGGCAAGTCGACCCTGCTGCGGATCATCGCCGGGCTCGAGACGGCCGATGCGGGCGAGGTCCGGCTCGACGGCGAGCGGATCGACAAGCTGCCGCCCGGACGGCGCGGGGTGGCGATGGTGTTCCAGCATTATGCCCTCTACCCGCATATGAGCGTTCGCGAGAACATGGCGTTCGGCCTCAGGAACGCGAAGGTGCCGAAGGCGGAGATCGAGGCGCGGGTGGCGGAAGCGGCCCGGGTGCTGGAGATCGAGCCGCTGCTCGACCGCAAGCCGGGGCAGATGTCGGGCGGCCAGCGCCAGCGGGTCGCGATCGGGCGGGCGATCGTCAAGAATCCGAAGCTTTTCCTTCTGGACGAGCCCTTGTCCAACCTCGACGCCGCGCTTCGCATGCGGACCCGGGTCGAGCTCGCGCAATTGCGCCAGCGGGTCGACGCGGCCCTGATCATGGT
Source organism: Sphingomonadales bacterium (assembly GCA_034668565.1). GTDB lineage: Bacteria > Pseudomonadota > Alphaproteobacteria > Sphingomonadales > Sphingomonadaceae > Allosphingosinicella. Next base: position 2,135 of record JAXDPE010000084.1, on the reverse strand, counting down.
CACCCACGACCAGGCGGAGGCGATGACTCTCGCCGACCGGATCGTTGTGATGAACGACCGCCGGATTCAGCAGATCGGGCCGCCGATGGAGATTTACGCCCGGCCGGCCAACGCCTTCGTCGCCCGCTTCGTCGGCTCTCCGGCGATGACCCTGGCGGCGGCCAGCCTGGTGGCCGGGGAGGGCGAATATGCCCGGGTCCGGCTCGGCGACGGCGCCGAGGTCGAAACGAGAGTGAGGCGCGCAGGGCTTCCCGCCGAGGGCGCCCTGCAGCTCGGGCTCAGGCCGGAGATGGTTGGGGTCGCCGCGGCGGGCGCCGGCACCACCGACGGCAAGGTCGTCCTGCTCGAGCGGCTGGGCGAGCGGACGCTGGTCTACGCGGTCCTCGCCGACGGGCTCGAGGTGATTGCCCAGGACGTCGGCGACAGCCGGCTCCAGGTCGGCGACAAGGTCGGCCTTCGGCTCGACGGGGCGGCCGCTCACCTGTTCGGCCCCGACGGCGCCGCCTTCCACCCGGAAGCGCGCGCGTGAACGCCGAAAAGGACTGGCGCGGGCTGCTGTTCGTCGCGCCCTTTCTCCTGCTTTATTCGCTGATCCTGGTCTTTCCCCTGTTCCGCGGCCTGTGGCTCAGCCTGCGCCGGGTCGACCTGTTCGGCGGCGGCGATTTCATCGGCCTAGGCAATTATGCGCGGCTGGCGAGGGATCCGGTCTTCGCCACCTCGCTCGGCAACACCTTCCTCGTCACCTTGATGATCGTGCCGGTGCTGACCGTCCTTGCCCTGCTGCTCGCTCTGGCGCTCAACAATGCCGGGCGGGGGGCGGCCCTGATCCGCGGCATCTTCTTCTCCTCCGCGGTGCTTTCGGTGACGATCGTGACCCTCATCTGGCGCTTCGTCCTGGCGCCGGATTCGGGGCTGCTCGGCGAGGCATGGAAGGCGGCGGGCTGGGAGCCCCTGGCCTTTCTCAGCGCTCCGGGACTGGTCCTCCCGGCGATCGCGCTGACGACGATCTGGTGGTCGATCGGGCTGCCGATGCTGCTCTTCCTCGCCGGGCTCCAGCAGATACCGGGCGACATGTACGAGGCGGCGGCGCTCGACGACGCAAGCCGCTGGCGCACCTTCCTGCGGATTACCTTGCCGTCGCTTCGGCGGACGGTCGTGCTCGTCGTCATGCTGCAGACGGCGGCGCAGCTGCAGATTTTCGGCCAGGCGCAATTGCTCACCGCGGGCGGGCCAAGCGGGGCCTCGCGGACCGCCGTTTTGTTCCTGTTCGAGACCGCCTTCGGGCGCTGGGAGCTGGGCTATGCGAGCGCGGCGGCGGAAGTGCTGTTCGCCATCATCCTGGCGGTGACGCTCGCCCAATATTGGGCCACCGGCCGGGCGACTGGAGGCCAAGGTGGGCGGTAGGATGGATCCAGCGGCAACGACCAATTCCTCCCCCGGATTTCCGGGGGAGGGGACCGCGCGAAGCGCGGTGGAGGGGTTTCGGACTCTGAAAGGCTCCACCAGGCTTCGCCTGGTCCCCCTCCCCTGCAAATGCAGGGGAGGAATTGAGTGATGGGGCGGGGGCGGCTGACTCCGCTGGGCTGGGCGGCGCTGATCCTGGGGGCGCTGGTCATGCTCGCGCCGTTGCTGTGGACGATCCTGCTCTCGCTCAAGGACAATGCCGAGCTGGTCGGCAATAGCGGCGCGGCGCTGCACGGGCCCTATACGCTGGGAAATTACGCGGCCATCTTCGGCAACGGCTCGACGATGCGCTGGCTGCTCAACTCGGCGGTCGTCGCTTTGGGCACGACGGCCGGCGTGCTCGTCCTCGCCAGCCTCGCCGGCTATGGCTTCGCCCGGCTCGAATTCCCCTTCCGCCGCACCCTGTTCGTCATCGTTCTGCTCGGCCTCGCCGTTCCGAGCCAGGCGATCATCCTCCCGCAGCATCAACTCTTCGCCTGGCTTCACCTCCACAACAGCTATCCCGGGCTGATCCTGCCCGGGCTGATCGGGCCGTTCGGGGTATTCTTCATGACCACCTACATGCGCGGCATCCCGAGAGAGCTGGACGAGGCCGCGATGCTCGACGGCGCCTCGCGCTGGACGATCTTCTGGAAGGTGATCCTGCCGCTGACCGTGCCGGCCCAGTCGAC
>JAXDPE010000083.1:0-2873 GCA_034668565.1 Sphingomonadales bacterium | reverse complement strand
GGCGTTCGAATCGAAAACGGTGACGTCGCCGTCCACGATGGCCGGGACCTTGGCGTTCGGGTTGAGCGCCAGGAAGGCCGGGTCGAATTGCTGGCCCCTCCGTGTATCGACCGGCACGGCCTCATAGTGGAGGCCGAGTTCTTCCAGGAGGAGCGCGACTTTCGTCGGGTTGGGAGAACCGTTGAAGTAGAACCGGATCATGTCACGCCTCCAATAACGAGCCGCGATATGAACCGTCGTGGGCGGTCCGGGCAAGCCGGACCGCCGGATCGCTACGCCTTGCGGCCGGCGAGGTAATAATTGGCCCCGCGGCCGAACAGAAGGCCGCGCAGCATCAGGCGCAGCTTCACGCTCCGACGCAGCGGCTCCAGCGGGGCGCGGGCAACCGTGTAGGCAGCCGCCTTTGCCCAATCCAGCGCTGGGGTGTGGCCGGGCGCCTTCTGCGGCAGACCAAGCTTCCGCAGCATGGCGTTGACGAACAGCACCTTGTTGTTGCGCCGTACGGCCTTCGACTTCCAGGTGATCGCCATGGAAATCGAATAACTGTCGCCCGTGCGCACCCAATGGGGCCAGAGATACGGCACGAAGCAGCCGTCGCCGGCCTTCATGGAAAAGACGGTCGCCTTATCCTCGAATTCCGGCCGGTACGGCAGGTTGCGGTGCATAGAAGGCGAGATCTCGAACGCCTGATCGGGCACGACCGAGCCGTCGCGGTTGTCGATGACGTGGAAGAACTTGTCGCCGTGGATCTGGACGAAGAAATTGTCCTCCGGATCGGAATGGAACGGCGTCGTGGCGTTGGGCGACGAAACGAAGACAAAGCCCTCGATGTCCGTGAACCCAGCTGAATTTGCGTCGCGGTGGCCCATGTCGCGGGCTACCCCGTCGAGCACGTCCCGGAGAAGGGCCGCGTAAGCCGGGACCCGCTCGACCCGCTTCAGCACCATCCAGGCATTCGCCTCGCGGATGCGGCGGACCACCTCTACCGGCTCCATGTCGACGAGTGGCGTCGCCTCGGGCTTCTGGTCGATCCCGACCTTGCCTGAATTGTATTCGATGCCGTCGGCCGGCATGGCGGCCGCGAGCTCGACGAGGTTCTCCAGCGTGAACAGCGGGTGGCCGGCGAGGCGGTGTCTGATGGGGAACGGGCGGGCCGGAAAGGCGGGGCGGTTCTCGGCCGCAATCTCGAGCGTCGAAGTCATTGCGATGTCTCCGGTGGGTGGCATCTCGGCCATCTTCTCGGATCCGTCTACTCTTCGACCGTAGCCGTCCGCCTAATTCTCCGTAGCTGCCGATCTCTTCTTGCCGATATCGTTAGCGGAGGATGCACGCCACTCCCGAATTACCGTGCGAACCCGGGCGCTTCGTACGCGCAGCTCCTCCCGGAGCGTTTCCAGCTTGGCCGCGATGCGGACGAGGGTGCCTCGTCCGCGGCCGGTCGCGACCAGGACCGATGCGACGGGGAAGCGTTCGGTCCAGATGCGATCGATCATAGGGTGGTCGGCGACCGCTATGGAATCCGCGTCGCCGATATCTGGGTCGTCGAGGAGATAAGCCGTGAGGTCCAGGGTGAGCAGCAGCCCCGGCGAGAACCGGGCCAGGGCCTCGTCATAGGTTGTCTTGATGTAGAAGGCACGCCGTCCGGCCACCACGACGAGGCCTGCCGCGATGGCGCGGTCATCGAGCGAGAGCGTTGCAACTCGGAAGCCCCCTTCGGCCATCGCGGACGCCGCATCCCGGATGAAGGCGAGGCTCTGGGAAGAGGCCGCAAGGTCCGTCCCGAGTCGGCCCTTCCAACCGGCGGATTCCAGGGCCAGAAAGGCCTCGAGCGCAGGGCCGATCTCGTCCGGTCCCGTCGTGACCTCGAACGTAAGCCGTCCCTCCTCCGCTAGACGTCGGCGCTGGCGGTCCGCCTCTTTGCGGCGCCGGGTCTCGAGCGTGGCGCGGATATAGTCGCCACCGGACAGCGTGCTCCTGAGCATCGCCCGCGTGTGCCCGTCGAGGCGAACCTGGACGAGGCCTTGCGCGGCAGCCACGCGTCGGAGCGCGGCGGCCGCCGCGCCCTGTTCGTGCAGGAAGGGCAGAAGCAGGCCCGGGACGCCCGAACGGTGAAGCGCGCCGAGGAGTGCCGCGAGCGCGGCATCGGCGCAATCCGGATCGAGGAGCGGGGTGGAGAGCGTGCCGTAGAGCAGGGCGGCCCGGCGGATCGGCAACGGGTTAAGGAACCGTCCCCGCGCACGGACGACGGGCAGCAGCCCCACGAGACGGCGCATGCCGTCCACCTCCTGCCACGCCATGACGACGCTGGCACCGCGCGCTTCGGGCAAATGGTCGAGACCCGCTGACGCAAAGCCCGGCGCATAGAAGGCATTCGGCTCAAGTGCGCGGTCCGCGAGATCGCGCCAGGCCGGCAAGGCGCGTTCTGCTTCCGCTGGCGCTAGCAACTCGGCCTGAATACCCCCAGCGCCGATGTGGGTAGCCGCGGTGGCACGGCCCACCGTCAGCACGAACATGTCCAGGCCAAGCCGGCGCTTAGCCGAAACGTAGAGCATGACCGATTTCGCCGCGAGCGCGAGCGATGTGGCCAGCGCGGCGCCGTTCAGGCCAAGGACCGGGATCAGCGCGAGCCCGAGCACCACATTGGCAACGAAGGAGGCGCCGTAGATCCGGGCCGTGATGCTGCTTTCGTTCAGCATGGCGAGCGCCCGGTCGGCAGGCCCCACGGCCGCCTGCGCCAGCAGCCCGAGCGACAGGACGACGACGATGGGCCAAGCGTCCGCGTAGTCCGAACCGAACAGCGACAAGAGCGGGCGGGACAAGGCGGTGAGGCCGAGGATGATGGCGAGCGTCGGCCAGAAGGTCCACTTCACCGT
>JAXDPE010000082.1:0-11085 GCA_034668565.1 Sphingomonadales bacterium | reverse complement strand
GCGCCCGACAAGCCGGGCGGTTGATCGCGCGTGAACACAGGGAACCGCGCCCTGCGTGTTCCCCGAAGGTCTTGTATTCCGCAGGCCACCCGACCGAAGCCGGTGCCTGTGTTCACCGCGAGTGCGGGCGCTCATCACGATCAAGATTAGAGCGCGAAACGGGACTACGCCGATGCTTGCCGCTCGGCAAGGCCGCTGACTCGATTCACTGCTTTTGACTAGCCGCGTGGGCTAGTTCGCAGAGGAAAATAGCAAACTGGCAACGTCTTACTGGTCGTCGTTTTGGTTGCACGACAGTGACGGCGCGAATCGCTCCTAAAGACGGCGGCTAAGCCATTTGAACGATGATGTCGGAGCTTGCTGCGCAGAAGACCGCAACTTCCGACTCGAAACAATATCGTTCTTTCTCTCCGATTTCGGCAGGGTTGCCCTCAAATCGGCCACCGAATGAGGCATTTTATCCACGAGTGGGAAGATCTGGTGGCTGCCGAGCGGGACGAGACCAAGGATGGATACGTCATTGCCCATTGCAAAGTCAGGATGTCTTCAGCCGGAATCTCCTATGCAAAAGCTCGATACGGCAGAGGAGGCCCGGCATCCCTGCCCGACCGAGCGCCGCGACAGGCGAGGCCTGCACAACTCATTCACTCCGGCAGACCGCGATTCGGCCTGCCCGAGACGTAGAACAGAACTAGAACAAAAAGGGAATGGGGAAAGATGGAGAATGGCTGGGTGTTGGTGCGTCGAATTTCTCAAGGCAGACTCGGCCGCACGCGATCGGCCGCTGGAATCAGCGCGACGTGCCGGCCTGCTGCGGAACTAGGCGACACGTTGCAAACGGCCTGGAAGGAATGTCCGCAAACAGATCCTCCTCGGCGGTTGTCGCGGCCTCCGGCCTGGAACTATTGGCGGCGAATGAGCAAATCGACGCCCGCCCTCGTCCTGGACCGCTTCCATTCCCATCTTCTCGACCGGCTGGCGTTGCACGAAGGCCTCGTCGCGCGCGACCGCTGGCATGGCTTGCCAAGCACCGACAGCGAGGGCGACTTCGAGCTTTTTCGCTGCCGCATCGTCGAGGAGAATTTCGGTTCGCCGGCGTGGATCCGTGGAGGGACAAAGCCGAGCGCACACTGAAGCTGCTGTCTTTGAACCAAGAGGTCCGCAGCACCTATCGCACATTCGAGTGGAGCCAGCCCCTTGTCGCGACGACGCCGTTTCAGGAACCGTCGGCGCAGTGGAAGGACAAGGAGGAGTGGACGCTTCAACAATTCCGACGTCGGCGTGTGGGTGAAGGCGATCGGGGGTCAGATTCCCGGCTTCTCGACCATAGTCTCCGGCGCCGATGTCGCGATCCATTATGTGGACAAATGGCGCAGGCGGCGAAACATCTGGGTCTCCACCGACGACTATCCCAATTCCGGCCGCTGACGGGGGACGGGGGGCGGTCCCGCCAGCCCTTCGCGTTCCCCGGCCAGGGTCGAAACCATCATCGCCGCGGCGAGGCCGAACAAGGCGAGGCCGCCGAGGCTGGTGGCGATCGGGGCGAGGAGGCTCGCCGCCTTCTCGCCGACCTGGGCGAGCTGGTGGACGGCGAAGAGCAGGGCCCCGCCTCCGCCGATCTCGATCGCCAGCTGCTCCCGCCGGCTTCGCGCGGCCTCCCGCGCGAGGCCCGCGGCCTGGCGCGCGAGCCGGACCCGGGCGACGAAGGCTTCGTCCGGGGCCCGCTCGGGCAGAGCGAGGCGGCGGGCGAGCCGGGCGAGTTGATCAGGTGTCGAGGTCATTGCTCGTCTCCCAAAAGTTCGAGCAGCCTGGCGCTTCCCCGCGCCACGCGGGTCTTCACGGTGCCGAGCGGCATTTCGAGGATCAGCGCCGCCTCGCTATGGCTATGGCCGAGCACGAGGCAGAGGATGACGGCGGCGCGGTCGGCCTCGCCGAGACGGGCGAGTGCGTCCTCGACGATGAGATCGCGTTCGGCGTCGCTCCGGTCGGCCTGCTCCGGAGCCTCGCCGCTGCCTGCATGCTCGGGCAGCCGGCGCCCGCGGCCGCGGGCGTCCATTAGGAAGGTCCGCCAGGCGATCCGCATCAGCCACCCCTTGTAGCGGCCCTCCCCGGTGAAGGCGGCGGCCCTGGTCCAGGCGGTGAGAAAGGTTTCCTGGGCGAGGTCGTCGGCCCGGTTCGGCCCGGCGAGTCGGGTGAGGAAGCCCCTCACGACGCGCTCGTGGCGGCGAACGAGGGTTTCGAACGCGCCGCTCTCGCCGCGCGCGGCGGCCGAGGCCAGCGCTTCGTCCGCCTGTTGCGGGGGGTCAGCCACCCGGCCTTTTCAGGAGCGAGCGCCAGTAGATGACGATCCCGATCAGCGCCGGGAACAGGGCGGCGGAGCCGGCGCTCCGGATATTCTGCTCGCCGCCCTGGATGAGGCCGGAGCCCATGATCGCCGCCGCGATGGCGATGAGGACTATGCCGGTGGTCTGGCTCCGCCGCCGCGGCCGGTCGCGAAGCTGCTCGAACAGGTCGGGGGCGATCGGGGAATCGGCCCGGATCGCTTCCTGAAGAGTCTTCTGGTCCTGGTTGTCGTGGCGGAGCCGCATGAAATGGAAGGCGGCGATGAACAGGCCGGCCGCCATGAAGGCCAGAAGCAGTTGCTGATCCACGTGCCCTTTCTCCCTGCGCTGTGCCGGCATCGGTAAGGATGCCGGCGAAGCGCAGTTTGGATGAGGCGGGGCGGGGGCGACAGCGAATTTTTTTTGGGAGCTTGCTGGCGAAGGCGGGGGACCAAATTCCTCCCCGCGCTTTCGCGGGGAGGGGGACCGCGCGAAGCGCGGTGGAGGGGTTCTTCGGACTCAGAAAGGCCCCTCCACCATGCTTCGCATGGTCCCCCTCCCCTGCAAAGGCAGGGGAGGAATTTAGGTCCCGCCCTTCGCCGGGAAACAGCCGCGGTTGGATGCCCCCGCTCATCAGTAAAGCCTCACCACGTCCTTCACCACGCCCTGCCGCATCAGGCTGTGGGCCAGGATCGTCTCGACCAGGCGGGCGTGGCTGACCCCGAGCGTCCGGGCCGAGCGGGAGATGGTCTTCTTCGACCACAGATTGCAGGAGAGGTTGACCTCCATGAAGCGAATATCGTCGGTGGCGGGATCGTAGCGGAATTCGAAGCGGCCATAATCGAACGGCCAAAGCTCCGGGAGGAGGGCGCGAACCGCCTCGTTCAGGCGCTCGGCGAGCGAAGGATCGTCGACGATCCGGAGCGGATCCTCCTCCCCGGTCTCGACCAGGCCCCGTTTCTCTTCGTAGCTGCGCGGCATTCCGGGGACATCGGGGAAATAGCCCATCGGCGGAAGCAGCCACGGGCCGTCGGCGCCGACGACGGGGACGGCGATGTCGATCAGCGGGGCGTAAGGCTCGAGGATGACGTCGTGGCCGGCGGCGAGGATATGCTCGGCATGGGCCCTGGCCTCCCCCCATTCGTCGAGGATCCGGACCCCCCAGGAAGCGGAGCTGGCATTGGGCTTCACCACCAGCCGGTCCCAGCGGAAAGCCGGCGGCTGGACGGGGCCCTGGCCGCGGCGGTGGATCTCCCAATCGGTCACCGGCACGCCGCGCAGGCGGGCGGCGGTCTTCATCAGATGCTTGTCGTCGGAGAGGCCGCGAAGCATCGGCTCGGCGCCGAGGAAAGGAAGGCCGTGGCGGGTGAGGAGGAGGGGCGCGAGCATCTCCGAATTGAGGAAGCCGCCGCGATTGAGCAGGGGCACGACGAAATCGGCGTCGGGCCGCTCCCAGATTTGGTCGTAGCGGTTGGCGGCGGAGACGAAGAAGCCGGCCATCCGAAGCGTTTCGAGAAGCTCGTGATGGTAGACGGCGTGGGTGCCGTCCTCCGCGTCGGGCACACCGCCGGAAAGCGCGTGCTTCGCGAGGAAGAGAATGACGAGCCGGTCCTTGTCCTCGTCGAAGATTCGAAGCGGGCCCTGGCGGCGGGGGATGTGTTTCACGCGACTGCTCCCGGTGGTTCATCAGCAAAGATGCCGGGGGAGGGCGGTTTGGATGCGACATCGCAGGCTCGATGCAGGATGCATGAACATGGCGATACGGGTCTTCGGGGGCGACCTTCACGGATTCCGGCTTTCGCCCGAATGACGGAAGCGCAGAAGTATCGTCATCCCGGACTTGATCCGGGATCCACCTTCCTTGCCTCGTGCTAAAGGAAGAAGGTGGATGCCGGATCGGGTCCGGCATGACGGATTGCACCGCTTCGATTTTATTAGGATCGACCGCTAGGCTGAAAAGCGGGAGGGGCCAAAGTGCAAAGCTGGATGCACCTGCTCCATCCGCTCAAGCTTGCCTGGGGATACGACTTGTCCAAGAAAGAGCGTGGAACAGTGCGGCTTAAGAAACTCGACAAGCCGGAGCAGCGCTGCCCGTGTGGTGACCGGATTGCGAATAAGCCTAGCCAGTTCCAAACCCCCTTCCGTAAGGTCTGCACAGGGGATGGACACGTTGGTTCCGTCCGGCAGCACCCCGGCCAGCGAGAGGTCATCCCCCAGCGCAACCAAAGTCAGGCTGCCGTCACCCGTGAACGCTCGGGAGAGAAACCCCCCACCGAGGGATACAAGCCCCGCGGTCTCCAACCGCATCAGCCGTACCAAAGGATCACCTTGATTGTCGCTTTCCGAGCGATAAATGAAGTCCCCTGTAATGAGCCCCGCCACCTGCTCGAAATCCTCGGCAGTTCGCTGATCCAGCTCGGCCAGTAAGCGGAGAGTCCGAAGCCCTACGGACCCCGGGGTACGATACTCCCCCGCCAGGACTCGTCCCCATAGGCGTCGCACCCGTTCGGAGGACGCGTCTTCCGCGTACCGAGTGAAGACGTTGAGCCAATCATCTTCCGGTTCTTGCGGCGGGTCAGTGGGATCATTCGCTATCTCTTCAGCGGCGAACTTCGCGATCGCCTCGACGTTTTCCTGCTTTCGGTACGCCTCTCCTAGAAACCGCACCCGCGCCCGAGCCAACTCTTGGGGGTCCGTTACCGCCTCGGCAGCAACGGCGGTCGCAAGCGCCATGGCAACCTTCGTCCGCCCCGCGATTGTGTCGAGCCCTTCCTGTGCCGCTTGCAAGGCTTCGTGACCGAAGGTTCCGGCAATGAACCGGAGCAGGAACTTGGCGGCTTTGGTCTTGATGTTCTGCGGCAGCGTCGCCGTTTCGATGACGATCAGAGCAGACGGTTCTTCAGCCATGGAACCACTTACAGGGGAAATGCCAAAACACGGAAGCGTCTTGGACCTGAACCCGGGTTTCTGTCAGGTATAAACCCAAGGGGATACGTCTCGTTCAAGTTAGGAAGGGTTCAGCCATGCCGAACCGGTTTTGGTGCCCAGGAGAGGACTCGAACCTCCACGTCCTTGCGAACGCCAGCACCTGAAGCTGGTGCGTCTACCAATTCCGCCACCTGGGCACGGGGTAGGGAGCGCGAACTAGGGGGCGGCCCGGCGCTTGTCAACGCGGGTCCGGCGGGGCATGGGGGCGCCGCACGTCCGAGGCGCTTTCCAAGGAATATAAATGGACTCGAGAGACCGAGTGGTGACCCTGTTCGGCGGCGGCGGCTTCCTCGGCCGCTATACCGCGCAGGCGCTGTTCCGGACCGGAGCCCGGGTCCGGGTGGCGCAGCGCGATCCGCGCGGCGCCAATTTCCTCCACCCCCTTGCCGCCGTCGGCCAGCTTCAGCTGCTGCCGGTCGACATCCGCGACCGGGCCGCGGTGCGCGCCGCCGTCCAGGGCAGCGACGCCGTCATCAACCTCGTCGGCATCCTGAAAGGCGATTTCGACTCGATCCACGTCGCCGGGGCGCGCAACGTCGCCGAGGCGGCGGCGGCGGCAGGAGCGGGGGCCCTGGTCCAGGTTTCGGCGATCGGCGCCGATCCGGACAGCCCCTCCGCCTACGGCCGAAGCAAGGGGCAGGGGGAGGCCGCGGTACGCGCCGCTTTCCCGGGCGCGACGATCCTGAGGCCCTCCATCCTGTTCGGGCGGGAGGACAATTTCATCAACCGCTTCGCGGAAATGGCCCTCCTGGCGCCGGTGCTTCCGGTGATCAGCGGCGCAACCCGGTTCCAGCCGGTCTATGCCGCCGACGTCGGCCGGGCCGTCACCGCGGCGGCGCTCGACCCGCGCCAGTACGGCGGCAAGACCTACGAGCTCGGCGGCCCTCAGGTGCTGACGATGCGGGAGCTGATGGAATGGGTGGTGGAGACGACGGGCCGCGGGCGGCCCTTGCTCGACATCCCCGATCCGGTCGGCCGGCTGATCGCCCGCCTCACCGGCTGGCTGCCGGGAGCGCCGCTGACCTTCGATCAGTGGCTGATGCTTCGGCGCGACAATGTCGTGTCGCCGGGCGCCGAGGGGCTGGAAGCGTTCGGGCTTCCCAAGACGCCGCTCGCCGCGGTTTCCGAGGGCTGGCTGACCCGCTACCGCCGGCACGGCCGCTTCGCGGCGAAATCGCCTTATTGACGCGCAAGCGTCGTCCCGGCGAAAGCCGGGATCTCGTGGAGACCCGCCGTGACAATCCGACCTGAGGTCCCGGCTTTCGCCGGGATGACGCACTAGATGGACCCCTCGCTCCTCACCATCATCCTGCTCGGAATCGTCGAGGGCGTGACCGAGTTCATCCCGGTCTCCTCGACCGGGCACCTCGTGCTCGCCGCCGAGCTGCTCGGATTCCGCAGCGCGGCCGAAGGGACGTTCGAGATCGTCATCCAGCTGGGCGCGATCCTGGCGGTGATCCTGCTCTACTGGCGGCGCTTCTGGGAGGTTCTGGTCGGCCTTCTGCGATGGTCCTCCGGCCCGGTCGCCTTCACCCGCAACGTCCTGCTCGGCTTCCTGCCGTCGATGGCGATCGGCGCGCTCGCCTACGGGGCCATCAGGCGCATGCTGGAAACGCCCGAGATCGTCGCCGTCGCCCTGATCGCGGGCGGGATCGCCATCCTCGTCATCGAGCGGATGACCAAGCGGGTGACCACCGAAAGCGTCGAGGCGATGGGATGGAAGACGGCGCTCGGGATCGGCGTCATCCAGTGCCTGTCGATGATCCCGGGGGTCAGCCGCTCGGGCGCGACGATCATGGGGGCGCTGGCGTTCGGGGTGGAGCGCAAGACGGCCGCGGAGTTCAGCTTCTTCGTCGCGGTGCCGACGATGATCGGCGCCTCGGCCTATGCCTTGTTCAAGTCGGGTGCCCAGCTCGGCGCCGGGGAGCTGAGCGACATCGCGATCGGCTTCGTCGTGTCGTTCCTCGTCGCCCTCGCCGTCATCAAAGCGTTCATCGGCATCGTTACCCGCTACGGCTTCGCGCCCTTTGCCTGGTACCGGATCGTGGTAGGATCGGTCGCGCTGGTCTGGCTGCTGGCGCGTTAGGCTCCGTCGCTGCACGTTCAGACTAGGCTCAGCCACGCTGCGCCATAACCCGCAACCGAGTCGCACCCCGGCGCGTTTTCGCCGGTGCGCCACGGTTTGAGGAGGCCTCGATGCGTAAGCTTATCATCGCCATGACGGCGCTCGCCGCCGCCGCGCCGGCATTCGCCCAGCCCGGCTACGACCCGCGGAGCGACGATATCGTCCGCCGATTGCCGCCGCCGCAGGAGGTCGAGCGCATCGGCGACTCGCTCGGCGCCGCCAGCGATGCGCTGATGGACGTCGACGTCGGGCCGATCGCCGACGCGCTCGATCCCTATCACCGCCATTACCGCCGCGGTCCCGAGACTCTCGGCGACCTGGCCGGCCGCCGCGACCCTTATGCCCGCGAGCGGATCCGCGGAGAGATCGGCGCCGTTACTGTCGGTCTCGGCGCCGCGATGCAGCAGATGGCGGTGATGACCCCGATCCTTCGCCGGAGCCTCGAGGACGCGACCCGCCGGATGGAGGACGCGATCGCCCAGGGGCGGTCGTCCTATCAGCGCGGATATGACCGGCGCTACGAGGACCCGCGCTACGATCCGCGCGACGACCGGGCTTACGATCCTCGCGACGACCGGGGCTACGAGCCAGAATACGGGCCGCGGTAGATCGTCATCCCGGCGCAGGCCGGGATCCATGGACACGGACGCCGGCGGATAACCTCATCTGCCGGCGTTCATGGATTCCGGCCTTCGCCGGAATGACGGTGGTGGCGCGACCGTCGCTCGGGCGCTAGACGCCCTCCCATGTGGCAGCTCTACCAATTCCCGCTTTGCCCCTTTTCGCGCAAGGTCCGGCTGATGCTGGCCGAGAAGGGCGTCGCCCATGAGCTGGTGCGCGAATCGCCCTGGCTGAAGCGGGACGAATTCACCGACCTCAACCCGTCCGGCCAGACCCCGGTGCTGGTCGAGGAGGCGCGCGGGATCGTCCTCATCGATTCCAAGGCGATCTGCGAATATTTCGAGGAGACAGTCGACCGCTCGCCGATGATCCCGGGCACCGCGCCGAACCGCGCCGAGGTCCGCCGCCTCGTTTCCTGGTTCGACGAGGGCCTGTTTCGCGAGGTGGTGGCCCCGCTGATGGAGGAGCGAATGACCAAGCGGCTGGTCAATCGCGATCCGCCGGACACCAGGGTGCTTCGCGAGGCGATGAAGACCGCCAACAACCATATCGACTATATCGATTACCTGCTCGACCATCGCCGCTGGCTGGCCGGGCCGGTGCTCAGCCTCGCCGACCTCACCGCCGCGGCCCACCTTTCGGTCGCCGACTATCTCGGCGGGATCGACTGGCGCGGGCACAAGCAGACCGCCGACTGGTACGGCGTGATGAAGTCGAGGCCGAGCTTCCGGCCGCTGCTCGCCGAGCGGATGGAGGTGATCTCGCCGCCAAGCCATTACGACAAGGTGGATTTTTGAAAATTCCTCCCCGGCTTTTGCCGGGGAGGGGACCGGCTGAAAGCCGGTGGAGGGGTCTTCGGGCGTTGGAAGAACCCCTCCACCATGCTTCGCATGGTCCCCCTCCCCCGGAAATCCGGGGGAGGAATTTACCGGCGCCGGGCCGTGACGAAATAATCCAGCGACTTATTGTCCGAAAGATGGAAGCCGCGGGCCGGGCCCCAGGCGAGGCCGTGGCAGTCGAGTATCTCCAGGCCCGAATCCGTCAGCAGGGCGCACAGCTCCTCGGGGACAAGGAATTTCCCCCACTCGTGGGTGCCCTTGGGGATCCGGCCGGTCCCCTCGCCGATCAGGATCAGCATCAGCCTCGACATGGCGGTGCGGTTGGGCGTGGAGAGGATGAGCAGGCCGTCGTCGGCGAGCGAGTCGGCCAGGCCCTGGACGAAGGTCCGGGTCTCGGCGACATGCTCGACCACCTCGAGCGAGGTGACGAGGTCGAACTTCCCCTCCAGCGCCTCGACCCCGCCGACCCGATAGTCGATCTCGAGCCCCTGGCCGAGCGCATGCTCGCGCGCGGCGGCGATGTTCTCGGGGGCGGGATCGACCCCGGTGACCCGCGCTCCCAGCCTCGCCAGAGGCTCGGCGAGCAGCCCGGCGCCGCAGCCGACGTCGGCCGCGCGCTTGCCCTCGAGCGGCCTGAGGCTGCATTCGTCGAGGCCCCAATGCTGGTCGATCCGATCGCGAATGTAGGCGAGCCGCACCGGGTTGAGCTGGTGGAGCATCGCCGACGACCCTTTCGGGTCCCACCAGTCCGCGGCCATGGCGCCGAAATGGGCGGCTTCGCGCGGGTCGATCGTGCTGGTGTCGGCCATGCTGGGTCCTGTCTCTTGCCGGAATCTCCTTGCACTCAACGCGGCGACACGAAAAGAGCCGCCGTCATGGCCCGCATCGTGATGAAATTCGGCGGAACCTCGATGGCGGGCATCGAGCGGATCCGTCATGTCGCGGAGCGGGTGAAGGCGGAGGCCGACGCCGGCAACCAGGTGGCGGTGGTCGTCTCGGCGATGGCCGGGGAGACGGACCGGCTGGTCCAGTTCTGCCGCGAGGCCTCGACGCTCTACGATCCGCGCGAATATGACGTGGTGGTGGCGAGCGGCGAGCAGGTGACGAGCGGGCTTCTCGCCATCACGCTCCAGGGCATGGGGCTCAACGCCCGCTCCTACATGGGCTGGCAGCTTCCGATACGGACCTCGGGACATGCCTCGGCCCTGATCGACGATATCGACGCCACCGTGCTCGAGCGCGTGTTCGGCGAAGGCGGGATCGCCGTCATCCCCGGCTTCCAGGGGGTCGCGGCCGACGGCAGCCTGGCGACCCTCGGCCGGGGCGGGTCGGACACTTCGGCGGTGGCCCTGGCGGCCGCGATCGACGCCGACCGCTGCGACATCTACACCGACGTCGAGGGCGTCTATACCACCGATCCGAGGATCGTCCCGAGGGCGCGCAAGCTTCCCATCGTCACCTATGAGGAGATGCTGGAGCTTGCCTCGGTCGGCGCCAAGGTGCTCCAGACCCGCTCGGTCGGGCTCGCCATGCGCCACGGCATCCCGATCAAGGTCCTCTCCTCCTTCGCCGATCGGCCCGGCACATTGATCGTGCGCGAAGACCAAATCGAGGAATATGGAATGGAACGCCAGCTCATCACCGGCATCGCGCACGACAAGAACGAGGCGAGGATGATCCTCACGGGCCTGCCCGACGCGCCCGGCGTGGCGGCGTCGGTCTTCACCCCGCTCGCCGAGGCCGGGGTCAATTACGACCTGATCGTGAGGAGCGTGCCGCGCGCCGGGCAGCCGACCGACCTCACCTTCACGGTGCCGCGCGCGTCGCTGGCGCTCGCCGGGGACCTGCTGGAGAAGCGCAAGGCCGAGATCGGCTTCGACGAGCTTCTGACCGACAGCGCCGTCACCAAGCTCAGCATCGTCGGGGTCGGCCTGAGGAGCAATCCGGAGATCGCGGCGCGGATGTTCGCGACGCTGGCCGACCGCAAGATCGACATCCTCGCCATCACCACCAGCGAGATCCGTGTCTCGGTCCTGATCCCGGAAGATTATACCGAGCTCGCCGTCCGGGTGCTCCACACCGCCTTCGGGCTGGACGATCTGGGAGAAGGGGGTTGAGCTTCCTCGTCGCCCCAGCGAAGGCTGGGGCCCCGGCGGGTGAAGATCGCCGGCGCCTTTCACCCCCTGGGGCC
>JAXDPE010000081.1:0-66835 GCA_034668565.1 Sphingomonadales bacterium | reverse complement strand
GCGAATGGTCGGCGGGAATGCTGGTCCCGCTCAGCTACGAGCTCGGCAAGGGGGTCCAGCTCGGCTTCACCGGCAAGATGGAGGCCGCCGCGGATGAAGACCGGGACGGACGCCATCTCGCTTACGGCGGGGTGGTCGGCCTCTCCGTGGAGCTGTCCGACGCGCTCGACGCCACTTTCGAGATCGAGGCCGACCGCGAAGAGGATCCGTCGGGGCATTCGACGCAGTGGCTGGCCGGGATCTCCGCCGGCTGGATGGCCAACGACAATCTCCAGCTCGACGCCGGCGCCAATATCGGCCTCCACGAAGCGCCCGACGTCGAGCTTTACCTGGGCGTTTCGCGGCGGTTCTAGGCCGTATCGACATTCGGCGCGTCGTCGGGCCTGGCGCTCCGCTCGCTTGAGAACAAGACCTGTTCGTGCTATGTTCTCAAGGCTCTCTGACATCGTGAACAGGCAACGGACTTCCGCCGGCCGCGCCGAGGGCGAAGTTCACGAAAAAGGCGCCCCACCCAATGAACTTCGTGAACTTACCCTTTGTGATATGTCCTAGCGCCCGTCGAGCCGGATCGGCGGCCGCTCGGTGCGGAACAGGACGATTCCGTCGAATAGGTCGGCCCAGCGGGCGACGGAAGGCCGGCGATGGTCGAACAGCGAACCCGGACGCTCTCCCAAGGCCGCGAGGCGCGCCGGGCCGGCGTAGACGGCCTCCGCACCGGTCGTCGTCATCAGCGTCCCCTCCACCGAGTCGGCTGCGGCGGCCGGGATCGGAGTCACGCTCGACTTCGAACGGCCGAAGGCGCCCCCGGCCGCCGAAAAGCCGAGCATGAAGGCGCGGCGGCCATATTGCCGATGGAGAAAGGCGCCGAGATTCGCGCCGGCGGTGAAGTCGGCGGCGAGCCCGGCATCCCTGGCGACGTGCGCATTGGCCGCCCAGACGATGATCTTCGAGCCTTTCGGCAGCCGCTCGGCGAGCCAGCGGAAGTTGAGGTACATCGATCGGTCCCGTCCCGCGATCATCGCCTTCGGCTCGAAGAAATCGCGCTCGATCACTCGCCCCGCGCCGACCAGCATCTCCCGATATTCGTCGCGGGTCGCCCGATCCGCCGCCCCCGACTCGAGGGCCGCCCTCATCTCGTCGAGGCAGGTTCGAAGGCGGCTAAGGCTCGCCTCATCGTGCGGCGAAGCTTCGGAATAATCGTAGCGGATCCGTTGCCTCAAGGCGGCGCGGCACGGCTCCCGGCGCGGCGCGGGCAGGAAAGCGGCAAGCTCCCCGGGCATGGCGTCGAGCGAATAGAAGGCGCCGGCGCTGCCGAGCTGGTCGTCGAGCCCGCCGAGGACCAGCCGCCCCGCTTTCGCCTCCCGGGCCAGGAACGGGATCAAAGGTGTCAATTCCCGGTCCTGGTTCCAGATGCCGCCGATCGCCGAGGAAATCATCTCCTCCGTTACCGACTCGCCTCGCCTCGCCGCGCGCTGGACGGCGAGGAAATCGTAGTGGCTCGATTCGAAGAAGACCGCCTTGAAGCCGCATTGCGCGACCAGCCGCCTGACCAGCGCCGCCTTGAAGGACATTGTCTTGCCGTCGCCGTGGAAGCCGTTCTCGCCGAGCAGGGCGACCTGGTGTCCGCACAGATCCCGTTCCGCCGCCCGAAGCGCCGGCGCCCATCCGGCCGATTCGATCGCGGGCGCCGCGGCCTCCGCCGTCGAGGCTCCGAACACGGCGGCGAACGCCAGGAGCGGGGAGCACAGGACCTTCATGACGGATGCAGCCTAAGGCCGGGTCCCATCCGTGGCCAGCCTCAACCCGGCCGGAAGCGCCGCCGCCGTTCCTCGATCTCGAAACGATGATGTGGCTTGATCCGGCGGTTCACATATTCGCCGGCGGACGGCGCGGCGAGCAGTGCGTCGAAGACCGGTTCGGCGACCTCGAAATACCGGTACCGGTCGCCGCCTTTGTACCAGAGGTCGAGCGTGCCGGCCGCCTCGTCATAAGCGGCGCGGGCGATGGCGCTCGAATCGAAGTCGTGGACCCGCATCCCTAGAGCCCGACATCCTCCAGCGACAGCAAGGTGGCGTTGCCGCCCGCGCTGGTCGTGTCGGTGCTGGTCACCCGCTCGGCGCAGAAGCGGGGAAGATAATGGGGGCCCCCGGCCTTAGGGCCGGTGCCGGATAGGCCCTCGCCGCCGAAGGGCTGGGAGCCGACGATGGCGCCGATCATCGAGCGGTTGACGTAGAGGTTGCCGACCGTCGCCAGCTCCTCGACGGTCTCCGCCGCCCGCGCGATGCGGCTGTGAAGGCCCATGGTGAGGCCGAAGCCGGAGCGGTTGACCCGTTCGACCGTCTCGGCGAGCCGGCCCGATTTCCAGGTGGCGACGTGGAGCAGCGGGCCGAACCATTCCTTCTTCACGTCCCCGAGCCGGTCGACCCGGATCAGGGTCGGCGGCACGAACAGGCCCTGGACCGGCGCTTCCACCGTCCTGATCCACCGGTCGCGCGTCTCTTCGCGGTGGGCCATCAGCCGGTCGAAGGCGCCCTGGTCGATGACCGGGCCGACATCGGTGGCCGGCAAGGCGGGATCGCCGACGACGAGGGCGTCCATCGCCCCGGCCAGCATCTCCAGCGTGTGCTCGGCGATCTCCTCCTGGAGAAGCAGCAGGCGAAGCGCCGAGCAGCGCTGGCCGGCCGATCGGAAGGCGGAGGTTACGACGTCGACCACCACCTGCTCGGGAAGCGCGGTCGAATCGACGATCATCGCGTTGATCCCGCCAGTCTCGGCGATGAAGGGAATGATCGGCCGCTCGTCGTCGTTGAGGAGCTCGCGGGCGATGCGCTTGGCGGTGGCGGTCGAGCCGGTGAAGGCGATCCCGGCGATCCGGCCGTCCTCGACCAAGGCCGCGCCCATGTCGGGCCCGCCCGGGGCAAGCACCAGCACGTCCTCGGGGATTCCGGCGCCGTGGGCGAGGCCGACGGCGTAAGCGGCGATCTCGGGAGTCTGGGGAGCCGGCTTGGCGATGACGCTGTTGCCGGCGACCAAAGCGGCGGCGACCTGGCCGAGGAAGATGGCGAGCGGGAAGTTCCACGGCGCGATGCACAGCCAGGCCCCGCGCCCGCCCATGCGAAGCACGTTGCGCTCGCCGGTCGGGCCGGGAAGCTCCACCGGCTGCAGGCCTTTCCTAGCCTGGGCCGCATAATAACGGCAGAAGTCGACCGCCTCGCGCACTTCGGCGAGCGCGTCGGGGATCGTCTTGCGCGCTTCCTGGACGCAGATCCGCATCAGCGAATCCCGCTCGCGCTCGAGCAGGTCGGCGAGCCGTTCGAGGCAGCCGGCGCGCTCGTCGACGCTGCGGGCGTCCCAGGCCGGGAAGGCGGCGACGGCCCGGGAGATCATGGCGGTGGCTTGGGCTTTGCATTGGGCAGAGCCCTCGCCGGTCGAGGTAATGGCGGGCTTGAGCCCCTCCCCTTCAGGGGAGGGGTCTGGGGTGGGGGCTGTGAGTGGGGATGAGTCCGAGGAAAACTCCCGGCCGAGTGTCCCCACCCCAACCCCTCCCCTGAAGGGGAGGGGCTTTTGGCTGGCGACCGCCCGCGCCACCCGCGCCAGCTCGTCGCGATCGGCGAGGTCCAGCCCAAGGCTGTTCGGACGCTCCGGCGCGAACAATTCGGAGGGCAACGGGATCGCCGGATGCCTCGTCCCGCCGACGGCGGCGATCTTCGCCACCGGATCGGCAATCAGATCCTCGTCGCTCAGGCTTTCGTCAGCGAGCTGGTGGACGAAGCTGGAATTGGCGCCGTTCTCGAGCAGCCGGCGGACGAGATAGGCGAGCAGGTCGCGGTGCCCGCCGACCGGGGCGTAGATGCGGGTGTGATAGCCCTGCTCGCGCACCAGGCTTTCGTACAATCCCTCGCCCATTCCGTGCAGCCGCTGGAACTCGAAGTCGCGGCTGTCGCCCGCCCATTCGAGGATGGTCGCGACGGTCAGCGCATTGTGGGTCGCGAAGGCGGGGTAGATATGCGTCGCCGCGAGCATGTCCCTGGCGCAGGCGAGGTAGGAGACGTCGGTCGAGGCCTTGCGGGTGAAGAGCGGATAGTCGGCCAGCCCCTGCTCCTGGGTGCGCTTGATCTCGCTGTCCCAATAGGCGCCCTTGACCAGCCGCACCGCGATCCGGCGCCCGCTCGCCGCCCCGACCGCATCGGCCCAGGCGAGGGTCGGGCGGCAGCGCTTGCCATAGGCCTGGACCGCCATGCCGAGGCCGTCCCAGCCCTTGAGCGAAGGCAGGCCGGCGACCGTCTCGATGATGTCGAGGCTCATCTCGAGCCGCTCGCTCTCCTCCGCGTCGATGGTGAAGGCGATGTCCGAGCTTTTGGCCAGGACGGCCAGGGCTTCCACCTGCTCGATCAGGCTTGGGACGCAGCGTTCGTACTGCGCCACCTCGTAGCGGGGGTGGAGCGCGGAGAGCTTGACCGAGATGCTGTGCCCGCGCTTGGCGACCTTGCCGACGGCGCGGATGGCGCCTTCGTAGGACTGGAAATAGCGCTCCGCGTCGGGAAAGGTGCGGGCCGCCTCGCCGAGCATGTCGAAGCTTGCGGTGAAGCCGGCATTCTCGCGCTTCTCCATCCGGCGGATGGCTTCGTCGATGGTCCGGCCCATGACGAAGATCTCGCCCATCAGCCGCATCGCGGCGCCCACCGCCTGCCGGACGAACGGCTCGCCTGCCCGCGACAGCAGGCGCTTCAGGGCGCTGGCCTGCTCGCTCTCGCTGACCAAAGCTCGGCCGATGACCAGCCCCCAGGTCGCCGAATTGACCAAAGTCGAATGCGACTTGCCCTTGTGCGAGCGCCAGTCGGCGTTGCCGAGCTTGTCGGCGATCAGCTGGTCGGCCGTCTCTGGATCGGGCACCCGGAGGAAGGCCTCGGCCAGCGAGAGCAGGGCGATGCCCTCCGACGTGTTGAGCCGATATTCCTGGAGGAACTGGTTGACCCACCCCGACGAACCGGCGGCGCGAAGCTCGCCGAGCATCGCCAGCGCCCGTGTCTCGACCCGCTTTCGCGAATCGGGGTCGAGCGCGGCATCGCGCAACAGGGGCTTCAGCACCTCGGGCTCGGCGGCCCGGTGCAGCTTTGCCAATTCGGCGCGCGCGGTTGCCGTAGCGTCCGCCATGTCGTTTCCTCGCAGGGCTTGAGTCTCGTGTCCGGGGCGCTCTAGACGGCCTCCATGCCCATCGCCAGCATCGAAGATATCCAGTCGAAACTCGGAGCCGAAGTCGGCGTGTCGGACTGGATCCTGGTCGATCAGGCCCGGATCGACGCCTTCGCCGAGGTGACCGACGATCCGCAGTTCATCCACATCGACCCGGAAGCGGCAGCGAGGACCCCGTTCGGGGGCACCGTCGCCCACGGCTTCCTGACCTTGTCGCTGCTCAGCCGGATGGCGGCGGACGCGATGCTTCGCCCCGAGGGGGTGAAGATGGGGGTCAATTACGGCTTCGAGCGGGTCCGTTTCATGGCGCCGGTGCGTTCCGGCAAGCGGGTCCGCGGCCGCTTCACGCTGGTTCGATTCGAGGAGAAGAAGCCGGGCCAGTGGCAGTTCGTCCACAATGTGGCGGTCGAGATCGAGGGCGAGGAGAAGCCCGCTCTGGTCGCCGACTGGATCGGGCTTATATTTTTGTAGGAAATTCCTCCCCGCGATTTCGCGGGGAGGGGGACCGGGCGAAGCCCGGTGGAGGGGCTCTTCGGAATCGGTAAGGCCCCTCCACCACCCTGCGGGTGGTTCCCCTCCCCGGCAAATGCCGGGGAGGAATTAAGAGAAGGAAAGACACCATGGCCACCCGCGAAGCCGTCATCGTTTCCACCGCCCGAACCCCGATCGGCAAGGCCTATCGGGGCGCGTTCAACGCGACTCCCTCGCCCACCCTCGCCAGCTTCGCGATCAAGGCGGCGGTCGAGCGGGCGAGGATCGATCCCGCCGAGGTCGACGACGTCGTCATGGGCGCTGCGCTCCAGCAGGGCGTACAGACGACGATCGGCCGCACCGCCGCGCTTCGCTCCGGCCTTCCGGTCACCGTCTCGGGAATGTCGGTCGACCGCCAGTGCGCCTCGGGACTGATGGCGATCGCCACCGCCGCCAAGCAGATCGTCGTTGACCGGATGCCGATCTGCGTCGCCGGCGGAGTCGAGAGCATCTCGATGGTCCAGACCGCCGAGATGCGGGTCGGGCCCGATCCCGAGCTGCTGTCCATGCACAACGGCGTCTACATGCCGATGATCCAGACCGCCGAGGTCGTCGGCAACCGCTATACGGTCAGCCGCGAGCGCCAGGACGCTTACGCCCTGCGCTCCCAGCAGCTCACCGCCAGGGGGCAGGCCGAGGGCAGGTTCGACGACGAGATCGTGCCGGTGACGACCCGGATGATGGTCAAGAACAAGGAGACCGGCGAGACCTCGATGCAGGAGGTGACCTTGACCAAGGACGAGGGCAACCGCCCCCAGACGACGATCGAGGATCTCCAGAAGCTACAGCCCGTCATGGGCCCGTCGGCGATGATCACGGCGGGCAACGCCTCGCAGCTTTCCGATGGCGCTTCGGCCTGCGTCCTGATGGAAGCCGGCCTCGCCGCCGAGCGCGGGCTCCAGCCGCTCGGCCGCTACGTCGGAATGGCGGTGGCCGGAACCGATCCCGACGAGATGGGCATCGGCCCGGTCTTCGCCGTGCCCAAATTGCTCGACCGGTTCGGGCTCAAGGTCGACGATATCGGCCTTTGGGAATTGAACGAGGCCTTCGCCGTCCAGGTCCTCTATTGCCAGGACCGGCTCGGAATCCCGGACGACCGCCTCAACGTCGACGGCGGCTCGATCTCGATCGGCCACCCTTATGGCATGTCGGGGGCGCGGATGACCGGCCACGCCCTGATCGAAGGCAGGCGCCGGGGCGTCAAATATGTCGTGGTGACGATGTGCGTCGGCGGCGGCATGGGCGCCGCGGGGCTGTTCGAGGTGCTTTGAGCCGTACGTCACCCCGGCGGAAGCCGGGGCCTCGGGGAGACCCGCCGTGTCTCTTCCGGCCCAAGGTCCCGGCTTTCGGATTCCCATCGAAGTAATACTTCGATGGGACCCCTCCCGGGATGACGGTTAGCCCCCGTAAAGCGCCGCCTCGGCCGTCCGCCGCCGGGTCAGCCCGGCCATCACCTTGCCCGCCGCCTTGTTCCACCGCGCGAACTCGGCGGCGGCGCCCTTATAGTCGCCGGCCTTGTGCTTCTTGAGCAGGGTGCTGGCGGCAAGGTTGCCGACTCCGACATTGTAGGCGAAGCTCACCATCGCATCGAACTGGTTCTGCGTGGTGGGGGTGCTGCCGAGCAGGTTGCTGACCTTCTCGGCGAATTCGTCCAGATGCTCGCTGAAGCGGTCGTCGCACTGCTTCTGGGTCCACACCACGCCCTTCTTGATATCGGGGCCGGTCGAGCCCCACCCGATCGTCCAGGGATCGCCGCCCGAGCCCGGATCGGGATAGGCCATGAAGGAGCCGTCGGACTGCTTCTTGGCGCAGCCTTCGAATTCCTGGACGAGCTTTGTGCAGTCCGGTCCCGGCGTCATTTTCGATCTCCCCTTCGCGAGTCGCGATTATCGGATAATGGTCCGGTTTCGTTTCCGTCTCAATCCTCGCAACCCGGCGACGATTTTACCGTTGTCCCCTCGAAACGAAGGAGGTCGTCAATGCCCGTCTCGAATCTGACCCTGGTCGAGCGAATCGCCCGAGTGCTGGCGGGCCGCTATCACAGCATCAACGCCGACGGCGACGATCCCTCCGCCGGGCCCAATGTCGACGAGACCTGGCACGAATATGTCCCGGACGCCTTGTCCATCCTTCGCACCCTGCGCGAGCCCGACAAGGTGATGGCGGCGGCCGGCGATCCGCAGGTCTGGGAGCGGATGGTCGAGGCCGCGCTCGACGTCGAAAAAGCGGTCGGCAACGCCTGATCCTGCCCTGAAAATGCGAAAGGCCGCCCCTTGCGGAGCGGCCTTTCCATTGTCAGCCGGAATGCGGCCTCAAGTCTTCAGGCGCTAACCCCCGTGGAGGCTGCGCTCACCCGACCCGCCGCATGCGGCATTTGACAATGAGACATCAGACCACCTCCTTTCCGTTGTTGAACGATGCCAGGGAGATGGGAGGGGATTTGCGAAAGTTCAAGAGAGGCAATGGTTTAGCTAGAAATTCCTCCCCTGCATTTGCAGGGGAGGGGGACCAGGCGAAGCCTGGTGGAGGGGCTTCTTTCTATGCCCGGAGAACCCCTCCACCATGCTTCGCATGGTCCCCCTCCCCGAGAAATCTCGGGGAGGATTTCAATAAGGCGGCTTGTCCAGCCCGGCCGGGCTCTTCGTGAAGATCTCGCAGCCGTCCTCGGTGATCCCGACGCTGTGCTCGAACTGGGCGGAGAGCGAGCGGTCGCGGGTGACGGCGGTCCAGCCGTCCTCGAGCAGCTTCACCGCGGGCTTGCCGATGTTGATCATCGGCTCGATCGTGAAGAACATTCCGGGCCGAAGCTCGGGGCCGCTGCCGGGCCGGCCGGCATGGACGACCTCGGGCGCGTCATGGAACAGGCGGCCGAGGCCGTGGCCGCAGAAATCGCGGACGACTCCGTAGCGCTGCTTCTCGGCGAAGGTCTGGATCGCGTGGCCGATGTCGCCGAGGAACTTGCCGGGGCGCGCCTGCTCGATGCCCAGCATCATGCATTCGTAGGTGATGTCGACCAGCCGCCGCGCCTTGATCGGAACGTCGCCGACCAGGAACATCCGGCTGGTATCGCCGTGCCAGCCGTCGAGGATGATGGTGACGTCGATGTTGACGATGTCGCCGTCCTTCAGGGTCCGGTCACCCGGAATGCCGTGGCAGACGACATGGTTGATGGAGGTGCAGCAGCTTCCGGTGAAGCCGCGATAGCCAAGGGTGGCCGGAATGCCGCCCCGGGCGATCATCTCGCGGTGGACGATGTCGTCGATCGCCTGGGTGGTGATTCCGGGAACGACGTGCGGGACGAGTACATCGAGCACCTCCGCCGCGGCCCGGCCGGCGCGCCGCATCCCTTCGGAGGCCTCGGGTCCATGGAGCTTGATCGCCCCGCTGCGGCCGACCACTTCGGTCCCGCTGATCGCCTGATATTGGGTCATGGAGGGAATATAGGCCTGCGAAGCTGATCCGACAAACTCCGTTCGGCCTGAGCCCCGTCCGTTCCGCCTGAGCTTGTCGAAGGTCTTTCCTTCTTCACGGTGAAAGTACAGGGAGAGGGCTTCGACAAGCTCAGCCCGAACGGAGTCGAGTGACCGAAGAGCGCATCTGGACCGCCGGCCTCCTGATCATCGGCGACGAGATCCTGTCGGGCCGCACTCAGGACAGGAACATCGCCCAGGTCGCCGGCTGGCTGAACCTGCAGGGCATCAGGCTCGGCGAAGTGCGCGTGGTTCCCGACGTGATCGAGCGGATCGCGACGGCGGTGAACGCCCTGAGGCTGGAGAACGACTACGTTTTCACCACCGGCGGCATCGGCCCGACCCACGACGACATCACGGTCGACGCCATCGCTTTCGCGCTCGGCGTGCCGGTCGTCGTTCACCCCAGGGCCCGGGCCATACTCGAGGAATATTATGCGACCCGCGGCGGTCTCAACGAAGGGCGGCTTCGAATGGCCCGGGTGCCGCAGGGCGCGGATTTGATCGAGAACAGGATGTCCGGCGCCCCCGGAATCCGCCACGGCAACCTCTTCATCCTCGCCGGAGTGCCGCACATCGCGGTCCAGATGCTCGATTCCCTCACCGGGACGATCGAGGGCGGCCGCCCCCTGCTGTCGCGGACGATCGGCTGCTGGACCGCCGAGAGCGAAGTGGCGAAGCTGCTCGAAGAGACCGAACGGGCCCATCAAGGCTGCCAGATCGGCTCCTACCCCTTCTTTCGCGACGGCCGGGTCGGCGCCAATTTCGTCATCCGCTCGACCGATGCCGAGGCGCTGGGGGCCTGCGCGCGGGTCCTGGTCGCCCGGCTGATCGAGGCGGGGCGGGAGGTGGTGCCGGACGGAATCTGAACGGCCCTCGTTCACATCGAAGCCCAACCTTTGCGGCAGCTTTAATCGCCGCTCTGCTTCCCGCGCCTGACTCGCGCGACCAGCCGGGCGACCAGCAGCGCCGCCAGAAAGTATAACAGGCTGACGATGGCAACGACGAAGGTCTGATCCGTCCGTACGAACCGGTCGTAATAGGCCGCGGAGTCGAGATGATACGCCTTCATGATCAAGCCGGCCGGTACCAGCTTGATCAAATATACCGGTGCCATCAGGACGAAATCGATAAATCCGCTACAGTCTCGACGGACCGACAGGCAGGCTTCCTGCGCCGCAAATGCACAAGCCAGCAAGCTCATGAGAGCGACGTAGCCGACCGTGAAAACTATATACCGTTTCATAATATGCCACATTTATCAGGATCTATTATGGGATAGTCCAAGGCATTTCGTGGAATTTCGGCTCGACCGGCGGAGGGCTGATGATATTGCCCTTGGCGTCCCTGGGCATGCGGCTAAGCGTCCCCGCAAGCTGGGATGGCGTAAGATTGGCCCCGTCCAGCCGAATGCCGCCCGCGCGCAGGGCGCGGCCGCTCGCGTCGGTGCAGTTGGTGGCGTCCTTTCCGATCAGGCCGGGAAAGACGGAATAGCTGGTCAGCTTGTTGAGAGCCGCGACTTCGGCATCGAAGGCCTTGTCGTTCGGAACGTTGACGGAATAGGTCCGGTCGGGGCCGCGGCCTTCCGACTGCACGCTCCTGTCGAACGATACCCGGGTCTCCAGGTGGGCGGTATAGGGCCCGGTCGGCGTTACCTCGGTGGTCGGCCACATATCCACCAGCACGGCGTTGCGGTTGCCATGCTCGGTGATCATGACGTGGCCCATTCCCGCCTTGGTGCCGGATCCGCCCGCCGAACTCCAGATCACGACATCGATGGTCCTTTTGCCGGTCCGGTCGAGCTTGCCGATCGGATCGTTCGCCGCGTAGGCATAAAGGTTGGCCTGGTCCTCGTAGCCGATCGGATCGACCTGAAGGAAGCGGCCGAGCATCGGCGAGTAGATCCGGGCCTTGTAGTAATACATGCCGAGCTCGGGGATCCAGGCCTGACCGGTATATTGGAACCGGCCGGTGTTGCCGGCCTGGGGGATCCCCCATTCATCATAGGCGTTCACCGCCGTGCGGCTGCCTGGGCAGCCGGCCAGAGCCACGACGGATCCCGCGTAATTGGTGTGCAGGAATTTGGTCCCAGTGCAATTGAGCTGGCCGCCCTCGTCCCAAAGGATCGGTTCGTCCTCGCCGGCGAACATATAGCGCCGAAGCATCCCGCCCGACCCGTCATACTCGGCGGCGAGCTGGTCGCCGTCGTAGAGGAACTGAGTCGCCACTCCGCCACTGCTCGTCTGATAAAGCCGGCCGCGCGGATCGTAGGCCAGAGTGACGTTGTTCGCGCCGCTCGCCGAGATCAGTCGGTTCTCGACGTCGTAGGTGAAGGTATTGAGGCCGTCGAATTTGAGATTGCCGTTGTCGTCGTAGACATAGCTGGCCGACGACACGCCGGTATATTGGTTGAGCCCGTTGGCCACATAGGGCCGGTTCGTGTTCAGATGACCGAAGAAGGCGAAAGCGTCGTTGTCCGTGGTGCGGCTGGTGATCTGGCTGGCCGGATTGTAGCTCAGGGTCTGGTTCACATTCCCGACGTCGCCTGCGAACCGCTGATTTTGCGAGGTCAGTCGGCTAACGGAGTCATAACCATAGCCGGTATTGCTCGAGCCGCGGGCAATGTCCGATCGCCGTCCCGCCGCATCGTAGGTGATCTGCAGGAACGCGACGGTGCCCGAGGAGGACGTCCACCAACTGGCTCCCGAGGGGCGGTCGAGCTCGTCGAAGCTGGTTTTGAAATAAACTCCGTCCGGATGCGTGATTTGGATGCGATTGCCGTTGCGATCGTAAACGTAATGTAAGGCCCGGGCGGTCCCGCCCATCGTCGTCTGCGAGCTGGTGAGTTGACCGAAGCCGTTATAGAGGCTGGTGACTCCCTGGCCGATCGAGGTGAACCACGCCGACGTCTGCTCACCTCGGACGGTGTAGCCGTAGCTCGTCGCGGGGGCGGCGCCGCCTTTCGAGATCATCCGGTTGAGCGCGTCGTAGTCATAAGTAATGACGCTGCCGTCACGCTTTTGCAGGCTCGTCCGGTTGCCATTGCCGTCATAGCCGTAGGTCTCATAATCGGTGGTGCTGACGCTTCCGGCCGTCGCCAGCGCGGTGGCCTGAGTGGCCGGATTGTAGGCGCTCGGCCTGGTCTTCGACGGGAAATACCAGCCTTTCTGGCGGTCGAAGCCGTCATAGGTGAATTGCGCCCGGTTGCCGTTGGCGTCGATGACGAATTGCTGCTTGCCGTTCGGGGTCAGGCTGTAGGTCGCATAAGCCTGCTCCCAGCTGGTTCCGACGCCCTTGCGCATCTGAACGGGGTGACCGGCGGCGTCGTAAACGTTCTTCGCGATTCGATCCGGGCCCTCGCTCCCCGGGGTGCTCTGCGTGCAGGCATCGGGAAGGCTGCCGTAGACCGAGCGATTCATCCGAACCGCGGTGCAGAGCAATCGATCGAGCGGGTCGTAGCTGAACTGGGTGATCGCGTAGGCGACGCCGCCCGAGGATTTCGTTTCCTGGATCTTGTGGTCCGTGCTGTCATAGGCGGTGTCGATCTGGTCGAACACGGTGAAGGAAGCCCAGCTCGCCGGGTCGACCGCCTCCGATTGCCAGTCGGCCAGTTCCCCGTTCTCGATTCTGACCAGCCGCCCAGCATCGTCATAGGTCTTTCGCACCGCGCCGTAGCGGAGCGGTCCGGCGCCATCCGGGTCCGGAAAGAGGGTTCCGGTCTCCCGGCCAAGCATGTCGTAGCGAATGCCCGTGGTGTAGGCCGAGGGCGACGATTGCGCTTGGGCGGCGCAGGGCGTGATCGCGGCTGCGGCCAGGATCGCTGTCCAACGGCAAAGCTGCCGGCGAAGGCCCGTCATGGACACACCTGCAGGTTCGCGTTGGGCGTGGTCGTGCTGATCCTGTGTCGAAGGCGATCGTATCCGTAGCAGGTCAGCAAGGTGACTCCGCCCGACGAGACGCTCTTGCCGCGCATCAGCAAATTGTCGGCGGTGCCGTCCGGGCCGTAAAGATAGGTGGCGTCCGTGCGGACCGCGGCCGGGTCGCAGATGAGAACGCTGCTGCCGGCCGCCGTCTGGCAGGTGGTTTCGGTGGAGAGCTTCCATATCGGCTGACCGGTCGAGGCGAGAACTCCCGAACCGTTGAGCACGTAGGCCGGCTTCTGAACATAAGTGTACAGCTTGAGCGGACGGGCGGCGCCCGGGAGGGGAGCGGGGCCGAGCTCGCTCGCCTTCCTCCCGAAGGCGGTGTACGTGAAATCCGTTTGATTGTTCTTCGCGTCGACGAGCGAGTTCGGCATGTTGCAGGTCGCGATGTTCATGCAGCTCACATCGTAATTGGCCTGCTCTGTCAGGCTGGCCAGCCCGGATCCAGGCTTGGGCGCTATCGTCTTCAATTTTATGTTATACCTGCTGTCATATTGGTAGGACTCGAAATTCCCTTCAGGATGGGTGATCTTCGCGATGTGCCTGTCGGGTATGTTCCACGCATACAGGGTCGGCTGCCCGGTTCGGTCGATGATTTTTGTCGGCATGCCCATTCCGGCGTTCCAGTCGAATTGATAGGTTTCGCTGGCGCCGAGGAAGCTCGACGAGATCGGAGCGGTGTATACGCCGGTCTGAGAATTGTAGGTTACCCCCGAATAGTTACGTACGTCGCCCCGGTTATTAATAATCGAGTTCACGCCATAGCTGGTGCCATTGTATGTGATCGACAAATCCTCCGAGTAGTTGTGGCGATTGGAGATGCCGATTATACGGCCATACATATCTTTCTTGTAGCTCTTGCCGAAGCCGGTGCTGGTGGTGACCGTTTCGACCACGGTCTGGCCGCTCGGCGCAACGCCCGCGACCGGCCCAGTAAAGGTTGCTGAAGGCCAGTTGCTCAAGCTGAAGCCGCACGAGTCGGCCGAGGGATCGCAATAAGCGTAGGCCTGGTTGATCAGCGCGACCCCGGCGACGAAGTGCCAGGCGCCGACGCCGAGCGCCGGGTTGTCACTGCCGTAGGTGAATTTTATCTGCGTCCCGTCGTTCTGGACGATCGACTGGATTCGAACGTCCACCCCGGCAAGATTGTTCGGCGCTGAGATAGTCCGATAATAATATGTCCGAGTAAGACCGGAGGGGTATTTCACCGACGTCACGACATTGGTATTGATATCGAAGTCAGCGGTCATGCCGTCGCGGCCGAAATATCGCCAGTAGATGACACCGTCGATGGTGACGGCCCTGAAGCCATTGCCTTGGCCGTCGCCGTAATGATCCACTCCGCCAATGTTGGTGGGCGGATACATCGTTGCGAAGACATGTAAATCGTCGCCTAAGACTACCGAAATGTTGGAGGGTTCGGATGGATCGACCAGATATTTAAAATTATCCCTCCATCCTCCCATCTTGGTAAAGTATCGGATGTAGTGAATCTCGTTCTCGCCGCCACTCATTGAAACGATCGGTTCCGATATATCGAGAGTCCCCCTCCCGATATTGTAATCCGCCGCTGTCACTATGTTGACCTTCTGGTCGTTCACCGCCTTGAATTCCGGCAGCGATAATTGCGCCTGGAGGCCGGAGGAGGTGAGGCATGCGCCCGAGCAGAGGGCCAGCTGGGCTATTCGGGAAAGGGCTGTCGGGCGCCGGCGCCGCGGCCGCGCGGACAATGGGGACGCCGATGGCAGCCGGCCCCCCGCCACGATTTCCTCGACCATCGATGCCCCTCCCCCACGGGGCGGAGCATCACGGTCGCGCTCGATAAGTCAATAGGCCATACGGTCGCCGGCGAAGCGCTCGAACGCCGGCCCTCGATCGAGGCGCGGGCCGCGCGCGAGGATGGAATGGAGCGGGCGAAGGGAATCGAACCCTCGTCGTAAGCTTGGGAAGCTTCTGCTCTGCCATTGAGCTACGCCCGCTCGCGCGCTTCGACATCTAGGAAAGCCGAGCGCGCTTGTCGAGCGGCTAGCGCCGGTAGGGCGTGAAGCGGTCGAGGACGCAGATCGGGCCGGCGATGCCGGGCCCGGCGTCGCGGGCCTGGAAACGATCGCCACGGCAATATTGGTTGCCCTGCAGCTCGATGACGATCTGGCTCGTCTCGCGCAGTCCGGGGCAGGCGGCGGCCAGGCGGTTGACCCAGATCGTGTCGCCGCGCTCGACGATCAGGGTCCGCGGGCCGCGCACCGCCAGGCCGGAGCTCAGCGAGGTCGGGACGCAGTCGCTCAGCTCGCCCGCGCTTCGGCCGGAAAGCGTCCTGGCGAGGTCGGTTTCGCCGCTCGACGGGCCGGCATCGGTCGCCGCGCAGGCGGAAACGAGAAGCAGGAGCGGCAGCAGGCGCATGGCGGGCCTTCCTTTGAACGACGCTGAAACGCGCGACCGCCGCCCTCGCTCCGCTTCAGCGCCGAAGCGCGGTGGCGGCTCGGGCGAGGTCTTCGATCCGGGCCGGGTCCACCGGTCCCTTCGGGACCAGCCAGGAGCCGCCGACGCAGAGCACCGGCTCAAGTCCGAGCCAAACCGGGGCGCTGGCCTGGGTGATTCCGCCGGTCGGGCAGAAGCGGGCGGCCGCGAACGGCCCGGCCAGCGCCTTGAGGGCGGGAATTCCGCCCGAAGTCTCGGCCGGGAAGAATTTGAAATGGGAAAGCCCCAGGTCGAACCCGCGCATCAGGTCGGCCGCGGTCGCGACTCCCGGAAGGAAGGGAATGGCCGAGGCGACGGCGGCCCGGCCGAGCGGTTCGGTCAGGCCCGGCGAGACGATGAACTCGGCGCCGGCGGCGAGGCTCCGGTCGAGCTGGGCGGGATCGAGCACCGTGCCCGCCCCGACCACCGCGCCGTCGACCTTGCGCATCTCGGCGATGGCGTCGAGGGCGGCGGGGGTTCGAAGCGTGACTTCGAGCACCTTGAGCCCGCCCGCGACGAGAGCCCGGGCGATCCCGGCGGCCTCGCCGGCATCCTCGATCACGAGGACGGGGATGACCGATGCCAGGCGCATGATGTCGCCGATAGACCTCATTCCACATGCTCCGCGGCGAAGGCGGCCGCGGCCCCGAACAGGCCCGGCTGCGCATAGGTTATGATCTTGACCGGCATCTCGTCCATCCGCCGCTCGAAGCGGCCCTTGGCGATGAAGCGACGGCGAAATCCGGAGCCCGGCAAGTGGCCGGCCAGGCGCAGGCCGAGCCCGCCGCCGATCGCCACCCCCTGCGCGCCCTGCGCCAGCGCGATGTCGCCGGCGACCGAGCCGAGCGAAAGGCAGAAGCGGTCGAGGGCAGACGCGGCGAGCCCGTCATCGCCGGCCAGGGCCGATTGCCAGAGTGATTTCTGGTCGGGAAGGCTTGGTTCTCGGCCCCCGACGACGGCGAGCGCCTCGTAAAGATTGGCCAGGCCCGGGCCGGACAGGATCCGTTCGACCGATACTCGGCCGTGGCGGAGCCGAAGCTGGGCGAGGATCCCGTCTTCGACCTCGTCGAGCGGCGCGAAATCGACATGGCCGCCCTCGGTCTCGATGACCTGATAGCCGCCGGCGCCGCGGAGCAATTGAGCGACTCCGAGGCCGGTGCCTGGGCCAAGCACGCTGATCGCCCCCGTCTTGGGCAACGGCCGGTCCGGCCCGCACAAATGGCGGAAATGCTCGTCGCCGAGCTGGGCGACGGCATGGGCGACGGCGCCGAAATCATTCACGATCGTATACTGCTCTACGCCCAGCGTTTCCGGGATCGAGGCGGGCCGCACGACCCAGGGATGGTTGGTCACCCGCAGCAATTCGGCCTCGACCGGGCCGGCCGCGGCGATCGCCGCGGCGTTGGGCAGCTCGCCGCCGGCCGCGGCCCCGAACGCCGCCCAGGCCGATTCCAGGCTGGGATGTTCCGCGGTCCTCAGCGTGCAGGCGTCGCCGAGGCTCAGCACCCGCCCGCCCGCCACCTCGGCGAAGGCGAAGCGGGCATGGGTGCCTCCAATGTCGATGGCGACGATCCGGGTCATGGCGGGCAAACCCAAGCCTATATCCACGCCCGCCGCAAGGCTGCGCCCTTGCAGTGGACGCCCGCTCGGGGCAGCATGGCGGCAAGGGAGCATTTCATGGCGGAATCGAAGATGGACTGGACTCGGCTCGTCACCAGGGCCGCCGTCCTGCTCGGAATCGGGGCGGTGGTCGCGGCTGTGGTCATGGCGGTCGGCAGCGGCATCGGCTTGTGGAGCTTCCGGACCGGCCTCACCGCCCTTCGCTATCTGTTCTTCGCGGCCGCGGCCGGCGCTCTGCTCGGCCTCGTCGGCCTTGTCCTTGCGCGGCGGCGGGCCAAGCTGATGCTCGCCAACCTGATCGCCTTGGTCGTCGCGCTCGGGTTCGTCCTCTATCTCGGCAATCTGGTCCGGATCGCCAAGAGCGTGCCGGCGATCCACGACGCCACCACCAACCTCGACGACGTCCCGCAGTTCAGCCGCCTCGCGGTCAGGGCGGACAATCTCGAAAGCATCCCCGACGAGGGCAAGCCCGAGCTCAAGGCGCTTCCCCCCGAGGCAAGGTGGAAGGCCGTCCACCGCGCGCATTACGGCGACTTGAAGACGGTCCGCCTCTCCACCCCGCCCGCGCAGACGTTGCGGCGGGTGGCCCTGCTCGCCGGCGAGCAGGGCTGGGACACGGTGCTGATCGGCGACGACGTGGTCGAAGCGACCGCCACCAGCACCTTCTTCCGGTTCAAGGACGACGTCGTCGTCCGCGTCCGGCCGGGGCCGGACGGCGGCAGCCTCGTCGACATGCGCTCGATCAGCCGGGTCGGGACGAGCGACGTCGGAATGAACGCGAAGAGGATTCGGGCCTTCCTGGCCGACCTCCAGCGCGGCTGATCGTGGACACTCATTTGAGGGGATGAGCGACAATGGACCTTAAGCCGACTTTCGTCTTCCGCCCGCAGCCGGCGCTCGAGACGCTGGTGCACCAGCCGTTTCCGGACCTGCCCGATCCGCTCGGGCCCTTGTCCCTGCTTCCGGGCAAGTGGACCGGCACCGGCTTCAACATGATCTGGCGCCCGCTCTTCGGAACGGCGGGCCAGGATCATTTCCTCGAGCTCAACCTCATCTCGGAAACGCTCGAATTCGCGCCGATCCCGGGGCCCATCCCCAACCGAGGCCTTCTCCAGCCCGACATCAACATGTTCGGAGTCCATTATCTGCAGCAGATCTCGGACTCGAATACGGGCGCCGGCCTGCATATGGAGCCGGGCATCTGGGCGACCGTCCCGCAAACGACGAATCCCGATGAACCGCCGACCGTGGTCCGGATGGGGACCATTCCGCACGGAACCTCGATTCTCATCCAGGGCACGGCCACCCCGTCGGCGGGCGGGCCGACGCCGTTTCCGCCGATCAGCACGATTCCCTTCGTCATCGGGGACCGCAACAGCCCCAGGCCGATGCCGGAAGCGCAGCTCTCGGTGCCGAGCCCGTTTCGCTCCGCGCCCGCGCAGATGGCCGGGATCACCCAGGCGATGCTCGACGATCCCAACACCGTCCTCGAAGCCGCTGCCGCCGGCCAGACGATCGTGGCGACGACGACGATGCTGGTCTTCTCCGAGGACGACGCCCAAAGCCAGGGCGGAATCGACGCCGGCGGCGGAACCGCGAACACCGCCTTCCTCGTCGGCTCGGCGGGCGGCCCCAATGCGGTGGCCGTGGAGGCCAGCGCCGCCTTCTGGATCGAGCAGGTGGCGGGTGAGAACGGCGAACCGGATTTCCTCCAGCTCCAATATTCGCAGCAGGTCCTCCTGAACTTCAACGGCCTGAGCTGGCCCCACATCACCGTCGCCACCTTGCGCAAGCAGGTGCCGGTCCAGGTGCCGCCGCAATATGTCGATCCCGACATCCCGGCCGAAGACCTGCAGCGCATCGCGGCGGCGCGGGCCGAAGGCGGCAACTTATAAATGCACCAATCGCCGTCATGCTGAACTTGTTTCAGCATCCGGTCCCGAGCCGCTCTATCGTCCGGTCCTCCTCTCCGACCGCCGAGCCGCTCCACCCTGGACCCTGAAACAAGTTCAGGGTGACGGCCGTGCCCCCCGCGAAGCGGAATTCCTTTCCTTCTTCTTGTACCTTTGTGCCTTCCCTGAAGAAATGGAGCCGCTTCGCGGGGGATTGGTCCGGCTGGCAGCTTGCACTTAGTAAGCATGCTTATTATATCCGTGCCGTGGACAGCAATTTCGCATTCGAGGTAGCTAAGACGGCGCATGTGCTGAGGCGCGCCTTCGATCGGCGCGCGGCGGCGGTCGGCGTCACCCGCGCGCAGTGGCGGGTGCTCGCCTGGCTCGGCCGCGAGGACGGCATGCGCCAGGTCGAGCTTGCCGACGGCCTCGACGTCGAGCCGATCACCTTGTGCCGGATGATCGATCGCCTGGCCGAGGCGGGATTGGTCGAGCGGCGATCGGACGAGGAGGATCGTCGGGCCTGGCGGATCCACCTGACGCCGGCGGCGGGCCCGGTGATCGAGCATTTGCGCGCCCTTGCCGCCGACTTTCTCGACGAGGCGCTGCAGGGCGTCGCAGAGGCGGATCAGGAGCGCGTGCGCGACGTTCTGGCACGGGTACGGACGAACCTCGCCGGTGGCATCGGCGACAGGCGGAGAGCATGATGAAGGAAGGCCCAATCACCGCAGCCGACGCTCAGGAGGAGGCCCCGCCGCCGAAGAAGAAGCGGCTGCGCCTCGTCGTCATGCTGTCCGTGCCGCTGATCATCGCCGCCGTCGGCCTGTATCTCTGGCTGGGCTCGGGCCGCT
This sequence comes from Sphingomonadales bacterium, assembly GCA_034668565.1. Lineage (GTDB taxonomy): Bacteria > Pseudomonadota > Alphaproteobacteria > Sphingomonadales > Sphingomonadaceae > Allosphingosinicella. The sequence continues at coordinate 46,898 of JAXDPE010000081.1, read as the reverse complement.
ATGTCGCGACCGACAACGCCTATGTGCAGCAGGACAAGGTCTCGGTCAGCGCCGAAGTGACGGGACCGGTCATGGAGGTCGCGGTCCGCGAGAATCAGCATGTGAAGCGCGGCGACCTGTTGTTCCGGATCGATCCGAGGCCCTATCGGATCGCGCTCGAGCAGGCCGAGGCGCAGATCGCCTCCGCCCAGGTCTCGGTTCACAAGCTCCAGGCGGAATCCGCCGGCACCGGCGCCGATATCCAGGGCGCCGCCGCCAACGTGACCTTCGCCCAGCGCGCCTTCGAACGGCAGGCGGAGCTGATGCGCCGAGGCTTCACCACCCGCGCCCGTTACGACGAAGCGCTCCACTCCGTTCAGGAGGCCCGGGAGCGGCTCGCCAATGCGCGCGCCGACGCCGAGGTCAAGCAGTCGGCGCTCGCCGACGGGCCGGCGACCGCTCAACCGGCCGTCGCCGCCGCCTTCGCCGCCCGCGACAAGGCTTTGCTCGATCTCAAGCGCACCGAGGTCCATTCCCCGATCGACGGCTATGTCAGCCAGACCGACCGGCTGCAGATCGGCGCCGCGGTCATCCCCGGCCTGGCGATGCTGACGATCGTCCGCTCCGACCAGGCCTGGGTGGAGGCCAATTACAAGGAAACCGACCTCAACAAGATGGCGCCCGGCCAGCCCGCCGAGGTCCGCCTCGACGCCTATCCGAGCACCCGGATCCAGGGTCACGTCGCCAGCATAGGCCGGGGCACGGGCTCGGAATTCTCGGTCCTTCCGGCGCAGAACGCCTCGGGCAACTGGGTCAAGGTGACTCAGCGGGTTCCGGTCCGGATCGCCATCGACGGCAATCCCGGAAGGCCGATGATCGCCGGCCTCTCGGCCGTGGTGAAGGTCGACACGAAGGAAGCGCCGCTGCCGGCGCAGAAGCCGCAGCAGCAGGCGGCCCGGCAATGATGTCCCGACTTCATTCCTCCCCTGCCTTTGCAGGGGAGGGGGACCGCGCGAAGCGCGGTGGAGGGGCCTTCCTGACTCCGAAGAACCCCTCCGCCAGGCTTCGCCTGGTCCCCCTCCCCGCGAAATCGCGGGGAGGAATTGAGGGGAAATAAGATGGCGACCGCCGCCGCGCCCGCCCTCGCGCCGCCGACGCTGAAGCTCGACCGGGTCGAGCATGGCGTGCTGACCGTCGCGATCATGATGGCGGTGCTTCTCCAGGTGCTCGACACCACCATCGCCAACGTCGCTCTGCCGCACATGCGGGCGTCGATGTCGGCGACCCAGGAGACGATCAACTGGGTCCTGACCAGCTATATCGTCGCTTCCGCCATCGCCATCCCGATCACCGGCTGGCTCGCCGACCGGGTCGGCCGCAAGCGGCTGTTCGTCTGGTCGGTGATCGCCTTCACAATCGCCTCGGCGGCCTGCGCGATGGCGCAGAATTTGAGCGAGATGGTGATCTTCCGCGCCCTCCAGGGCGTCTCGGGCGCGTTCCTGGTGCCGATCGCCCAGGCGGTGCTGTTCGATATCAACCCGCCCCACAAGCATGCGCGGGCGATGGCGATGTTCGGCATGGGAATCATGATCGGGCCGATCCTCGGCCCTGTCCTGGGCGGCTGGCTGACCGAGAATTATTCGTGGCGCTGGGTGTTCCTGGTCAATCTGCCGGTGGGCGTCGTCTGCACCTTCCTTCTCATTCGGACCATGCCGAACGGCGAGATCAAGAGGCGCGGCTTCGACCTTTTCGGCTTCGCCCTGCTGGCCGTCGCCCTCGGCGCCCTCCAGCTGATGCTCGACCGCGGCCAGCAGCTCGACTGGTTCGAGAGCTGGGAAGTGTGGATCGAAGCGGCGCTGGCCGCCTCCTGCGCGTGGATGTTCGTCGTCCACATCGCCACCGCGAAGCTTCCGCTGTTCGATCCCAGGATGTTCGCCGACCGCAATTTCAGCTTCGCACTGCTGTTCATGGCGGTGACCGGCGTCCTCCTCCTCGCCGGCCTGGCGCTGCTGCCGCCCTTGCTCCAGCAGCTCTTCGGTTATTCGGTTCTCGATTCCGGCTTCCTAACCGCGCCGCGCGGGGTCGGGACACTGGTCTCGATGATGATTGCCGGGCGCCTCACCGGCAAGGTCGACGCCCGCATCCTGATCTTCTTCGGGATATCCTGCCTGGCGCTCTCGCTCTACCAGATGTCCGGCTTCACCCTGGTCATGGGCTCGCGCCAGATCATCGTCAGCGGGGTCGTCCAGGGTTTCGGCCTCGGCTTCATCTTCGTTCCCCTCCAGGCGCTGGCCTTCGCCTCGCTGGCGCCGAGCTACCGGACCACCGGTGCGAGCCTGCTCAACCTGTCGCGCAACATCGGCGGCTCGGTGGGGATCTCGGTGGTGACCAGCCTGCTGGCCCGCAATCTCCAGGCCAGCCATTCGGATATCGCTTCCAACGTCACCGCCTCCACCCTTCCCCTCATCGACCCTTCGATCGTCCAGCGCTTCGGCCAGCTCAGCGAGGGCGCCGTCGCCATGCTCAACGCGGAGATCAACCGCCAGGCGCTGATGATCGCCTATCTCGACGATTTCCACGCGATGATGCTGCTCACTTTGGCCGCTTTGCCGCTGGTCTGGCTGCTGCGAAAGCCGAAGAAGGGCGCGGGCGGTGGGCCGCCGGTGGTCGCCGACTGATCGCTTTCGCGATCCGGCCCATGTTGATGCAGTGCAACGATTTTTGGCGGTTGCGGCGTCGCCGGGAGGGGCGTAGGGCCGCCCTTTCGGCCGCGCCCGGACGGCCCTTGCGCAGGTTCCTGAATGGCTGAGGGTACCCGATTCGACACCCATGTCTCGGCCGAGCGTTTCCAGCTGCTCGTCAATTCCGTCACCGACTACGCGATCTACATGCTCGACGCCGAGGGCTATGTCGCCACCTGGAATCCGGGCGCCCGCCGGTTCAAGGGCTACGAGGCCGAGGAGATTATCGGCCGCAACTTCTCCACTTTCTTCACGGACGAGGATCGCGAGGCCGGCCTGCCCGCCAAGGCCCTCGAGATCGCCGCTCGGGAAGGGCGTTTCGAGGCCGAGGGCTGGCGGGTCAAGAAGGACGGCACCCGCTTCTGGGTCAACGCCGTGCTCGATCCGATCCGCGATCCTTCCGGCAAGCTCCTCGGCTTCGCCAAGATCACCCGGGACGACACCGACAAGCGGATGGCCCAGCAGGCCTTGGTCGAGAGCGAGCGCCGGTTCCGGACCCTCGTCCAGGGGGTCAAGGACTACGCGCTCTACATGCTCGATCCGGAAGGCCATGTGTCGAACTGGAATACCGGCGCCGAGGCGATCAAGGGCTACAAGGCGGACGAGATCGTCGGCCAGCATTTCTCGCGCTTCTACACCGAGGAGGACCGCGCCGGCGGCGAGCCGCAGCGGGCGCTGGCGACCGCCATCGCCAAAGGCAAATATGAGAATGAGGCGTGGCGGGTCCGGAAGGACGGGACCCGCTTCTGGGCGAGCGTTGTGATCGATCCGATCCACGACGAGTCCGGAAATCTCCTCGGCTTCGCCAAGATCACCCGCGATATCACGGAGCGGCGCCGGGCCAGCGAAGAGCTGGAGGAAGCCCGGGCGGCGCTCTTCCAGTCGCAGAAGCTCCAGGCGCTGGGCGAGCTGACCGGCGGGGTCGCCCACGATTTCAACAATCTGATGACGGTCATCCGGGGCTCCGCCGAGCTCCTCACCCGGCCCGGGCTCAGCGACGAGAAGCGCGCCCGCTACCTCCAGGCGATCCTCGACACCGCCGATCGCGCCTCGACCTTGACGAGCCATCTGCTCGCCTTCGGCCGGCGACAGGCGCTCAAGCCGGAAGTGGTCGATCTCAACCTGCGTCTGGACGCCTTCGCCGAGATGATCGGTCGGACGCTCGGCGGCCAATTCGAGGTGAAGCTCGAGCTCGCCCCCTCGCTTCCCCGAGTCGAGGTCGATCTTGCGCAGCTCGAGACGGCGTTGCTCAACGCCGCGTTCAACGCCCGCGACGCGATGCCGGAGGGCGGTGGCCTGACCCTGACGACGCGCCACCTGCCGGGCCAGGACGGCCGCGAGGTGATGGTGGAGATCGCCGACACCGGCAGCGGGATGAGCACGGAGGTGCTCGATCGCGCCTTCGAGCCCTTCTTCACGACCAAGCCGGTCGGCGAGGGAACCGGCCTCGGCCTGTCGCAAATCCATGGTTTCGCCGCCCAGGCCGGCGGCCGGGCGGAGATCCGGTCGACCCCGGGCGAGGGTACGGCGGTGCGCATCATCCTTCCCGCGACCGACAAGGCTTTCGGTCAATCGACCAAAGCGGCGAGCGTCCGCAAGCCGCCGCGAGGCCTCAGGGTGCTCCTCGTCGAGGATAACGATCATGTCCGCGACTTCGCTCACCACCTGCTCGACGAGCTCGGTTACCGGGTAATCAGCGCCGCCTCGGCGGAAGAAGCGCTTGAGCGGCTCGAGGAGGGGCCCGTCGACATCCTCTTCAGCGACGTCGTCATGCCGGGCCTGAGCGGGATCGAGCTCGCGCGCCTGGCCCGGCAGCGCAATCCCGCTCTGCCGGTGCTTCTGGCCAGCGGCTATAGCGAGGAGATCGTCGGAGCGGCGGGCGCAGACTTCGAGATCGTCCGCAAGCCCTACGACCTGAACGGAATCGAAGCCGCGCTCGGCACCGCCCTGGAGCATGAGGCGGCGGCGGACTCGTCGTCCCCATGAATTGATCCGTCATTGCGAGGAGCGAAGCGACGAAGCAATCCAGCCGAGCTTGCGAGACTGCGCTGGATTGCTTCGCTGCGCTCGCAATGACGGAGTGACCAAATCATGGGCGCCCAGCGCTAAAGCTGCGGATTGCCCATCGGCCTGATGAAGGGATTCTCGCTCTCGCCGCGCGGCTTGCGGCTTCGCGCCTGGGGCAGAGGCGGAAGCTCGGTCCGGGTCAGCCGGCCGTCCCGATCCTTGTCGAGCGAAGCGAAGCGCTGGTCCGCGGCCTCGGCGAACTCTTGGCGGGAAACGCCCCGGTTCATGTCGAGATCGGCCGCCATCACCGGATGGGGAATGTTGAGGAAGGAATAGCGGCCGGCACCGTTTACGCCTCTCGGGTAGACGAGGACTCGCCGCCGCCGGCCTCCCTGCCAGTCGCCGATGCCGGTCGCGCGCATCTGCAGCCCGACCTGAACCTCGGGCGCTATCTCATTTTCGTAGCGGCCGATCTCGCTCATCTCGAGCTCGCCGTCGCGATCGGTGTCGAGCAGGGCGAAGAAGCGCGCCGCGTCGGCCCGAAGCTCGGCGGCCGTCAGGGCCCGGTCCCCGTCGCGGTCGGCGGCGACGAACCACGCGCCGACATTGTCCGCCCCGGGCCGGTCCGAGCGGAAGGGCTCGCCCATCGGGCTCAGGAACAGGGCGGGCGGCCCGGCGGGCGGCGGTTTCGCCGGCGAAGCGGCGGCGGCCAGAAGAAGGAGCGGAACGAGGAAAGACATGCCCGGGGTGATGGGCCAGGAACGGGCCTCCGACAAGCTCAACCCGCCGCGACGGCGTTGAGCCTCAAAGGGAACGACCCTCCGTCCTGCGCCGTTCCGCCTTCGGGTCGAACGAGGAGATGAACATGATTTCACGCAGGCGACTTGGCGCCGACGGCCCCGAAGTGTCCGCGATCGGCCTCGGCTGCATGGGCATGTCCGAATTCTACGGCGCCGGCGACGAATCGGAATCGATCGCCACGATCCACGAGGCGATCGAACGCGGGGTCGACTTTCTCGACACCGCCGACATGTACGGGGTCGGCCGCAACGAAGAGCTGGTCGGCCGCGCCATCGCGGATCGCCGCGAGCGCGTGTTCCTTGCCACCAAGTTCGGCAACGTCCGCGGCGAGGACGGAAGCTTCCGGGGCGTATGCGGACGACCGGACTATGTCCGGTCCGCCTGCGAGGCGAGCCTCGGGCGGCTCGGAGTCGACGTCATCGATCTCTATTACCAGCATCGGGTCGATCCCGACGTCCCGATCGAGGAGACGGTCGGGGCGATGGCGGGGCTCGTCGAGGCCGGCAAGGTGCGCTTCCTCGGCCTCAGCGAAGCCGCTCCGGACACGGTGCGGCGGGCGCACAAGGTGCACCCGATCGTCGCTCTGCAGACCGAATATTCGCTGTGGAGCCGGGACGCCGAGGCGGAGATCTTGCCGACCGTGCGCCAGCTCGGAATCGCCTATGTCGCCTACAGCCCGCTCGGCCGGGGCTTCCTGACCGGCCAGTTCAAAAGCCCCGCGGACTTTCCCGACGACGATTATCGCCGCTTCCATCCGCGCTTCACTGGCGGGAATTTCGAAAGGAACATCGCCCTCGTCCATGAGATCGAGGCGATGGCGGCCGAAAAAGGCTGCACCGCCGCCCAGCTCGCCATCGCCTGGGTGCTTGCGCAGGGCGAGGACATCGTTCCAATTCCGGGCACGAAGCGGCGCAAATATCTGGAGCAGAATATCGGGGCGCTCGACGTGCGCCTGTCGGCGGAGGAGCTGGAACGGATCGACCGCATCCTCCCGCCCGGCGCCGCCTCGGGCCCGCGCTACCACGAAGCCGGAATGGCGACGATCAACGGGTAGCAATTCTTTCCCGGCCTTTGGCGGGGAGGGGGACCATGCGAAGCATGGTGGAGGGGTTCTTCGGGCCGGGCACAAAAAGAAAGAGCCGGCGCTGAGCGCCGGCCCCTCCACCACCCTTCGGGCGGTCCCCCTCCCCGAGAAATCTCGGGGAGGAATTTTCGCTTAACGCTTCGAGAACTGGAAGCTGCGGCGGGCCTTGGCCTTGCCGTACTTCTTGCGCTCGACCACGCGCGGATCGCGGGTCAGGAAGCCCTCGCGTTTCACCGTCGTTCGAAGCTCCGGCTCGTAGCGGGTGAGGGCGGTCGAGATGCCGTGGCGGACGGCGCCGGCCTGGCCGGAAAGCCCGCCGCCCTTGACGGTCGCGATCACGTCATACTGGCCGCGGCGCTCGGTGACGTCGAAGACCTGGTTGATGATCAGGCGAAGCGTCGGCCGGGCGAAATAGACTTCCTGATCGCGGCCGTTGACGACGATCTTGCCGGAGCCGGGCTTGAGCCAGACCCGGGCGACCGCGTCCTTGCGGCGGCCGGTGGCATAGGCCCGGCCCTGCTTGTCGAGCTGCTGCTCGCGAAGGATGGCCTGGATCTGCGGACCCTGCGTCGAAACGCCCTGGTCGTCCGGAGCTTCGACCGGCCTTCCGGTCGGCGCCGGAGCCTCGGCGGCCGAAGAATCGGCGGCGGCCGGGGCGGCCGAAGCAGCTTCCGGAGCGGCGGGGGGCGCGGCCGCGGCCGCGCCGGTCAGCTGCGCCAGGTCGGCGAGCGATTGGCGATTGTCGGTCATTTACGCACCCACCTTGTTCTTGCGGTTCATGCCCGCGACGTCGAGAGGCTGAGGATCCTGGCCGCCGTGCGGATGCTCGGTGCCGTTGTAGAGGTGAAGGGCGCGCATCTGGTCGCGGCCCAGCGGCCCGCGCGGGATCATCCGCTCCACGGCCTTCTCCAGGACCCGCTCCGGAAAGCGGCCCTCCAGCACCTTGCCGGCGGTGACGCCCTTGATTCCGCCGGCATAGCCGGTGTGGCGGTAATAGATTTTGTCGGAAAGCTTCTTGCCGGTGAACCTCACCTTGTCCGCGTTGACGATGACGACATGGTCGCCGCAATCGACATGCGGGGTGTAGCTCGGCTTGTGCTTGCCGCGCAGGATGTTGGCGACGATCGAGGCGAGGCGGCCGACGACCAGCCCGTCCGCATCGATCAGATGCCATTTCTTCTCCACCTCGGCCGGCTTGGCCGACTTGGTGGTCTTCATCAGCGCCTTCATGGCCTGAATCTCCCTTGGAGGGTGTGACCCGTCTGAAAATGAACCGCGCCGCTTCCCGGGGGAGCGGCGCCTGGGCGGGCAAATGACAAACTAGGCCCCGGAAGTCAAGGAAAAGCGGGGGTTTGACGAGAGGTATTATGCTACCATGTCGTCATGCCGGACTTGATCCGGCATCCATGAACACGGGGGGTATAGGTCTCGCGCTGCCGTGTTCATGGATCCCGGCTTTCGCCGGGATGACGATCGGGGGCCGTCTCGCAGCGAACCCAGTCGGCATAGCCGGCGGACGCGTCGGCGATAGGCCAAACCACCGCCGCGGGCACTTCATAGCTGTGCAATTCAGAGAGACGCGCGATCAGCGCCTCCGAGCGCTCCGAGCGGGTCTTGAAGAGAGCGGCGACTTCCTCTCCCTCCTCGACGGCGCCGTGCCAGCGGTAGAGGGAATGGCAGGGACCAAGGATGTTGGCGCAGGCGGCGAGGCGCTCTTCGATCAATATCCGGGCGATGCGCCGCGCTTCCTCTTCGGATGGGAAGGTCGCATAGACGGTGGCGATCGGGGTCATGCCGACTCGCCCGGCGGTGCGTCACCCAGCCGATGCGCGGCGACGAGGGTCGCCGCCAGCAGAAGCACCGCCATCGCCTGGTGCGAGGCCGCGATCCACAGCTCGACGCCCGAGAGCAAGGTGGAGATGCCGAGCAGGATCTGCACCGTCACGGCGCCGGCGACGGCCCCGGCGGCCTCCCGGTGCCCCTTGAGCCACGCCTTGCGGGCGAGGATGAGCGCCGCCGCCGCGACCGCGAAGGCGAGCCAGCGGTGGACGAACTGGACCATGATCGGATTGTCGGCGAAATTCCTGAGGAAGGGCTCGAGCAAAGGAGCGTCGGCCGGGAACCAATGGTCGCCCATTTTGGGCCAGCTCGAATAAGCGTAGCCGGCGTCGAGGCCGGCGACATAGGCCCCGAACATATATTGGAGGAAGAGCAGCGACAGCGTCCAGATCGCCGCCGTCGGCATCCGCGCCGGCCGGGCGCCGCCGTCGCGGGCCAGCTGGAGCAGGTCGAGCGCCACCCACAAGGTGACGGCGAAGATGGTGAGCGCGGTGAGCAGGTGGACGGCGAGCCGGATGTGGCTGACGTCCGGCCGGTCGACCAGGCCCGACGCGACCATCCACCAGCCGATCGCGCCCTGAAGCGCGCCGAGCGCGAGGATGCAGCCCAGCTTCCAGCCATAGCCTCTCGGAACGGCCCGCATCCAGGCGAACCACAGCAAGGGCAAGGCGAAGGCGAGACCGATGATCCGCCCGAGCAGCCGGTGCACATATTCCCAGAAATAGATGCTCTTGAAGTCGGCGAGCCTCATGCCGCTGTTGACGAGCTGATATTGCGGGCTCTGCTTGTAGGCGGCGAACTCCGCCGCCCAGGCCGAGTCTCCGATCGGCGGAAGAGCGCCCGACAAAGGCTCCCAGCGAACGATCGAAAGACCGGATTCGGTGAGCCGGGTAATGCCCCCGACGACCACCATCAGGAAGACGAGCGCGGCGACCCCGAGCAGCCACAGGGCGACGGCTCGGGGACGGGCGGCGCGGGGACGGGCGGGGCGGGCGGCGGCGGAACTGGCCATGATGGGCGATATGGTCGCCGCACAGTCCAAAGCCAATGCAACTTTTTTCTGAATGTAATGTTGTATCTTTACGGCGACGATATTATAAAGGTGCCGTCAGGAGAGCGGCGAGTCCATGTTCGCGAAGGTTGGAGGAGAGGGGTCGATGGACCGGATGGCGATCGCGCTGTCCGGGCTGTGCCTGGTCCATTGCCTGGCCAGCGCCATCTTCGTCGCCATGCTGGCCTCGGCCGGCGGACTTCTGCTTCACCCGATCATCCACGAAGTCGGCCTCACCTTCGCGATCGGCCTCGGCATGCTCGCGCTCGGCCGGGGAGTCCTCGATCACGGCTTCATGATGCCCTCGGCCGTCGGCGGCCTCGGCCTCGGCGTGATGGCCGGCTCGCTCGGACTTCCGGAGGACGGCACGGGCACGCTCTACACCATCGTCGGAGTCGCCATCCTCGCGCTCGGCCACGACCTCAACCGCCGCGCGGTGATCTAATTCCTCCCCCGGTTTGCCGGGGGAGGGGGACCGCGCGAAGCGCGGTGGAGGGGTTCTCGGGCGCTGGAAGGCCCCTCCACCGGGCTTCGCCCGGTCCCCCTCCCCTGCAAATGCAGGGGAGGAATGATTGAGGAGCTTCTTGTTCCGGCTCCGGAAAAGCCTTACCTTGCGCCGATGGCGCAGCATCATCATCACGAGGCTCACGAGGGCGCTTCCCTCATGGAGGCGGCGCAAAGCTCGATGGAGAAATCCGGCGAGCAATGGACTCAGATGCGGTCCGCCGTCTTCGAGGCGCTTGCCGGCTTCGACCGCCCCGCCTCGGCCTACGACATCGCCGACAAGGTCAGCCAGTCGCAGGGCCGGCGGGTGGCGGCCAACAGCGTCTACCGGATCCTCGATCTGTTCGTCGGGGCCAACCTCGCCCGCCGTGTCGAGAGCGCCAACGCCTATGTCGCCAACGACCATCCCGACTGCCTTCACGACTGCATCTTCCTGATCTGCGACACCTGCGGCAACACCACCCACCTCGACGACGACAAGCTTTCGGGCGGAGTTCGGGCGGCGGCCAGCGCCGCGGGCTTCTCGCCCGAGCGCCCGGTGATCGAGGTCCGCGGCACCTGCCCGGCTTGCCAGGACGCCGGCTGATCCGTCCCGTCATCCCGGCGAAAGCCGGTACCTCTCGGACAGAAGTCTCGGCGGGTCTCCCCGAGATCCCGGCTTTCGGGTTCCCGGGATGACGGGGGAAGACAGGGTTCAGTCATATAAGCCGTTGTAATCGCGGCCTCCCAGGCGGAGAAGAGTCCGTCGCCGAGGACTGGCCGATGATGTTGCGCCTTGAACCCGAGCAGCGGGACCGCCTGAAATCGGCGGGAGGAGTGGGGTTGCTCCACGCCCTGATCGGCTACGTTTTGCTGACCGGGCTCGGCTACGGTCCGTCCGCGGTCGTGCCGGAGGCTCTCAAGCTCTTCAACGTCGCCGACGATCCCCCGCCGCCGCCTCCGGCCAAGCCGGCCCGCCCCGACGTCGAGAAGAAGACCCGCAAGGCCAGGCCGAAGAATGCGGAGGGCGCCGCTTCCCCGGCCAATCTGAGGAACACGCCTACCGAGATCGTCGCGCCTCCCCCCGAAATCCGGCTCCCCGTGCCGCCGCCCATTCCGGTCGCGCCGGTGGCCGGCCAGGGAAGCGTGATGGCCGCCGGCGCAACGAACGTGCCCGGCCCCGGAACCGGGAGCGGAGGCATCGGCAACGGCCTCGGCAGCGGCCGTTTCGGCAACGGCACCGGCGGCGGCGGTGGCGGCGGCCGCGGCGCCCGGGCGCGGTGGCTGAGCGGGAGCATCGACAATTCCGACTTTCCGCCCAGCGTCGCCCGCGGCGGTACCGTGTATCTGCGGTTCACGGTCGCACCCAACGGCCGAATCAGCGATTGCGCGGTGACTCGGTCGAGCGGCAGCCGCGAGCTCGACTCCCTCACTTGCCGGCTCATCGTCAGGCGGTTCCGCTATCGGCCGGCCCGCAATGCCGAGGGAGATCCGATCGCCTCCGAAGTGCTCGGCGAGCAGGAGTGGTCGGAAAGGCCGCCTCCGCCCGACATTTGGGTGGAGCCCGATGTCGATGAGCCCGACGAGGGGCGTTGAGGAGACCGCCGTCGACTTCGCGGCGGCGGGTTTCGAGGGAGGACGAAGGATGATCGCGGGAATCGTTTTCTACCGGCGGCAGGGCGACGGCCTGATCGGACGCTGGTCGCACGAATCCCTCGGCGGCCGGCTGGCCGAAGAGCGGGTCGCCGGGGTCGCGCCGGGCAGCTTCACCGGGCGTTGGCCCGTCCGGATATTCGACCCGGCGGGCAAGCCCATGTTTGCCGGCCAGCTCGAATCCACCCGCTTCGGCGACAGCCTCAAGCTCAGCTGGCGCGGGAAGCTGATGCCCGACGACAAGCCCGCGCTGTTCGAGGGGATCGGCTACGTGATCGATCCCGATACGATGTGCGCCAGCTTCGAACAGGTGGCGCTCAAGTCGGACGGGGAGGCCGAAGCGCCTCAGGGGCCTGCGTAGCGGAATCGGGGTCCCGCATATTGTCCGGCATAAGGTCCGCTGGCGAGGCGTTGCTGGAGCAGCTCCTCGGCGCTGTTCTTGAGCTCGTACATCAGGGGGATCGCGTCGTTGATCCGGTCGGGCGCGCCATTGAAGGCGATGTGCAGGCAGTTTAGCAGCTTCGTGTAGCTGGCGTCGAATTCGTCCGAGAGCTGGACGGCCCGCCAGTCGCTCTGCGGGTCGAGCTGAACCAGCATCGGATTGTCGACCATCTGGACGACGTCGGCGAGGTCGTCGACGACGATCGGACGGTCGGGATCGAAGGCATATTTGTCCGGCTCGTTCGGATTGGTTACGATTTTCATGCCGCGGTAGAGCTGCTCGAACCGGTAATAATGGGCTACTTCCCCTGTCGACGGGTCGGCCGGAAGGGTGGGCGTGCCTTCCCCCTGGGTGATGATCAGGTTCACGGCGTCGACGGCGGATTGCACGTCGTGGACGCTCTCATAGCCGGGCGGGCCGGGCACCTGGAGGCCGGGTGCGCCGGTGAAGATGGTCTCGCCCAGCGTCTGGATGGAAAGGCGGATGGCCGCGTAGAACTGGCCGATCGTCTCGAACGTGGTTGGGGCCTCGGCCAGACTGAGAGCCTCCGCCCGTCCCTCCTCGATCGGTATGTCGATCACGTCCTCCGGCTCTTCTATCTCCATGAAAGTGTCGTGCACGGTGGCCCTGGAGTAGCGCTTGATCCCGACGCTGAGCCCGCCGGGCTGGCCGCTCCCGATCCCCATCGGCAGCGGGCCCGGATAGGAAGGGATGAAGTCGGGCGCGTTGATCAGCGGCTGGCCGCCGATCGCATTCAGGATGTTGCAGGCGAGATGCATGTGCAGCATCTCCTCCATGAAGATGTCGTGGAGCGTCTGGGCCGCGAAGAGCGCCCCGGGGCTCGTGCCGCTGATCGTGAAGAAGGCGGTGAGGTAGGGCGGGATGGTGGCGTGTTCGAGCTGGATCGCGCTCTGTAGGGCGGAGCGGAGGTCGTCGAGGGTGTCGATCGAGCCGGGCTGGATCCGAAGCATCTACTTGTCCTCCTGCTCGGGCTCGGAGCCGGTGAGGGAAACGCCCTTCATTCGGAGCATCGCGGCCGTCTTTCCGCCGAGCGGCTCGTCGGGGGGCTCGGCGCCTTCCGACGCGGGCGCGGCGCCGGCTGATTCGACAAAGGCTGCTCGCGCCCCCGCGAAATCGCGGCTGGGATTCTGCGCCGGCCCCTTGGGCAAAGCGGGGCCCGCCCCGGTCGCGGCGGAGGCCGAGCCGAGGACCTGCCCCACCCAGTTGAGGAGGATCTGGCGCCGGCCCTGGGAGAGGTCCCGGGTCACGGGCATGTGATTGGGGTCGGTGATCGGCCGCTGGAGCGCGCGCTGGATCATGGCGGCGAAGCCGGCGACCTCGACCTCGTTGGACAGATTGACGACCGGGTGAAGTGGCGGACGTCCGGCATAGGGCACGTATCGATCGGGCCCGTGGGCCCGCGGATAGAGATTCGAATATTGCTGGAAGATGGGCTGTGCGTCGCTCCAGCTCGGCTGCTCGGGAACCTCCACCTTGCTGTAGACGAGCACCGAGACGAAGCCGTTCTGATCGAAGGCGGTCCCGGCGTTGGCGGCCGCCGAGGCCGAAAAGCCGATCGCGTAGACTTGCCCGTCCACCCCGTTGGCGGGATTGCCGTCGGGGATGCGCGGGAGGCCGGGATCGCCCGAGGCCAAGGCGATGGACGCCCAGCCGGTCGAATCCGTGGTCCCGTTCGACGCGGCCAGTCCGCTCGCCGGAGTTGCAAGCGGCCGACCGGAGGGCTGCAGGCCGTAAAGCCCGATGTCGGTCGCGATTTCGAGATCCGGAAGCGGCTCGCCGTGTTGCAGCGCCATGACCCGGACGGTCTGGCTGGAGTTCGGCTCCATCCTGAAGACGAAGAGATCGGGGCGAACGAAGATGCCGTCCGGCGCTTCCATGGCGATCGGCACGAAGAAACCCTCGCCCGGCGTCGGGGTGGCTACGCAGAGCTGCTGGCCGGCGACGGCCGTCATCTCCGCCTCCGTGAGCGGCCGGAAGGGCGGAAAGGCCTGGATTCCGGCGGTTCGCTCGTACCAGCCCGGACCGGCGTAATTCTGGAGCGCTCCGAGATCGAGCACCGTCTCGGCCCGCCCTCCGGGACCGCTGGACTGGAGGCACAGAAGGTGAAGCGGCCCGACGTCCGCAAGGCCGCAACCTCCGGTCGGAATGGCGTTGCCGAAGTCCGCGACGAGCTTGCGATTGTCGCGGTCGAGCCAGCAGCAGACATAGCCCAGCGGGCTGCTTAGCTGCGCGATGGGAGCCGGCTGGTTGCCGAACGACTGGCTCTGCAGCGGCGCGAGATACCGCCCCGGAACAAAGTGGGCGGGATCATCGGCGAGTTGCGGTCCGATCGTGCCGACCATCCGCCCGTAGCCCCGCTCGTCTCCGCTCAGAGCGAAGGAATCGACGTTGAAGAGGATCGAGAGGAGGTCGGGTTCGGAAGCGGCCTTGAGGGCTTGGAGCACCGCCGAACCTTCGAGATCGCCCCATTCCACGCCGGTCAGCACGGACTGGTAGAAAGCCGAATAGGCCATGTCGCCCGAGCTTCCGATCGCCCGGTTCCAGATGTCGTAGAAAGCCGCCGGCTCGAAGTCGCCGCGCATCAGCACGTGCTTGCTCACCGGATCGACGATCCGGATCTCAAGGCCGAAGATCGTGGAGACCATTTGCTGGTTGGGATCGAGATCGACCAGCTTTGCGCTCACCCGGTCGCCGCTGTCGCGGATCTGGAGGCCGACCACTGGATCACGCACGGCCTTCCCGCCCAGCACCGCGCCGGTTACGGCGCAGCGGTCGATCTTCCAGGCCCCGGTGCCGGCGGGCTGCCACATGCCCCCCTGGGTGCCGCTGCCGGGAAGCTGGTCGCGGGGAATGACGAAATCCGCATTGTCGAACCGCCTGGCCTGATTGTTGACCGTCGACACGTCGGCCCGGAACTGGCCGGCGAAATGGATTCGAACCGGATTGAGATACGACACGGTGCCCCCCTTCCGTGCTTCGCGTCGACTCCACCACGACTCGGCGCGCGCCGGCCGAGATTATCCCGTTTCAGGATTGTAGCAAGGGCGGTCGAACGGGCCTCTGCGCCGTTCCTGCACAACTTCCCCATTCGACAGCGGTGCGGCTTTGGGCTAGCGGGGCCTGGCGACAGGGACCATATCGCCGCCCATGACCGACCGCCCGAACACGCCGCTACTCGACACCGCCGGCACTCCGGCCGAGCTTCGGCGGCTCAAGCCCGGCCAGCTTCGCCAGCTCGCCGACGAGCTTCGGTCCGAGACCATCTCG
This sequence comes from Sphingomonadales bacterium, assembly GCA_034668565.1. Taxonomy (GTDB): domain Bacteria; phylum Pseudomonadota; class Alphaproteobacteria; order Sphingomonadales; family Sphingomonadaceae; genus Allosphingosinicella. Next base: position 31,530 of record JAXDPE010000081.1, on the reverse strand, counting down.
GCCGTTTCGGTGACGGGGGGTCATCTCGGCGCCGGGCTCGGTGTCGTCGAACTGACGGTAGCGCTTCACTACGTGTTCGACACGCCCGACGACCGCCTGATCTGGGACGTCGGCCACCAGGCCTATCCGCACAAGATACTCACCGGCCGCCGCGACCGCATCCGCACCCTTCGCCAGGGCGGCGGGCTTTCCGGCTTCACCCGCCGCTCTGAGAGCGAATATGATCCGTTCGGAGCGGCGCACAGCTCGACTTCGATCTCCGCGGCCCTGGGCTTTGCCGTCGCCAACAAGCTCGCCGGACGGTCGGGCCGGGCGATCGCCGTGATCGGCGACGGCGCCATGTCGGCCGGAATGGCCTATGAGGCGATGAACAACGCCCAGGCGGCGGGCAACCGGCTGATCGTCATCCTGAACGACAACGACATGTCGATCGCCCCGCCGGTCGGCGGGCTCTCGCACTATCTCGCCCGCTTGGTGTCGTCGCCCAAATATCTTACCCTTCGCCACCTCGCCCAGAAGGTCGCCCGCAAGCTTCCCAAACGCCTCCACGTCATGGCCCGCCGCTGGGAGGAATATTCGCGCGGCTTCTGGACGGGCGGGACGCTCTTCGAGGAGCTCGGCTTCTATTATGTCGGCCCGGTCGACGGCCACAATGTCGAAGGCCTGGTCCAGATCCTGGAGAATGTCCGCGACGCCGACGAAGGGCCGATGCTGGTCCATGTCGTGACCAAGAAGGGCAAGGGCTACGGCCCGGCCGAGGCCGCGGCCGACAAATATCACGGGGTCCAGAAGTTCGACGTCGTCTCCGGCGAGCAGGCCAAGGCCGAGCCCGGCCCGCCGAGCTACACCGGGATCTTCGCCAAGGCGCTGACTGCCGAGGCGACCCGCGACGACAAGGTGGTGGCGATCACCGCGGCGATGCCTTCGGGCACCGGCCTCGACAAGTTCGGAAGCCTCTTCCCGGATCGGATGTTCGACGTCGGCATCGCCGAGCAGCACGCCGTGACCTTCGCCGCCGGCCTCGCCGCCCAGGGCTATCGGCCGTTCTGCGCCATTTATTCGACCTTCCTCCAGCGCGCCTACGACCAGGTCGTCCACGACGTCGCCATCCAGAACTTGCCCGTCCGCTTCGCCATGGATCGGGCCGGACTGGTCGGCGCCGACGGCGCCACCCATGCCGGAAGCTTCGACCTCGCTTATCTGTGCACGCTTCCCAATTTCGTGGTGATGGCGCCGGCGGACGAGATCGAGCTCGTCCACATGGTCCACACCATGGCGCTCCACGACGAAGGCCCGAGCGCGGTCCGCTACCCGCGCGGCAACGGCATCGGCCTGCCTCTGCCCAAAGTCCCCGAACGGCTCGAAATCGGCAAGGGCAGGGTCGTCCGCGAAGGCAAGAAGGTCGCCATCCTCTCGCTCGGCACCCGGCTCGAGGAGGCGCTGAAGGCCGCCGACGCGCTCGAAGGCCGGGGCCTTTCGACGACGGTCGCCGACCTTCGATTCGCCAAGCCGCTCGACGAGGCGCTGATCCGCCGGCTGCTCACCAGCCACGAAGTGGCGGTGACGGTCGAGGAAGCCGCGATCGGCGGCTTCGGCGCCCATGTCCTGACCATGGCCAGCGACGCCGGCCTGATCGACGGCGGCCTCAAGCTTCGCACCCTGCGCCTGCCGGACCGCTTCCAGGACCAGGACAAGCCGGAAAAGCAGATCGCCGAGGCGGGGCTGGACGCCGAGGGCATCGTCGCCGCGGTGCTCAAGGCACTCCGGCACAACAGCGCCGGCGTGGTCGAAGGGGCCCGGGCGTGAGCGAACTTCAAAGTAAAATCAGTCATCTGGGAGCCGAGTTGGCGAAGCTATATCGGAGCTTCGGTGATGGCGACAAAACGACAGCCATCCATCTTTTTGGCATTCAATTTGGTGATGATCTCTTACAGCTGACCCGTGCTCAGCTTGACGATGTCTCCGAAGCAGCAGGCCTGAAGCCCATTTATGGGCTCGAACTAAGAAAAATGGCTAAGCTCTCCAAGTACGTCACTGTTCGCTGAATTCCGGATATCCAAAATGCAAAAGCCGCCGGAAATCCGGCGGCTCGCATGATCCCTGGGTCGGCGGAGTCCTAGAGGAGGACGGCGGCGAAGACCAGGATCTGGCTGGCGATGGCAATGAAGCCCGCCATTCCGGTTTCCACGATACGCATTTCAACTTCCTTGCAAACGAGAGCCGTTTCGCTCCCGCAACGCATATGGTCGACGCGACCCCTATTCTCAACTGCAAAGGTAGACATGGGCAGTTGCATTTCCTGCAACTGCCCAGTTGGGCCGAAGGCCTTAGATTGTTCGCACAAAGAACACTAAGGTCACAAAGGGGCAGTGGCGATTTCAGCCTGGTCGAACTGGCAGCCCGCTGAGCAGCTACGCTGCTCCTTTGTGCCCTTTGTGATCTTTGTGCGAGCACCTTACTTACTAAACCGCTCGACTATCGAAGGCGGTGGGCGGAGCGCTATAGAGGGTGATGGTCAAAGCGCGCGCCGATCAGATGCTGGTGGATCGCGGGCTCGTGGAGAGCCGGGCGAAGGCGCAGGCGTTGATCCTTGCGGGCTTGGTCTATTCCGGCGAGCGCAAGATCGACAAGGCGGGGCAAGGGTTGCCCGAAGACGCGCCGCTCGAAGTTCGCGGCAAGGAGCATCCCTGGGTTTCGCGGGGCGGCGTGAAGCTGGCCCATGCGCTCGACCATTTCGGCTGGGATGTGACGGGGGCGGTGGCGCTCGACGTGGGATCGTCGACCGGCGGCTTTACCGACGTGCTTTTGCACAAGGGCGCGGCGAAGGTGTTCGCGGTCGACGTCGGCACCAACCAGCTCGCCTGGAAGCTTCGCCAGGATCCGCGGGTCATCGTTCATGAGAAGACCAATGCGCGCTATCTGACCGAGGCGGTGGTGACGGAGCCGGTCGACATGATCGTGTGCGACGCCAGCTTCATCTCGCTCGCCAAGGTGCTCGAAACGGCCCTGGGCTTCGCGAAGTCGGGCGGACGGCTGATCGCTTTGGTCAAGCCGCAATTCGAGGCGGAGCGGGGCGAGATCGGCAAGGGGGGAGTCGTCCGCGATCCCGAAATCCACGCTAGAGTCTGCGCGGCGGCGCGGCTATGGACCGAGGCGCAGGGGTGGAAGGTGGCCGGGCTCGTCGAGAGCCCGATTACTGGTCCGGAAGGAAATAGAGAGTTCCTGATCGCTGCACAGCGCGCTTGATAGGGAAGGGACCGCGCGCTAGCGGCCACCCGATGCGCACCTTGAAATTGAGCTTTTCCCTTGTCTTGCTGGGGCTTGCCGCGGCCTGCGGAGGTTCCCGCGCGGAGGAAAAGGGCAAGGCCCGGCCGGCGCCGGTGGTCAAGGTCGAGCCCGCGACCACGATGCGCTTCGCTGAGACGATCGAGGCGGTCGGGACGGCCCGGGCCAACGAGCAGGTGACCTTGTCGGCGCCGGTCACCGAGCGGCTCGTCCGGCTCGGCTTCGACGACGGCGCCTTCGTCCGCAAAGGCCAGGTGATCGCCGTGCTCGCCCAGGGGCAGGAGAGCGCCCAGCTCGCCGAGGCGCAGGCGCGCCAGAGGGAGGCGCAGCAGCAGCTCGGGCGGATTGAGACCCTGAAGCGCCGCGGCTTCGCCACCCAGTCCAGCCTCGACACTCAGGTCGCGGCGGCCTCGGCGGCCAGGGCCCAGGCTTCCGAAGCGCGCGCCTCCATCAGCGAGCGGGTCATCCAGGCGCCCTTCTCCGGCTACGCCTCGCTTCGAACCATCTCGCCCGGCGCGGTGGTGAGCTCCGGAACGCCGATCGCGACGATCAGCGACATCTCGACGATCAAGCTCGACTTTCCGGTGCCGGAAACCCTGCTCTCGACGCTCAGGCAGGGCCTCACCATCCAGGCGACGTCGGCGGCCTATCCGGACCAGCCTTTCCGCGGCCAGATCGCCAACGTCGATCCGGTCATCGATCCCAATACCCGCTCCGTGGTGGTCCGGGCCCACCTTCCCAATACCGACGGCAAGCTCAAGCCCGGCATGCTCCTCACCGTCGCCATCGAAACCGCGCCCAGGCTCGGGCTTTCGGTGCCCGAGCTGGCGATCGTCGGCGAGGGCGACCAGCGCTTCGTCTACGTCGTCGGGAGCGACGGCAAGGCGAAGCGGACTCCGGTGAAGACCGGCCTCCGCTCGGCGGGCCGGATCGAGATCCTCGAGGGGCTGGAGCCGGGCGCGCGGGTCGTCACCGAGGGCGTCGTCAAGCTCGCCGACGGAATGAAGGTCAAGGTCGCGGGACCGAACGCGGGAGGCAAGGCGGCCGGCGGCGCCGGAAGACCGAAGGCGGCGCCGTGAACGAGTTCGCTTTCAAATCCTCCCCGCGATTTCGCGGGGAGGGGGACCGCGCGGAGCGCGGTGGAGGGGTTCTTCGGACTCAGAAAGGCCCCTCCACCATGCTTCGCATGGTCCCCCTCCCCTGCGAAAGCAGGGGAGGAATTGAGAGGCTTCCGGCGATGACGGTGGCTCCGTGAAGATCTCCGATCTCTCCGTCCGCCGGCCGGTCTTCGCGGCCGTGCTCGCGATCCTGATCGCGATCGTCGGCATCGTCGGCTTCACCAGCCTTCCGGTCCGCGAATATCCCGACGTCGATCCTCCGATCGTCTCGGTGCAGACCACCTATACCGGCGCTGCGGCGAGCGTCGTCGAGAGCCGCATCACCCAGATCCTCGAGCAGCGCCTCGCCGGGGTGGAGGGGCTCCAGACCATCTCCTCGCGCTCCCGCGACGGCCAGTCCGAAATCTCGGTCGAGTTCACCCCCGGCCGAAACATCGATTCCGCCGCCAACGACGTCCGCGACCGGGTCAGCTCCGCCGCCGCCGATCTGCCCGAGGAGGCGCTCGCGCCTCAGGTCCGCAAGGTCGACGCGGACGCCGCTCCCATTCTGTTCATCGTCGTCTCCAAGCCCGATTGGTCGCGGCTCCAGCTCTCCGATTATGTCGACCGGACCCTGGTCGACCGCTTCTCCGCGCTCGACGGCGTGGCCCAGGTCTTCATCTTCGGCGAGGCCCGACCGTCGATGCGGGTCTGGCTCAAGCCCGAACGGCTGGCCGCCTTCAGCCTCACCCCCGCCGATGTCGAGAATGCGCTGAGGCGGCAGAATGTCGAGCTTCCCGCCGGCCGCCTCGAATCGCAAAGCCAGAACGTCACCCTCAGGGTCAATCGAGCTTTCTCGACTCCCGAGCAGTTCGCCGCCCTCGTCGTCGGCCGCGGCGAAGGCGGCTATCTGGTCCGGCTCGGCGACGTCGCCCGGGTCGAGCAGGGGCCTGAGAACCCCTATAGCAGCTTCCACGCCAACGGCGCCGAATCGGTCGGCATCGGAATCGTCCGCCAGTCGGGCGCCAACACCCTGGCCGTCGCCACCGCCGCCAAGAATTTGATGGAGGAGGTCAAGCCCAACCTCCCCTCCGGAATGACGATGACCGTCGGCTCCGACGAAAGCCTGTTCATCGATCGGGCGATCGAAGGCGTCTGGCACACGCTCGCCGAAGCGGCGGTGCTGGTCGTCGCCGTCATCTTCCTGTTCCTCGGCAGCTGGCGGGCGACCCTCATCCCGGCGGTGACGGTGCCGATCTGCCTGCTCGGAAGCTTCGCGGTGCTCTGGCTGTTCGGCTATTCGATCAACCTCCTCACCCTGCTCGCGATGGTGCTTGCGATCGGACTCGTCGTCGACGACGCCATCGTCGTTCTCGAGAACGTCTACCATCGCATCGAGCAGGGCGAGCCGCCGCTGGCCGCCGCCTTCGAGGGGACCCGCCAGGTCGGCTTCGCCATCGTCTCGACGACCCTCGTGGTCTGCGCCGTGTTCGTGCCGATCATGTTCATCGCCGGCCAGACCGGCTTGCTGTTCCGAGAGCTCGGGGTGGCGATGATCGGGTCGCTCGCAATCTCGGGATTCCTCGCCCTCAGCCTGGCGCCGATGTTGTGCTCGAAGCTCCTTCGCCACGAAAATCGCGGCCGCTTCGCCGCCGCCATCGATGACCGCTTCGGCCGCCTCGAGGGCCGCTATGCGCGCTCGCTCGACTGGATGATCCGCAAGCCCCTGGTGCCCCTCCTGGTCCTGGGCCTGTTCCTCGCCGCCGCCGGCGCTTTGTTCTTCACCCTTCAATCCGAGCTCGTCCCGCAGGAGGATGCGGGCATCCTGTCCGCCCAGCTCTCCGCGCCCGAGGGCACGGGCTATGACGAGATGGTCCGCTATCGCGACGAGGCCGAAAAGGCGCTGATCCCGCTCGTCGGCAAGGGCGCCGTCCGCACCGTCATCGCCCGGGTGCCCGGCGGCTTCGGCGCCAGCGACGATTTCAACAACGCCTCCATCTCCGTCTTCTTGAAGCCCTGGGAAGAGCGCAACGTGACGACGGCGGACGTCGTCAAGGTGGTCAACCAGAAGCTCGGCCAGCTTGCCGCCGTCCGCGGCAACGCCGCCGTCCGCTCGTCCCTGAACCGGGGCCGAGGCCAGCCGATCAACTTCGTCATCGCCGGCTCGACCTACGAGGATCTCGCGCGGGCCCGCGACCGGCTGATCGAAGCCGCCCAGTCCAACCCCGGAATCCTCAACCTCGATTCCGACTACAAGGAAACCAAGCCCCAGCTGAGGATCGACGTCGACACCGCCCGCGCCGGCGATCTCGGCGTGTCGGTGCAGGACGTGTCGAACGCCCTCCAGTCCCTGCTCGGCTCGCGCCGGGTCTCGACCTATGTCGACCGGGGCGAGGAATATCGGGTGATCGTCCAGGCCGAAGCCGGCGCGCGCTCGACCGAGGCCAATCTGGCGACCATCTACGTGCGCAGCGGCAGTGGCGCGCTCATCCCGCTTTCCAACCTGGTGACGACCCGGGAGACGGCCGGCGCCCGCGACCTCGGCCGCTACAACAAGCTGAGGGCGATCACGCTGTCCGGCGGCCTCGCCCCCGGCTATTCGCTCGGCGAGGCGCTCGCCTTTCTCGAGACCCAGGCCGCCAAGGCGCCCGAGATCAGCGCCATCGGCTATCGCGGCGAAAGCCAGTCGTTCAGGGAAGCGGGCGGATCCATCTGGTTCGTCTTCGCCCTCACCATCTTCCTCGTCTATTTGCTGCTCGCCGCCCAGTTCGAAAGCTTCGTCCATCCCGCGGTGATCATCACCACCGTTCCGCTCGCCGTCGCCGGCGGGGTCGTCGGGCTGGCGCTGATGGGCCAGACCCTGAACCTCTACTCGCAGGTGGGAATCGTCATGCTGGTCGGCCTCGCCGCCAAGAACGGGATTCTGATCGTCGAGTTCGCCAACCAGCTGAGGGACTCCGGCTCCGGCATCCCCGAAGCCATCCGCGACGCCTCCCGCCGCCGCCTCCGCCCGATCCTGATGACCTCGATCGCCACCGTCGCCGGCGCCGTGCCGCTGATGATCGCGAGCGGCGCCGGCGCGGGCGCGCGCCAGGCGATCGGCGTGGTCATCGTCTTCGGCGTGTCGATCGCGACCGTCTTCACCCTGTTCCTGATCCCGCTCCTCTATTCCCGCCTCGCCCGCTATACCGGCTCGCCGGAGGCGGTGGCCCGCAAGCTGCAGTCGCAGCTGAAGCGTCCGCTCAGGCTCGCGGCGGAATGAAGGAGACAGGCGGATTGGCCTGTGTCACGCTCGGCCTATGTCGGATGCTCGCCCCACTGCCGCTTCGGACCGCTCCAGCGCCTCGGCCCGGCGCGCCGGGCCGGCCTGGGCGAAAATTCGGGACACCGTGAACTTCGTGAACTTCACCTCGGAAAAATGGACAAGCCGATGACGGCCATCGCCTCCAGGTCGCAGCTCAGGATGTCGTTCCTTCGCTATGCCCTCTTCACCGTCCCGGCGATCCTGCTGCTCGGCACCGTCTCCGGCCGGATTTCCGGCTCGGGCTACGGCAATGCCTGGTTCGACGCCCTCCAGAAGCCCGCGTTCATGCCGCCCGGCTGGGTGTTCGGGGTTGCCTGGACCTTGCTCTACATTCTTCTCGGCCTGGCTCTGGCCCTCATCCTACACGCCCGCGGCGCCCGCGGGCGCGGCCTCGCGCTCGGCCTGTTCGGGCTCCAGCTCGTCCTCAACTTCCTCTGGTCGCCCATTTTCTTCGCCTATCATGAGGTCGGGGCCGCCTTGTGGACGATCGCCGCGATCATCCTGATTTCCGCGGTGACGGCCGTCCTGTTCTGGCGGATCCGGCGCTCCGCCGGACTGCTGATGCTGCCTTATATCGCCTGGCTGTGCTTCGCCGCCGCGCTCAACTGGCAGATCGGCGCCCTGAACCCGGGCGCCGCCGAGCTTGCGCCGGGCGCCTCCACTCCCGATATCGCCCTTTAAAGGCATTTCACAGGAGGACGCGATGCAGTCCGAGAACCGACTTTTCGACGATTTCGTCAAGGTGATGAACGGCGCCGCCGGCACCATCGCGGGAATGGGCCGGGAGGCCGAGAACGCGTTCCGCGACCGGATGCGCGACTGGGTCGGCGGGCTCGACATGGTGTCCCGCGAGGAGTTCGAAGCGATGAAGGCGATCGCCATCGCCGCCCGCGAGGAAAGCGCCGCGCTCAAGAGCCGGGTCGAAGCGCTGGAAGCCGGGGCGGCCGCCGCCAGGCCGAAACGCAAGCCGGGCGGAGACCCCGGTGCGGGGCCCCAAGGCCAGTAATCCACAACATATTGTGGTCGCCTGATCTGCGTTCTTGCACCGGCGCTCGCGCGCGGGCAGTTTCGTCCAGACAGAGTGGCCGGAAAGCTTGAGTGATGAACGTGGACGAATTCGAGCTGGAGCGCGAGCCGGGCGGCCCGATCGACATGCTCGAACATTATTTCAGCGCCCATGGCTGGGCCGCGGAGCGGGGCGAGGACGAGATCGTCGCCAACTTCCAGGGCAGCTGGGCGCAATATGAGATGCGGGCCGTGTGGCGCGACGAGGACCATGTCCTCCAGTTCCTCGCTTTGCCCGACATCCGGGTCGCCCAGGACAAGCGCGCGGCGGTCTACGAGACGATCGGGCTCATCAACGAGCAATTGTGGATCGGCCATTTCGAGCTCTGGGCCTCGTCCGGCCTCGTCCTCTTCCGCCACGCCACCCTGCTCGAGGGCGAGGAAGGCGGCGTCTTGACGCTCCAGCACGCCGAAACCCTGGTCGAAGCCGCGATCGAGGAATGCGAACGCTTCTACCCGGTCTTCCAGTTCGTCCTGTGGGCCGGGAAAACGCCGCAGGAAGCCATCGCCGCGGCGCTGATCGAGACTCAGGGCGAGGCCTAGGCTATCGACATTCAGCGAGCTTGCGCCTTCCTAATTCCTCCCCTGCTTTTGCAGGGGAGGGGGACCATGCGAAGCATGGTGGAGGGGGCCTTGCTGAGTCCGAAGAACCCCTCCACCGCGCTTCGCGCGGTCCCCCTCCCCCGCGAATGCGGGGGAGGAATTAGGAGGGGCGATCCCGCTGCATGTAGTCCCGCCCTCCCCCGATGAAGGCGATCGCGGACCCCGGCGATGCCCTGGGACTGGGCCTGGCTTCGATCCGGGCCCAGTTTCAGGTCCCGGAGGCGTTCCCGGCGCCGGTGCTCCAGGCGGCGGAGGAAGCGTCCAGGCGAGCCCCGACCGAGCACGTCGATCGCACGAGCTGGCCGTTCGTCACCCTCGACCCCGCTTCGTCGACCGATCTCGATCAGGCTTTCACCATCGAACGGAGCGGCGGCGACCTGCTGCTCCGCTACGCGATCGCCGACGTCGACTGGTTCGTCGAGGACGGCGGCCCGATCGACGAAGAGGCCTGGCGGCGCGGCACTACACAATATCTGCCGGACGGCAGAGCGGGGCTCTATCCGCCGGTGCTCAGCGAAGGCGCGGCGAGCCTGCTCCCTGACGGAGCCCGGCCCGCCATCATCTTCACGGTGAGGATCGGGCCGGATGGAGCGGCCGGTCTCGACGGCGCCGAGCGGGCCATCATCCGCAGCCGAGCGAAGCTCGCCTATGACAGCGTTCGCAGCGCCGATCTGCCGCCGGACTTTGCCGAGCTGTCCCGCCGGATCCAGGGCGCCGAGACCCTGCGCGGGGCAGCGCGGGTCAATCCGCCGGCCCAGGAAATCGCCGCGATCGGGGACGGCCGCTACGAGCTCCTCTTCCAGCCGCAACTCGAATCCGAAGTCCGCAACGCGTCTCTCTCCTTGGCGACCAACCTCGCCATAGCGGATCTGCTCCTGGCGAACCGGACCGGACTTTTTCGGGTCATGGCCGAGCCGGACGACCGTGCCGTCGCCCGCCTTCGCCACTCGGCAGGAGGCCTCGGGCTCCACTGGCCGGCGCAAGCGACCCTGGCCGAGTTCGAACGGAGCCTGGATCCGGCCGATCCCAAGCAGGCCGCCTTCATGCTTGCCATCCGGCGTTCCAGCCAGGGAGCCGGCTACACGCCCTTCCGCGCCGGAGGGATACCTTGGCACGCCGCCGTGGCCGCGACCTACGCTCATGCCACCGCTCCGCTCCGCCGCCTGGCGGACCGCTACGTCGTCCGCGCCACCCTAGCGCTCGCCGGCGGCCAGGCGGTGCCCACGGTTGTGTCGGACGCGTTCGAAAAGCTCCCCGCGGTGATGGCGCGGGCCGACGCTCTCGGCTCCCAGCTCCAGCGCGCCGCGGTCGATCTCGCCGAGTCGGTGATCCTGAAGGGGCGCGAGGGCGAGATCTTCAGCGCCATCGTCACCGAGGTCGATCATCGGGGCGCCCGGATACAATTATGCGATATTCCGGTGACGGCTCGAGTGGTCGACACGGAGGTCGAGGCCGGCGAGACGCTGAATGTGACCTTGGTCAAGGCCGACCCGGAGCTTCGGACGGTGACCTTTCGACGGAGCGATCATGACTAGCCCCATCCTCACCGGACCGCTTTTCCTGATCGGCTGCGGCAACATGGCCGGAGCGATGCTCGAAGGCTGGCTCGCGGCCGGTGCCGATCCGCGCCTGATCACCATCGTCCGTCCAAGCGGCCGCGCGCCCGCGCCCGGAATCCGCACCCTGACCGCTTTGCCCGAGGATGAAGTGCCGGCCCTGGTCCTGCTCGGCGTGAAGCCACAGAAGCTGGCCGAGATCGCGCCCGTCGTCGCCCCGGCACTCGAGCCGGAAACGATCCTCGTCTCGATCCTCGCCGGGACCACCCTGGCCACCCTGCGCGGCCATTTCCGGGCGCCGCGCACCGTCGTCAAGGCGATGCCCAACCTGCCCGTCAGCCTGGGTAAGGGAGTCACCGAGCTCTTCACCGACGAAGCCAGCGCGGCGCCGGGCAAAGCCGAAGTCGAGCGGCTGATGGCGGCGCTCGGCCATGTCGAATGGTTCGACGACGAGCAGCTCTTCGCGGTCGCCAGCGCGCTTACCGCCGCCGCCCCCGCCTTCCTCTACAGGTTCATCGACGCCCTTGCGGCGGGAGGGGAGGCGCTCGGGCTTCCGGCGGAGCAGGCCGCCCGCCTCGCCGCGGCCATGACCGAAGGGGCGAGCGCGCTCGCGGCCGGCGCGGCCGCGAGTCCGCGGGAGCTCGCCCGACGTGTCGCCAGCCCCGGCGGAACGACCGAGGCGGGGCTCGCCGTGCTGGACGGGGAGGGCGGCCTCGAGGCGCTGGTGCTGCGCACGCTCGAAGCCTCGCGCCGGCGCGGCCGCGAAATGGCCGCCTCGCCGTCCTAAACGCGCGATGAACGCCGCGTAGTTTCGGGTTCATGCAACGGGGTTTAATCTCCGCTCGTTCTTGCGGCGTCCGCGATCCGCGCGGGCGCTCCAGTCGAGGAGAAACGAGTATGCGTATGTTTGTTCTGGGTGCGGCGCTCGCGGCCGCGGTCGCGATTCCGGCGGGCGGAGCTTCGGCGCAGCGTTACGGCGGCTATGGTTACGGCAGCGGCTACGGCTACCAGCCCACCCATCGCAACCGCGAGGTCCGCAGCGAAGTTCGGGAATGCCGCCGCGAGCTTCGCCGCGCCGACAATCGCTGGGAATATCAGCGCGAGCTTCGCGAATGCCGCCGCGAGATCGCCGAGGCGCGGCGCGACGGCCGCTACGGCAACCGCTATCACGGCAGCCGCTACGGTCGCGACGATTACCGGTACCGCAACGGCTATCGCTGGCGCTGAGACCGGCTGACGCCGGCCTCGCGCCCTGGCGGGATTCGAGGCCGGGGTTTAGCTGGTCGTCTTGATGTCGGTGATCCGCACCAGCTCGAGGCCGGTCCGGCAGTCGACCGCGACCGCCCCGAGCTTCGCTTTGGGCGCGGGCATCGCGATTTCGACCGGAACCTCGATCGGCGGGTCGTTCGGCTTCCACGAGCCGCTCGAGATGGTGGTTATCTGGACATGCTGGGTCGGCGGCTGATTCTTGTCGAGCGGCCCGGCGGTCAGGGTCACCTGCCAGTTGGGACGATAGACGATCCCCACGCCTTTGACATGAAGGGTCGGTCCCTGGGTTCCGGGCATGGTGTCGATCCACGCGCTCCATTGCGAAGCGTTGAGCGGGATGCACGGAGCGCCTCCCAGATTGCCCTTACCCGCCGGTGTGGCCGTGTTCGAGGCCGCCGTTGACATATTCGCGCCTGGCCCGGCGCCGTCGCAGCCGGCGAGCAGAACGACGGTCGAGAGCAAGGCGAAGCTCAGATCGGATCTCATGGATGGTCCCCTTCCCGCCCAGGACAGGCGCGGGGCGAACCTAACACGGAATCGGCCGGCGCCGAAACAATCGGCTTTGCGAGGGCCCGGCACCGCCGCTCATCGCGGGCGTTGAGCGCTGCAAGGAGACCGCCGATGCCGTCTACCGTCATCCGCTCGATCGACTATCGGCCCGAGGCGCGCGAGCTCGACGTGCTGTTCACCACCGGCCGCCGCTATCTCTTCCACGACGTCCCGCCCGAAGCCGCCGAGGATTTCCGCCAGGCGCGGATCAAGGGCCGCCACTTCAACAGCCGGATCCGCGGCCGCTACCTTTTCTCCGAAGCCCCGCCGGCCTGAGCGGAGGGCGCGGCGGCCTTGCATTCGGGAAGCCCGAGCTCGCGCGCGTCCTTGCAGGCGCTGACCTGGACGTCGCCATTGGGGGCGATGTAGAGCGAATAGTCGCCGGTGTCGGTGCAATGGGCGGTCCACATCGCCATCGACTTATACTGCTGCTGATATTGCCCGCGATCGACCCGCTTGCAGCGCCGGCCGTTGTCGCGGATCGCGCGATAGAGGCCGAGGAAGCGGGACGGCTCGCTCAAGGCCTTGAGCTGGTCGCTCATCGGGTTGGCGGCGACGACCTTGGTAAGGTTCTGCTCGGGGGTCCCGTCCTCGCAGCCGGCGAGGAGAAGGAAGCACGTCGCCATCGTCGCTTTGGCCTTCATTTTTTCACTCCTTGCCGTCCGTCCTCAATACGCCCCAGCGAAGCGGTCGTTGCGGTCGAAGCCCAACTGCTCCACCCCGGCGCGCTTCACATGTGCGAGGACCCGGTCGAAATCCTCATAACGCGTTTCCGCGTCGACTCGGAAGAGAAGGAAGTCGTCGCGATTCTGCCTGAAAGCGGAAAGTCGGGCGGGGAGATCGGCCTCGGTGATCGGCAGGCCATCCCAGGTCACCCGGCTGGCGGAATCGAGGTTGAGCCGATGGGTTTGAGGGTCCTTCTGGCCCAGGCCGTCGGTCGGGAGGTCGATCTTCACGCTGTGGGTCATGACCGGAAGGGCGAGGATGAACATGATCAGGAGGACGAGCATGACGTCGATCATCGGCGTGGTGTTGATCGTGCTGAACGGCTGCTCTTCGGCGGCGGCGTAGGCGATGGAGCGGCGACGGTTCATCTCGGCCTCCTCGATGTTATGTAACATCATAACACGATGAGGACGAGCGCGCAACATTCAGCTCAGCCGTCATGCTTTCGTCATTCCGGCAAAGGCCGGAATCCATGAACTCGGCTGCTTCCAGTCCGGATAGGGCCGTGTTCATGGATCCCGGCCTTCGCCGGGATGATGGGACTTCATGACGATCGGTGTCTCGAGGGCGATAAGCCCACGCCGAGTTCAGGGTGACGCGGTGAATGGCAACGGCGACGCGCCGTCAGCGCCGCCCTTCCCCCGTATAGATTCGCCAGCCGTCGCCCGCTTCCGGGCCGGAGGTCGCCTTGCGGATCGTGACGCTGCCCGCGCTGCTGAAGGGCTTGCCGCCGCGGAAAGTGCCGCTGATCATCACCGGCACCTCGACATAGGCAAAGCCCTGCGCCTGGGCGGGCTCGCTCGGCGTTCCGACGTCGGCGCGGTAGGTGGCATAAGCCTTGAAGTTGTCGGCGAAGCGGCGCTTCGCCTCGGCGTTGGATTCGCCCGATCGCATTGCCCAGGCCGCGTCGTAATCGCCCGCTTCGATCCGAGCGTAATAGCGTCTGAGCGTGGCCGCGGCGTCGCCGCTCTCCTCGCGGTCCTCGGCCGTCTCCGCGGGCGGGTCGAGCTCGGGCATGGGAGGGCGGGCGACCTGCTCCCGCTGCCGGGCCTGCTGCGGCGTTTCGGGCTCGCGGCCGCAAGCGGCGAGGAAGAGGAGGCAGCAGACCGCGGCGCGTTTCATCGCGTCCCCATAAGACGGCGAAGGCGGGCCGTCACCCCTAGGGCGGACTCCTAGGCGGTGAGCCGGCTCTGGGTGCCATGGATGAGGTCGGTGGCGCGCTCGAAGCTCATCGGGCGTCCGAACAGATAGCCTTGGATCTGGTGGCAGCCGAGGTCGCGCATCCGGGTAAAATCGTCGGCGGTCTCGACGCCTTCCGCGGTCACCGTCATCCGGAAGCACTTGGCGAGCTGGACGATCGACTGGTTGATCGCCACCGTCTCGCGATTGTGGGCGGCCTCGCGGACGAAGCTGCCGTCGATCTTGAGCTTGTGGAAGACGGCCTTGTTAAGATAGCCGAGCGACGAATAGCCGGTGCCGAAATCGTCGAGGGCGATACCGACGCCGAGCGCCCGGAGCCGCTTGAGGACGTCGAGCGAGCCTTCCGAATCGCCGAGGAAAACCGATTCGGTCACTTCGAGCTCGAGCCGGTTGGCCTTGAGCCGATATTTGGCGAGCGCTTCCGAGACCGTGTTGGGGAGAGCCGGAAGGATCAGCTGGCGGGCCGAAAGGTTGAGCGCCACGCTGATATAATCGGGCCAGACCGCCGCGGCGCGGCAGGCTTCGTCGATCACCCAGTCGCCCAATTGCATGATCAGGCCGGTTTCTTCGGCGAGCGGGATGAACTCCACGGGCGAGACCATTCCGCGGGTCGGGTGATGCCAGCGGATCAGGGCCTCGAAGCCGACCAGGCTCTGGTCGGCGGCGTTGACGAGCGGCTGATAGTCGAGCCGGAACTGCTTCAAGGTCAGCGCCTGCCTGAGGTCCTGCTCGAGCCGGAGCCGGTCCTCGGCCTCGTTCTGCATGTCGGCGGAGAAATAGCAGCAGGTGCCGCGGCCCTGGCCCTTCGCCTGGTAGAGGGCGAGATCGGCCTTCTGGATGAGGTCGTCGACGCTCTGGCCATCGATCGGGCCGAAGGCGCAGCCGATCGAGACCCCGATCCGGATTTCGGCCTTGTCGATATGATAAGGCTCGGCGACGGCGGCGATGATCCGGCGGGCGAGGTCGTCGACCTTCTTGCGGCTTTGGGCATCGCGCATGACGATGGCGAACTCGTCGCCGCCCATCCGCCCGACATGGCCCGATTCGCCGGCTTCCTTGACGAGGCGCTGCGAGACGCTCTTCAGCACGGCGTCGCCCTTCGGGTGGCCGAACGTGTCGTTGACCGGCTTGAAGCCGTCGAGGTCGAGGAACATGATCGCGCAGGGCACATTGCTCGACTGCGAGGTGGAAAGCGCCTCGCCGAGCAGCTGACGCACCCGGCCGCGATTGGGAAGGCCGGAGAGGACGTCCATGTTGGCGAGGTTGGTCAGTCGCTCCTGGGTGCGGCGGACTTCGGTGATGTCCGAGCCGACTCCGCGGAAGCCCTGGAACTGGCCCGCCATGTCGATGATCGGATCGCCGGCGAGGCTGATCCAGCGCGTTCCGCGGCGGGTCTTCAATTCCATTTCGAGGCTTGCGAAGGGCGCCCGGGCGAGAAGGGTCCGGCCGAGCGCGCTGTTGCCGCCGAGCGTCGCGGGAAGCGAATGGCCGATCAGCTGGCTGGCGGACCGGCCGAGCAGCGAGGTCATCCGCGAGGAGATGTAGACGACCCGGTTCTCGGCATCGACCTGCCACAGCCAGCCGACGCCGCGATGCTCATATTCCTTGAGCAGAAGCCGGACCGACTCGGCCTGGGTGCGGACGTTGGCGATGGTCTGGAGCTGGTGGAAGGTCCAGCGGGTGAGCCGGGCGACGCCGAAGATGGCGACCGCGGCGACTCCGACGATCGAGGCGCCGAAGGTCGGGTCGAGGTCGGAGCTTCCGAGATAATAAGCGCAGCACAAGGCGAAGGTCATGGTCGCGATCCACGCGAACGCGGCGGCCGGCACCGAGGCGAGGCCGATCGCGGCCATGATCATCGCGCCCATGGCGCCGCCGATGACCACCTGGACCTCGTGCGGCTGGGTGGCGAAGGCGTAAGTGGGGAATGCGGACCAGATGGCGGCGAGGCCGACGGCCTCGCCGATGGCGCGGACCAGGGGCCGGCCCTCGGCGGAGCGGCTTTCGGCGGCCGCCCCTTCGGTGACGGCCTTGCGATAATAGGTCCAGTTGGCGAAGCCGACGAGGGCGAGCCAGCCGAGGATGAACTCGATTCGGGTCGTTCCGATCATCGCCCATGCGACGAGGAGGGCGGCACCCGCGCCGGTCAGCGCGAAAAAGGGCGCGAAGAGCAGTCTGGTCTGAGCCTGGCCGTTGTGGAGATGGGCGTCGCGGGGCCTCTGGCTGCTCGCGTCGGCGCCGACGCTTTCATCCGCCAGCTCCGCCGGTTCCAATTCCTGCGGGTCGACATCCAAGGGAACGGGGGCGTGATACATGGGAATCCTGCGTGCTGCCGGGTTGACCAGTCCCTACGCGCAAGAGTTTTGATGGAGTGTTAAGGACGGGGGCGAATGCGGTGAGCCGAAGCCCGCATCAGCATTTCTCATATTTCCAGTTGCGGCGTTTGCCCTCGGCCATCCACTCGACCGCTTGGGCGACCCGTTTCGCCCGCGTTTCCGGACGCTTGGCCTCCCTCACCCAGTCGGCATATTCGCGCCTGCAGCTCGGCGGGAAGGAGTCGAACGTGGCTTTGGCCGCCGGATTGCCGGCCAGCGCGGATTCGAGCTCGGGCGGAGTTTCCGGGTCCGGCTTTGCGGCCTTTGCAGGCCGGGCCGGCCGGGCTCCCGAGTCCGTCAGCGCCATCGCCTTGCGGATGAGGGCCTGGAGGACTTCGTCCGCCGGCAGGTCCGCCACCGAGGCGAGCCGGCCGAACTGACCCATCGCGTCTCGCTCCGCTCCCGTTTCCCCGAGCACCTCCTTGGCCCGCCAGAAACCGAAGGTCGCGTGCGCCTTGAAAGCCGCCATGCCGGCCAGCATCCTCCCCTTGTAAAGGAAATGCGGCATGCTCCATTTCAGCGTCTCCTCGGCTTCCGGGCAGGCGGCGTGGACGGCGGAGCGCAGATGCTCGAGGATCGGCCGGGCGAAATCCGCCTGGCGGGCGATATAGGCGTCGATGCGCGGATCGCTGGACATGGTGCGACCATAGACTCGTTTCAGCCTTGAATCGATTCGGTCCGGCGAAGTTCGCGGAACCGGCGATTCCGCGAAGCGCTGCCACGCGATTCTCTTTCGTGGAGAGGATCGTGCGCGCCGCCAGACTGTCCTCGAGCGTCATCGCCCGGGTCGCCTATGACGATCAGGAGCGGGCGCTCAGCATCTGGTTCAAGGAAACCGGGCGCTATATCTATTCCGACGTTCCGGCGGCGATCTACGAGGCGCTGTGCAAGTCGCCCTCGGCGGGCCGCTTCTACAACGAATGCATCAAGCGCCGCTTCCCGTGCCGGCCCGATCCGGAGCGGAGACGGTTCCGGCCCGCCTGAACGGCGTTGCCCGCCGCGGCCGTTTATGATTATGGCGCCGGCAAGGAGATTTACCTTGCGTCTTAAGACCTTGACCTACACGAGCCGGGCCCGCCTCGATCTTCGCGACCAGGATCTGGCGGCGATCCATCAGTCGGCCCGGCACTTGAACGCGCTCGACGGGATCTCGGGCCTCCTACTCTTCGACGGCTCCCGGTTCCTCCAGATCGTCGAGGGCGCCGAGGACGCGGTCGACAATCTCGTCGAGCGGCTGCGCATGGACCCGCGCCATTCCGCCTTCGAGCTGCGCGACGAGCGTGCCGTCGAGCGGCGCTCGTTTCCGGACTGGTCGATGGAGCTGGTTCGGGTGAGCCCCGGCTTCGGGAAGGCGAGGCAGGAGCTGGAGACGATCCTCCCGGCCGCGGTGGCGGTTCCGGTCCGCGACCTGGTCCTCAGGATGACCGGGGAATTGGCGGCGGCCTAGCCCCCGCTCCAGCCCGGCTTCGGCGGCTGGTGCAGGTTCGCCTCCGGGATCAGCCGCCTGAGCTTCCTGGCGAAGCTTCGCAGGCAGACTTCGCTCTCCCCCAGAGGCCCCGGCATGTAGCGTCTCGAAGCCATGCCATCCTGCACACCCTGGATCAGCGCCGTATCCTCGGCATTGACCCGGCGGTTGATCCGCCAGTTGAGGTAGCGCGCCGCCCGCATCTCGCGGCGCGGATCCGGCAAGGCGTAGCTGATCTCGCGGATTATCGTCCGGGTGGAAGAGACCGGCAGGAACTGCATGAAGTCGATTTGATCCGGGTAGATGTCGAAGGCCACGTTCGGCCACAGCTTGAAATAGAGCCACCGCCGCTGGAGCTCGGCCGGAAGGTGCGGGACGGGCGGAAGGAGCTTCTGATAGGCGCGCTCGGACGGGTTGGACGAACGCCGTTCGATCAGGTCGCCGGCCATCCGGTCGACATGCTCGCCCGCCGAGATCGCATAGCCCTGCCCGAACAGGCGGGTGAGGCCGGGATGGGCGACGGCGATGTGGAGGCCGTCCGAATAATTGTCGGCGACGTTCTTCCAGTTAACGTCCCGCGTCCGCAGGGTGACCCGGCCGAGCGCCTGCAGCGCCTCGAACCGGTAGGGCGCGATCTCCGCGGCGTGCGGCGCCATCATCTCGGCCACGGAAGGACCGCCGGCTTCGAGCCGGACGAAGAGGAAGCCGAGCCAGCTCTCGAGCTCGATCGGGACTAGGCCGAGCGAGGCGGTGTCGAGGCCCGGATAGTCGGCCTTGTGCGGGACCCCGATCAGCCGCCCGTCGAGCCCGTAGGTCCAGGCGTGATAGGGACAGGTAAGCCGCCTCGCGCAGCCCGTCTCGCCGCTCACGATCCGCGATCCGCGGTGGCGGCAGACGTTGGAAAAGGCGCGGACGGTGTCGTCGTCGCCGCGAACGACGACGATGCTCTCGCCGAGATACTCGATGGTCCGCCAGTCTCCGGGGCGCGGGATGTCGCTGGAGTGGCAGACCACCTGCCAGGACGGGCGGATCACCCGTTCCATCTCCACCTCGAAATATTCGCGGTCGCGATAGATCCAGCCGGGCAGGCTGAGCTCCGGTTCGGGCGCGGCGGCGAGACGGATGGCGCGGGGCATTGCGCACCTTGGCAAGCCCTTCGCTTTTTGTCACGCTGCGCGAATGACCACCGAGCTCGCCATCCTCGCCTGGGGCTGCATCCTCGCCCTCGTCCACATCTTCGTCGCGGTTCGATTCAAGACCCGGCAATATGGGACGAAGTGGAATGTCGGCGCCCGCGACGAGGAATTGCCCGCGCCCCAGCCGATCGTCGGCCGGCTCGCCCGGGCTCAGGCCAATTTCTTCGAGACGTTTCCGATCTTCGCGGCCGCGACTCTGATCGTCGCCGCCGCCGGCCTTCACGATCGCTGGACGGCGATCGGCGCCTGGCTCTGGCTCGGCGCCCGGATCGTCTATCTTCCGCTCTACGCCATGGGCGTTCCGGTGGTCCGGACGGTCGCCTTCCTGGTCTCCGTCGCGGGGATCGCTTTGGTGCTCAGGCCGGCCCTGGCCGCGGCCTTCGGCTAGGGCTTAGAAGACGAAGGGATTCTCGCGCTTCTGGCGGGGCGGGACGGGGACGTCGCGGATCTCTGCGACGATGCCGTCGCCGCAGCGAATCGCCACGCCTCCATAGCGCTTCATCGCCGGGAAAACTCCCTGGACTTCGTGGACGACCGGAGCGGCACCCGGCTCCCCCGACCCCTCGGTGCGCACCCTGACCTGCTGGATAGGATCATCGAGGCGGGCGACCGGCCCTTCGGTCAGGCTGGCGGAATAGCCCGCCGCGGTCGTCACCTTGCCGGTGACGACCAGCTTGCGCCGGAGATAGGGGACCGGGCTGGCGGTCGGGAAGATCTCGACATGCGCCTTCCAGTCCGAAGTGCCCAGCACATGGCAGGGCGCATATTCGGTTTCGCGCACCGGACCGTCGATCGCGCAGCCGGCGGGAACCATGAAAAGGAGCGCGAGGGCCGCGCCGCGCTTAAGCTTCGGAAGGGGGAGGATCTTTCGCATCGTGACGTGCCTTAGCCGGTCCCCGCCTGACGGGCTAGACCGCCGCCTCGGCTGCGGATCCGGCCGAGCGCGCGGCGCGCACGCCTTCGCCGACGAAGATGACGAGCGCGGCCCAGATCGCTCCGAAGCAGACGAAGTGGGCGGTGGTCAGCGGCTCGCCGAAGACCAGGACCGCGAGCAGGAACTGGAGCGATGGGGCGACATATTGGAGGAAGCCGAGGGTCGAATAAGGCAGCCGCTTCGCCGCCGCGGTGAACATGAGGAGCGGGATCGCGGTCAGCGCTCCGCCGAGAATGAGCAGGATGTCGGTCGTCCGGCTCTGCAGGAAGGCGCTTTCGCCGGTATTGGTGAGCCACATCACCCAGCCGAAGGCGAGCGGGGTCAGGAAGATGGTCTCGACCGAAAGCCCTTCGAGCGCCTCGACGGGTGCCACCTTCCTCAGGAAGCCGTAAGTGGCGAAGCTGGCGGCGAGGGTGAGGCTGATCCAGATCGCTCCGCCGGCGCCGATGGCGAGGATCGCGACCCCGGCGCTGGCCAGGCCCACCGCGACCTTTTGCAGGAGGCTCAATCTCTCCTTGAGAAGGAAGACCCCGAGCATGACGTTGACGAGGGGATTGAGATAGTAACCGAGGCTTCCCTCCAGCACGTGGCCGCTGACCACGGCGTAGATATAGACCAGCCAATTGATCCCGATCAGGACGGCGGTGAGAGCGAGGGTCATGGCGACCTTTGGCGTGGTGAGCGCGCGGCCAATGCCAGGCCACTTCTTCCAGAGGGTCGCAAGCGCGCCCAGGAAGAAGAGCGACCAGAGGATCCGATGGGCGACGATCTCGGTCGGGCGGACGTGGGCCAGGGTCTTGAAGTAAAGCGGAAGGACGCCCCACACGGCATAAGCGCCGAGCCCCATGAGGAGTCCGGATCGGGTGCGGGCGGGGTCGGTCACCGCGGCGCGGGTAGCGAAGGCCGCGGGCCGCGACAAGCGTTTGGCGGGCGCAAGCGGAGCGGCTAGATCGAGCCGAACAGGGGAGAGAGAATGAACCGCCCAGGCGCCACCGCCGCGCTCGCCGATCCGGAGGAAGTAAGGCTTCACCTAGTCGCGGCGGCCGGAGCGGGCATGGCGTTGAGCTATGGCGAGCTTCTGGAGCGGCTCGGTTATTCCTTTTCGAGGCCGAAGATGCGGGCGCTGTGCAAGATCCTCGGCGCGATCGACGAAGCCGCCTCGCTCCGGGGCGAACCCGAGCTCGCGGTGCTGGTCGTCCGCCAGAGCGACCGGCTTCCCGGGCAGGGCTGGTGGATCGCCGGCGGCGCCCGCTCGCGCGGCTACGAGGGACCGTGGGAAGGGCCCGAAGCGCGCCGCTTCGTCGACCAGGTTCAGTCGGAAAGCTTCGCCTTCTGGAAGTCCCGAAGCGGGACACCCGGCCGCGGCACCTCCGGTTAACCATCTCTCGTCACCCATTTTGCGGGGGAATGGGGCATAGCGGCGGCTTGAAGGAGTTTTCCTCGATGATCGATCGCGCCATTCCGCTGCTTCGACTGACCGCTCTGACCGCGGCGCTCGCGCTCGCCGCCTGCAACAAAAGCGGGAGCGAGGGCAATCTCGCCGACCTCGGCAACGACGCCGATCCGGCGGTGACCAGCGCGCTCAACGACCAGATCCTGGTCGACGAAAATCTGGCGACCCAGTCCAACAGGAATGCCGCCCGGCCGGCGCCCACCCCGGCCGGTGCGCCCTATCCGGTGCCCGACGCGTCCCCGCCGGCTTCGGGCAAGGCCTCGCCTCCCCCCGCGGCGCTGGCCGGCGCCAAGGGCTGCTCGGACGCCCGGCGATTCGACTACAACATGGCCTGGGCGAACAGGCTGGCACCGAACTTCCCGGTCTATCCGGGCGCCAAGGTGCTCGAGGCGGCCGCCAACAACCAGGGCGGCTGCAGCACCCGGGTCGTCACCTTCGCGACCGCGGACACTTGGCAGCGCGTGCTCGACTGGTACCATACGAGGGCGGTGGGCGCGGGCTATTCCTCCGAGCACCAGCTGCGCGACGGCGACCACATCCTCGCCGGCGCCAAGGAAAGCGACAACGGCGCCTTCTACCTGATCGTCACGCCCAAGCCGTCAGGCTCGGAAGTCGCCCTGATCGCCAATAACGGGCGGTAGGGCACCAAGTCAGGCCTCGTCAGCCCGGCGAAAGCCGGGACCGCGTGGTGGAAAAGGCGCCTTATCCTCCCCTGGGTCCCGGCTTTCGCCGGGATGACGGGGCCCACTGGCGCCTCGTCCCCTCTCCCGCTACATCGCCGCCATGCCCAGCCTGTTCCTCGTCATGATCGGCGGCGCCGCCGGCGCCGGCCTGCGCTGGGAATTCGGTCGTCTGGCGCTGGCCCGGCTCGGTCCCGCCTTTCCGTGGGGGACGTTCGGCGTCAACCTGGTCGGCGGCCTGCTGATGGGGATACTGGCCGGGGCGATGACGGGCGGCGGCTCGACCGACCGTCCGCTGTGGCTGCTTCTCGCGGTCGGCCTGCTCGGCGGCTTCACCACCTTTTCGGCTTTCAGCTTCGATCTGTTCGCGATGCTAGAGCGCGGCCGTCCCGGCGCCGCCTTTCTCTACGCCGCTTCCTCCGTGCTCGGCTCGCTTTGCCTCCTGGCCTGCGGCTGGTGGGCGGCGCGGGCGGCGGCATGAGCGACGTCCGCCAGTTCATCGTTGCAGCCGACGACGACGGAATCCGGCTCGACCGCTGGTTCAAGCGCCACCTGCCCGAGGCGAGCTTCAACATCGTCTCGCGCTGGGCCCGGACCGGCCAGCTTCGGGTGGACGGCAAGCGCGCCGCCCCGGGCGACCGGGTCGAAGCCGGCCAGTCGATCCGGGTGCCTCCCGCCGAAGCCGCCGCACAAGCCGCGCCGCGGGCGAAGCCGGAACGCCCCCGCCTGAGCGACGACGAGGTCGCCTTCGTCAACGAGATCGTCATCCATCGCGACCCCCATGCCCTGGTCGTCAACAAGCCGCCCGGCCTCGCCACCCAGGGGGGAACCAAGACCCACACCCACCTCGACGGCCTTCTCGACGGCCTCGCCGACGACAAGGGCAACCGCCCCAAGCTCGTCCACCGGCTCGACAAGGATACTTCGGGGGTGCTCCTCGTCGCCCGGACCGCCCGCGCGGCCGGCTTCTTCTCCAAGGCTTTTTCCGGCCGGACCGCGCGCAAGGTCTATTGGGCGATCGTCACCGGCGTGCCGGACATCGCCGACGGCTTCATCGACCTGCCGCTCGCCAAGCAGCCGGGGACGGGCGGCGAGAAGATGCACGTCGACGAGGGCGAAGGTGGGCTCTCGGCGAGGACCCGCTACCGGATGATCGAGCGCGCCGGCAACCGCGCCGCGTGGCTCGAGCTCCAGCCCCTGACCGGTCGGACCCACCAGCTCCGGGTCCATATGGCCGCGATCGGACATCCCATTCTGGGCGACGGGAAATATGGCGGGCCGGACGCCTTTTTGACGGGCGCGATCAGCCGCAAGCTCCATCTCCACGCCCGCCGCCTGCGCATCGATCATCCCGACGGCGACCAGCTCGACGTCACCGCCGAGCTGCCCTCGCATTTCGCCGAGACCCTCGCCAATCTCGGCTTCGATCCGGAGCTGAGCGACCTGCCGCTCGACGAGGTGAAGTTTTCCGAGACCGCGGAAGGCAAGCGCCGGACCGCCTCCGCCGCCGCCAAATCCCGCCGCAAGGAGCGCAAGGGCGAGCGGCGCAGCCGAGGACGCGGCTGATGCATCCGAACCGGAAATTCCAGCTCCAGGACCGAGAGGCGATGGCGGCGCTGGTGCGCGAGCTCGGTTTCGGACTGTTGTTCGTGCCCACCGAGGAGGGTCTTCGCGCCGTGCATGTGCCGGTTCTGCTCGACGGGGACCGGCTGCGTTTCCACGTGTCCCGGGGCAATGCGGTTCACCGGGCTCTGGCGGCGGGCGCCGCGGCCCTGTTCGTCGCCGGCGGGCCCCATGCCTATATCAGTCCCGACTGGTATGGGCTGGAGGACAGGGTGCCGACCTGGAACTACGTCGCCGTCGAGCTTGAAGGGTCTGTACGGCCGCTCGAAGGGGAGGAGCTGGTCCGGCTCCTCGACGATCTTTCCGCCGCGCAGGAGGCGCGGCTGGCGCCGAAGCCGGCCTGGACCCGTGCCCGGATGGGCGAGGGCCGTTTCGAGGGCCTTGTGAAGGCGATCGGTGGCTTCGAGATGCGGGTGGCCGACTGGCGCGGCACCGCCAAGGTGGACCAGGACAAGCCGCAGGCGGTACGCGACCGCATC
The DNA here is from genome assembly GCA_034668565.1 of Sphingomonadales bacterium. GTDB lineage: Bacteria > Pseudomonadota > Alphaproteobacteria > Sphingomonadales > Sphingomonadaceae > Allosphingosinicella. The sequence goes on along the minus strand of JAXDPE010000081.1, from coordinate 6,671 downwards.
GCCGACGCGCTCGCCAAGCGGGGCGAGCTCGACATGGCGGCGACGATGAGACAGCAAATTCCTCCCCTGCCTTTGCAGGGGAGGGGGACCGCACGAAGTGCGGTGGAGGGGCCTTCGGGCGACGGAGAGCCCCTCCACCGTCCTTCGGACGATCCCCCTCCCCGCGAAATCGCGGGGAGGAATTAGCATGATGAAGGCCCTGTCATGACCCCGCAAGACGACGAGAACCTCTGGCGCAACCGCTTCATCGCGATCAACCTGGTTCGGATCGGCGGAACGATCGTGGTTCTGATCGGGCTCGCTCTCTGGCAGAGCGACGTCCTCGTCGAGGGCGGCTCGCTGATCCTCGGCCTGCCGCTCACCCTCGCGGGATTGGTGGCCAGTTTCTGGGGGCCGAAATGGCTCGCCGCCCGGTGGCGGACCCCGCCCGGGCCATGAAGCGGTTCTACAAGCGGGCGACCGTCTCGCCGGAGGCGGGCGGAGTCGCCATCCTTCTCGACGGCCGTCCCGTGCGCACTCCGGCTCGCGCCGCGCTGCGTGTGCCGACCGAGGAGCTGGCCGACGCCGTCGCCGGGGAATGGAACGCCCAGGGGGAGAGCATCGAGCCGCACTCGATGCCGCTCACCGGCCTCGCCAACGCCGCGATCGACCGGGTCGCGCCCGATCCGGCCGCGTTCGGCCGAACGCTCGCCGAATATGGCGAAAGCGACCTGCTCTGCTACCGCGCCGAGGGCCCGCAATCCTTGGTCGAGCGCCAGAGCCGGGTCTGGGACCCGTTGCTCGGCTGGGCGCGGACCCGCTTCGGAGTCGAGATCGAGACCACGGCCGGAGTCATGCATCGCCGGCAGCCCGCCGAGACGGTCGAGCAGCTCGGCCGGGCGGTCGCGGCGCGCGGCGCCTTTCAGCTTGCCGGGCTGGCGCCGCTCGTCACCATATCCGGCTCCCTGATCATCGCGCTCGCCCTCGCCGAGGGCGCGATCGGGCTCGAAACCGCCTGGGATTCAGCGATGCTCGACGAGGCCTGGCAGGCCGAGCCATGGGGCGCCGATCCCCTCGCCGCCGCTTCTCTGGAGAATCGGCGCCGGGAGTTCGAAGCCGCCTACAGGTTCCTTACGCTTCTGTAGCGCGCGGGGTCTCGGCCACCTCGATTCGGTGGTTCGGCACGAACCAGCGGGCGACGACCAGCCCGGCGAGGATCAGCGACACCGATTCGGCGATGAAGGAATAGATCCAGAAGCCCCAGCCGAAATGGTTGAAGATCGGAGTGCCCAGATATTCCCATACCGTGAAGCCCAGCGAGAAGCAGACGACCAGCCGCGCCAGCTCGGCGAAGCTCCGCCCGCTCACCGCGGCGAGGCCGAACGCGATCAGAAGGCCGGAAATCACCGCGACGATGAAGCCGGGAAGAAGCATCCCCATGTCTTCCTTCGAGAAGCCGGCGGTATTGAAATGGACGGTCGCGATCGGACCGTTGCCATAAAGGGTCTGGCCCTGCGGCGTGCCCGCGTAGGGGATTTCGTAGGTGCCGGTACCGGTCTTGGTCAGGTTCTGCGCCAGCGCGGTCTGGACGGCCGCGCTTTCCGCGTCGCCGGCCTTTGAATAAGCCAGCTCGCCAAGCGGCGTCGCCCAAAAGATAAAGCCGGTCACGAAAATGATGATTCCCGCGACGAGCCCGCCGATCACGGTCCGGATCATGTCATCCCCCCTGTTGCTTCGGGATCAACCTACGCTCAATCGGGCCGCGATCAAAGTCAGGCGGTCAGCTCGCGGACGAAATCGTGGAGGAAGACTCGGCGGGTCGCCTTCAGCCGCTCGGCCTTGAGGATGTTGTGGACGAGCTCGCGGCATTTCACGGCGTCGTTGTTGATCAGCACATAATCATATTCGGCCCAGTGGCTGATCTCGGCGGCGGCCCGTTCCATGCGGCGGCGGATGACGTCCTCGCTGTCCGTACCGCGCGCGCGCAGCCGGCGCTCAAGCTCCTTCATCGACGGCGGCAGGATGAAGACCCGGACGATGTCGGGATCGACCTGCTTCAACTGCTGGGTGCCCTGCCAGTCGATGTCGAGGAGGACGTCGCGCCCGCCCTCGATCGTCTTCAGAACCTCGCTTTTCAAGGTCCCGTAGCGGTGGCCGAAGACATGGGCCCATTCGAGGAAATGGCCCGCGGCGACCAGCGAGTCGAAGCCTTTGTCGTCGACGAAATGATAATCGCGTCCGTCCACCTCGCCGGCCCGGATCGGCCGAGTCGTCGCGGAGACCGACATGGCGACTCCGTCGTCATTCTCCTGCAGCATCCGGGCGATGGTCGACTTGCCGGCGCCGCTTGGGCTGGACAGGACGAAGAGGAGGCCCCGCCGCTGGAAGGCGCTTGCGATTTCCATGAGCGCTACTGGCTTGCGGAGCCGCCATGCGTCAAGCAGGTAGGGACATGTCCCGCCGCATCGCCTTGCTCAGAGCCGTCAACGTCGGCGGCCGCAAGCTGCCGATGGCGGAGCTTCGCGCTTTGTGCGGCGAGCTCGGCTGGAAGGACGTGGAGACCTATATCCAGAGCGGCAATATCGTTTTCGCGGCCGCCGGCGAGGCGGATGCAGTCGAGGCCCGGCTGGAGGAAGCGATAAAGGAGCGCTTCGGCCTGGACGTCCCGGTCATCGTCCGAACCGCGGCGCAATGGTCGGCCTGCATCGCCGCCAACCCCTTCCCCCGGGTCGCCGGGGAAGAACCGACACGGCTCCAGCTGCTGCTCTCGAAGCGGGCGCCCAATGCGGATGCGGCGGGGAAGCTGATGGAAAGGGCCCGGGCCGGCGAGGTGGTCGAGGCCGCCGGCGGGGCGCTCTGGTTTCATTTTCCCGAGGGCGTCGGCACTTCGAAGCTCGTGCCGGCGCTGATCGACAAGGCCGCCGGCTCGCCCTCGACCAGCCGCAACTGGCGCACCGTCCTCAAGCTTCAGGAGATGTTGGAATGACTTACGTCACCCCGGCGAAAGCCGGGGCCTCGGGGAGACCCGCTGTGATTTTCTGGCCCGAGGTCCCGGCTTCCGGGTTCCCAAAAAAGTATTACTTTTTTGGGGTCCCTCCCGGGATGACGGTACGATGAAAGCCCCCCACATTCCCCGCGGCTATTGGTTCGCCGCTTTGGGCCTCGTTTTCGTCATGGCCGCGATCCTGCTTTGGATGGGCCGGCCGCCAATCTGCACCTGCGGCACCGTCAAGCTCTGGGTGGGGACGGTCAACGGCCCCGACAACAGCCAGCATATCGCCGACTGGTACACGCCCAGCCATATCATCCACGGCTTCCTCTTCTACTTCCTCGGCTGGCTCTGCCTTCGCCGCAACCCGCCGGGCGACCGCCTGATCGGGGCGGTATTGATCGAGGCGGGCTGGGAGCTGCTCGAGAACAGCCCGATCATCATCGACCGCTATCGCGAGGCGACGATGGCGCTCGGCTATAGCGGCGACAGCGTCATCAACTCGATGGCCGACGTCGGCTGGATGGTGACCGGCTTCGCCCTGGCGCGGCGGCTGCCGGTCTGGGCGACCTTGGTGCTGGCCGTCGGGTTCGAGCTTCTGGCGCTGGCGATCATCCGCGACAATCTGACGCTCAACATCCTGATGCTGGTGGCGCCAAGCGATTCGATCCGGGCCTGGCAGGCGGGGGCGTGATCCAATCGTTCCCCGGCGAAGGCCGGGGGCCCAGTTCTCACAGGGCGGCGCGGCTGGGCCCCGGCCTTCGCCGGGAACAGGCCTCGAGCTAGGCCCCGCCGATCCCCTCGATCACCTTGCCGGTGCCGTCGCAGACGGGGCAGGGGATCCCGTCATGCTCGCCCCGGCCGTTGCAATGAGGGCAGATATTCTCGCCCGTCCCGGGGGTCCCGGGGGCGGCCTCGTCGCCCGGCGCGGTGGTTTCGTTGCTCATGGGCCTTAGAACCCGCCCGCGCTGCGACCGGTTCCTTCGGAACTGCGAGCGGCGGCGGCGAGTTGCGCGGTTATGAAAGCTGCTCCCTTTGCCGCGCTCCTGCTGGCCGCGGCCTCGCCCGCCCCGGCCGCCGAGATATTCGGCGGCCTCGCCGTCCAGGACGTCGACACTCCGCTCAACAAGGGGGGCTATGAGGGCGGACTGGCCGTCCAGGCCGGCGTTCGAGGGGGCGGCATCAAGGGGCTGAGCGTGATCGGCTCGCCCCAGCCCTACGCCTTCGTCTCCGTGGCGACGGACGGCGGGACCAATCTCGCCGCGGCGGGCCTAAGCTGGAAGATCGGCGACAAAATCTATCTGAGGCCGGGCCTGGGCCTCGCCGTCCACGATCGTTCGAGCCATGTCGTGCGCGGCGGGCTTCGCGGCGATCTCGGCTCCCGGATCCTGTTCGAGCCGGAGCTGGGAGTGGGCATCCGCCTCGCCGACCGGCTGACCGTGGAGGCGAGCTGGATCCATGTCAGCCATGGCACCTTGTTCAGCCACCAGAATCCGGGAATGGACAATATCGGCCTGCGCCTGAATTTCGAACTGCGCTGATCGTCCTCGGGCTAAGCCCCCGCGAGGCCATCGAGCAGATCGAGGATGCGGCCGAGGCGCTTGCGCAGCTCCACCCGCGCCGTTCCCGCCCGGGCCTCGACCGCGAGCATGACGTGGGTCGCGTAGACGATCTCGGTTGCGGCTTCGACGTCGGCGACGGCAAGCTCGCCTTCCGCCGCGGCGCTCGCGATCCGGGCCCCAAGGGTTCGCCGAAGCCCGGTTAACACCGCGTCGATCCGGACTCGAATCGCGGGATCGCCGGCCGCGGCTTCGATCGCCGTCCCGATCAGGAAGCAGCCGCGCCGGTCCTCAGGACCGCAGAACACGTCGAGATCGGCCTCGAAGAAGGCCTCGAGGGCCTTGCGCAACGGTGCCCGCGCCAGCGCCTGTCGAACGTCCGGAGCGCCGCTTTCGATATAAGCGTCGAGCGCCGCCGAATAGAGCCCGCTCTTGCCTCCGAAGGCCGCGTAGAGGCTCGGCTTGTGGAGCCCCGTAGCCTCGGCGAGCGAGTCCAGGGAGGCGCCCGCCGGCCCCTCCCTCCAGAAGACTCGTTGCGCCTTGGCGACGACCGATTCGCGGTCGAAGGCCGGGGGCCTGCCCCGGCGGCGGGGTGCTTTCTGTTCCATTCGGTACACAATTCTTGACGCCGATTTCTCTACTATCTAGTACATAATCACCAGAGCGGAAGAGGTGGGTGCAATGGCCACTGTTCAGTTGGAGATTAGACTCGATGCGGAATCGGCCGAAGTCTGGGCGCTGGTCGGCGACTATGGCGCCGCCGGCGAGCTCGCGCCCGGCTTCGCGGCGGCTTGCACGCTCGACGGCGACGATCGGATCGTCACTTTCGCGTCCGGGGTCGTCGTCCGGGAGCATCTGGTGACTCTCGATCCGGATCGGCGGCGGCTCGTCTATTCCGCACGCGGCGGGCGGGCCGAGCACCATAATGCGGTCATGGAAGTGGTCGCGCTAGACGGCGGCCGCAGCCTGCTGAAGTGGACGACGGACGTGCTTCCCGACGCTCTGGCGCCGTTCGTGGCGGGCATGATGGAGGACGGCGCGGCGGCCATCTCGCGCCGGTTTGCGTCGCAGCCCGAGGCGGCTTCGGCATGAGCGGGCCGTCTCCGATCGCCGCGGCGCTGCTCCTCCTGCTCGCCTCGCCCGTGTCCCCGGCCCCTGCCGGCGGAGCGCCCACGCGCGATGGAGCGAAGGACTTCGATTGGGAGATCGGACGCTGGAAGACCGACTTGCGGCGGCTGAGGAAGCCGCTGACGGGGTCGTCCGACTGGGTCGCCTATTCCGGAACCACGACGGTCACCAAAGTCTGGGGCGGCCGCGCCAATCTCGTCCAGCTCGACGTCAAGGGGCCGGCGGGCCGGCTCCAGGCTTTGTCCCTGCGCCTCTACAATCCGGAAACGCGCGAGTGGAGCTTGAACTTCGCCAACATCACCGGCGGGACGCTCGGCGTCCCCTCGGTCGGCGCGTTCCGCGAGGGTCGCGGCGAGTTCTACGATCAGGAGCCCTTCGGCGGTCGCACGGTCCTTGTGCGCTTCGTCATCTCGGCCATCACGCCCGATTCCGCTCGCTTCGAGCAGGCCTATTCGGCGGACGGTGGCCGAAGCTGGGAGACGAACTGGATCGCCGTCGACACTCGGCTTCCAGGATCCTCGTCAATCCAAAATCGTGGAGAGGATTAAAGCGCTCACCGCCCCAGCATCGACTCCGGCCTGACCACCCGGTCGAACGTCTCCGCGTCGACCAGGCCCAGCTCGAGCCCGGCCTCCTTCAAGGTCTGCCCGTTCTTGTGGGCGTGCTTGGCGATGGCGGCGGCGTTGTCGTAGCCGATTTCGGGCGCCAGCGCCGTCACCAGCATCAGCGAGCGGTTCATCAGGTCGGCGATCCGGCCCTCGTCCGGCTCGAGGCCGTCGAGCGCGCGCTCGGTGAAGCTTTCGACCCCGACGGCGAGCAGGTCGATCGAGCGCAGGACGTTGGCGGCGATGACCGGCTTGAACACATTGAGCTCGAGATGGCCCTGGAGGCCGCCGACGGTGACGGCGACATGGTTGCCCATTACCTGGGCGGCGACCATCGTCAGCATCTCGGCCTGGGTCGGGTTGACCTTGCCGGGCATGATCGAGCTTCCGGGCTCGTTCTCCGGAAGCTTG
>JAXDPE010000080.1:0-95984 GCA_034668565.1 Sphingomonadales bacterium | reverse complement strand
CGAAGGCTGGGGCCCCGGCGGGTGAAGATCGCCGGCGCCTTACACCCCCTGGGGCCCCAGCCTGCGCTGGGGCGACGGAGCAGAAATGACCGACGCAAAATCCACTACCACCGGCCGCGAGCGCCTCGCGCGCCTGATGAAGCGCGGCACCGACTTCCTCGGCTGCGAGGTCGCCATCCTCGGCGGCGCGATGAGCTGGATTTCGGAGCGCAACCTCGTCTCCGCTTTGTCGAACGCCGGCGCCTTCGGCGTGATCGCCTGCGGGGCGATGACCCCGGAGCTGCTCGACGCGGAGATCGCCGAGACGAAGAAGCGGACGCAAAAGCCGTTCGGGGTCAATCTCATCACCATGCACCCGCAATTGAGCGAGCTGATAGACGTCTGCGCAAACCATAAGGTCAGCCACGTCGTCCTCGCCGGCGGCCTCCCGCCCCCCGGCTCGATCGACCGGATCAAGGGCAACGGCGCCAAGCTGATATGCTTCGCCCCGGCGCTGGCTTTGGCCAAGAAGCTCGCCCGCTCCGGAGTCGATGCCCTGGTTATCGAGGGGATGGAGGCCGGCGGCCATATCGGTCCGGTCTCGACCTCGGTCCTGGCCCAGGAGATATTGCCGCCGCTCGCCGCCGACATGCCGATCTTCGTCGCCGGCGGCATCGGCCATGGCGGGCTGATCGCGGGCTACCTGGAGATGGGCGCGGTCGGGGTTCAGCTCGGCACCCGCTTCGTCTGCGCGAACGAATGCATCGCCCATCCCAATTTCAAGAAGGCCTTCATCCGCGCGTCCGCCCGCGACGCCATCACCAGCGTTCAAATCGATCCGCGCCTTCCCGTCATCCCGGTCCGGGCCCTGAAGAACCGCGAGATGGAGAGCTTCGCCGCCAAGCAGCGCGAAGTGGCGCAGCTGCTCGATTCCGGCGAGGTCGAGATGATGGAAGCCCAGCTCCAGATCGAGCATTATTGGGCCGGCGCGCTGAGGCGGGCCGTGATCGACGGCGACGTCGAGACCGGCTCGGTGATGGCGGGCCAGTCGGTGGGCATGGTCAAGGAAGAGGCGTCCGTCGCGGAGATATTGCGCCAGCTGGTCGAGGAAGCGGCGCAGGCGCTGGAGCGGCGCTCGGCTTGATTGCCTTCCCCTCGTGGAAATGGGGCCGCCTTCATCTGTTCGCGCCTGCGCCGGTGCCGAAAGTGCAGCTTTTCCGCGTGGATTGGAACGCACTATTGTGCGTCGCAGGAAGTGACTCAGGCGGCTTCTAGGACTGGAATGTTCTCAAGCTCCTCCGCCATCCTTGGCTCAAGAACGGCTAGATCGTACGCGCACTGCATCCTAAGCCACATCTCCGGCGAGGTGCGAGTAAGCTTCCCGATCCGGAGCGCCATTTGGGAAGTTACAGGCTTCTTTTCATTGAGGATGTCATAGAGCTGCTGCCGAGAAACATGGAGCGCGCGGGCGATTGCCGTCTTCGGCATGCCGAGTGCCGGCAGGACATCCTCCCTGAGAATCTCCCCGGGGTGCGTAGGCGCAAGGCCCTTAAGAAGCCGGTTCGTCATGGTTACATGCCCTCCTTGGCGGTACTCGTTACAGTTAGTGATAATCTTCCAAATCCACAGCAATGGCGTCGGGGTCGTCCCAACCCCATGTCAGGCGATAATTGCCATTGACATCAACTGCGTAGCGTCCACCCACAAGGCCATGAAACCGCCAGCCCGGCAGGTTCATGTCGTCAGGCTGGGCGGCGGCATCCAGCGCGGCAAGCTGGCGTCGCACCTTTCCATGGTTGCTTGCTGGAACAGGCAGCTTTGATCCGTCGCCTGTGGCGGCGAACTTTCGAAGCGGCTTGCTGCGAAACGACCTGATCATTAGCCGTATGTAAGGCGATAGCTGACATATGTCAATGATCTGTTTACATCATCAATTCTATTAGTCATTCTCCTCATTTTCGCCCTCTGTTCATTGTCAGCTATGCCGAGGCAAAGGGGGCCGGGGCGCAATTCCCCGTGGCGCCCCGGCGGCCCCATCTGCTACCGCTCCTCGCATGCCCGCCCAGTCCGCAGCTTCAGCCCGCGAGATATTGACCGGGCTGCACGATGTGATGGCGTCGCGGGCGAGCGCCCAGGCCAAGCTCAACAAGGTGGTGAAGATCATCGCCGAGGCGATGGAGAGCGAGGTCTGCTCGATCTACCTGCTTCGCGACGGGGTGCTGGAGCTGTTCGCGACGCTCGGCCTCAACCAGAGCGCCGTCCACGTCACCCGGCTCGCGCTCGGGGAGGGGCTGGTCGGGACGATCGCCAAGGACGTCTCCATCCTCAACCTCGCCGAGGCGCCGAGCCATCCCGAATTCGCCTATCGGCCCGAGACCGGCGAGGAGCTGTTCCACAGCTTCGCCGGCGTTCCGATCATCCGCCGCGAACGGGCGATCGGGGTGCTCGCCGTCCAGCATGCCGAGGCGCGTGCTTATGACGCGCTCGAGATCGAGGCGCTTCAGACGGTGGCGATGGTGCTTTCCGAGCTGATCGCCAATGCCGGCCTCGCCGACAAGGCGGCCAAGGCCGGGTCGGCGGAGCGGGAGGAGGGCCCCGAGCGGCTCGACGGGCTCAAGCTGGTCGCCGGCATGGCCCGGGGCCAGGCCGTGTACCACCAGCCGCGGATCCTCATCGAGCACACCGTCGCCGAGGACGTCGAGGCCGAGCGTCACCGGGTCTATTCCGCCTTCCGCAAGATGCGCGAGCAGATCGACAACATGACCAACCTCGCCGAATTCGGCACGGCGGGCGAGCATCAGGAAGTGCTCGAGACCTATAAGATGTTCGCCTATGACGAGGGCTGGTCGCGCCGGATCAACGAGGCGATCGACAGCGGCCTCACCGCCGAAGCCGCGATCGAGCGGGTCCGCCAGCGCATGCAGATGCGGATGCGCGAGATCGACGACACCCTGCTCCAGGACCGGATGCACGATCTCGACGATCTGTCGAACCGGCTTTTGAGGATCGTCGCCGGGCAGCTCGGCACCGCCGCGCAATTGGGCCTGCCGCACGACGCGGTGCTGGTCGCCCGCAATCTCGGGCCGGCCGAGCTGCTCGAATATGACCGGCGCAAGCTGAAGGGCGTCATCCTCGAGGAAGGGTCGCTCACCGCCCACGTCACCATCGTCGCCAGGGCGATGGGCGTGCCGATGCTGGGGCGGGTCCGCAACGTCCGCCAGGCGATCGGCGAGGGCGACGAGATCCTGCTCGACGGCGATGCCGGGGTCGCCTTCGTCCGGCCGAGCGCCGCGGTCGAGGAAGCGTTCAAGGCGAAGTTCACGATCACCAGGAAGCGCCGGGCCGAGTTCGCGGCGCTTCGCGACGTGCCGCCGGTGACGAAGGACGGCCGGAGGATCACTTTGATGGTCAATGCCGGCCTGCGCGACGACGTCGCCGCGCTGGAGCTGATGGGCGCGGACGGGATCGGCCTGTTCCGGACCGAGTTCCAGTTCCTGATATCGGCCACCCTGCCGAGCCGGGAGAGCCAGCAACGCCTCTACAAGTCGGTGCTCGACGCGGCGGGGGACCGGCCGGTCATCTTCCGGACCGTCGACGTCGGCGGCGACAAGGCGCTTCCCTACATCGACATGGGTGATGGCGGCGCCGAGGAGAATCCGGCGATGGGCTGGCGGGCGCTCCGGCTGGCGCTCGACCGCGACGATCTGATGAAGGCCCAGGCCCGCGCCTTGCTCGGCGCCGCCGCCGGGCGCGAATTGAGCGTGATGTTCCCGATGGTCTCGGAGCCCTGGGAGTTCGTGGAGGCCCGGGCCCTGGTCGAGCAGCAGCGCGAATATCTGGCCGGCCAGAAGAAAATGCTCCCGACCAGCATCCGCTACGGCGCCATGCTCGAGGTTCCGGCTTTGGCCGAGACCCTCGACATCCTTCTGCCCATGGTCGACTTCCTGTCGATCGGAACCAACGACCTCACCCAGTTCCTGTTCGCCGCCGATCGCGCCCATCCCAAGCTGGCCGAGCGCTACGACTGGTTGAGCCCGTCCATCCTCCGCTTCCTCCGGCGGATCGTTCGCGAGGCCGACGCGGCGGGCGTTCCGGTCGGCGTGTGCGGCGAGATGGGCGGCCGGGCCCTGGAGGCCATGGCGCTGATCGGGATCGGCCTCACCCGCTTCTCGATCACTCCGGCCGCCGTCGGCCCGATCAAGGCGATGATCCGGTCGCTCGACCGGGGGGCGCTGCTGCCGGTGATGGAGGAGATGCTGGCCCGGCCGCCGGCCGACATGCGCGGCGCGCTCGCGGCCTGGGCGGAAGGGCAGGGGGTCCAGGTTTAGCCGTCATCCCGGACCGTCATCCCGGCGAAGGCCGGGATCCATGAACACGGAGGCAAGCGGATAATTCCAGGCTGCCGTGTTCAGGGATTCCGGCCTTCGCCGGAATGACGGGATGGGCCTCCGTGGGTCCCGGCTTTCGCCGGGATGACTGGAAGGGACCACCGACCGCACCTCAGTCCGGTTGACTTTGCCCGCGCTCCCCGGCTCTATGGACTTAATCCAAATTGAGGGGACAAAGGTGGCGGAAGCGGACCAGGATCAGCTGCTGGGCCAGTCGGTAGGCGAGCGGCTTCGAGTCGCGCGCGAGGCCAAGAAGCTGAGCCTGGACGATGTCGCCCGCCAGACCCGGATCCCGGTGCGTCATCTCGAGCATATCGAGCGCGGCGAATGGGAGGCTCTGCCGGCCATCACCTACAGCGTCGGCTTCGCCCGAAGCTACGCCAACACCGTCGATCTCGACGGCGCCAAGATCGGTGCCGAGGTCCGCCAGCTTCTCGGCGGCGCCCGCCTCGGCAACACCGCGGCCGCGCCCTTCTACGAACCGGCGGATCCGGCGCGGGTGCCGCCGCGCTCCATCGCCATCGCCGCCGCGGTTCTGGCCGTCCTTCTCGTCGTCGGCTATCTGGTGTGGCGGAGCCGGGCGGTCGACGACGACAGCCCCGCCGACGTCGCCATCACCCAGGCGGAGCAGGGCCCGGCGACAAACCCGGCGGCGCCGCGCGCGGCCGCGCCCGGCGTCGCCGCGCCCGCTCCGACCGGCGGCCCGGTCGCCCTTACCGCGACGGAGGACGTCTGGCTGAGGATCGACCAGGCCGGCGGCGGCGCACCGCTCTACATGGGGACGTTGAAAGCCGGGCAAAGCTTTCAGGTGCCCGCGGGCGCGCAGGCGCCCAAGGTCCGGACCGCGCGCGCCAACGTGCTCCGGGTGAGCGTCGGCGGGACCGAGGTGGCGCCGCTCGGGCCGGCGGAGACGACCATCTCCAACGTCAGCCTGACCGCCGCCGACCTCCTCGCCCGCGGGAAGGCCGGGGGCTCGCCGCCGCCGTCCGCTCCGCCGGCGGCGACCCCGTAATATTTCACTCTTCTACGCCGGCCCCAAGCCGGTTAGGATGCCGGCGGGACCGGAAGGGCGGGGGATTTGTGATGCGTTTTCATCTTGTTGCGATGCTTCTGATGGGATTCGCGGCGGTGCCTGCCGCCGCCCAGCGCAATGAGACCCCTGAGAAGAGGATCGAACGGCTCGAGCAGCAGCTCAAGGCCGTCCAGCGCCGGGTCTTCCCGAACGGCGCCGAGATCGCGCCGGAGATCGACCCTCGGCAACCCGTGAGCACCCAGCCCGGGGCCCCGGCGTCGAGCGCCGTGGCCGACCTTACCGCACGGGTCGACTCGCTGGAGGCGCAGCTTCGCGAACTTACCGGCCAGGTCGAGCAGAACGGCAATCGACTTCGCCAGGTCGAGGAAGGGCTGACCCGCCTTCGCGACACCACCGGCGGCCGCCTCGACGTGCTCGAACGCGGCTCGGCGCCGGTCGCCGAGCCGACACGTCCGACGGACTCGTCTTCCGCGTCGTCCTCTCCCAAGCGGCCTCGTCCGGCCGCCGACAATTCCGAAAAGGACGAACCGGCCGCCACACCTGCGTCGTCCGCCTCCGGCGACGCCGCGGCCGAGGAAGCCTATAATGCCGGCTTCCGGCTGTGGGAGGCGAAGCGCTACACCGAGGCTCAAAAGGCGCTCGAAGCGGCCGCCAAGCGCTACCCCAGGAGCAAATGGGCGAGCTGGGCGAGCAACCTCGCCGGCCGGGCCTATCTCGACGCCGGCAAGCCCGCCACCGCCGCCAAGGCCTTTCTCGCCAATTACCAGAGCAATCCCAAGGGGGAGCGCGCCGCCGACAGCCTCTACTTCCTCGGCCAGGCCCTGGTCTCGCTCGACAAGCCGGCCGACGCCTGCAAGGCCTATGACGAGCTCCAGGACGTCTATGGAGACGGAATGCGCGACTGGCTCCGGCAGCGGCTGCCTGCGGCCCGGACGCAGGCGAAGTGCCGGTAGTTGGCGCTTGTCCCGTCCAGCCCGGCAAATGCCGAGCGACTTTCGTCATTCCGGCGAAGGCCGGAATCCATGAACTCCGCCACCTCCAGTCCGGATGCGGCCGTGTTCATGGATCCCGGGTCAAGCCCGGGATGACGGGTTTCGGGCTCGATCCGGGTTTTAGGGGACAACGGCGCCGCCAGTTTACGATAGGCCAGCTCGCTTTGCTCCCGCCGCCTCCGCTCGAGCCTCGTAGTCCGCGGCCATGCGATTGAGGGTCTCGACCACGTCGGGCGTGGCGATGCCCCGGGCGAGCCGGCGGCAGCGGCGGGCCTGCTCCTTGAGGAATGCGGCGTCTTCGCTCATTCGGCGTGCAGCGAAAAAATCGAGCGGCCGTTCCGCGCCAAGCGTTGGAGGGTTTTTCGCGGCGGACCTTACGCAGCCGTTACGTTCCTTTTGCACGCCCCGGCCGCTCGGTATAAAAGGCATTTCAACCCGGGCTTCCGGGAACGACGGGTTTGAAATCAATCCAGGGGGATGATCATGACCGCAAAGCACATCATCTGGGCCGGCGCCGGCCTGATCGCGCTGGGCGCGGGCGCGGCCGCCTTCGGTCAGCCGCGGGGCGGCGGCGGACCGGCCGTTTACTGGATGAGCGCCGACACGGCCTCGGGCCTCGGCGGAATGGCCGGCGGGGGACGCCCGAGCGCCGGCTCGGTGATGGGCGCGATGCTCGGCCGCGGCTCGGGCCGCTCTTCCTTCGCCCATATGCTCACCCTGCAGCTCGGAAGCCCGCGCCGGGCGGCCGGCGCGCCCGAGGCCGAGCATATCCCGCCGGCCGGGCTTCAGGCAGGGCCGAGCCTGCCGCTGGTCACTCCGGTCTCGGCGTCCCGCACGGTCGCGCCGACCCAGCCCTGGGGCCAGATGGAGCGGCCACGGGGCCGGATGCTGATCTATTGGGGCTGCGGCGAGCATGTGCGGGCCGGACAGCCGGCGGTGATCGACTTCGCTTCGATGATGGCGGGCAAGGTTCCGCCGGCTTTCGCGAATTCGGCGCTGAAGCCGATGGTCCCGCCTTCGGCCGCGACCTCGGCCACCTATGGCGAGTGGCCGAACGACCGGTCCCAGGCCCGGGTGCCGGCAAGCGGTTCGCTGGTCGGCGAGCATGTCGTTCGAGGCAATTATTCGCCGGAGATCCGCTTCTCCCTCGCCGCCGGTCAGGACTTCCTCGCGCCCGTGACCCTCGTTTCCAACAGCGCCGGCGCCTCGGGCTCCATCCCCCTGGTGTGGCGGCCGGTTCCCGGAGCGCGCGCCTGGTTCGGCGGAGTGATGGGCGCCGGGCAGAATGGCGATTTCGTGATCTGGACCTCGTCCGAGATCCAGGCGGCGGCGATGGCGCTGGACTATGTCGCCGAGGCCGACATCGCCCGGCTCGTCCAGAGCCGGGTGCTGATGCCGGCGACCGCCGACCGCTGCACCGTTCCGGCGGAGGTCGCCCAGGCGGCGCCGCAATCGATGCTGATGCTGATCGCGCTCGGCGGGGAGAGCAATTTCAGCCAGCCGCGGCCGGCGGGCGCGGCCCGGACGTGGCGGCCCGAATGGACGGTCAAGCTCAGGACCAAGTCGACGCACACGGGCCTGCTCGGGATGAGCATGCCCGGGATGGGCGACGACGACGAGGACTCGCCGGAGGAGGCCCGGCCGCGGACGAAGAAGGAGAAGCTGCGTCGTGGACTTGGCAAGATATTAGGGCAGTAGCCCCCTAATTCCTCCCCTGCATTTGCAGGGGAGGGGGACCGCCCGAAGGGTGGTGGAGGGGGTTCTCACCGACGCCGAAGGACCCCTCCACCATGCTTCGCACGGTCCCCCTCCCTCGGAAAACCGGGGGAGGAATTAAAAGAACAATTTCCTCACGCTCAGCCGGACCGACCTTCCCAGCGGGTCGAGATAGCCGGGCTGATAGCTGATCGGGGTCGTCCCGAGCCGGTCGCGGACCTGCTGGCGGGAGTCGAACAGATTGTCGATCGACAGGCTCACCCGCATTCCGCGCAGGAACGGATGCTCGCGCGCGAAAGGCTGAAGGCCGAGATCGGCGAACAAGCGCAGGTTGACGGCGGTGAAATCGTTGAAGAAGAGGTCGTCGCCGCTGCCTCCGCCGGCGAGCGCTCCGCCGCGCACGAAGGTGCCGCTGTGCCAGTTGGCGGTGAGCCGCGCGCCGAGGCCGTTCTTGAACAGGCCGCCCTGGAATTCGAGCTCGTGGCGCGGCCGGCCCCCGCTGCTGCTTCCGGCCGAGCCGTTGAGGAAGTCGAGCTCGGGAACGCCCGGGCGGATCAGCACCGAATCGGTGAAATGCCAGGTGTGGTAGACGGCGAGCTGCAGCCGACCGCCGCCGCCGCCGAACCCGCCCCGTCCGCCGCCGCCGAACCCGCCCCGTCCGCCGCCGCCAAAGCCGCCGCGTCCGCCGCCGGGCCCGCCCGCGCCGCCGCCTTCGCGCGGTCCGCGATCCCCGCGGGCGCCTTCACCCTGGGGCCGCTCGCCCTGAGCCGGCTGAGCCGACGCGGCCTGGCCCGAAGCGGCGCCCGGAGCCGGGGCCGCGGCGGCGCCAGCCGCGCCCTGGCCGCCCCGGCCAAAGCCGCCGCGCCCCTGGCCCGGCTTGGGCTGGGGTCCGATCGGAAGGCTGAGATTGAACCCCCAGCGAAGCTCCGAGCGATCCTGGCGGGCGAAGTTGACCGGGCGGGTGTCGATCAGCACCAGCCGGCCGTCGGAGCGCTTGAAACGATCCGGAAATGCGGCCTCGATCTCGGCCGTCGCGGCGGGAAAGCCCGAGATGGCGTTGACGATCCGGGTGGATGTGTAATTGGCGCTGAGCGACAGGTCCGTCTTGGCCAGCGGCCGGACGTTGGCGCCGAGCTTCCAGACCCGCCGGTTGTCGGCGACCAGAGCCGGATTGCCGCCGTCAATCCGGGTCACTTCCACCGTCTCGCCGCGGACGAAGTCGAAAACCCGGACGCCCGGGGTCAGCTGCATCGGGTCGCCGAGCTGCTGCATCGAAGGGGCGCCGTCCTCGTCGGTGATCGAGGCGATCAGGCTGACCTGCGAGAGGGGCGACCAGTTGAGCCCGGCGCCGAGCGTGCGCAGCGTTCCGAAGTCCGAAAGATGCTCGACCTCCGCGTTCAAATTGGCCGAGAGGTTGCCGAGCGCCGTCAGCGCCGCCCGGCGGCGGTTGGCGATCGGGATGTCGATATTGATCTGCGCGTGCTCGCGGGTCCGGGCGAGGTCGCGGACGGTGAACAGGCCCGCCCGGTCCGACCGGCTGGTCAGGCCCTGGGCGTCGAAGCCGGCGCGGGCGGCGGCCATGACCTGGCCGCCGGGCAGGTCGAACAGCGGTCCGTTCAAAAGCAGCTCGGTGTTGCCGACCTCGCTGACCGAGCGGGAACGGTCGAGGCCGAAACTGGTCTGGGTTTCGGTTTCGCTGGCGTTTCGGTCGAGATTGCCGGTCAGCGACCATTGCCACGGTGCGATGGCGCCGTTGACCGACAGGCCGAGATGGCCGGCCCGGGAATCGCTGTCCCGGCGAAGGCCCGGGGGAGCGAGGCTCGGCCGGGGCAGGCCCAGGAAGGCGGTGCTCGAATTGACGTCGAAGGTGGCGTTCAGGGTCGCCGAGACGTCTTCAGAGACGGCCCGGTTCAAGGTGCCGCTAAGCTGGAGCTGGTCCGTCTGCGGGAGCAGGGTGCGGAAGCGGCCGAGCTCGATCCCGGGCACCGGCTCCGCCTGGACGATGTCGCGCTGGCTCTCGAACAAAGGCTCGGCACGGCGATATTCGGCGCCCAGATTGACCCGGCCGGCGTTGTTTATCTGCAGGTAATTGAGCTCGGCGCCGTAGGATTCGCGGCCGCCCTCGGTGGCGATGCCGGCCTGGACCTCGGTCGTATAGGCGTTGAACCGGCGCCGAAGGACGAAGTTCACCACCTTCTGGTCGGGCCTGTAGCCATATTTGAGGGCGACTTCCTCGGGCATGACGTCGATCCTGACGATCGCCTCGGGCGGGATGTCGCGGATCTCGGAGAAGCCGGAGATCCGGCGGCCGTTGAGGAGGATCACCGGGCGCTCGTCGCCGCGGCCCTGGCCGCTTCGGGTCTGGGGCGCGATCGCGTCGAGCAGCTCGGAGAGGCTGCCGGCGCCGAGCGAGCGGATCTCGCGGCGGTCGAACTGAACTTCCGGGGCGATGTCGCCGATCACCGCGCCCCGCTGGCGCTGGCCGGTGACGACGATGGTCTCGCCCTCCTCATCTTCGCTCTCCGGCTCGGCGGCCGGATCGGGGGAAGCGGCCGGCTCGGGCTGGGCCGGCTCGACGGCGGCGGCGGGCGGCGGCGGCGTCTGGGTCGCCTGAGGCGGCGGCGCTTCCTGGGCGAGGAGGGGAGCGGAGGCCGTTCCGGCCAGGAGAGCGAGAGCGAATGCTTTACGGGAAACCACGAACACTACCTTTTTTCTTTCATCGACCCGATAGGACCTGAACCGGGCCCTGGGCCAGCCCGCGTGAACGCTTTCTGTATCCCGCCGTATCCTCGCGTTAAGGGTGGACATGGCCTGCGCTCCCACCATCGAGCTCGTCTCGCGTTTCCGCCGCGATCTCGAGGCCGTCGCCGGGGCGCAACCGCGACCGTTCGGAATCGCGGTTTCGGGCGGGCCCGACAGCCTTGCGCTGCTGCTCCTCGCTCATGCCGCTTATCCCGGACGGGTTCGGGCGGCGACGGTGGACCATGGCCTCCGGCCGGAAGGCCTGGCCGAGGCCGAGGCGGTCGCCCTTCTGTGCGCCGGCATCGGGGTTGCGCACCACATCCTTCCCGTCAGGGTGGAAGCCGCGGGGGAGGGGCTGCAGGCGGCGGCGCGGGCGGAGCGCTACGCAGCCCTGGCGGCGTGGATGGCCAAGGAAGGCCTCGAACTCCTCCTCACGGCCCACCATGCCGACGACCAGGCGGAGACCCTGCTGATGCGGCTCGCCCGGGGGTCGGGCGTCGCCGGCCTCGCCGGGGTGAGGGCCGCCGGGGCGGTGCCCGGCGCCGGCGGGCGCCTGCGCCTGGCGCGTCCGCTGCTCGGCTGGCGGCGGAGCGAGCTGGAGGCGGTGGTCGCCGCCGCCGGGCTGGAGGCGGCCCAGGACCCGAGCAATCTGGACGAGAGGTTCGACCGGGCGCGGCTCAGGCGCCGGCTGGCCGAGGCGCCGTGGCTCGATGCCGCCGCCATCGCCCGAAGCGCCGCCCTCCTGGCCGAGGCGGAAGCGGCGCTCGACTGGACCGCCGGGCCGCTCTTCGCGGCGCGCGCCGAGGTTGAGGCGGGCGGGGTGATCCTGCGACCCAACGGACTGCCTCCGGAACTGCTTCGGCGGCTGGTGTTGAAGTGCCTGCGCCGGGTGTCGCCCGGAGCAAAGCCACGGGGAGAGAAACTGGCGGCGTTCATCGGCCGGCTGGAACAGGGCGGCGCGGCCACGCTTTGCGAAGTAAAGGGCGTCGGCGGCGAAACCTGGCGCTTCGAGCCGGCGCCTGCGCGCAAACCGTCATCCCGGGCTTGACCCGGGATCCATGAACACGGCCGCTGGAAAAACATCCTCAGCCGTCAGTGTCCATGGATTCCGGCCTTCGCCGGAATGACGGGTGACCTCAGTGACCGCCCTCCGCCGCCCGGTACAGGCTGTGGCAGCCGTTGCAGCCGCGCGCGACGACGGCCGCCTGGGCCTTGAAGCCGGCCTGGTCGCCGGCGTCCGACAGCCGCTTCAGCTCGGCGGCGGAATCGCCGAAGGCGTTGGCCCTGGCCACGAAATCGGGATTGTTGGTCCAGACCGAGGGGAGGGCGCGGCTGTTCGGGCCGGTGCTTCCTTCCGGGAACAGGCCCGCGACCGAATGGCCGAACAGGTCTAGCCCGTCGGCCGCATGGCCCGCGGCCTTGACGTCGGTGCCGTTCTTGGCCGCCGGCATCACCTCCTGGAAGAGCAGGGTCGCCGCCATGTGCATCATCGCCTGGCGGGCCGCGATCAGCTGGGCGCCGCTCTGGGCGGCCCGCGCCTGGCGCGCTTCATGCTCGGGGCTCTTGTCGAAGAACGGAGTCTCGTCGCGGGCGATCGCGGCGCATCCGGCGAGCAGGGGCAGGAGAAGGAGAGGCAGTCGGCGCATGGGCAACCTTTCGCGAAAATTATGCCCGCCGGCTGTATCATCGCAGGGCCGGCGGATCGAGTCGTACCCGTTCCGGGTTGAGGCTCCATGTCCCGACGTCTTTTTCTCCTCCTGCCGCTCCTGCTCGTCGCCTGCGGAGCGCCGGAGGACGACGACCAACCGCGCGCGAATAGCGTCGAGGAGCTCGAAACTCGGCTCGAAAAGCTCCACAATCGAACCACCGAGGAGATCGAGCCGGAGCCGCGCCTCGGCAACCTGAAGGTGGCGGATCTGACTCCGCAGCTTCGCGCCAATCCGGGCTGCCGACTGCACCGGGATCGCCATCTGCTGCTGATCGTCAACGCCGCCGGAGCGATCGCCCGGATCGACGGGCGGCGAGTGCCGCTCGCCGTCACCGGCCCGGTCGGCCCGACCGGCGGCTTCTTCACCGCCCCGGGAATTACCCTCAGCATCGGCCGGACCGAGCCGACAGGCAATGACGCCGCCGAATACGGATTGGGCTGGCCCGCCCGGGCGACGGTGGGCGGCGACAAGGAGCGGCCGCTGGAGAAAGAGGAAGCGACCTGGATCTGCGTTCGGTAATCTCGTCATCCCGGCGAAAGCCGGGAACTCAGGACGGGAAGTCTGGGCGGGTCTCCCCGAGGTTCCGGCTTTCGCCGGTATCTATTCCCCGTCTTCCCGAACCCGGGTGAACTTGTCGGTGGTCACCGTCGGCGCTCCGCAAATGTCGGAAGGCCTGGGCGGCAGGTCGCCATGGGCGAGCATGTGGCCGAGGCACATTTCGAGGACGAACTTGGCTCGGTAGAGCGCGTCTTCTTCGTCGCGGCCTTCGGCCACCGCCTGTGGCACGTCGGGAAAGACGACTCGCACTTCGCCGCTTTTAGTCGGGACCAGCCGGACGGGATAAGCGAGCACAGTCAGAGCGCCGCCGGCTTGAGCGGCAGCGCCAGCAGCGGACGCATCTGCTCGTCGTCGACCTCGACGACGGCGTCCGGCGGCGCGGTACCGGAGATCAGGGCCGATTCGACCAGCTCGGCCGCCAGCCGCTCCGCTTCGGCGCGAGCCGTCCTGTCGTTGTCGAGGCTCTTGCCGGCGAGGTCGGGAAGCTCGAAATCCTCGCCCCGGACGTTGAAATAATAAGTCGGCATGGCAAGCCGTAGAGCGTTTGATGTGGATCAAGGTTGCGCGAAATTCGACGGACCGTGGCATCTCGGGCGCAAACGGTCGCCGGACGGAGGTAAAAGTCCGGCCAGTGGTCCGGAACCCGCGCGTTGCAGCGTTCGTTTCGCTTGCGCAACCCACCGAAGAACGGAGCGTATCATGTCCAATATCCCAAGCAGCGCCATGCCCCATGCCAAAGCCGCCGACGAGCCGCAGCAGGATCAGGCGGGCGGCGCCACCCTGACCGAACGCGCCGGCAAGCTGGCCGAGCAGGCGGGCGATTATGCGCGGGAGAATCCGAAGACCGCGATCGCCGCCGGCGCCGCGCTTGCCGCCGGCGTGATCGCCGCCGCCGCCATTCCCCTCGTCCGCGGCCGCTCGGGCTCGGGCGGCGGCAAGAAGAGCGGCGGCGCCAAGAAGACCACGACAACCAAGAAAAGCTGAAGGCTTCCGGCTGAAGGATTGGCGGCTGAAGGATGAGCGCAACGGGCCGCGATGACAGGCTGCGGGATGCCGCGGCCAATCGCGGCCTGAAGCTCGTCCGGTCGCGGGTCCGTACGCCCGGCAAGGGCGATTACGGCCGTTACGGATTGACCGACGCCGGCGGTGCCAAGCTGCTCGGCTTCGGTCGGTCCGGGCTGACGGCGACCGCCGAGGAAATCGAGGACTATCTCCACAAAAGCGAGCGCACCGACTGGAAGACGTCGCTGGGCGCCGCCGGCGCCAAACCGCCTCCCAGGCCGAAGAAGCCCGCGCCACAGGCTGCGCGGGCGCCCGAGCCAGAGCCCGAACCTGCGCCGCCGCTCGCCGTCCGTCCGGCCCGGCCGGCGGACTCGACGGCCATCGCCGCCGTCGTCACCGGCCTCGGCTTCGAAGCGGCGCCCCGCGACATCGAGGAACGGCTGGCCGCCCTCAAGAAAGCGCGGGAAACGCCGCTGGTCGCCGAGCGGGGCGAAGTCGTCGGCGTGCTCGCCTGGCACGTCACGCCGGTCCTCCACCGTCCCAGGCCGGTGGGTCGGATCACGATTATGGTCGTCGCCGAGGGCGAGCGCCGGAGCGGCGTGGGCGGAGCCTTGGTCGAGGCCGCCTGCGCCGAATTGCGCGCCAAAGGCTGCGGCCTCGTCGAAGTCACCAGCAATGTCGACTTGTCGGGCGCCCACGGCTTCTATCGAAGGCTCGGCTTCGAGCGGACGAGCTACAGGTTCGCGAAGACGCTCTAATCGGGATGACGGGTCAGCCGTGCGCTCGGCTGTAAGCGAGCTGGCGCCGCTTTTGGGCCGGCGGCGGAGCGTCGCAGGCCTTGAAGTAGAGATGGCAGACGAGAAGCAGGAGCGAGACGCTGTAGAAAGCACCGGCGATTCCGTCGATCCGGGCCGCGCTGATCGGCAGCGACAAAAGCAGCACCACTCGGAAAAGCCATTCGCGCATCCGGGCCGTCTGGACGCCGATCGACGATCCGGCCTGCTGGCAGGCGATCCGGCGCGCGCCCTCCATCAGCAGCAGCCAGGCCAGCGCCACCAGAACATCGGCGAAGATGCCGTCGTTCATGCCCTTGCCGCCGATCGAGAAAGCGAGCCCGCCGAGGTAGAAAGCGAGGTGTCCGTTCAGGCATTCGAGCGAGATCCGCCACTGGCCGAAGCCGAGCCGATGCTCCGCCCATCCCGCCAGCGGCGAGAACAATCGGCTGAGAGCAAGGTCGTCGATCACGGTCACGACCCCAGCTTATCGAGCCGATAAGTTGAGAAACGGCAAAAAAGTCACGATGGTTAAAATTTCCGTCATGCTGTTGCGCCGCCGCAACCCTTGCCGCTTCGTCACGTTTTCAAACGCCCACCCTATCGAGGAAGCCAAGCCGATGAACAGGGTCCCACTGGCGCTCGCTTTGCCGCTGCTGATGGTCGGTTGCGGACAGAACGGCGCCGCCGACAACAACGCCGCCGCGCTCAAGCGCGCCGCCGAGCAGAGCACGCCCGAAGCCGAGGACATATTGCGCAACGCCGCCGATTCGGGCGGCAACGTCCAGGACGCGCTTCAGGCGGCCGGGAACGCCCAGGCCGCCGCCGATTCGGCGCCACGGCAACAGCAGCAGGGCGCCAAGCCCCACGCCCCCGGCGACCCCGTCCCACCGCCGAAGCTTCAGGCGGGAGGGAAGGGGCAATAGCAAAAATTCCTCCCCCGGATTTCCGGGGGAGGGGGACCAGCGAAGCCGGTGGAGGGGTTCTTGATGAGTCCGCAAGAGCCCCTCCACCGCGCTTCGCGCGGTCCCCCTCCCCTGCAAATGCAGGGGAGGAATTAGGCCAGCAATTCCTTCAAATAGCCCCGTATCTGCTTCGGCCAGTCGGCGGTCAGGGCCTGGAACCGAGCCTTCTCGCCCCGGTACAGCGCGCGAAGCGCTTCCTCGTAGCCGGGCCGGTCGCCGCACATGTCGGACATGAAGCGGTAGGCCGAGTCGCGCTTCTCGCCCGGGCCCGGGGCTTGGCGGCTCGCCTCTTCGACCAGGCGGCGGATCGCGGCGGAGGCTCCGCCCGCCTGGCGTGACAGCCACGTCCAATGCCTGGGCAGCAAGGTCACCTCGCGCGCGGCGACTCCAAGGCTCGGCCGGCCGCGCCGGCGCGGCGGCGGGGCGGACGCCGCCGCATCCCAATAATCGAGGTCGACGACCTGGCCGCTGCCATCCTCGAAGACCCGGATCGCGCCGAGGTCACCCGGATAAAGCCGCTCGAGCTCGCGAGTCACCGCCTCGCGGCCGCCTCGGGCCACGATCGTATCGCCCAGAAAGGCGGTAACCAATTCCATCGTCCTGCTCCTTAAGCGGCCTTTGTACCCGGGTAGAAATAAGCGTGTCAATTCTACCCGGAAATAAATGCATGCCGCCCGCTCCCTTGCCGACGCGGGCACGGCGCGGTACGAAGGTGGCAAGTCACCGGCGGCCTTGGTTGCCGGAACGAGAAAAAAAGAGTGTTTCGCTATGGCGCAGCAGGTTGCTTCGGCCCCGCTCCCGCCGGCAACCGGTCCGGCTGAAGTCGCGAGTCATGCGCTCGCCGGGTCGCCTGAACAGCGGCCTTTCCGCTCTCCCCGCCATACATACGGCGCGCTCGATCTCGGTACCAACAATTGCCGGCTCCTGATCGCTCGCCCGGCCGAGGACGGCTTCGTCGTCATCGACGCCTTTTCGAGGGTCGTCAGGCTTGGCGAAGGGCTGGCCGGAAGCGGCCGGATCGCCGACGCGGCGATGGACCGCGCCGTCGCCGCGCTCTCGGTCTGCGCCGAGAAATTGAAGAGACGCCACGTCTCGCTGGCCCGATCGGTGGCGACCGAGGCCTGCCGCCGGGCCGTCAACGGCCGTCATTTCGTCGAGCGGGTCCGGCGCGAGACCGGCATCTGCCTCGAGATCATCGCTCCGGAGGAGGAGGCCCGGCTCGCCATGCTGGGCTGCCACCGGCTGCTCGAGCCCGGCGACGCCCCGGCGCTCATCTTCGATATCGGCGGAGGCTCGACCGAGCTCATCCTGATCGACACCGACGCCGAAGGCACGCCGAAGATCAAATGCTGGTGGAGCGCGCCCTGGGGCGTGGTCTCGCTGACCGAGAGCGAAGGTCGCGATTTCGCCAACGCCGACGAAAGGCTCGCCGCTTACGGGCGGATGAAGGAGCGGGTCCGCCACGCCTTCCGCCGCTTCGCCGAGCTGCTTCCGCCGCGCGAGGGCAATATCCGGCTGCTCGGCACCAGCGGCACGGTGACTACCCTGGCCAGCGTCCATCTCGCTCTGCCGAGCTACGACCGGCGGGCGGTGGACGGGCTGATGATGCCGGTCGACAAGATGCGGGCGGTCAACCACATGCTGTCGCGGATGAGCTTCGCCGAGCGTTCGGCGCTGCCCTGCATCGGCGCCGAGCGCGCCGACCTAGTCGTCGCCGGCTGCGCCATCCTCGAGGCGATCATGGACATCTGGCCGGCCCAGACCTTGGGCGTGGCCGACCGCGGGATCAGGGAGGGCATATTGCGGTCCCTGATGGCCAAAGATGGGCACAAGCTGTGAAGGGAAGCGAACAATTCCTCCCCGCGATTTCGCGGGGAGGGGGACCGTCCGAACGACGGTGGAGGGGTTCTGGCGCTGCAGACCCCTCCACCAGGCTTCGCCTGGTCCCCTTCCCCCGGAAATCCGGGGGAGGATTTTCGAGATGGTAACCCGCGTAAAGACCGCCAAGGGCCGCAAGGTCGGCTCGACCAAATGGCTCGAGCGGCAGCTGAACGACCCCTATGTCAAGCGCGCCAAGGCGGAGGGCTATCGCTCCCGCGCTGCCTACAAGCTCATCGAGCTCGACGATCGCTTCGCCTTTTTGAAGGGCGTCGAGCGAGTCGTGGATCTCGGCGTCGCGCCGGGGGGCTGGACCCAGGTGGTTCGCAAGCGGATCCCGAAAGCGGTTGTGGTGGGCATTGACCTGCTTGCCACAGACCCGATCGACGGCGCAATCCTCTTCCAGCTCGATTTCCTCGCCGACGAGGCGCCGGAGCGGCTTCGCGAGGCGCTCGGCGGCCCGGCCGACCTCGTCCTATCCGACATGGCGGCGAACACGGTCGGCCATCCCCAGACCGACCATCTGCGAACCATGGCGCTGGTCGAGGCGGGGCTCGAATTCGCCGGCGAGGTGCTGAGGCCGGGCGGCGCCTTCGTCGCCAAGGTTCTCGCGGGAGGCGCCGACAATCATCTGGTGGCGGAGCTGAAGCGGCGCTTCACCGCGGTCAAGCACGCCAAGCCACCGGCGAGCCGGAAGGGCTCGTCCGAATGGTATGTGGTCGCCCAGGGCTTCAAGGGGTAACGTCGCCGGGCTGACGTAAATCCAGTTACTCCGCCGTGGCCGGGCAGGGCGGGATGTCCTTGGGCTCCGGCCGGGCCGCGGCCGGCTCGAACTGGGCGAAATAGGATTCGGAATCCTTGAGCCGCTCGAAGCGGGTGAGCTGGTAGCCGACCGCGGCGAACTCGCAGATCAGCATCCTCGGCGGAGTGCCGTGGCGGTCGGTCGGCCGGTCCGCGTCGACGACGACGACCCGGCCGCCCTTCTTGAGATCGGGCCGCAGGTTCCACAGGAATTCGCTCGGCCGCTCGATCTCGTGATACATGTGGATCATGAAGACCCGGTCGAAGCTTCCGTCGGGAAGCATCGGATCGTTGGGCTTGCCGAGCTTGACCGCGACATTGTGGAGATCCTCGCGGGTGACCCGGTTGGCCAGCGAGTCGCGGGTCGCGGGGACGATGTCCTCGGCAAGGACCCGGCCCTTGCGTCCGACCAGCGGCGCCAGGCGGACCGTGTAATAGCCTTCGCCGGCGCCGATGTCGGCGACGTACATGCCCGCCGCGATGTCGGCGAGGTCCATCACCGTCTCCGCCTCGCGGACGCTGTCGCGGGCATCCTCGTTCGAATAGCTGGCGGAGACGATCGGCGACACCGGCCGGTTCGGCCTGGGGAAGGGCGATTCCTCGGTCTTCTTCTGGCAGGCGGCGAGGAGGAGGAGGGGGAGGAGCCATAAATTCCTCCCCCGAATTTTCGGGGGAGGGGGACCATGCGAAGCATGGTGGAGGGGTTCTACGGGCGTCTGAAGAACCCCTCCACCGCACTTCGTGCGGTCCCCCTCCCCGGCAAAGGCCGGGGAGGAATTAAATGCCTTAATCCACATCTTCGACCTCGACCTTCTCCCCCGTAACGCGCTGCGACAAAGCGGCGGCCATGAAGCGTTCGAGGTCGCCGTCGAGGACGTCCGACGGGGCCGTCGAAGTCACGCCCGTGCGCAGATCCTTGACCAGCTGATAGGGCTGGAGGACGTAGGATCGGATCTGGTGGCCCCAGCCGATGTCGGTCTTGGCGGCGTGCTCGGCGCTGGCCTGGTCCTCGCGGCGCTGGAGCTCGGCCTCGTAGAGCCGGGCCTTCAGCATCTTCATCGCTTCGGCCTTGTTCTTGTGCTGCGAGCGCTGGTTCTGGCAGGCGACGATGATCCCCGACGGGACGTGGGTTATCCTGACAGCGCTGTCGGTGGTGTTGACGTGCTGGCCGCCCGCGCCCGACGCCCGGTAGGTGTCGATCTTGAGGTCGCCTTCGTTGACGTCGATGTCGATATCGTCGTCGACGACGGGGTAGACCCAGACGCTCGAGAAGCTGGTGTGGCGCCGTGCGTTGCTGTCGTAGGGGCTGATCCGGACGAGGCGGTGGACTCCGCTCTCCGTCTTGGCATAGCCGTAGGCGTTCTCGCCCTTGATCATCAGGGTCGCGGACTTGATCCCGGCCTGCTCCCCCGAATGGTGGTCGACGAGCTCCACCTTGAAGCCGCGGCGCTCGGCCCAGCGCGTGTACATGCGCTGGAGCATCTCCGCCCAATCCTGGCTCTCGGTGCCTCCGGCGCCGGCATTGACCTCGATATAGGTGTCGTTGGCGTCGGCCTCGCCGGCGAGCAAGGCGGTGACCTTGTCGCGCTCAGCCCGCTCGGCGAGGTCGGCCAGAGCCGCGACGGCGTCGGCCTCCATCGCCGAATCGCCCTCGCCCTCGGCCATTTCCAGAAGCTCGACATTGTCGTCCAGCTCCTGCTGGATGGCCCGGGTCGCCCCGATCGCCTCCTCCAGCCGCCTGCGCTCGCGCATCACCTCCTGGGCGGCCTTGGGATCGTTCCAGAGGCTCTGGTCCTCGACCCGGCCGTTGAGCTCGTCGAGACGCCGCAAAGCCCGGTCCCAATCCAGGAACCGGCGGAGCAGGTCGAGCGCCTACCTGTTCTGGTCGACATGGGCTTGCGCTTCGGCGCGCATTCAATTTCCTTTCGTCATCCCGGCGAAGGCCGGGACCTCGGGGAGACCCGCCGAGACTGTTTGTCCCGAGGTCCCGGCTTGCGCCGGGATGACGGGTTTCGGGGCAGGCCTAGTAAATCCCGCCCTGATTCTGCAAGAAATCGCTGTCGCGCTGCGGCTCGGCGTGCTGCACTTTGACCTTGCGCACGACTTTTTCCGGGGGGCGGTTGGCCATTTCGTCGCGGCGGATCGATCGGCGGGGCTCGCTTTCCGGCTTGAAGGCTTCCCAGATCACCGCCGCCTTGGGATCGTCGGTCGGCCAGGCCCCGAACACCTTCTTGCCGGAGCGCCGGTCGATCCGCACCATCCGGATTCCGGCCGGGGCGCGGAAGGGAATGACCGGCATGTCCTTGAGCGCGGCCTGGGCGAATTGCTTGAAGATCGGCGCCGCCAGAGTTCCGCCCTGGGCGTAGCCGCCCATCGGCCGGGGATGGTCGAAACCCATATACATGCCCGCGACGATCTCCGGCGTCCCGCCGATGAACCAGACGTTGGTCGGGCCCGAGGTCGTGCCGGTCTTGCCGAACAGCGGCCGCTTCAGGTCGCGAAGCACCTGGGCGGTCCCGCGCTGGACCACGCCCTCGAGGATGTGGACCATCTGGTAGGCGGTCAGCGGGTCGAGCAATTGCTTGGTCCTGAGCGGCGGCCGCGGCATCGGCTTGCCGTCCCAGTCGCGGGCGTTGCAGCCTTCGCACGGCCTCGTGTCGGCGCGGTAAATGGCCTTGCCGCTGCGGTCCTGGACATAGTCGATCAACGTCGGCTTCACCTGCCGGCCCTGGTTGGCGATGATCGCGAAGGCGTTGGTCATCTTGAGCACGGTGGTGTCGCCGGCGCCGAGCGCGATGGCGAGATAATTGGGATAGTCGCCGACGCCCATGATCCGGGCGAGCCGGGTGACCTTGTCCATCCCCGTCTGGCTGGCGGCCCGGACCGTCATCAGGTTGCGCGACTGCTCGATGCCCCAGCGCATCGTCTGCGGACCGGCATTGCCGCCGGAGAAGTTGCGGAAGCATTTGTTGCCGAGATTGGCGCCCTGCCAGACGCAGAACGGACCGTCGACGAGGATCGTGGCCGGAGTCATTCCGTTGTCCAGCGCCGCCGAATAGACGATCGGCTTGAAGGTCGAGCCGGGCTGGCGCTGGGCCTGGACGGCGCGGTTGAAATCGTCGCCGCGGGCGTCGAAGCCGCCCTGCATGGCGAGAACCCGGCCGGTCGCTACTTCCTCGACGATCATTCCGCCCTTGATCTCGGGGATCGAGCGAAGCGACCAGACGCCGCCTTCGTTCTTGACCGCGATCACCATTCCGGGCCGGAGGAAGTTGAAGGCGGCGGTGGCGGTGCCGCGCTTGGGCATCGCGGCGGCGTAAGCGGGAAGGTCGCCGGTCGAGCCGTCGGCGCAGCCCACGGTCGCGCCCAGGCCTTCGCGAGTGAGCACCACCGCCGCCCGCCAGTCGTCATAGCCGACCCCGAACGGGGCCCGGACCAGCTGGGCTCGCCAGTCGCCGGAGATATCGACCTTGAGGCCCGGGTCGCGCCAGCCCTTGCCGCGGTCGTAGCGCATCAGGCCGTCGCGGAGTGCCATTTCCGCCGCTTTCTGCTTCGGCACGTCGAGCGAGGTCCGGACCCAAAGCCCGCCCGTATAGACTCCGTTCTGCCCCTTTTCGGCCTGCTCGCCCCAGCGGACCATGAGCTGGCGCCGGACTTCCTCGACGAAATAGCCGCCGACGTTGCGGACGCTGTTGCTTGCGAAGCGGACGGTGCCGAGCGGCTCCGCCTGAGCGGCGGCGCGGGCGGCGGGGGTGATCTTGCCGTTGCGCTCCATCTCGCCGAGCACCCAGTTGCGCCGGTCGAGCGCCCGCTGGGTGCGGCGCTCGGGATCGTAGTTGCTGGGCGCCTTGGGCAGGATGGCGAGATAGGCGACTTCGTGGAGCTGGAGCTGCTCGACGTCCTTGTCGAAATAGGCCCTCGCCGCGGCCTGGACGCCATAAGCGTTTCGCCCGAGGAAGATCTGGTTAAGGTACAGAGCGAGGATCTGCTGCTTGGT
Source organism: Sphingomonadales bacterium (assembly GCA_034668565.1). Lineage (GTDB taxonomy): Bacteria > Pseudomonadota > Alphaproteobacteria > Sphingomonadales > Sphingomonadaceae > Allosphingosinicella. The sequence continues at coordinate 73,451 of JAXDPE010000080.1, read as the reverse complement.
CAGGACGCTTTCGATGCGGCGGGCGAGGAAGGCTTCCTTGATCTTGCGGCTGACCGAATATTCGTCGCCGAGAAGCAGGTTCTTCGCCACCTGCTGGGTGATGGTCGAGCCGCCGCGGGCGCGGGTGCCGCTTCCGAACTTCGCGATATAGTCGCCGACCGCGCCGATCAGGCCCGGAAAGTCGATCCCGCCGTGGGTGAAGAAGGTCTTGTCCTCGGCCGAGGTGAAGGCGTCGATCAGAGGTTGCGGGAATTCGTCGTATGAAAGCTCTACCCGGCGCTCGCGGGCGAAGGTCTGCACCGGCTCGCCGTCGATCCCGCGAACCGTGGTGGGAAGCGGCGGCTGGTAGGTGAGCAGCGTCTCGGCAGACGGCAGGTTGCGGGCGAACAGAAGCCACAGGAGCAGATAGAGGATGACCGGAAGCGCGGCGAGATAAGCGAGGATCCGCACCCAGCGCCGGCCCCAGGCGCGCTTCACCCCGCCGCCGAAGCGGCTGCCGGCGTCGCGGTAGAGGGTGAGGCGGGTAGGGGCGGCGTCGGTCATTCGAGCCAAGCTCTAGCCGATGATCGAAGCGCGGTGAAGCCGCTCAGGAGGCTTGACTTTCTGGAATTATCGTATATACAATAATTATGTGAAAATCGAATTCGATCCGGCGAAGCGCGAGTTGGTTCTGCGGGAAAGGGGCCTGGATCTTGCCGAGGCGGGCGAATTGCTTCTCGGTCATCGATTGGATGAGTTGGACGACAGGCACGACTACGGGGAGGATAGGTGGCGGTCGCTGGGCCTTTTGAGGGGCGAAGTCTTGGCATGCGTCTGGGTCGATCTGGGAGCAGATCGAGTTCGGATCATAACGATGTGGAAGGCGGGACGTCATGAGCAAGAGAAATTCTTCCGGTTCTGGGAAGTTGGCTGACGAAGTCTCGCCGTTCGAGGCAAATTTGGACGACGAGATAATTGAGTTCGGCGACACCTTCTTCCAGCAAGCCGCGGTGATGCGCGGCGGGAAGGTGATCCGCGAGGGCACCGGCACGCTGACCAATCGCGGCAGGCCGCCGTTGCCGGAAGGGACGCGAAAGGAGCTTGTCTCGGTTCGGCTGTCGCCCGACATTTTGTGGTGGTTGCGCTCCACCGGGCCTGGCTGGCAGTCGCGAATGGAGGATATGCTGCGCGAGCATATGGACGCCGCTCTGGCGCAGAGGGCTAACGCCCCGCCACCCTGACCAGCCGCCGCGCGAAGTGAGTCTCGATCGCGCTCTTCATGCCGAGCGCGATCTGCCGGCGGCCTTCCGGGGAATCGATATAGGCGGTGTCGGTGGCGTTGGTCAGGTAGCCGGTCTCGAACAGGATCGAGGGCACGTCCGGGGCCTTGAGCACCACCAGCGACGCGAAGCGGTGATATTCCGGGCGGAAGGGGAAATAGGCGGACGCCTCGCGCTTGAGCAGCGCCGCGAACTCGGCCGAGACCGTCATGCTCTCGCGCTGGGCGAGGTCGATCAGGATCCGGTCGACGCCCGTCTCGCCGCTGAGCGAGGCTCCGGCGATCCGGTCGGACTGGTTCTGCTGATCGGCGAGCAGGGCCGCCTCTTTGTCGGAAGCGACTTCCGAGAGCGTGTAGATGGTGGCGCCGCGGGCGCCGTCATTGGCCGGCGCCGCGTCGGCATGGATCGAGATGAACAAGGCGGCGCGCATCTTGCGAGCGATCTCGTAGCGGTCCTTGAGGACCAGATAGCGGTCGTCTTCGCGGGTCATCGCCACCCGCACCCGGCCGGACGCCGCCAAAGCGTCCCGGATCGCGGTGGCGACGGCGAGGGTGACGTCCTTCTCCCGACGCTGGCCGAACGGGGACAAGGCGCCCGGATCGTGGCCGCCATGGCCGGCGTCGAGTACGACCAGCGGACGCGCCGGATCGCCGAGGATCCGAGGCAGGCCGATCATCGGATCGCTTCGGTCCGCGGCCGCGATCGGGACCCCCTCGTCGCTCTGGGCCCGCGATCCCGGGGAGATCGCTGCGACGAGGGCGATCAAAAGGGCAATCAGGGATTCCATCGACGCCCACTATCCCGCCGGCCGCACGGCTTGGCAAGCGGCGCCGCGAGAGGCCCTCTAGACGGTCAGCGCGACGAAGGGCACCGGAGCGCTCGGCCTGAGCACGATCGGCCGGCCGCGATCGGCCTGGAAGAGCTCGCCGTCGAGGAGGACATTCGAATGGTCGCCCTCGATCCTGATCTCGTCGCCGCGCTCGAGATGGACTCCGCTCATCCGGTGGCGGCCCAGCCGTCCGCGCACCGCCGCCAGGAAGGCGCCGAGCAGGGCGCCGATATTGCGGTCGATGACCAGCATCTGCATCGCCCCGGTGCGCGCGCCGGCGCCGGGCATCGAGCCTTTGAACAAAAGCCGCTGGAGCGTCGTCACCATCAGAAAGGCGAATTTCCCGTTCAGCTCGCCGCCCTTCATTCCCGACACCCGCAAATTCGCCGGCGGCGGCGGCAGGAAGCTCGCCCGGCGGCCGAGAACCACGCCGAGCAGCCCGAGCAGCAGGGCGAGCGCGTGGGCGAGCCAGTTGGGAAGACCGAGTGGATAAAGCTTGTTGCGGCAATAGAGCATGGTGTCGGCGAGATAGGCGCCGCCCAGGAACATGCCGAGCACCGGCTCGCCATGGCCCGCACCGCCCGAAAGCGTGATCAGCTCGCGCCTGACGATGTGCGGGGCAAGATCGGTCCGGGCGATCGCCAGCACCCGCTCGAGCGTTTCGAGCGCGTCGGCGCCGGCGCCCAGGTCGTAGGCGATGAGGTTGGTCTTGCCATTGGGCAGGACCGCCACCGGGGGCGGGCTGTCGCCGAAATGGCGGCCGTTGTAGATTTCGGTCAGCGCTGCCTGCACGGTCCCGTCGCCGCCGTTGATCACCAGCACCCGGGGCTCGATCAGGGCGATCGTCCGGAGCGCGGTGCCGATCTGGTCGACATCCTCGACCTCGTAATGGAAGATGTCCTTATGATCGGCGCAGAAGCTCCGCACCGCGGGAAGCAACGCCCTGTTGCCGGTCGATCTGGGATTAGAGAGAAGAGCGACCCGAGCCATTCCTACCGGCCGATGGGAGCGATTGAGAGGCCGCTCCGGTAGTTGAGGATCACCGGCACCGTCTTCACGCCGCGCCCGACCGCGACCGACACCGCCCGGGCGGACGGCTTCAGCTTCAGGATCGACAGATGCGGGTTGTTCGAGAAGCCGCCGCCGTCGTTCCAGTTGGTCTTGCCGTTATTGTCGGCATCGTGGCGAACGGCGATGGCGTAGGTGCCCGCGTTCGGAACGGCGACGCAGACGTTCATCGCTCCGGCGCGGGTGACCGGAAGATCGATCCGCTTCATTTTCTTCCCGCGCTCCAGGAAGTCGGCCGGATTGCCCCCGTAAAGCTGGATCCGCAGCTTGCCGACCCGGTTCTTGAAGCCGTTGACGCTGACCAGCAAGGCGGGCCGGTTGGCGCCCGGGCTGCACGCCGCCGCGTCGGGGCCAAGCGCTGCCTGGGCCGGCGCCGCGCCGGCGGTCAGCGCGGCCGCCAGGACCGCCGCGGAAAGAAAAAGTCTCGACATCGCCGCTTCGGCTCCCGGGCGCTTGCGTCGCCGCCGAAGCGGCAGCGTGTGAAGGAATGTCCCCATGGCTTCCCCAATCGCTCAGCCTTGCGGCCAAATTGTGGTCGTGGCGGGTCGAAATCGGTTCCTTATCGCCTTGAATCGTCTCGATTGTGGCAAAGCGCGGCCGCCCGGCGCGCCCGCCTCGGCGTCCTGGAGAGCGATTTTGCGAGGGCGTCTAGCCTGGGCTATTCATCCATGTTAGCCTTTGCTCGGATCTTGTGGTCACGCCGGGATCCACGGCGCTCCGGCCGCCCCGCGGCCGGAGCGCCTCTTTGGTTGTCATCAAGGGGGAAGTTAATGAGAATGATCGTCAAGGGCGCAATGGTCGCCAGTCTGATGGCGCTGGGCGCCTGCAACAACACGCCGGCCGAAAAGGCGGCCGACAATGTCGAGGCCGTCGCCGAGAACCAGGCCGACGTGCTCGAGGACAAGGCCGACAACGCCGCCACCGAGAACGGGGCCGACGCGCTCGAGAACAAGGCCGACGTCGTCCGCGACGCCGGCGACAACAAGGCCGATGCCATCCGCGCCGCGGGCGACAACAAGGCCGACGCCATGGCCAACGGCCAGTAAATCGACCGGGGGACGGCGGCTTTCCTTGCGGAAGCGTCGTCCCCCGCCGACTTTCTGCCTGTTCGCAGGATTTGCGGGGCGCGACGTAGATTTATCACGTCGCGCCTTCGCTTTTTGGGCGGGCCCGCGATGTTAGCCGCGGCCTGCATCGTTTCTCCTTTGTCCGACCATGTCCGCCGCCATCGCCGACGCCGCTGGAGCGGCTAGGCAGGCCTCGATGCACGGCAGCGATAAGAATCGGCGCTTCGCCGTCCGCCTCGGTTTCGCCGTCGCCGGCCTGCGCCTCGTCTTCGCCCGCGAGAAGAGCTTCCGAAGCCAGTGCGCGCTTGCGATCCTCGCCGGGCTCGTCACGCTCGCTTTGCAGCCGGAGCCGCTTTGGTGGGCGCTGCTCGTTCTGGCGGTCGCGCTGGTCCTCGCTTTGGAGCTGGCCAACAGCGCGCTCGAATATCTGCTCGACCACCTCCATCCCGGCCGGGCCCGGGAGATCGGCGCTGCCAAGGACGCGGCCGCGGGCGCCGTCCTGGTCGCGAGCCTCGCCGCCGCGGCGGTCGGCGCCCTGATGCTCGTGGCGCGCCTGGGCTGAGCGCTCAGGCCGTCGTATCGCCTCGGGAACGATTCACCGGCCTTGCTCGCTTTCACACCGGGCCCCATGGGGCGGCCCGCAATTTCGTGGAGAAATATGATGCGCAACCAAGCGGCACTGGCTCTTGCGTCGGCCGGAATCCTCGCCCTTCTCGGCGGCTGCGAGACCGTGGCCCAGGAAGCCAACGAAGCGGTCGGCTTCGAATATGTGGCGATGCTCGCGCCCGCCGCCGGCGGCTTGGGATCGGGCAAGGCGGAGATCAGCCTCAACGACGCCACCAACACCTTGTGCACCGATCTCAAGCTGGCGAGCGGAGTGACCATGACCGTCGGCCACCTCGTCGGGCCGGACGGCAATGTCGTCGCCACCCTCGACGTTCCGAACGACACCCACGCCAAGGATTGCGACCAGATCGGCGACGCCCAGATCGACGCCATCAAGGCCAATCCGGGCGCCTTCAAGGTCCATGTCGGAACCACCGGCGGCGATCTCTTCGGGACCCTGGTCAAGGAAGGCTGAAGCGGGGGAACCGGACCGCCCCCGAAACGTCTTGACCTTATCGGCCGCGGCGCTCAAGCCGTGGTCGGGGGAGAAAAACATGAACCTGATCATCATCCTCATTGTCGGTGCGGTCTGCGGCTGGCTTGCCGGGATCATCACCAAGAGCGGCGGCGGCCTCATCTTCGACATCATCGTCGGAGTCGTCGGCGCCCTCATCGCCGGCTGGCTGTTCGGCGGCGGCGCTTCGATCCTCAACGGCCCGCTCAACATGATGGCCTTCCTCTATTCCCTGCTCGGAGCGGTCATCCTGCTCCTCATCGTCAAGGTCATCCGCAGGGCCACCTGAACAGAAAAAGGGGACGGTCACCGCGACTGTCCCCTTTTCCAATCCTCGCGGCGGGGCCGGCATTGCGGTTCGCCGCCGACCCGCGCACAAGCAGCGGATGGATCGCCGTTCCCGGCCGGATTTGTCCCTGCTCCAATGGGCAGGCTTCTGCACCCGCAACCATGGCGCGGCGTCGGCGACGACCGCGGGCCGGCGGATATGATCGACGGGACCTCGCCCGCGCCGTCCGGCGCCCGGACCCGCCAGGCAACGCGCCGCTATCTCACGATCGCGGTCGTGCTTTTGTCCTTGTGGATCACCCAGAGCTTCCTCATCCCGCTCGCCTGGGCCACGGTTCTGGCGATCACCGTCTGGCCGCTTTATTCGCGCGCCTCGGCCCGCCTTCGGCCGCGGTGGGTCGCGCCGCTTTTGGCGACTTTGGGCACCGCACTCCTGCTCATGCTGCCGCTTTCGGTGGCCGGAGTGGAAGCCGCCCAGGACGGCAGGCTGGCTTTGGCCTGGATCGCAAAGGCCCAGCAGACCGGGCTCGCTCCCCCGGCGTGGCTCGAACATTTCCCGCTGGTCGGCGGCCGGCTGTCCAATCTCTGGCAGACTCATGCGGGGACCGCGCAGGCCGCCCGAAGCCTGTTCAGCGGCGTGGATGCCGGGGCTATCTTCAGCCTCACCGGAGTGATCGGGGCGCAGCTCGCCCGCGGATCGATGCTCGTCCTCGTCACCCTGCTCGCCTTTTACGCGCTTCTTCGCCATGGCGCCCGGCTCGGTTCGCACAGCAATGCTCTCGCCGCCCGACTGCTCGGAGACTTTGGATCGCGATTCACCGACCGGCTGGTCTCCGCCGTTCGAGGCACGGTGGCGGGGACGGTGCTGGTCGCGCTCGGGGAAGGGGCCCTTATCGGTCTCGGTTACGCCGCCGCCGGCGTTCCAAGAGCCTTCCTGTTCGCGATCCTGACCGTCACCTTCGCCATGCTGCCGTTCGGGGCCTGGCTGGTGTTCACCGTCGCGACCGGCGTCCTGATCGCCCAGGGCGCCGTGCTCGCGGCGGCGATCCTGTTCGCCTTTTCGGTGGTCGTGATGCTGGTGGGCGACAATTTCGTCCAGCCGGCCCTGGTCGGCAATTCCGTGCGATTACCCTTTCTCCTCGCCTTCGTCGGGACATTCGGCGGCCTCGAGACGCTCGGCCTGGTCGGGCTCTTCCTCGGCCCGGTCCTCATGGCGACCCTGCTGCTGGTGTGGCACGAGGCGATGGACGGGCCGAACGCCCAACCACCCCCGATCCCCGCTTCCGCCGTGCCTGAGGCACCCTTGCCGTCGCCTTCATGAAAGCCGCCAACCAGCGCGACGGGGTGCTCAAGGTCGCTATCACGCCGTAGCCGGCACCGGCCGCCCTGCTTTCAAGTACGTCAAGGAGTGCCCGAGCGGTCTCGCCTTTTGTCGCCGCCCGCGAACACCGGAATGCTCGCGAAACCAAGCTGAGCGGCCAGTCCGACAAGGCCAAGGGGCGTGGTGAGGTCGCCGGCCCATTGATCCACGCTCTGCCCCCGGATCGAACCCGCCAATACGGCCTCGGCGATCATGGTCAGGGCAAACGCAATTCCTCCGATGACCACCAACTGTGGGAAGGCGAAGGCTCGGAGACGGATGAGCTGGCGGGCTACGAGCCAACTGGCTGTCAACAAAACCGGGATCTCGAGGAAAACCGCCGAAGTTTGCCCGAGCCGGGGCGCCACCAAAAGGACGCGGGCCATGCCCATGGCAAAGGCGAGGGTGAAGACGATTGCAAAGTATGAAAACCCAGCGGCAATGACGGCCCAGTGCCTCGACACGACGAACCTCGCCGTCATGCCGACCGCGTCGTTGCGCCCCCCAGCGAGGGAAAAGCCTGAGAACTTTTCAGCGTCCGGCCGATTAACCTGGCGCTCACGCAGCCACCAGGGTCGGGGAACGCGCGGAGGCTTCGCGGCGGCGCTGCGCCAGCCCCATCACGACCAGCCCGACGCCGGCGACCGCGAAGCTTATCGCCAGAAGCATTCCGAAGCTGGAGACCATCTCGGGCGTTTCGTTGAACAGGAGGATGGCGATGGTCGCCATCGGCAGGCCGAGCAAAAGAGTCAGCCCCAGACCGAGATCTGTGACTCCCCGAAGCACCAGCCAGAACCAGTCCGAGCCGTAAGCGGCCCGGGCCTGGATGCCGACGTCGAGAGAGATGATTCCCCTCAGCAGCAGCCAGATCATGGATATGGTCGTCAGCGGGAAAAGTCCTTTCCAGCCGCTGTAGATGAAGAGGATACCGGCGAGGATGGTGAGCAGGCCGGAGCCGAGCGTCACCTTGCCGAGCAGGGCGCGGTGAGCACCCCAGCCCAGCGCGAACTCCGCCGCGCCGCCGGCGAGGAGCATCCAGCCGACCGACTCCGCGACCGGCCGCCCCGCCAACAACGGCAGGGCCATCGCGGAAGCTGCAATGGCGATCTTCAGCCCGCCGCAGGCCACCGTCCACCCCCAGGACGAGGCGGCGAATTGGGGTCGCGGCGCTTTGGGGCGTGCCAGCGGAGTGGTCGACATGACGTAATCCTTTCAAGCCGCGATGGGGATTTGGCAGTCCAACGACGCACGGGTCACCTCAACTCGAAGGCCGTTCGCGGTGGAAACCTCGTGAAGCTCCGCCTTGAGCTGTCTGGTCAGCGCCGACACGATCGCCGTTCCAAGCCCGCCGGAAGGACTCGGCGGTGACTGGGCCATCCTTCCGACGCCGTTGTCCGATACGCCGAGCTTCCACCCTGTCCCGTTCAAGGCGAAGGTGACACGGATGCGCGCCCCCGCACGGGCGGTTGGGAAGGCGTATTTGATGGCATTGATGACCAGCTCGGTCACGATCAGTCCAAGGCTGACCGCCTCGCTGGACTGAAGCATTCCCTTGTCCGAAGAGACCTCGATATCGATCCTGTGGTGCGGACCGATCATCGACGCGGCCAGCCCCGCGCTCAGCTTGGCCAGATAGGCCGCGATGTCGATCCGCTCGATTCCGTCGACGGAATGAAGGTGGCTCTGGACCGCGGCCACGGACATCACCCTCTTATGGGCGTCGCGAAGCTCATGGCGGGTTTCCTCCGAGCCGACCGCGCCGGCCTTGAGCAGCAGGATGCTGGCGATGATCTGGAGGCTGTTCGCGATGCGATGCTCCATCTCGCGGAACAAGGTCTGCTGCTGGGCGAGCAGCCGCTCGGTATGCTCGAGGAGGTCTTGCTTCTCCCGCTCGATGGCGCGCCGGGCGGTGATGTCCTTGAACGCGATCAGGATGGTCGGGCTCGCGGGGTCCTCCAAGCGCACCAGCCGCGCGTTGAGCAGCATCGTGCGCCTTCCGAGGTGGAGGAATTCATGCTCCACCTCGAAGCCGTCCATCGACTTATGCTGGGGGATGATGGTTTCGATCAGCAGCCTCAGCGCGGGAATGTCCCATTGGCCATCGCCCAGGTCGAAGAAGGGGCGGCCGCGCGTGCGCGTGGCACTCTCCTTGAAATGCTCGTAGAAGCAGCGGTTCGCCGCCACCACGCACAATCTGTCGTCAAGCACGACGAACGGCTCGGGAAGGGTGTCGACGATCGCCAGCGCCAAGGTCTGCGCATCGGTCAAATTGTCAAACTGCTTCATGAGCCTGGCTCCATCGGCGGGAGCATGTCGAGGCTCTCAGCCACCGCGCGCCAAAGCATTGCGGTGATGGGCGCACGCTACACCTTGCGATGTAGTTTAGCTAATCTAAATCAAGGCGGTTGGCTCCAGGCGCGAGCAAGGCGTTCGGAAAGGTATGACGGCAAGATCATTGGCTCGGCGCCGGCAGGCAGGGCCGGAGCCGGGGAGAAGCATGGCCGAACCGGTCGGATAAGGCTTGAAAATCGGAGCAAAGTGCCACTTTGGTGCGCGATGCGCTTCCCGACCCGGATCGATCTCTATTTGGCGCGGCGGATCTTCACGCCGCTGGTAGCGACTCTGACGATCGCCGCGATGCTGTTGCTGCTCGAGAAGATGCTCAAGCTGTTCAACATCGTCATCGGCAGCGGCGGGCCGGTCGCGATCGTGTGGAAGATGATCGGCAATCTCCTGCCCGAATATCTCGCGCTCGGAATTCCGATCGGCCTCTTGCTCGGCACCCTGCTCGCGTTCCGCGGCCTGGCTTTGTCGTCGGAGCTCGATTCGATGCGGGCGGTGGGGCTCGGCTACACCCGGCTGCTCGCCGCGCCCTATTTCTATGCCGTCCTTCTCCTCATCGCCAACGTCGCCATCGTCGGCTTCGTCCAGCCGGTGGCACGCTACGGCTACGAGCAATTGCGCTTCGACCTGCGCTCCGGCGCGCTCGGCGCTTCGATCAAGGTGGCCGAGTTCACCAACCTGGGCAACAGGATGACCATCCGGGTGGAGGCGAGCGAGGACAAGGGGCGGCTTCTCCACGGAGTCTTCGTTCGGGCCGAGACGAAGGACGGGCGGACGATCGCCGTCACCGCCGATCACGGCACCTTCCTCGCCACCGACGATCCCGACGTCATCCTGCTTCGGCTCTCCAACGGCCGGCTGGTCCACAATTCACCCAAATACAGGGCGCCGCGGGTGCTCAGCTTCAAGATCCAGGATCTGCCGGTGAACCTGCCCAAGGTGGCCGCCTTCCGCAATCGCGGGCGCGGCGACGAGGACGAGCTGACCCTGCCCGAGCTGTTCCGTTTCGGCAAATCGAAAGCGGCGGTGCCGCCGGCGACCCGCAACGCGATCCGCGCCAATTTTCATTACCGGCTGGTGGAGATCGTGATGATGATGCTGATGCCGCTGCTGGCCGTCGCTTTGGCGGTGCCGCCCAAGCGCAGCACGTCGGGCCTCGGCATCTTCCTGGCGATCATGATGGTGGTGACCTACCACAAGGTCAATCAATATGCCGAGCAGATGGGGGGGCAGGGCCGGGTCGATCCGGTGATCGCTTTGTGGACGCCCTTCCTCCTGTTCGCGGGGCTCATCCTGTGGATGTACTGGACCCTCGCCTACCGGCCGGGCGGCCAGCCGATCGGAGCTCTGGAACGCGGATTCTCCAAGCTCGCCAAGGCTGTCGGCCGGATCCTTCGTCTCGGCGCCGGCCGGCCGCGCGAGGCCGTGCCCGCGACATGATGAACCTGAACTTCTTTCCGTCGAAGCGGATCGCCCTGTACATGGCGCGGACCTTCGCGATCCGCTGCCTCGCGGTGGTCGGCGCGCTGGTGCTGGTGCTGATGACCCTCGATCTGCTCGGTCAGTCGGGCAAGATCCTCGCGCATCCAGGTAACGGGGATGCGGAGCTGTGGCGCTACGTTTCGCTTCGGCTTCCCCAGATCGTGGCCTTCATCCTTCCGTTCGGGGTGCTTCTCGCCACCCTCGTCACCCTCGCCGTCCTCAACCAGAACAGCGAGGTGGTGAGCATGAAGGCGGCCGGCATCTCCGCGCACCAGATATTGGCGCCGCTGATGCTGACTGGCCTCGCCATCGCCGTCTTGAGCTTCGCCTTCAACGAGCGGGTCGTCACCCGGGCCACCGACACCTTGTCGAGCTGGGAGAAGGTCGATTACGGGCCGGTGCCTCGAGACAGCGGCGTCCGGCCCAACGTCTGGGTGCGCTGGGGGGACGATCTCATCCTGGCGCGCGAGGTGAGGGGGCAGGGGCCGTCGACCGAGCTTCGCGGAATCAGCATCTACGACCGCGATTACGAGACCCTGAAGTCGATCGTCACCGCCACCCGCGCGACCCGGGCGGGCAAGGGCTGGCGCCTCGAACAGGCCGAAACCTTCGACGTCGCCAGCGGAGCCGCAGGGCGATACGCCTTCATGGCGTTCGGCGAAGGGCTCGATCCCACTCAGTTCACCCTCGCCAGCGTCTCCGCCGACGAGCAGGATTTCACCACGCTCAGGAATTCGGTGCTGGAGCTGAAGATGGCCGGCCGGCCGACGGCAGAGCTCGAGTCCGGGCTCTGGCACAAATTGTCCGGACCGCTGTCGGCGGTGCTGATGCCCCTGCTCGCCGGGGTGGCGGCCTTCGGCCTCGCCCGCTCGGGCCAGCTCTTCGTCCGGGTCGTCATCGGCATGTTCCTCGGCTTCGCCTATTTCGTCGCCGACAATTTCGCCCTCGCCATGGGCAATCTCGGCGCCTACCCGCCGCTTCTCGCCGCCTGGGCGCCCTTCGCCCTCTTCGCCCTCATCGGCGAGACGGTGCTCATCCGGACGGAGGAGTAGGGCCGGCTTTCCCCGGCCGGCAGCGTCCCGAAAAATCGCCAAGCCGCTGATTTCGGCGATTGAACCGCGGCCGCTTGCCGCTACAAGGGCGGTGTCCGGGGGCGGGCGTTCATCGGTGGTTTGGGGGAATTACCGATGTCGCGTGATCGCGCTGTTCTGAACCGTCGCATGTTGCTTGCCGGACTCGGCGTCGGGGCCGTCGGAGTGGCGAGCGCCGCCCCCATCCTCAGCCTTCGACTGACCGGTCCCGCCGGCGCAGCCGGAGCCTCGTGGTGGGACCGCACCTTCGTGTCGCTTCAGTCTGCCGGCCTCGCCGAGTGGAGCGCCGTCGTCGGGCAATCGTTCAACCTCCAGACGGCGAACGGATCGAACGTCCTTCGAGTCGCCGCGGTGACCCCCTTCCCCAAATCGGGATCGCGCCCCGTCGCTCTCGCCCGTTCGCAGGCCTTTTTCGTGGTCTTCGAATCCGTCTCCGGACCGCGGCTCCCGGCGTCGGACAGGATGTACGAGCTGGCCCACCCTTCCTACCCGTCGCTGCCCATCTACATGGGCGCTCCGATGTCGGTCGCTCAAAAGACCCGGCTGGTCGCCGTCTTCAACTAGCTTCGTCCCCCTTCGCCGGGGAGACAAAAGCCAAAGCCGGCGTTCAGTCCCCAAGGGAGGGGGTGGAGGTCTTTCCCGAACATGCCCTCTCCCTTCTTCACCATCGGCCATTCGACCCGGTCGATCGGCGAGTTCGTCGATCTTCTGCGGGTTGGCGGCGTCGGGCTGGTGATCGACATCCGGACGGTGCCGCGCTCCAGGCACAATCCCCAATATAACGAAGATGCCCTGGGGGAGGCGCTCGCCGCCCACCAGATCCGCTACGGCCGGATCGCCGCGCTCGGCGGCCGTCGCAAGCGGGTCCGCGAGGTTCCGCCCGAGGTGAACGGATGGTGGGACAATCGAAGCTTCCACAATTATGCCGACCACGCTTTATCGCCCGGCTTCCACGCCGGTCTCGACGCGCTGGTCGCGCTCGGCCGCGAGCGGCCGGTGGCGATGATGTGCTCCGAGGCCGTCTGGTGGCGATGCCACCGCCGGATCGTCGCCGACCACCTCCTCGCCCGCGGCGAGACCGTCTTCCACCTGATGGACGGCGCTCGCGCCGACCCGGCGCGGCTCTCGGCCGGCGCCGTCGCCGCGGACGGCCTCGTCACCTACCCGGCGATCGCGGCCTGAGCCCCGCCTTCACGGCGCTTGCCACCCGGACCCCTGGCGCTCCAAAGCGGGCGCCGATGGCCGCGAACCCGCCTCCGCCCCCGGACGAAAACGTCACCCGCGGCGAAGTCGCGCGCGGCGCCGGCCTGGCCGGCCTCTCGCGCGCCACCGCGCTCATCGACGCCGTCGCCCAGCCGCTCTACATCGGCCTCTACGGCCTGCCCGCCTACGGCCTCTACGTCGCGCTCTGGGCCTCGATCAACTTCGCCGAGAACCTCGTCGACCTGTCGCTGACCAGCGCCCTCCAGCGCATCGTCCCGACCGAGGACGACGAGACCGCCCACGGCGCCGTCAAGGCCGCCTTCCTCCTTACCGTCCTTCCCGCCGCTTTGATCGCCCTCCTCGTCACCTTGAACGCCCACTGGGTCGCCGGCTTCTTCTCCGCCGCCGCCAAGGACAAAGCGAGCCTTCCCCAGGCCGTCGCCCTGTTCGCCTGGGGCCTGCCGCTGTGGACCTTCATCGAGATCGCCACCTCCGCCGCCCGCGCGCGCCTCGCCTTCGGGCCCGAGATCCGCCTCCGCCTCTTCTGGGAGCAGATCGCCCGGATCGTCTTCGCCTTGGGCTGGTTCGCGCTCGGCGCCGGAAGCGTCGGCCTCGTCCTCGCCCATTTGAGCTCGCTCGCCCTCACCGCCATCCTCTGCGTGCCCCTGCTCGGCCGCTATTACGACCTTCGCCGGCTCGTCCGCGCGCCGATCCCCAAAGCCGACGTCCGCCTCCTCGTCGCCACCGGCCTTGCCCTGCTCCCCGCCAACGCCGCCCGCCGGCTGCTCATCGACGCGCCGGCGATGATCCTCAACATCCTCCTCCCCGGCGCGCGGGGCGCGGCGGCGAGCGGCCTGTTCGAGATCGCCCGCAAGATCGCCACCCTGCCGCTCGCCGTCCGCCAGGCCTTCCAGTACGTCATGGCCCCGGTCGCCGCCCACCAGGCCCGGGCCGATCGCGCCGCCATCGCCCCGCTCTATCGCTTCGCGAGCCGCGTCTCGACCGCGCTCGTCGTCCCCCTCGCCGGCCTCCTCGCCTTCACCGGCCGCGACATCCTCTCGGTCTTCCGGCCCGAGGTGATGGCGGCACTGCCCCTGCTCTACATCCTCGTCGCCGCCCGCGCCGCCGAGGCGATCGTCGGCCCCGCCACGCCGATCGTCGAGATGACCGGCCACCGGCTCCTGCCCCTCGTCAACAGCCTCGTCGGCGCGGCGATCTGGGCGATCCTCGCCTGGCTCCTCGTGCCGCGCTTCGGTGCTTCGGGAATGGCGGTCGCGGTCGGCGCCGCGACCGTCGCCATCGCCTACGCCGCCACGCTGGAGCTGAGGCTGACCGAGGGCATGAGCCCGTTCGACGCCAAGCTCCTGCGCGGCCTCGTCGTCGCCCTGATCGGGGTCGGCCTGATGGCGATCGTCGCGCACTGGACGAGGGGCCCGGCCCGCTTCGCCTCCGTCCTGACGCTCTGGGCGGTGGCGAGCTGGTGCGCGCTCCGCTTCGGCCTCGTCCGCGGCGACCGCGAGGCCCTTGGGGGGCTGGCGCGAACCCTCAGGCTGGTGCCGAACCCGCAAAAGCCCTAAAAGGGCCGCATTGCCATTCCAGGGATCGCCCCCACATAGGCTTTCCGCGCGTTGGCAGCGGCGCAGCGACGCGATAACCGAGGGAATCGAACGAGATGAAGCCCGCCTTGACGATCCGCCCGAGCTTCTGGAGGCGCGAGCACCATCTCGACAGGATGACTCTGCGCGAGCTCGTCTCGGCCTATTTCACCTACCCCGCGATCATCGCGTATCTGGCGCTGGCGGCGGCGGCGATAGCCTTTTTCGCCGTCCGCCCGGCCCCGCTCGCGCCGACCCTGATCGCGGTCGCGGTCGCGACCTTCATCTATCCGTTCGTCTGGTACATGCTCCACCGCTTCGTCCTGCACAGCAAGTGGATGTGGAAATCGAAGCTGCTGAGCCCGACCTGGAAGCGGATCCACTACGATCACCACCAGGATCCCAACCATCTCGAGGTCCTGTTCGGCGCCCTCCACACCACGCTCCCGACCATCGCCGTCGCCACCCTCCCGATCGGCTACGCGATCGGCCTCCCGTGGCTCAGCGCCGCCGCGCCCCACGCCGCCTGGGGCGCCGCCGCCGCCGCCTTCGCGACCGGCCTGGTCACCACCTGCTTCTACGAATTCGTCCACTGCATCCAGCATTTGGCCTACAAGCCCAAGAAGAAGTGGCTGGCCGAAATGAAGAAGCGCCACATGGCCCACCATTTCCACGACGAAAACGGCAATTACGGGATCACCAGCTTCATCTGGGACCGGGCCTTCGGCACCTTCTACGCAAGCGCGGCGGAGCGGCCCGGGAAGAGCCCGACCGTCTTCAATCTCGGGTATACCGAAGAGGTGGCGAAGGTTTATCCGCATGTCGCGGAGTTGAGCGGTGGGGTGGCCACCGGGCATCCGCGGGAGCGGATCAAGGGCTGAGGGAGGCGAGGCGTGAAGGCAGTCGAACTCGAAGTCCATCTCGCCCAGGATCCGGAAACGCGCCTTTGGTACGTCGCCAGCTCGGAAGTGCCCGGGCTGCGGGTTGAGGCCGAAAGCGTCCACGAGCTGATCCGCAAGGTCGAGGACATCGCTCCCGAGCTCGTCGACCTCAACCGGGAGGAGATCGCGGTCTCTCACGACCGCCGGCTGACAGGACCGCCGGAGCAGCGGCCACCAGTCACCATTCGCCCCGTCATTGACACGCCGTTTGCCATCGCCTGCTGAGCGGATGGCGCGAGGCTATGGACGGCAGATAGAGCGTCTCCTCCGGGACGCGGGCTGCACTTTCGTCCGCCACGGCAAAGGCGATCACGAGATTTGGCACAGCCCGGTCAGTGATCGCCACTTCGAATTCGATCGCAGCGTCAGGGTGCGGCATACCGCGAATGGAATATTGCAGGATGCGGGCCTGCCGAAGGCGTTTTGAACCCCGATCGGAATGTCCTCAGCGAAGCCGAAAAACCTGTCCTGATCACGAGATTGTGTATTCCCGTGCATCAGTTGATGATTTCGCCTCGTTCGTTTGATGGCAGCGCGATCAGCCGTTCTCTCCACATCTGTAGGGCTTCGGGCGTCAATCTGGTCCAGTGTGCGATCTCGCCAATGATCTTGAGCGGTGAGCTGCTGCGATACGACCGAGTGGGGTTGCCGGGGAACTTCTTGTCGGTCACGTTCGGGTCGTTCTCGAATGGCCCGGTCGGCTCTACGACGTAGACACGCGGGACCGCGCCCTCTCCGGTGAGTTCCGCCGCGATTTCAGCGGCAAGCCCTGCACCATCCGCGATGGCAGTGAAGTAGATGTGGTTCATCACAACTTCAGGACGATAGTTCGATCGATATCCTGCGGTAAGGAACTCACCCACCTGCAAATCGGCGACCGTGCCGTGATAGAACGGTCCGTCGTCCAGCGATTCGGTCGTCGCCATCAGGCGGTCGCGCCGCCTGCGGCGGCCATGTCCATCCACATCGCTTCCCAGACGTGGCCGTCCGGGTCGGCAAAATTGCGGTTGTACATAAAGCCCAAATCCTGCGCCGGGTTGATATCGGAGGTGCCGCCATTCGCGGCGGCGGCCTTATTCATCGCATCCACCGCTTCGCGGCTGTCGCATGAAACGGCAAGCATGACTTCGCTCGACGTTGCGGGCGCGATCGGGCGGCTCGTGAACGTGCGCCACTTGGCATGCGTCATAATCATGATACAGATGGCCTCGGACATCACCATGCAAGCAGAGGTGTCATCGCTGAATTGCGGGTTCCTGGTAAGCCCGATCGATTCATAGAATGTCGTCGCCGCGGCGAGGTCGGTTACCGGCAGGTTCACGAATATCATCTTGGTCATCAGTCACTCCTTATGTGCGTTGAGGGTGTGCTGCCGCTCTTGCCGAGCAAATATTAGGCTAGGGTGGGGACGGTTCTCGCGCATCCTTCAAAGCCACTCGGTTGAGAACCGGTCGCTTGCATGGATGTCGATCATCTCGACTCCGTCCTCCAGCCCATCGAAGCGGTGAGGAGTCCCTGCCGGAACGACGACCATGTCGCCGGCTTTTGCCTCCACAATCGTCTTTCCGTCGGAGAATGACGCACCGCCTGCCCGGACAAAGAAGGTCTCGTCATAGGGGTGGCGATGAAGGTCCGGGCCCTTCTCGGATCGACCGAGGCGGGTCAGGATTATCGAGACATTGCCGCCGAGTGGCGCACCCTCGATCTCGCCACTCCAGGGCGGGCCATGTCCTTGAATTCCGACTTTCTGCATCGCTGCCTCCGTAATGGAGATTGACCTACCCCCACGCATGAAACACGCCTATAACCAAAAATGAAAAACGGAGTTACGTCTTGCGACTGCGTTGGGACGATCTTCAACTGGTGCTCTGCGTCTCGCGGGCCGGCTCCTTCTCCAGTGCGGCCGCCCGGCTCGGGGTGAGCACGCCGACAGTGTTCCGGCAGGCCAACGATCTCGAACGGCGGCTTGGGACTCGCGTCTTCCATAGGGATACGACCGGAGTGACGCTCACCGCGGCCGGCCGTGAGTCGGTGGCCGTTGCGCGAAGAATGGAGGAGGAGGTCGGCGCCTTGGAGGCCCGGATCGCGGACGAGGACGCCGAGCCGACCGGGACCGTTCGCCTCGCCACCGTGGACACGCTCGTCGCGGGGCCGTTGCTGCCGGTTCTGGCTCGTCTCAGGGCGGTTCGCCCGTCCCTGATCCTCGATCTCCGTGTTGGAGTTCGCATGGCCGACCTTCGCGCGCGCGAGGTGGATGCCGCCCTCAGAGCGGGCGGCGAGCCGCCGGAAACTCTGATTGGCCGCAAGCTCTGCCGCATCGCGGTCGCCGTCTACCGTTCTTCCTCTGCATCCAGCGCTTGTGACCTGGAGAGCGCCGCATGGGTCACTCCAGACGAGGAGCTGAACCATCTCGCCTCGGCACGCTGGCTACGGGAGCGAGGCCATTCGGTTCGCAGCGTCATGCAGACCAACAGCCTGCATAGCCTGGCTCAAGCCGTGGGAAGCGGCATCGGTCTGGGAATTCTGCCCTGCTACATGGCCGACCGCGACGCGCGGCTGGCGCGGGTAGGTCACCCAATCGGAGAGCTTGCCGGGGACCTCTGGTTTCTCACCCATCCCGAGCTGCGCGCTACTGCGCGACTCCGCGCACTCTCGGACCATCTCGCACAGGAATTCGCTGCGCTTCGTCCGCTTTTCATGGGCGAGACGGTCGTACCGGCATGATGGTTGTGCAACTTAATCGGCGGCGCTGATGATCCAGGTTTGGCGATCCGAACTACCGCTTGAAACAAACCTCCCGATGCCAAGCCAGATAGTTCGGATGCGGCCGCAGCGCCGGGCTCATCGGCACCACCGCCCGCCGCGTCTTGTTGACCAGCCCCCATACGCTCTCGGCGTCGTTGACCTGAAGCGACACCAGCACCTCCAGCTCATCCGATAGGCTGATCAACCCGCGGTTCTGCTTATTCTGAAACGAAAACCACCTTTCGGTGGTGATTCAAGTAATGCGCCTGCGCCTCTTTGAAGGGGCCGACATTCCGACTTCGGAGCCCACTCAGCCCGAGCCGATCGAGATCTTCGTCGGTCACTTTTGGTGATACTTTCAAGGCGCCGTCATTCTCGAAGCTAATCAAGCCGCGGTCGAAAAGGCGATCGACGTGGGGGGTGAGGAGGAGACCGTTCGCCCCGTCGAGGCGCTCGGTGTTCGTGCAGTCTCGCCACGGCTTGATGTGGCTAGCGACGAGCAGCCGTGGATTGTCGATCCCCGTGATGCGGCAGGCGTCTTCGCCAAAGCGCATAATGCGGATTCGGAACAGCCCCTGGCCGATCCGAGCTTTAGTGGTTTGCGTGCGCTCGGTCTGTGCGGGCGCAACATCTCTGATCCTCCGCGGGGGTTGTCGGACGCGGCGTGGCCGCTCAGCGCCTGCCTGCTCGAGAACATAGCGAAACAAAGCCTCGGAGATTTCGGCAAGATAGGCGCCTTGGTTGCCGCGTTTGGCTTTGAGGCTGAACGGCGAATATTTGTTCGGAAGCAGCGGGCCAATTTCGCTGAGGTGCTGGCGTGGCTCGACGGGGCGGGGGAGGGCGGTCCAGGCAATCGGCAATCGCCAGCCCGCGTCGCTCCAATTCTCGCCTGTGTCGCCGAATTCCGTCGGCTTGCGGCCCTCTGTGGCGCTGGACGTAACTCGTCCGATGTTCGAAATCCTAGCATCTGCATATGAGAGGACGAAATCACCGGGATCAGCCTCGCTCATATTGTCGTAAAATTGGCTACGACGGTCGTTCGTGGTCCTTTTTGGGGACCAAAGGTAGCCGCCCCCAATCTCCTGGCGAGCGGTTTGTTTGTGATTGACCCACCAATAGCGCACCGGGGAAACCTACGGATACGCAAAGCGGATATCAGCTCGCGTAAAACGTAAGTCGACCCAGCCAAATCACTGTTTTTGCTGAAGCCGCCCGCGGCTGAAATACGCCATCCCGATATCAGCACGCGCCACCCTCAGTCAGTAGACGCATAGTCTGCAAATGCCGTCCAACCTCGTTCATGCCGAAGAAGAAGGCCGAGCCTGGGTCACTGACGTGGAATATCGGCGCCAACGTGCGCCGGCTGCGCAAGCCGACGGGCATGTCGCAGGAGGAGCTGGCCTATGTTTGCGGCTATCACCGGACCTATGTCGGGATGATCGAGCGGGCGGAGCGGAATATCAGCATCGCGACGTTGGAGGCGCTGGCCGGGGCGCTGGGGGTCGAGGCGCGATCGCTGCTCGATCCGCCGCCGAAGGAGCCCTAGTTCAAATCTCCCTCGCCTCGCGCAAATAATCCCCCATCTTCGCCGCGCCTTCCTCGGTGAGGGCGACGATCATGCCGCGCGGGTCGTCGGGGTCGGGGCGGCGGAGGAGGAGGCCTTTGGCTTCGAGGGCGGGGAGGCGGGCGGGGACGGCGGCGGTGCCGGCGGCTTCGGCGAGCCGGGCTTCGCTGAGGCTCCAGCCTTCGAGATGGGCGACATAGAGGGCGAGCATGATGCTCCAGCCGGTGTCGGGGGCGAGAAGGGCGCCGAAGCGCTTCGAGCGGAGCCGGCGGGCGGCGGCGAGGGCGCGCACGAAGCGCGCGCTCGGCGCGACCCGGCCGAGGCCGCCGCTCGCCCAGCGAAGCCGCTCCGCCTCGGCCGCCTCGACCAGCGCCGCGGCGAGACGGCAGGAATCGAGGGCGAGGGTCTCCAGGCTGGGTCCGCAATCCTCCGCGCGCATCACGATGTCCGCCTCCTTCCGGTTCCGCCGATACATCGCTTAACGCAAGTATGAAGACTATAATATGCACTTTCGCGCATTGTTCGCACGGAAGGACGTTTCAGCTGGAGTGCGTAGTAAGTTCCTGCTATGTTCCAGATTCGGCACGAGTCGAACCAGACGCGACAGGAGGGGGCGGTGGCCGGGGGCGGCGATCTGAGGGTTCAGGGGTTTGCGGCGGGGCCGCGCGCGCGCCCGGATCGGGTCGGCGGGCCAGGCTCAGGCAAAAAAGCGCGAGACCATGAACTTCGTGAACTTCGCCGGGAAAAAGCCTTTGTTTTCAGGCCGGCCGCTATCGCCGCCGCGGCCGGCTCGGCCGTCAGGCGGCGCCGCGACCGCGACCTTCTCCGCCCCCCGTCATGGCTCCTTCGAGCTGACATGGTTGAGGGCGATCACCCATTTGCCGCCGACCTTGCGGAACAGGCGGGTGTTGATGCCGTCCTGGGGCCGGCCGCCGCCTTCGAGCCGGTAGCGGCCGGTGAGCATGGCGGCGTCGTCGGCGAGGATCTCGATCCGCAAGTCCCAGAAATGGAGCCTGCCTCGGCGGGCCGGGTCGCCGCCATAGTCGCGGATGTAGTGGTCGAGCGTGCCCTGCCAGTCCTTCTGCACCTCGCCTTTGGAGATGAAGACCACGTCGGGCTTCTTGAAGGCCGCCATATAGGCTCGGAAATCGCCCCGGTTCCAGGCGGCCTCCATCCCGGCGACGACGGCCCGGATCGCCGCCTTCTCGGCCTCCGCGTCCACCATGGTGACGACGTTCAGGCCGGCGGCGGGATCGGGGCGGGGCCCAGAGGCGCAGGCGCCGGCGAAGAGCGGCAGGACGAGGAGCGGCAAAGCGAGGCGGGCGAGGCGGGCGGCCCTCACTGGGGTTCCCATCAAATTAACACTTTGATGGGGTCCCTTCACCGGGTCAGCTTCTCGCCGGCCTCCGCCTTGCGCACGAGAAGCTCGGACAGGCTGAAGTCGGCGCCGAGGCGGTCCTTCTGGTTTCTCAGCCCCTCGACGATCCTGGCCAGCCCTTCCGTGTCGGCCCAGAACATCGGCCCGCCGCGCCAGACCGGCCAGCCGTATCCGTAGACCCAGACCACGTCGATGTCGGAGGCGCGCTGGGCCATGCCTTCCTCGAGGATCTTCGAGCCCTCGTTGACCATGGTGTAGAGGGTGCGCTCGATTATCTCCTGGTCGGAGATGGCGCGGGGCTCGACGCCCTCCTTGGCCCGGAACTCGTCGATGATCCGGGCCACCGCGGGAGAGGGGGTCGGGCGGCGCTTCTCGTCGTAATCGTAGAAGCCGGCGCCCTTCTTCTGGCCCCAGCGGTCGGCGGCGCAGAGCGCGTCGCGGACGTTCTCGATGCGGGCGGGGTCGCGGTGCCAGCCGATGTCGACCCCGGCGAGGTCGGCCATCTGGAACGGGCCCATCGGCATCCCGAACTCGACATGGACCCGGTCGATCTGCTCGGGCGTCGCGCCTTCGAGGAGCAGCCGGTTGGCCTGGATCTGGCGCGGCATCAGCATCCGATTGCCGATGAAGCCGTAGCAGACGCCGGCCACCACCGCGACCTTGCGGATGCGCTTGGCGAGGGTCATCGCCGTCATCAGCACGTCCGGCGCCGTCTTCGCGCCGCGCACCACCTCGAGCAATTTCATGACGTTGGCCGGCGAGAAGAAGTGCAGTCCGACCACGTCCTGCGGCCGCGAGGTCGAGGCGGCGATCTCGTCGACGTTGAGGTAGGAGGTGTTGGAGGCGAGGATTGCGCCGGGCTTGGCGATCCGGTCGAGCTTCCCGAACACCTCCTTCTTGACGTCCATATTCTCGAACACGGCCTCGATGATGAGGTCGCAATCGGCGAGATCGTCGAGGCTGAGCGTGGGCTTCAGGAGGCCCATCGCGCCTTCGGCCTGGGCGGCGCTGATCCGGCCCTTGGCGGCCGAGGCCTCGTAATTCTTGCGCATCACCCCGGTGCCGCGGTCGAGCGCGTCCTGCTGCATCTCGACGATGGTGACGGGGATCCCGGCGCTTAGGAAGTTCATCGAGATGCCGCCGCCCATCGTGCCGGCGCCGATCACCCCGACCCGCTCGATGGCGCGCGGGCTCGTGCCTTCAGGCAGGCCGTCGATCTTGGCGGCCTGGCGCTCGGCGAAGAAGAAATATTGCTGGGCGCGGGCCTGGGTCCCGCTCATCAGCTCCATGAACAGCCGCCGCTCGTCCTGGACGCCCTCGGCATAGGGCTTGGCTACGGCCGCTTCGATCGCCTGGACATTCTTCTCCGGCGCCTCGAAGCCCTTGAACTTGCGGGCGTTCTCCTTGCGGAAGTCGGCGAACACGGACGCGTCGACCCCTTCGATCTTGTCCTGCCGCTCGCTCGTCTTCGGGATCGGCCGGACGGCCTTCACTTCCTCGGCATAGGCCACCGCATGCTGCTCGAGGTCTCCTTCAATCAGACGGTCGACGAGCCCCGCCTCATAGGCCTCCTTCGCCGAGATCGGATTGCCGGTGGCGGCCATCTCCAGCGCCTTGCGCACCCCCGCCACCCGCGGCAGCCGCTGCGTGCCGCCGGCGCCGGGAAGGAGGCCGAGCTTGACCTCGGGTACGCCGAGCTTCGCCGAAGGCACCGCCACCCGGTAATGGCTGGCCAGCGCGACCTCGAGGCCTCCCCCAAACGCCGTGCCGTGGATCGCGGCGACGACCGGCTTGGTGCAATTCTCGATGATGTCGACGACCTGGGGCAGCATCGGCATCTGCATCGGCTTGCCGAACTCGGTGATGTCGGCGCCCGCGAAGAAGGTCTGCCCCTGGCAGACGATCACCACCGCCTTCACCCCCTCGTCCCCGTCCGCCTCCCCGATCGCCGCGACCAGCCCCTCGCGAACCGCAGCCCCAAGCGCGTTGACCGGCGGGTTGTTCGAGGTGACGACGAGGATGTCGCCGTGGCGACGGGTGCTGATCGGGCTCATGGGACGGGGTCTCCTTTGGGGGCGGATTGGAGAGTCTTTACGTGAACGTCAACTGCCCGCCGTCATCCCGGGAGGGTCCCCATCACAGTAGTACTTTGGTGGGAGCCCGAAAGCCGGGACCTCGGGGAGACCCGCGGTGACTTATCGTCTTGGCTCCCGGCTCATTCGATGCGGGCGGGCTGCCGCCGGCCCCGCCCGGACTCGACCCGTTGGCCGCCTCTCGATAGCTTCGGCCCTAAAATCGGGCGGAGAAGTCTCATGGCACAAGGTCAGGCTGTATTCGGCGGACGGGGGACCGAGATGTTCGCGGGCATCTGCGTCAGCGATTTCGATGTGGCTCTCGAATGGTATCAACGGCTCTTCGGCTGCGCTCCGAGCTTCTTCCCCAACGATCGCGAGGCGGTCTGGTCGATCGGCGACCAACGCTGGCTCTACATCATCGTCGAGCCGGAACGGGCCGGAGGTACGATCCAGACCCTCATGTGCGACGGCCTCGAGGAGACGATCGCGGAAATCGCCGCCCGCGGAATCCACTTCACCAGGGAAGAGACGCCCGCCGAGGGCGTCCGCAAGGTGATGTACTACGACCCCGACGGCAACGAGATTGGGGTGGGGCGGATGCCGGCGGGCGGGGGTGAGAAGTGACCGCCGCTGCAGACTTCCCGCTTACGCCAGTGCGGGATTGAGCGCTGGGATTGGTTCACGCGAAGACGCAAAGGCGCGAAGGAGCCGAGCTGTCGGAGGCGATGCCGCTGACGGGGGGCGTGCAAGGCTGGATTTTTCCTTGGTGCAAGGCACCGCGAATTCTAACGCCGCTAACAGGTTCCGCTTGCGTCAACTTGACAGAGAATACGTGTAAGTTAAAATCGGTGTGAGACACCGCTTGAACGCGGTCGACAGGGCGTGGTTATCGCCCCGCTCAGAAGTTTTAAAATGGTCTTCAGCCTTCGCGGGGCGATAACCACGCCCTGTCGAAGCCTGTCCGCAAAAAAGCTTGCAATTTTAGCAAAATCAATCTCCTGTTCAAGCCCGATTTTGCTTTGCCCACTCTTTGGCGCATCCGCTTGTTCACTTTCAATCTCCTGAACTGGTTTTTGAAACGGCTACTTGAGGCCATGATATTCGACCAAATACTAGTGATAATGCGTGCAATTGTCTAGGAGATACTCATTAAAGTGCACTATTTCGCTCGACGGCATTTCTATTCATGGAATTTGAGGTGACGCCTGCCAGCAATCAGATCATTTTGATCGATACCAATCTGGTACTGCATTATCTCCGGCTTGATCAGATCGATTGGCCCGCAATTGCGGGCTCCCCGAGTTGCACGCTGGCGATAACGCCGATCCTCATGCGCGAGCTGGATCATCACAAAGTTTTCGGCAAATCTAAGGCGCTGCGCGACCGCGCGGGTAAGATGATCAACTATCTCGTTAAGAAGATGGACGAGCCCGACCCGATCACGGTTCGTCTGGGCGTGACCTTGACCTTCATCAGCGATGAGCCTGCCATCGACTTCGCGGCTAACAAGCTTAAGGAGTTGATCGCGGACGACCAATTCATTGCTGCAGCGATCGAGATCGCGGACTCCACCTCTGATCCGGTGCTGATCGCTTCGGCCGATGGAGGGATGGCGCTGAAGCTTCGCTCGCGCCCGATCAGCATCCTCCGCCTGCCCGATTCGCTTAAGCTCCCAGAGGAGGCCGATCCGCTCGAAAAGGAGCTGCGCGATACGAAGCGCGAGTTCCAGAAGATGCAGTCGCGTCAGCCCCAGCTTGCGGTTCGCTTTGCCGACGGCAGTGCTTTGCTGCGTTTAGTCAAGCGCACACCCGGCCCGCCGCCCGGTATCGAAACGCCGAGCGTTATGCGTAGCCAATATCCCAAGAAGTTGGCACCCAAGCTGCCTCGCACCGGTCTCGGGTCAGCGTCTACCATCGGCGCGGGCGGCTTCGACATTGCCCAACTAGCGGGGATAGGCAGCGGCGTTGCCGGGAGGATCGATCGCGAAAACGCCCACATCGACCTCTACCATCTCAAATATAAGCGCTATTACGAGGAGATCGTATCCCGCCACGACTGGCTGCAGCGAAGCTACACAATTGAGCTGCTGCTGATCAACGATGGATCGGGACCGGCAACGATCGTGGAGGCGCAGCTCGCCTTCCCCGGCGCGATTAAGGTCGGGCAGATGACAGATGTCCCCGATGAGCCCAACGCGCCCGATCCGCCCAAGCCTAAAGATCTGTTAGAATACCCCCTGTCAGCTGGGGCGCGCATCCACCCGTTCGAATTATCGCCCATGCCGGACTTTCACGAGGGACGGCCGCTTTTCGACGACGAGGACGGGCACGTCTTTTTCCAGACCTCAAACATGCGGCCCAAAAGCCAGTTTGAGCTCGATAGGATCATCATCACCTTCGCGACCTTCGCCGACTGCAAGCCGATCGAAGTCACGGTGACGACCCGATGCAATGAGCTCGAGCCGGTCACCCAGACGCTCGCGTTTGTGTTCGACGAACCAGTGCCGACAACGTCCTGATCATCGCGCTCGAGCACTTTGGTGTGAAGAAGCGCAGCAGGAGGTGCCTGGCACCAAGGAAAAATTCTGCGTTCCAGGCATTCAACCGCCGCGTTGCATCCGATCGGTTGCTGTGCAAGCTGCATCCCTAGGCCGGGGGTCTTACTGTGAATCTGGCAATTTATCAGCCGCTGATTATTGCCTTTGGTGTGGTCGTTCTGGCTGCGATCGGAAACACAACGGTAGAATGGTACCGCCAAGGTTCCGCTAACAAACATGCCGCGACTGTCTTGCGAAGAGCGCTCCTTGAGGAACTTCGTCTAGCTCGCGATACTGCGCAGCTAAATTCGAGCCGAACTGACAGCCCGGCCGAGGGCGGATCCTTTATCGTGCCCGTGTGGGAGCAGTATCGAATCTACGATGCTAACATCACCCAATTAGGTCGACTCCGAGCTGCGGAGGTTTCCGCTGTCGTGCGAGCTTATGCTATGTTGCGCGCGCAGATTGAGGCTTTGGCCGTTATCGGGTCGTTTCATCGACCTGAGGGGGTCATCCTACAGGCCATTGTGGATGGAAAGTGGGCGAGCGTGCTGGCAAAGCTCAATAGCGACGTAGCACTGGCAGTTTCAGATGCGATTGACGTACTTGAAGGCAAGGGCCAGCCTCATCGGTTGGTCTCAAAAGCCGCTACATTCCGTAAATCCCCGGAAGATTCCTCCTTTTGATAGTAGTGGAGAGTTTGTCCGTACCTCCCTCGCAGCAAGGAGCTCCTAGCTCCCCCGCTTCTCCCGAAGTGCTGCTTCAATCAACCGCCTTATCGCTTCCGGCTTGGATGGCTTCGGTTCCGGCTGGTCCGCGATCCAGCCGTCCAGATCGGCCTGCATCTCAGGATAGAGGCGGACGCCGACGACCGGGCCGATGCCGGTTTTGGGGCGGCCGCGGCCTCTTTTTTCGTTAACCGGTATTGCGCTGCCCTCGAATATGCGTTAACGAGTATTCAGGCTGAAGCAGGGTGTGCTCCGGCTCTCACCACCGCACCGCCTTGTGAAGGAGGCGAAGGATGGCTGCTGGGCAGCATAACCCGTCGTGTCGCGCGCTGCTAGGCGCGGTTGTGGAGTGTCCTTCGAGACGCCGGTTCGACAGGCTCAACGGCTCCTCAGGATGAGCGGCGATCCTCCTGTTGTCCGAACCGACGCTTGGCAGCGAGCCCTCGACCGCCTTCGGGCCGTGGAGGCGGAGGTGCGGGCGGTGGAGGGGGCGACGGCGGGGGGGGGACGGCGGAGGAAGAGGAGGTGCTGGAGCCGGTCTATATGGCGCTGTTGGGGAGGCACACGGCCGCGCTACGTCAGCTGATGAAGGTTCGGGCGCCGGATCTGGCGGCGCTGGCGCTCAAGATCGAGCTCGCCATCGACGAGGAGGTGGGGAGCCTGACCGGCGGCGAGGCTTCCTGACGGCGCTGAAGCGGGACGTGAAGCGGTTGATGAAGTGAGCGGGGAGCGGGTTTCTCGGAATCGTCATGCTGAACTTTTTCAGCATCAAGCGGGGAGCCGCCGCAGGGGTGGAGGACTGGACCCTGAAACAAGTTCAGGGTGACGGGGAGGGAACCGCCCCCGTCGCGCCGGCGGGAATTTGACTTCGATAGATGTTCATGCTATGTTCCAATATGGTCGATTTATGGAAGGAAGGATTTGCGATGGCGCTGGCGTTCGGACCCGAGTCAGTCGGGAGCCTGCGCTTGCGCTTTGAAGCCGGTCGGTCGGCGAAGGTCAGGGGAAAATGCGCGACATCGTGAACTTCGTGAACTTCACCCGAGCAGAGGAAAGAAAATCTCAAGCCCGGCTTGCTACACGCCTCCTCGATGTCCCGACTCAAACCCTGGTGGCCGCTCGCCTTCGCCTTTCTCGTCACCCTCGCGCTCGAGCTCGCGCTGGTCGAGCGGAAGTACGGGCTGTTCGCGGGCGGGTTCGGGGCTTCGCACGTGGTCGACCGGGCGGGCGAGACGGGGCGGTTCCTGCTGGCCTTGCTGCCCGCCCATGCGCTCCTGATCGGGCTCCTCTACCTATTCATCCGGGCGCTGCACCGGCGGCGACGCAACAGCCCGGTGTTCCTCTTGAACTTCCTGTTCTTCGCGGTCGGCGGGCTGGCGGCGGCTTTGATCGCCAAGTTCGAGGCGCTGGCCTATTTCAGCGACGCCATCGGCTTTGAGCTGATCCGAAGCCTGGGCGGCGGAAGCCTGGCCCAGGCTGCCTTGTACGTGGCGAGCGAGGCGGCTTTGATGGTGGTCGGCGCGGCCGGAGCCGTGCTGGCCTGGTGGCTGGCGCTCCGTCTGGGGCGGCGCTGGCTGCCCGAAACCGTGACGACCGCGCCGCTGAAATGGCGCCATCTCATGTGGATCGGCCTGCCTTTGCCCTTTCTGCTCTACGCCGCGGGCGCCGAGCCGGACGCGCATTACGGCCTCGCCCGCTTCACCGCCCCGGGCCTGGCTTTGCAGGGGCTGAGCGAGGCGAGCGATTTCGACCGCGACGGCTATTCCTGGTTCACGTCGCAGCGGGATTCGGCGTCCTTCGACGCGGCGCGGCACCCATTCGTCCTCGACGTGCCGAACAACGGCATCGA
The DNA here is from genome assembly GCA_034668565.1 of Sphingomonadales bacterium. Classification (GTDB taxonomy): domain Bacteria; phylum Pseudomonadota; class Alphaproteobacteria; order Sphingomonadales; family Sphingomonadaceae; genus Allosphingosinicella. Next base: position 44,930 of record JAXDPE010000080.1, on the reverse strand, counting down.
CGAGGACGGCTATGGCGGCGATTTCCGCTTCGCCGGGGGGCAAGCGAGCTTCCCGGCGCCGGTCATTCCCGACAAGAAGCACGTCGTCATCGTCGTCCTGGAAAGCACCCGCGGCGATGCGATCGGGCGGGTGGTCGACGGGCGGCCGGTGACCCCGGTCATGAACGCGCTCGCCCGCGAAGGCAGCTATGCCCGCGAGGCCTACAGCCATATCGGCTTCACCACCGAATCGCTGAAAAGCCTGTTCACCGGAACGCTAAGCGCCCGGCCGGGGGCGCCGTCGCTGTTCCGGGACTTCAAGGCGAACGGCTACCGGGTGGGGGTCTTTTCCGGCCAGGCGGAAAATTTCGGCGGAATCGCCGAGACCGCCGGAATGCGCGAGACCGCCGACGTCTTCGTCGACGCCGAGACCCTGAAGTCCGAACGGGCGTTCAGCTTCGCGGCGACGGCCTCGCTTCTGCTGGATGGAAGAAAAGTGCTTCGCGCCTTCGACGGGGCGTTCGGCTCGGCCGAGGGCTGGCGACGTCCGACCTTCGCCTATTTCAACTTCCAGGAAGCGCATTTCCCCTACGCCCATCCCGACATGCCGCAGCGCCTTCCCGGCAGGCCGATCCCGCGCGGTGAGATCAGCCCGGCGAACCGATCATGGGTCGCCCATACCTATTGGAACGCGGTTGCCTATGACGACTGGCTGATCGGGCAATTGGTCGAGCGGCTGAAGCGGCTCGGCGTGTGGGACGACACCTTACTCCTCGTCACCGCCGACCATGGCGAGTCCCTGTTCGACGACGACTTCCTCGGCCACGGCCACGTCATCAACCGCCAGCAGACCCAGATTCCGCTGATCCTGAGCAAGCCCGGCCTGGCCGTCGCCCAGCCGATCGGCCTTGCCGACTATCGCTCGCTGATCCTTCGCACACTCGGCGCCAGGGTGCCGGAGCGGCGCGGGCCGGTGTTCCAGCATGTCAGCCAGCTCGAGGCCCCGGCGGCGATCGGCCTCGTCGGGGCGGGACAGGTGTGGACGACCTTCCAGCTCGAGACCGAGGAAGTCTGGTTCAGCGACAGCGGCCGCCGGGTCCGCTATTCGGACCTGAAGCCGGGAAGCGTCGACAAGGCGCGGGCCGACGCGGTCATCAACGAGTGGAACCGCCAGAGGTGGCTGGCGCGGTAGGACGTCATTGCGAGGAGCCCTTCGACGCCGCCTGCGGCGGCGCTCAGGATAAACTGCTGCTGCGCAGCAGCGACGCGGCAATCCAGCGGCGGCGTGCGCGACATCCGCCGCGCTGGATTGCTTCGCTTCGCTCGCAATGACGAATCAGACCGCCGTCCGTCCATATTCCTGGTGGTTGAAGGGATGGCTGATCGACAGGCCGCCGTCCACCACCAGAGCGTGGCCGTTGACGTAGCTGGCTTCGTCGGAAGCGAGGAAGAGGGCGGCGTTGGCAATCTCTTCCGGAATTCCGCCGCGCTTCAGGGGATTGAGGTGGCCGATCCGGTCTTCCTTGCCGGCGGCCCGGGCCCATTCGTAGACGGGCCGGGTCATCCCCGTTTCGATCAGCCCGGGGCAGATGGCGTTGACCCTGATGTCGGCGCCCGCGAGCTGGGTGGCGGCGACCTTGACGAGGTTGATGACGCCGGCTTTCGAAGCCGAATAAGCGGGCCCGCCGGCACCGGCGCGAAGGCCCGCGACGCTGGCCGTGCAGACGATCGAGCCGCGGCCGTTCTCCTTCATCGCGGGCGCGCTGTGCTTGATCGCGAGCGATGGGCCGATCAGGTTGACCCGAAGGATCTCCTGCCAGTCGGCCACTTCCTGCTCGAAGAGCGAGGCGAGGCCGCCCGAGACACCGGCATTGGCGAAGAAGATGTCGAGCTTGCCGTGATATTGAAGGGCCGCCTGGACGAGGTCGTGGACGTCTTCCTCGCTGCCGGCGTCGGCTTGGATTCCGATTGCCGCTTCGCCGATTTCGGCCGCGACATCGTCATGGCCCTTGAGATCGGCGCAGATCACCTTCGCGCCCTCGGCGGCGAAGCGGATCGCGCTGGCCCGGCCGATGCCCGAGCCCGCACCGGTTATGATGGCGATCTTGTCGGCGAGTCTCATGGTCCTACCCCGTCATTGCGAGGAGCGAAGCGACGAAGCAATCCAGCGGGCGGAGGCGCAGCACTGGATGCTTCGCTTCGCTCGCAATGACGGCTTAGAGGCCCACCCCTGTCGTGCTGCCCCCGTCTACCACGATCGCCTGGCCTGTCACGAAGGTCGAGGCATCCGACGCGAGGAACACGGCCGCTCCGGCGATCTCGTGGGGCTCGCCGATGCGCTGCAGGGGAGTGTGGGCGGTGACCATCTTGAGGGTCTGGGGATTCTCCCACAGCGCCTTGGCGAAATCGGTTCGGATGAGGCCGGGCGCGATGCAATTGACCCGGACCTGGTGCGGGCCGAATTCCGCGGCAAGGTTTCGGGCGAGCTGGAAGTCGGCGGCCTTGGAGATGTTGTAGGCGCCGATCACGGCGGAGGCCTTGAGGCCGCCGATCGAGCTGACGATGACGATCGAGCCGGCTTTGCGCTCAATCATCTCGGAGGCGACCATCTGGATCAGCCAGTGGTTGGCGATGACATTGTTTTCCAGGATCTTGCGGAACTGGTCGTCGCTGATCCCGCCCATCGGCCCGTAATAGGGGTTTGAGGCGGCGTTGCAGACGAGGATGTCGATCCGCCCGAGGCGCCGGCGGGTCTCGTCGACCAGGTTCTGGAGCGCCTCCTTGGAGGAGATCGAGGCGGGGACGACGATGGCGGCGTCCTTATGCTTCGCGTTGATCGCATCGGCGACTTCCTGGCAGGCCTCCGCCTTGCGGCTGGAGATCACCACCCTGGCGCCCTGGTCGGCCATCGCCTCGGCGATCGCCCGGCCGATGCCGCGCGAGGAGCCGGTGACGACGGCGACTTTGCCGGTAAGGTCGAAGAGGGACATCAATGTTCTCCGTCATTGCGAGCGAAACGAAGCAATCCAGCCTTGCGTTCGTCGCGGGCGCCGCGATGGATTGCCGCGTCGCTTCGCTCCTCGCAATGACGGACTCCCTCCTCCTACTCCTTAATCGAACACTAAAACGCTTCGCGCCGAATCGCCGCGCTTCATCCGCTCGAAGCCTTCGTTGACCCGCTCCAGCGGAATCGTCTCGGCCACGATCGAGTCGAGATCCAGGAGCCCGCGGAGGTAGAAATCGACCAGACGGGGGATGTCGACCGGGAAGCGGTTGGCGCCCATGAATGCGCCCTGCAGCTTCTTGCCCGAAAGCAGGTCCATCGCCCCGAGGCCGACCTTCTCATTGAGCGGCATCATCCCGAGGATGGTGGCGGTGCCGCCCCGGCGCAGCGCCTTGACCGCGAGGGCGGCGGAGGCGGGACGGCCGACAGCCTCGATCGCATGGTCGACTCCGCCTTTGGTCATCTCGACGATAAGGGCGCCGGCGTCCTCGCCCGTCGGATCGACGACGTCGGTCGCGCCGAGCTTGCGGGCGAGCTCGCGCTTCTCCGGCACCGGATCGGCGGCGATGATCCGCCCGGCGCCGGCGATCCGGGCGGCGTTGATCGTGGCGAGGCCGACCCCGCCGCAGCCGATCACCGCCACCGTCTCGCCCGGCACCAGCTTGCAGGCGTTGAAGATGGTCCCGGCGCCGGTCGTCACCGCGCAGCCGATCACCGCGGCGCGGTCGAGCGGCATGTCCGGGTTGATGGCGACGCAGGCATGTTCGTGGACCAGCATCGCCTCGGCGAAGCCGGAAAGGTTGAGCATCTGGTTGACCGCGCTTCCATCCTCGGCGGTGATCCGCGGCGCAGCGCCCCGGGCCCGGCGGGTGTCGCCGCCCGGGCAGAGCGCCATCCTGCCGGTGACGCAATATTCGCAATGACCGCAAAAGGCGGAGAGGCAGGTGACGACGGGATCGCCGACCTTCACCGTCCGGACCTCGCTCCCCACCGCCTCGACCACGCCCGCCGCCTCGTGGCCGGGGATGCAGGGGAGGGGATGGGGATAGGTTCCCTCGATGAAGTGCAGGTCGGAGTGGCACAGGCCGCAGGCCGCGGTTCGGATGAGCACTTCGCGCGGGCCGGGTGCGTCGAGGATCGCCTGCTCGACGATGAGCGGGGTACCGGGCTGACGGAGGAAGGCGGCTTTCATGAGCGTGCTGGAACCGTCATTGCGAGGAGCGAAGCGACGCGGCAATCCAGCGGGCGGAGGCGCAGCACTGGATTGCTTCGCTTCGCTCGCAATGACGGGCTCTCGTCAAATAGCATGCTTGGAAAACTCGATCCGGGCGATGGCCCGGTTATGGACCTCGTCCGGCCCGTCGGCGAGGCGCAGGGTGCGGATCCCCGCCCAGCTCTTGGCGAGCTCGAAATCCTGCGACACACCGGCGCCGCCATGGGCCTGGACGGCGTCGTCGATGATCCTCAGCGCCATGTTGGGCGCATAGACCTTGATCATCGCGATCTCGGCCGCCGCCGCCTTGTTGCCGGCCTTGTCCATCATGTCGGCGGCCTTCAGGCAGAGCAGGCGCGACATGTCGATGTCGATCCGCGCCGCCGCCACGCGCTGCTCCCAGACCGAATGCTCCATCAGCTTCTTGCCGAAAGCGGTTCGGCTCTGGAGGCGCTTGACCATCGCTTTCAGGGCTTCCTCGGCAACTCCGATAGTGCGCATGCAATGGTGGATGCGCCCCGGTCCGAGCCGGCCCTGGGCGATCTCGAAGCCGCGGCCTTCGCCGAGCAGCATGTTCGAAACCGGGATTCGAACGTCCTTGAGCTCGATCTCCATATGGCCGTGGGGGGCGTCGTCATAGCCGTAGACGGTGAGCGCCCGCTCGACGGTGATCCCGGGCGAATCGAGCGGCACCAGGACCATCGACTGCTGGCGGTGACGGTCGGCGCCGGTATCGGTCTTGCCCATGACGATGGCGATCTTGCAGCGCGGATCGCCCGCTCCGCTCGACCACCATTTGCGGCCGTTCAGAACATAGTCGTCGCCGTCGCGGCGGATCTCGCACTGGATGTTGGTCGCGTCGGACGAGGCGACGGCGGGCTCGGTCATCAAAAAGGCGGAGCGGATCTCGCCGTTCATCAGCGGGCGGAGCCACTGCTCCTTCTGCTCAAGCGTCCCGTAGCGGTGGAAGACCTCCATGTTGCCGGTATCGGGCGCGGAGCAGTTGAACACTTCCGACGCCCAGCCCACCCGGCCCATCTCCTCGGCGCAAAGCGCATATTCGAGGTTGGTGAGCTGGGTGCCCTCGAACTCGAAGCTCTCGTCGACGTGGCGCAGCGCCTGACCGGGCGGCATGAACAGGTTCCAGAGGCCGGCGGCCCGCGCCTCGGGTTTCAGCTCCTCGATGACCGCGATAGGCTGCCAGCGGTCGCCCGTGCCCAGCTGGTCCTTATAGTCCTTGTTCCTCGGCCGAATCCGAGTCTCGATGAACTCGCGAACCCGATCGCGGTAAAAAGCCTGCCGTTCCGTAAGGTCGAAGTCCATCCGGCCGGATTCCTCTGCTTGCTGAGTCGGCCCTCGCTGCCAGAAACGCGGCAGCGGCGCCAGTGGCAGGCGATTGATGCGGCCCCGGCACTGTGACAGGGACGGCGGGATGAAGCGGCTAAGGGTCATGATCGCCTTCGGAGCGGCGCTGGCGGGTACGTCGGCGGCGGGGGGAGCGGTTCCCGGCGACGTTCGTCTCGCAGCCCAGGCCGACCGCGCGGCCGGCTGCGCGATCCGGCGCGATCGCGCGGCATCGCGCGAGCTGGCGCTGGCCGAACCCGGGTCCGAGCGGGAAGTGCGCGCTCATGCCGCCGCGGCGCCGACGATCCGACGCTGCTTCGAGGCCCAGAAGCTCGTCGACACTCCGGAAACCCGGACTCTGTTCGCCGGGGCAGTGGCGCGACTCCTCTACGTCGGATCGGGCCGCTTTTCCGTGCGCCGCAACAGCCGGGCGGCGCCCACCACCACGCAGCTGAAGGCCATGGTCGACGCCTGGAATAGCCAGCGCGCAATCTCCGCTCCCAAACCCGGCCCGCTGCAATGCGCGATCGGGAGGGACTCCGAAGCGGCCGACGCGCTGGTCCGTTCGGTCCTGGCTCCGACCGCGAGCGCCGGGTCTTGCCGGCGGTGACTTCGGCCCTGGCCGCCTGCATCGAGCGCGGGCAGCAGTTCCGGATGAGCCCGCTCCAGTTCCGGGCGGCGATCGCGCGCGAATTCTACCGCTATCTCGATCTGCCTTTCTAAGGTCAGGCGCGGCGGAACAGCGCCGGACCGCGTACGTTACGGCTCCGTGCCAAGCGTATCCCCCAATTTTCTTCTGCTCACCCGAATCGGCTTCGCCGCTCGAGGTCTGCTCTACCTCACCGTCGGCTATCTGGCGCTCAGGTTGGGGCGGGCGGAGGATGCCGGCGGAGCGCTCGGCTATGTCCGAAACCATGTCGGCGGGCTGCTGCTCGGCGCTCTGGCGCTCGGCTTCGCGGCCTACGGGATCTGGCGGCTGGTCGACGCCGCCTTCGATACCCAGGCCAAGGGCACCAAGCTCAAGGGCGTGATCGGACGCGTGGCGGGAGCGGGGAGCGGGTTCATCCATCTCGGCCTCGCTTATTCGGCGGCGAAGCTGGCGCTGGGCGGCTCGGGCGGGAGGAGCTCGAGTGACAATGCCGAGAGCGGCGCGGCGACGGCGATGAGCTTGCCGGGCGGGGAGACGATGCTGATCGTCGCCGCGGCGATCCTCGCCGTCGCGGGAATCGCCCAGCTCGCAATCGCGGTTCGGCGAAGCTTCCTCAAGCACCTCGGCGGCGACGCGCAGCGGGTCTGGTGGGTCGTCGCCGCCGGCTGCGGCGGCCATGCGGCGCGCGGCGCCGTCTTCCTCGCCGCGGCCTGGCTTCTGTTCGGAGCCAGTCGCCATCACCGTCCGGAGGAGGCCGGCGCGCTCGGCGACGCTCTGGGCAGCATGCCGGGCTGGCTCTACGCCGCGGTCGCCGCTGGCCTGTGCCTGTTCGGGCTCTACAGCCTGATCGAGGCTCGGTTTCGGATCATCCCCGACCCCCATGTCAAGCACCGGGTCGCGGACGCGCTGAAGTGAGCCGGGACGGCATCTTCCCGACCTTCTTCCTGTCGGGCTTCGAATGCTCGACCTTCGACTGGCATGAGGGCGGGCGCCGCGACCTGTGCGAGGAGACCCAGCACCGCGGACATTCCGACGAGGATTACCGGATGCTGACCTCGCTCGGCATCGGCGTCGCTCGCGAAGGCATACCCTGGCCCTTCGTCGACCGCGGCCTCGGCGATTACGATTTCTCCTATATCGATCCGTTCCTCGAAGCGCAGCGCCGCCACTCCATCCTGCCGATCTGGGACCTTTGCCACTACGGCTATCCCGACGGGCTCGACCCGTTCGGCGAGACCTTCGTAGAACGTTTCGTCGCTTATGCCCGGGCCGCCGCGCGCCATGTCGCCGAACGTGCGCATCACGGACCCCTGTTCTTCACGCCCACCAACGAGCCGACCTTCTTCGGCTATATGGCCGGCGAGTGGGGCTGGGCGGCGCCCTTCGGCAAGGACCGCGAGACTCGGCGGCGCCTGACCCTCGCCCTCGCCGCCGCCGACATCGCGGCGGTGAAGGCGATCCGCGAGGATTTTCCCGAGGCCCGGATGGTCCATATCGATCCGCTCATCTGGGTCGTGCCGCCACGCGACAGGCCCGATCTCGCGGAAGCGGCCCATCTCGAATCTTTTGACGATGCCTATCTCGCCTGGGACGCGATCTCGGGCCGCCGCTTCCCGGAGCTCGGCGGATCGCCCGAGATCCTCGATATCATCGGCTTCAACAATTACAGCTTCGGGCAGATGGAATATCGGGAGCATGGCCCCCACGCCGCGCTCGAGCCGGGCGACGACCGCATCCGGCCCCTGTGCGACCTGATCGAGGAGGGCGCGAAGCCTTATGGCCGGCCCTGCATCGTCGCCGAGACCTCGGGGCTGAAAGGCGGCCGTCCGGACTGGCTGAACGACGTCGTCTCCGAAAGCCTGGCGGCGGTGAACCGCGGAGTCGACCTCCAGGGCATCTGTCTGTTCCCGGCGGTCGATATGCCGGACTGGGGTACGGGGGAGTGGGTCCATAACGGCATTGCCGATGTCGAGCGCCTGCCGAGCGGGGCGCTGATGCGGGTGCCTTACGTGCCCTATGTCGAGGCGCTGCATCGCTGGCAGCGGCGATTGAACCGAGTGACGGAGCTCGACGAGGATCCGTTCGACACGGCGGTCGACCTCGAGGACATCGTCAAGGCGGCGAAGGAAATGGCGCCGGTCGCGGATGCGGACTGGCATTGAGGTGGAGAACTTGGATACTTGCAAGGAGGGGCAAGAGGAGATTAGCCCTCTTGCCGCCACCCTCACTTGCCGATCCTGAAGATGAAAGAGCCCACCTTCAGGATCAATCCGATGAAACCATAGGGCAACGCCCGAAGACCCTGACCGAAGCTCCACCACATCGCATAGGAGGATCCAAACTTTTCGGTAACCTCCGCGTAGCTCTCAACAAACGCTGTGAGAGCATCGTCCTTGTGATCACTACCCGACGCCCAGACGAGAAAGCGGACGAGTTTAGATGGCAACTTTGCCATGTGTACTCTCCTGTAGGTGGAGAGCACCTGGTGCGCTTAACAAAGCGGCCGTTCTTTCCAGAGCCCTCACACCCGGTGCCTCAAGTCGAAACACCTTTTTTGAGCGGCCGCCACGTATGGGCTCCGGATCCATTTTCTCGGAAGCGATGAACCCATCTCGCTCAAGGCGAGAGAGGGCCAAATAAAGTTGCCCGATGGCAACGTCGCGTCCGAGGTCGTCGCTGAGATCTCGCCGGAGTTTGGAACCCCAGGCTTGATCTCTGAGACCGTTGATCGAGGCAAGCAGCCTCAATTCAAACGGGCCTACTTCGCGTCGATGTCGCTGTCGCCACGAGGCTTGGCAGCTTTTAAAGGATGGCACATGTTTCGCTCCTTCCATTGCCGCAGAGGGATTTCGGCGGCAGTCGTCAATTACGACGACACCGTATATATATAACACGGTGAGAGTAATTGCTATACGAGTTGTCGATCCGGATACACGGTTCGGCGCATATTCGTGGCGCGAGACCGTCTGAGCGAGTGGTTCCAGAGCAGTTGACGGCTTCCGTGCGCCGCGCCATTGACGTTAACGTAAAGCTGAGGAGCCTTTCGTGAGCGACCTTGAGACCTTTCGCGCCGACACCCGGGCCTGGCTCGAGGCCAATTGCCCGGCCGAGATGCGCGAGCCGATGCGGGAGGAGAGCGACGCCTGCTGGGGCGGGCGCAACTTCACCTTCAAGAACGAGGCCCAGAAGCAGTGGATGGACGCGATGGCCGGGCGCGGCTGGACCGTGCCCGACTGGCCGAAGGACTATGGCGGCGGCGGGCTTTCGCCGGCGGAGACGAAAGTTCTCCGGCAGGAGATGACCCGGATCGGGGCCCGCAACCCACTGATGAGCTTCGGAATCTCGATGCTTGGGCCGGCTCTGCTCAAATATGGCACGGAAGAGCAGAAGAAGCGCTTCCTGGGGGAGATCGCCCGCGGCGAGATTCGCTGGTGCCAGGGCTATTCCGAGCCGAACGCCGGCTCCGACCTGGCCTCGCTCCAGACCAAATGCGAGGATGAGGGCGACCATTGGCTGGTCAACGGCCAGAAGGTCTGGACCAGCTATGCCGACAAGGCGGACTGGATCTTTTGCCTGGTGCGCACCGACTTCCAGGCGCCCAAGCATAAGGGGATCAGCTTCATCCTCTTCGACATGGCGACGCCGGGAGTGTCGACCAGGCCGATCCTCCTCATCTCCGGCAACTCGCCTTTCTGCGAGACCTTCTTCGACGACGTGAAGGTGCCCAAGGATCAGGTGGTGGGCGAGATCAACAAGGGCTGGGACGTCGCCAAATATCTGCTCGGCCATGAGCGCGAGATGATCAGCGGCATGGGCCTGGGGGGGCAGGCCGGAAGCCTCGGCGAAGCCTTCGCCGATACCCTCGCCGACGATCCCATGCTTCGCGCCGAGATCGCCCGCTTCGACGTCGACGCCATGGCCTTCCGGGCCATGTCGGAGCGCTTCATCGACGAGCTCAAGGCGGGCATGGCCCATCCGGCCCAGCCCTCGATGATGAAATATGCCGGCACCGAGCTCAACAAGGCGCGGCACGAGCTGGTCATGACCGCCGCCGGCTCGGACGCCCTCGAATGGGAGAGCGAGCGCTCGAAGAAGGGCAAGGCCGCTCGCGAATGGCTGAGGACCAAGGCGAATTCGATCGAGGGCGGGACCAGCGAGGTCCAGCTCGGAATCATCGCGAAGCGGATTTTGGATTTGCCGGGGGCATGAACGAGACCCGTCATCCCGGCGAAAGCCGGGACCCCAGCGAGAGCTCCCAGCCGAGCCCTTCACCCCACGAGGCCCCGGCTTGCGCCGGGGTGACGGAGTAGAAAATGCCGCTCTACCTCACCGAAGACCAGATCATGCTTCGCGACACGGCGCGCCAGCTGATGGCCGAGGAAGGCTCGATCGCGAGCCAGCTCCGCAAATATCGCGACATGGGCTGCAAGGACGGCTTCGGCCACGCTCTGTGGAAGCAGCTCGCCGAGCTCGGCTTCACCGGCATCCTGATCGGCGAGGCCGAAGGCGGCCTCGGGCTCGGCCATGTCGAGGCCGGGATCGTGCTCGAGGAGATCGGCCGCAACCTGACTCCGTCCCCCTTCCTGATCAGCGCCGTGGCGGTCGTCGAGGCGCTCAGGGGCACGCCCCACGCGCAGCGCTGGTTCCCGGGCATTCTCGCCGGCGACACGGTCGCCGCCCTCGCCCTCGACGAAGGGCCCAAGCACAGGCCCGAGGCCATCGCGATGCGCGCGGAGCGGGCCGGCAACGGTTTCCGGCTCAGCGGGCGCAAGCAGTTCGTCGTCCAGGGCGCCTCGGCCGACGTCGTCGTCGTCGCCGCCCGAACCGACGAAGGCCTGACCCTGTTCGCCGTGGAGAAAGAGGCCGCGGGGCTTGAGGTCGAGGGCGTCAGGCTGGCCGATTCGAGCATCGGCGCCCGGTTCGATTTCCAGGGTGTCGAGGTCGATTCCGATTCGGTGATCGGCGAGGTCGGGCAGGGCGAGGCCGCGCTCGGCCGGGTGCTGAACGCGGGCCGCGCCGGCGCCGCCTCGGAGATGGTCGGGCTCGGCTCGGCGGCGATGGGGATGACCGTCGACTATCTCAAGCAGAGGAAGCAATTCGGCCGGCTGATCGGCGAGTTCCAGGTCCTCCAGCACCGCGCCGCCCACCTTTATTCGGAGCTGGAGATCGCCCGCTCGGCGGCGATCAAGGCCCAGCAATTGCTCGACGAGGGCAGCCCCGAGGCGGAAGCGATGGTTTCCGTCGCCAAGGCCAAGGCGGGCCGGACCTCGACCCTGGCCGTCCAGGAAGGCGTCCAGATGCACGGCGGCATCGGCATGACCGACGAATATGATATCGGCCTCTACATGAAGCGCGATCGGGTGCTGAACGCGCTGTTCGGCGACGCCAATTACCACGCCGACAAGCTGGCGCGGATGAAGGGATATTAGCCGTCGTCCCGGCCAAAGCCGGGACCTCGGGGAGACCCGCTGAGATTTTTCGTCATGAGGTCCCGGCTTTCGCCGGGATGACGATTATCGGAGACGACAATGCCCCTCGACCCCGAATCCTTCGACCTCCTCCTCGCCACCGTCCGCCGCTTCGTCGCGGAGCGCCTCCGTCCGCTCGAGGAGCGGGTCGACCGCGAGGACGAGGTGCCCGCCGAGATCGTCGCCGAAATGCGCGACCTGGGCCTGTTCGGGCTCTCAATCGCGGAGGAATATGGCGGCCTCGGGCTGAACATGAGCGAGGAGGTCCGGGTCGCGCTCGAGCTCGGCCGGACCACCCCTGCCTTCCGCTCGGTCTTCGGCACCAATGTCGGCATCGGCAGCCAGGGCCTGGCGATGGCCGGCAGCGACGCTCAGAAAGCCGAGTGGCTGCCGCGGATCGCGAGCGGCGAGATCGTCACCAGCTTCGCCCTCACCGAGCCCGCCGCCGGCTCCGACAGCGCCTCGGTGCAGACGAAGGCGGTGCGCGACGGCGACGTCTATCGCCTGACAGGGACCAAGCGCTACATCACCAACGCCGACAAGGCCTCGCTCTTCACCGTCATGGCCCGGACCGGCGAGCCGGGGGCCCGCGGAGTCTCCGCCTTCCTCCTCCCCGCCGATCTGCCGGGCGTCAGCGTCGGCAGGCCCGAGCGCAAGATGGGCCAGCAGGGCGCCCATGTCTGCGACGTCAATTTCGACGCGACGCCTGTCCCCGCGGCCAATCGGCTCGGCGAGGAAGGCGAGGGGTTCCGGATCGCCATGCGGGTGCTCGACCGCGGCCGCCTCCATATCGCCGCGGTCTGCGTCGGGATCGCCGAGCGGCTGATCGCCGACGCCGTCGGCTATGCGGCCGAGCGCAGGCAGTTCGGCAAGGCGATCGCGGAATTCCAGCTCATCCAGGCGATGATCGCCGATTCCAAGACCGAGACGATGGCGGCGCGGGCGCTGGTGATCGAAGCCGCCGCGCTCAAGGATAAAGGCGAGCCGATCACGCTCGAGGCGGCCGCCGCCAAATATTTCGCGAGCGAGACGGTCGGGCGGGTCGCCGACCGCGCCGTCCAGATATTCGGCGGCGCCGGCTATATCGCCGATTACGGCATCGAGCGCCTCTATCGCGACGTCCGCCTGTTCCGGATCTACGAGGGCACCAGCCAGGTCCAGCAGCTGGTCATCGCCCGGGAGGTGATGAAGCGGGGCGGGTGAGGCGGTAGATAGCCGTCATCCCGGCGAAAGCCGGGACCTCATGTCGAGAAGTCTCTACGGGTCTCCCCGAGGTCCCGGCTTTCGCCGGGATGACGCATCCCTTCTCACCATCAAATTCATCCGCGCCGCCGCGATCGGCTTGCCGCGATCCTGCTGCCAGGCATGGGCCTCGACATTGGCGACCCGGCTTCCGAGCCGGGTCACCACCGCCGCCGCGAAGGTGTCGTGATCCAGTCCGCCGCGCATGAAGTCGACGCTGACGTTGTTCGGCCTCGCCGTCGCCCCGTCGCCAAGCGCCTCGTAGAGCGTGCCCAAAGCGGCGAATTCGAGGAGTCCGGCGATCGCCCCGCCGTGGAGGAAGCCGGGCCGCCCGACCACCTGCTCGCCAAACGGCATCACCCAAAGCAGGGCCCCGTCGCCGCCACGCTCGGTGCGAAGCCCGAGAAGCTCGGCATAAGGGGGCAGGGGGGTCATATGGGGGCGTCTAACCTTCCCGTCATCCCGGCGAAAGCCGGGACCTCGTGGGCGAGAGGCACTCGCGCGAATTCTCGCTGGGGTCCCGGCTTTCGCCGGGATGACGGCAGAAGGGCAGATCGTCGGGCTCGTCGATATCCCGCAACGTCTCCCCGAGATGAAGGGACCAGCCGAGCGCCTCGATCTTGGCGATCGTCTGACGCGCCACCAGCGCCGTGCTCCACGCGATCCCTTCGAAGATCGAGCGGTCGAAGCGACGCAACCCCAGCAGCGCATAGCCTCCGTCATGGGCCGGATGGAGGACCGCGTCACAGCGCCCGAGCGCCTCCGCCGCGGTGCTCAGCCGGACCCGGTCCAGCTCCGGACAATCGGCGCCGACGAGCAGGATCCGATCCTCGCCCAGCACCCGCTCCGCCGCCCTCGCCAGCCGCTCGCCAAGCTCGCCTCCGCCCTGCGCCGTCGGCCGGAGACCTGCCCGGGCCTCGTGCCATTGCGCGGCATCCGGCTCGCCGCAAAGCTCGACCTCGAGCCCCGTCGCCAGCGCCTCCTCCACCGTCGCCGCAAGCATCTGCGCCGCGAGCCTCGCCGCCCCTTCGGCGCCCAGCGCCGGGATCAGCCGTGTCTTCACCCGCCCGGCCACCGGCGCCTTGGCGAAGATAACGATCCGGGTCACCCGCGCCGCCACGCATGGTAGCGCTCCAGCCAGCCGAGCAGCCGTTCGGGCTTGTGCGCCTTCTTCCATTCGCCCGCGGCATATTTGTTGGCTTCGGCGAGTGTCGGATAGGCGTGGATAGTGCCGAGCAATTTGTTGAGGCCGAGGCCGTGCTTAATCGCCAGGACCAGCTCGGCCAAGGTCTCCCCGCCGCCGGCCGCGACGATCGTGGCGCCGAGCAGCTTGTCCTTGCCGGGCTGGACGAGCAGCTTGACGAAGCCCCGGTTCGCGCCCTCGGACAGCGCCCGGTCGAGATGGGCGAGGTCGTAACGGACGACCTCATAGTCGATCCCCGCTTCCTTCGCTGACAGCTCGTTATGCCCGACATGGGCGACCTCGGGATCGGTGAAGGTGACCCAGGGCAGGGCCCGGTAATCGGCCCGGAAGCTTTTCAAATGGCCGAACAATGAGTTGACCGCCGCGAACCAGGCCTGGTGGGCGGCGAAATGGGTGAACTGATAGGGCCCGGCGACGTCGCCGACCGCATAGATATTGGGGAAGCGAGTCTCCAGCCGCTCGTTGACCGCGATGGTCCGGCCGGTCTCGATGCCGAGCGCTTCCAGGCCGTAGCCGGTCAGCCGGGCCTTGCGGCCGACGGCGACGATGATCTCGTCGAACGGGATCGGCCTCTCGGCGCCCTCGGAGCGGACGACCAGCGCCTTGCCCTCCACCCGAAGCGCCTCATGGCCGGTCAGGATCTCCACGCCTTCCTCGCGGAGCACCGCCTCGACCAGCTCGGAAGCCTCCTCGTCCTCCTTCGGCAGGAGCCTCGGCCCGTGCTCTATTTGGGTTACTTTCGCGCCCAGCCGGGCGAAGGCCTGGGCCATCTCCGTCCCGATCGGACCGCCACCGACGACCGCGATCCGCTCCGGCACCGACTCGCGCCCGCGCAATTTCTCCCACATCGTATCGCTGGTCAGGTAGCCGCTCTCGCCAAGACCCGGGATCGGCGGCGCCGCCGGCTCGCCCCCGGCGGCGATGACGATGGCCCGGGCGGTCAGTCGCTCGCCGCCGTCGATCTCGACCGTCCAGGGATCGACCAGCCGGGCATGGCCCTTGCGGACGTCGACGCCGAGGCTCGTATAGCGCTCGACGCTGTCGGCCGGCGCGATCTCGGCGATGATCCGGTGGATTCGCTCGATTACCTCGGCGAAGCGCACCTCCGGCTCGGCCGGCGCGATCCCGAAAGCGGCGGCGCTTCGGATCTCGTGCGCGGCCCGAGCGCTCCGGATCAGGGCCTTGGAAGGGACGCAGCCGGTGTTGAGGCAGTCGCCGCCCATCTCGCCTTTCTCGATCAGAGTCACCTTGGCGCGGACCGTCGCTCCGATCAGCGCCGTGACGAGCCCGCCGGCGCCCGCCCCGACGACGATGAGGTTGCGGTCGAAGCGCCTCGGCCGCCGCCAGCCCCGGTAGACTCGCCGCCGCTTCCACGCGCCGACCAGCGCCTTGGCGAGGAGCGGGAACAGGCCGAGCAGGACGAACGAGCCGATCAGCGCCGGCGAGAAGATGTCCTTTGTGCTCTCGATTCCGGCGAGCTGGGTGCCGGCATTCACGTAGACGATGGTTCCGAGCAGCATTCCCGCCTGGCTGACCAAGGCGAAGGTGAGGAGGCGCATTGCGGTCACGCCCATGGCGAGGTTGACCAGGAAGAAGGGGAAGGCCGGGATCAGCCGAAGGGTGAGCAGATAGAAGGCGCCGTCTTTGGCGATCCCTCGGTCGATGGCGTCGATCCTCGCCCCGAAGCGCGCCTTCACCCAGTCGCGAAGCAGATAGCGCGAGGAGAGGAAGGCGAGGCTCGCTCCGAGGGTCGAAGCGAAGGAGACGATCAGCGTCCCCTCCCAAAGGCCGAAGATCGCCCCCGCCGCCAAAGTCAGGATCGCCGCTCCGGGCAGCGAAAGCGCAGTGACGGCGACATAAAGCAGGAAGAAGGCCGCGATCGCGGCGAGGGGCCGGGCTTCGACGAACGCCGCCAGGTCGGCCTGCCGGGCCTTGAGGTTGGCGAGGGTCAGATAGGCGCCGAGGTGGAAGGCGAAGAAGGCGGCGATCGCAAGGACGATCAGCAGCAGGAGGAGGAGCTTGCCCGAACGTCTCACTCCTACCTCCGCCGTTTCACCGTTCGTCATTGCGAGGAGCGAAGCAACGAAGCAATCCAGCCTTGCACCGAGGCCGCGCTGGATTGCTTCGCTTCGCTCGCAATGACGGAGGTGGGTTCCGGGACGCTTCTATCTGGACTATCGCCCGGTGTCGAAGGATGCTCCCGATCGCCGCCGCCCCGAACGTGTCCATGTCGCCCTTCGCCGATCCGGCCGCCCGGCCGCTCGACCCGGCCAAGTTCCGAGACCCCCTCTTCACCGCCAAAGGCGAGCCGCGCGCCCGTGTCGCGCTGGGCCGGCTCGACACGCTGTGGGTCAACACCGGAACGCTCTGCAACCTCGCCTGCGCGAGTTGCTACATCGAGAGTTCGCCCACCAATGACGCCCTCGTCTATCCGACGCTGGCGGAAATCGAGCCTTATCTGGACGAGGCGGCGGCGCTCGGCACCCGAGAGATCGGCTTGACCGGCGGCGAGCCTTTCATGAACCGCGAGGCCGTCGCCATGATCGCCTCGGCGCTAGGGCGCGGGTTCGAGGTGCTCGTCCTGACCAACGCGATGCGGCCGATGCGTCGCTTCGAAGCCGCGCTCCAGGCGCTTCCCCGCGAAAGGCTGACCTTCCGGGTCAGCCTCGACCATCACAGCGCCGCAGTCCACGAGGCCGAGCGCGGCCCCGGCACCTGGGCCAGGGCGCTGGACGGCCTGCGCTGGCTCGAATCGAACGGCTTCACGACCGCGATCGCCGGCCGCCAGCTTCCCGGCGAGAGCCTCGACGAGGCCCGGGCCGGCTATGCCGTCCTTTGCGCCGGGCAAAGGCTGGAGGCCACCGGCGGCCTCGTCCTTTTCCCGGCGATGGATTCATCCGCCGACGTTCCCGAAATCACCGACGCCTGCTGGGACATCCTCCACGTCGCCCCTGCCGCGATGATGTGCGCCTCGAGCCGGATGATCGTGAAGGCCAAGGGCGCCGTCCGCCCGCACGTCGTCGCCTGCACCCTGCTCCCCCACGACCCGCAATTCGCGCTGGGGCCGACCTTGGCGGACGCGCCGAACGAAGTCCGCCTCAACCACCCCCACTGCGCCCGCTTCTGCGTCCTGGGCGGGGCGAGCTGCTCCGCCTGACTGTCCTCCCCATGCGCAGCATGGGGAGGGGGACCCCGTGAAACGGGTGGAGGGGTAGCTGGCGAGGATTCCGTGGTATAGCGCCGGAACCGCATGGGCCGGCGCCTTTACCCCTCCACCGCCCTTCGGGTGGTCCCCCTCCCAATCTTCGATGGGGAGGACAGATGATCTCCGTCGTCATCCCCGCCCTGAACGCCGCCGACTGGATCGGGCTTTGCCTGGTCGCGGTCCGCGAGGCCGACGAGATCGTCGTCGTCGACGGCGGCTCCAGCGACGGCACGGCGGCCATCGCCCTGCGCAACGGGGCCAGGGTGGTCCAGGCGCCGCGCGGGCGAGGCCTCCAACTCGCGGCCGGCGCCGCCGCCGCGAAGGGCGACTGGCTGCTCTTCCTCCATGCCGACACCCGGCTGGAGCCGGGCTGGCGGCAGGCGGCGGACCGCCATGCCGAGCGGCAACGCGGCAAGGCGGCCTGCTTCCGCTTCCGGCTCGACGCCGACGGCTGGCGGCCCCGGCTGATCGAGGCCGGGGTGGCGCTTCGGGTCCGCTGCTTGCGCCTCCCTTACGGTGACCAGGGACTCCTCATCTCGCGCCGGCTTTACGACGGGATCGGCGGCTATCGGCCGCTGGCGCTGATGGAGGATGTCGACCTTGTGCGGCGGATCGGCGGCGTCCGGATGGAGCGCTTAGGCATCGCCGCGACCACCTCGGCCGATCGCTGGCGGCGGGGCGGTTGGCTCCGGACCTCGGTCCGCAACCTGATCCTGCTCGCGCTCTATCGTTGCGGAATCAGCCCTGAGCGGTTGAAGCGGCTCTATGGCTGACGGGCAGGCTCTGTTCGAGGCGGCCGCGGCGAAGCTGCGCGGCGACGGCGGCTCACGCGACCTCGTCGCTGCCCGCGAGCTGTTCCGTCAGTCGGCCGGGGCCGGGCGGGTGGATGCCGCCGTGATCTACGCCAATCTCCTCGCCGCCGGGGTGGGCGGCCCGCGCGAATGGGCCGCTTCGCTCCGGCTCCTCGGCGCGCTTGCCGAAGTCGATCCGCGAAGCCGCCGGGCGCTGGAGCGGGTCGAGGCGATGGCGCTCACCGCCGAGGGCGATCCACGGGTCGCGCCGCAAGGCGAGAGGCTCTGCGAAACGCCGGCCGCCACCCGCTTCGAGCGTCTTTTCTCGCCGGAGGAATGTGCCTGGCTCGCCTCCGAAGCCGCGCCGATGATGGCGCCGGCGGTCGTCGTCGATCCGGGCTCGGGCCGCCAGGTGCGCGATCCGGTGCGGGTCTGCGACAGCGCCGGCTTTCCCTGGCCGCTCGAAAATCC
Organism: Sphingomonadales bacterium; assembly: GCA_034668565.1. Taxonomy (GTDB): domain Bacteria; phylum Pseudomonadota; class Alphaproteobacteria; order Sphingomonadales; family Sphingomonadaceae; genus Allosphingosinicella. Next base: position 26,360 of record JAXDPE010000080.1, on the reverse strand, counting down.
GGCCATCCACGCCCTCAACCGCCGCCTCGCAGCCGCCAGCGCTACCGGGGTCGAGCAGGGCGAGCCGCTCCAGGTCCTCCGCTACCGCCCCGGCGGGGAGTACAAGCCGCATTTCGACGCCATTCCCGGCTTCGCCAACCCGCGCGTGATGACCCTCCTCGTCTGGCTGAACGAGGATTACGAGGGCGGGGAGACCCATTTCCCGACGCCCGGCCTGAAGCTGAAGGGCCGCGCGGGCGACGCCATCCTCTTCGGCAACACCGGCACCGACGGACGCCGCGACCCGGCCTCGGGCCATGCCGGGCTACCGGTGACGAAGGGGGAGAAGCTCATCGCCAGCCGCTGGATCCGGGAGCGGCCGTTCGAGATGCCCGTTGGGGTGGGCTAGGCCATCCCCGTCACCCTGAACTCGTTTCAGGGTCCAGGTTTCCACCCTTGAGGCGCCTCCACCCTGGATGCTGAAACAAGTTCAGCATGACGGCTTGGCCAAGGCCCTCCGGCAGATCGCGTCGAGCTTCGCGAGCATCGCCGGATCGCGCGATCCCGTCGCCGTGATGATCGCGGAGTCGAGCACGGTGTCGACCGGCGACGGCGCCCGCTTCGCCGGCAGCGCCCTTGCGAACGCCGCCACCGTCGCCCGGGCCCGATCCGCATTGGCGACGAGCTGGGCGATAATGGCCGAAACCTCGACGGCTTCCTCGCCCTGCCGCCAGCAATCGTAATCGGTGACCATGCCCACCAGAGCGTAGGGAAGCTCCGCCTCCCTCGCCAGCTTGGCCTCCGGCATCGCCGTCATCCCGATCACGTCGCAGCCCCAGCTCCGATAGAGCTCGCTTTCCGCCCGCGACGAGAATTGCGGCCCCTCCATCGCCAGATAGGTGCCGCCCTGGGCAACGCTCGCTCCGGCCGCCGCGGCCGCGCCGGCGAGAAGCCCGGACAGGCGCGGGCAGACGGGATCGGCCATCGAGACGTGGGCGACGAGGCCGGCGCCGAAAAAGCTCTTCTCGCGCGCGAAGGTGCGGTCGATGAACTGGTCGACGACGACGAAGTGCCCCGGCGCCAGCTCTTCGCGAAGCGATCCGACCGCCGAGATGGCGACGAGGTCGGTGCATCCGGCCCGCTTGAGGGCGTCGACATTGGCCCGGGCGTTGACCTGGCTCGGCGGGATCCGGTGGCCCCGGCCGTGGCGGGGCAGGAAGACGAAGCGGATGCCGTGAAGCCTGCCGAAGAGCAATTCGTCGGACGGCAGGCCCCAGGGCGTGTCGACCGCGATCCACTGCGCCTCCTCGAGCGCCGCCATCTCGTAAAGGCCCGAGCCGCCGAGGATTCCGATCGTCCATTCGCTCATCGCCGTGGATTACCAGCGCTCGGTGGCTTTGACGAGCGCCTGAAAATTCCGGTCCGACACGATTTCGCCTCCAACAAATTCAACCACTTAAAATTCGGTGTCTGACACCGAATTTCTTGGATTCAGGTGAGGATGATCCTGAGGTCGCTGACGTTGGTTTCGGTCGGGCCGGTGACGAACAGGCCGCCCCGCCCGGAGAACCAGCCGTCCGAATCGTTCGCCTCCAGCGCTGCCTCCCCGCCCGGCGCTCCGCAGCCGAAAAATGCGCCGGCCGCCTCGCTTGAGCCGTCGATCCCGTCGGTGTCGGCGGCGAGCCCGCAAATCCCGGTCTCCCCGCTCAGCTCAAGGGCCGCGGCCAGGGCATATTCCTGGTTCGGCCCGCCGCGGCCCGGGCCGCACACGGTGACGGTGAGCTCGCCTCCCGAGATCAAAGCGATGCCGGGCCCGGCCGCGAGGGCGAGCGCGGCATGCGCGCGCCCGACTTCGCGCGCCTCGCCCTCGCATTCGAGCAGGCGCGGCGCATAGCCCAATTCCCGAGCCCTTGCCGCCGCGGCGGCAAGGGCATCGGCGGCGCCGGCGACGAGGCGCCACTCTCCCGAAACCCGCTTGAGAGTCTCTGACCAGCCCCGATCGGGCGCAGCGATGGCGTACCGGTCGAGAACCGCCCGCGCCTCCTCGACGGTGGACGGATCGGCCGCGGTCGGGCCCGAGCCGATGTCGGCCGGCCGGTCGCCGACCACATCCGAAATGGCGAGGGTCGCCAGCCGGGCCGGGGATGCGGCCAGCGCAAGCCGCCCGCCCTTGAAACGCGACAGGTGGCGGCGAACGCGGTTGATCTCGCTGACGCTCGCCCCGGACCGTAAAAGGGCTTCGGTGAGCCGGCGCTTTTCCGCCAGCCCAAGTCCGTCCCCGGGCTGGCAGGCGAGCGAGGAGGCGCCGCCGCTAAGCAGGACGAGGACGAGGTCGTCGCGCTCCGCTTGCCCGGCCAGCGCGAGCAGCCGCCGCGCCGCTTCGACGCTGCTCTCGTCCGGGACCGGATGGGCGGCCCGGATCACGTCCACCCGCTCCAGCGTGCCGCCGCCGCTGTGCGGCGCCACCGCGAGGCCGGACAGCGGCCCTCGCCACCTTGCCTCGACGACCCGCGCCATCGGCACCGCCGCCTTGCCGAGCGCGAGAATGATCGTCCTGCCGGGCGGCGGTTCGGGCAAATGGGGCGGCAGCACCCGCTCGGGCAGGCACGCCTCCACTCCGACCCGCCAGATCGCCTCCAGATGCGCTCGCGACATGCCCCCGGCTTGCCGCTTCGCAGCCGCTTCATCAAGCGCTAGGCTGGTCGCGTGAAACGCGCCCTTCGAATCGCCGTGCGCGTCGCCGCCGCCCTTGCGGCAATCCCGATCCTCTATTTCCTCGCCGTCCTGATCCTCGGCGCCATTCCGGCCAATCGCGGCTGGCAGGAGGCGAAGCAGGGGGTGACGGTCTTCGTCCGAACCAACGGAGTCCACACCTGGATCCTGGTGCCCAAGGTGACCGCGGAGATGGACTGGCGGCCGCTCGTCCCGGGCGAGCATCTCAGGGATCCGCGCTGGGGCCGGGCCAATTACGTCGCCTTGGGCTACGGCAACCGCACCTTCTACCTCGAAACCCCGACCTGGGGCGATCTCACCATGAGAAACGCCTTCCTCGCCGCTTTCGGCCAGGGGCGGAGCCTGATGCACGCCGACCACGACCACAATCCTCGGGCGAGCGCGGATACGAGGCCGATCGTGCTGAGGCCCGACGAATATCGCCGGCTCGTCGTCTTCGCCCGGGCCAGCTTCCAATATGATGCGCAGGGCAAGACGATCCCCGTGCTCGGCCGAGGCTACGGCCCATCCGACATCTTCTACGAGGCGGTCGGGAAATACAGCGCCGTCTACACCTGCAACAGCTGGACCGGAGCGGCCCTGCGCCGCGCCGGGGTGAAGACCGGCGTCTGGACCCCGCTCTCGCAGAGCATCATGTGGCGGCTTTAGGGCGTATCGGCCCGGCGCCAGGGCGACCCTCGACACGAGGGTAAGTTCACGAAGTTCATTGGGTGGAGCACCTTTTTCGTGAATTTCCCGCTCGGCGCAGCTGGCGGAAGCCCGTTATCTATTTCACGCTGTCAAAGAGCCCTAGAACATAGCATGAACACATACTATTTCAAAGCCAGCAGCCCGGGCCAGTGCCGGGGAGGAATTTAACCTACCCACCACCTCGCCGCTGCGTTAGAGGGGCTGCCAACCGACAAACCAACAGGGGGTTTCGATGGCCAAGATACTCGGCAACTTTCATCTCGCGTTGATCATCGGCGTCGTTCTTCTCGTCGCGGCGATGTTCGGCCTTCACGGCGCACTGATCTCCGACGGTTCCTATCCGTGGGCGCAGTGGCTTCGCTACGTGCACATTTTCGCCGGAATCCTGTGGATCGGCCTGCTTTACTATTTCAACTTCGTCCAGATCCCGACCATGCCCAGCGTTCCCGCCGAGCTGAAGCCCGCGGTCTCCAAATATATCGCGCCCAAGGCTTTGTTCTGGTTCCGCTGGTCGGCGCTCGCGACCGTGATCCTCGGCCTCCTCGTCGCCGAGTCGACGAAGGCCGGCTACAGCGGCCGGGCCCTGACCCTCAGCGAGGGTTACCGGACGATCGGGATCGGCATGTGGCTGGGCCTGATCATGGCCGCGAACGTCTGGTTCATCATCTGGCCGAACCAGAAACGGGCGCTCGGCATCGTTCCGGCGGAGGATTCGGCCAAGGCCCGCTCCGCCTCTGTGGCGATGATGGCATCGCGCACCAACCTGATCCTGTCGATCCCGATGCTCTACTGCATGGTCGGCCAGGCCCACATCGCCTGATCGTCAGCCGCCGCGGATGACGAAAGGCTGGTCCTTCTCGATCGACCGCGGCGGCACCTTCACCGACATCGTCGCCCGTACCCCCGACGGGCGGCTGCTCACCGCGAAGCTGCTCTCGGACAATCCCGGCCTATATGACGACGCCGCCGTCGAAGGCATAAGGCGGCTTACCGCCGAGCATGGCGAGGCGCCCCTCGACTCGGTCAAGATGGGCACCACCGTCGCCACCAACGCCCTCCTCGAGCGCAAGGGCGAGAAGCTCGTCCTCGCCATCACCCGGGGCTTCGGCGACGCGCTCAGGATCGGTTACCAGGCTCGCCCCGACATCTTCGCCCGTCGAATCGTCCTTCCCGAGGCCCTCTACGACCATGTCGTCGAAGTGGACGAGCGGGTCGCGGCCGACGGCGAGGTGCTTCGTCCCATCGACCTCGAAGCCGCCCGGCACTCGCTTATAAGCGCTTATAAGGCGGGCTATCGCGCGATCGCGATCGTGCTGATGCACGGCTGGCGCTGGACGGCGCACGAAGCGGCGCTGGCCGCGCTGGCGGAGGAGATCGGATTCGCCCAGGTGTCGGCGAGCCACCGGGTCGGACCGCTGATCAAGCTCGTCGGCCGCGGCGATACCACCGTGGTCGACGCCTATCTTTCGCCCGTGCTTCGCCGCTACGTCGACAAGGTGGTCGCCGCCTTGGGAGGCCGGGCGCGCCTCTTCTTCATGCAGTCGTCGGGCGGATTGACCGACGCCGCCGCCTTCCAGGGCAAGGATGCAATCCTCTCGGGGCCGGCGGGCGGGATCGTCGGAATGGTCAAGACGGCCGGGGAGGCCGGCTTCGACAAGATCATCGGCTTCGACATGGGCGGCACCTCGACCGACGTGTCCCATCATGCCGGCGCCTACGAGCGGACCAACGAGACGGTGGTGGCCGGAGTCCGCGTGCGGGCGCCGATGCTCGAAATCCACACCGTGGCCGCGGGCGGCGGCTCCGTCTGCCATTATGACGGAGCCCGCTTCAGGGTCGGCCCCGACAGCGCCGGAGCGGTTCCGGGGCCGGCCTGCTACCGGCGCGGCGGGCCGCTCACCATCACCGACTGCAACGTCGTCCTCGGCAAGATCAGGCCGGAGCATTTCCCCGCCGTGTTCGGCCCCGGCGGGGACGAGCCGATCGATCCGGCCGCGTCGCTGGTCCTGTGCGAGGCGGTCGCCGCCGAGGCCGGGATGTCGGCGACCGAGGCCGCCGCCGGCTTCGTCCGGATCGCCGTCGACAACATGGCGAGCGCGATCAAGCGGATCTCGATCGCCCGCGGCCACGACGTCACCCGCTACACCCTGGCCTGCTTCGGCGGCGCGGGCGGCCAGCACGCCTGCCTCGTCGCCGACGCGCTGGGCATGGAGCGGGTGATGATCCACCCCCTCGCCGGCGTGCTCAGCGCCTACGGGATGGGGCTGGCCGACCTCGTCGAGCTGAGGCAGCGAAGCGTCGGCGGCCTGGCGCTGGAGGATGTGCTGGCGGAGCTTGCGGCGGAGGCCGAGGCGGCGCTGAGGGGGCAGGGGGTCGAACCCGCCCAGATCAGGCGGCGAGCGGCGTTGAGGTATGAGGGGAGCGATTCGAGCCTGGAGGTCGAGGCTGGGGATTTCGAGGCGATGCGGGCGGCGTTCGAGGAAGCGCACCGGACGCGCTTCGGGTTCATATCGCCGGAAACGCCTGTCGTGGTCGAAACGGCGATCGTAGAGGCTGTGGGCCTTAATTCCTCCCCTGCATTTGCAGGGGAGGGGGACCAGGCGACGCCTGGTGGAGGGGGTTCTTCCGGCCGAAGAACCCCTCCACCGTCCTTCGGACGGTCCCCCTCCCCCGGAAAGCCGGGGGAGGAATTCCCCTTGCACGACCGCGGGGCCCTCTCGATTGGCGATACGATTCCCGGCCCGGCCCTCATCATCGACCCCTGGGCCACCACCGTCGTCGAGCCCGGCTGGCAGGCGAAGGTCGATCCGCTCGGCAATCTCATCCTGACCCGCTCCGCGCCGCGCGAGACCGCCCACGCCATCGGCACCGCGGCCGATCCGGTCATGCTCGAAGTGTTCAACAACCTGTTCATGGCCGTCGCCGAGGAGATGGGGGTCGCGCTCCAGAACACGGCGTCCTCGGTCAACATCAAGGAGCGGCTCGATTTCTCCTGCGCCCTGTTCGATTCGGGCGGCGCCCTGATCGCCAACGCGCCGCACATCCCGGTCCATCTCGGCTCGATGGGCGATTCGATCCGCACGATCATCGACGCCCGCGGAGACGCCCGGGACGGGCGGGGGATCAGGCCCGGCGACGTCTACGTGCTCAACGCTCCCTATCGCGGCGGCACCCATCTGCCCGACATCACCGTGATCATGCCCGTCTTCGCCGAAGCGGGCGATCCGGCCCCGGCCTGGTTCGTCGCCGCCCGCGGCCACCATGCGGACATCGGCGGGATCGCGCCCGGGTCCATGCCTCCGGACAGCCACACGATCGACGACGAAGGGGTGATGATCGACAACGTCCTGCTGGTCGACGAAGGGCGGTTTCTCGAGGCCGAGATTCGCGCTTTGCTGACTTCCGGCCCCTGGCCGGCGCGGCGGCCCGACCGAAATCTCTCGGACCTCAAGGCCCAGATCGCCGCCTGCGCGCGCGGCGCGGCGGAGATGCGGCGGGTGGCGGGCGAATATGGCCGCGACGTCGTCGACGCCTATATGGCCCATGTCCAGGCCAATGCTGAGGAAGCGGTGCGGCGGCTGATCGGCCGGCTGAGCGACGGCGAGTTCCGCTACGCGATGGACAACGGCGCCGAGGTTTGCGTGAGCGTGAAGGTCGATCCGGCCCGCCGGTCGGCGATCGTCGACTTCAGCGGCACCAGCGCCCAGCAGCCGAACAATTTCAACGCGCCTCATTCGATCTGCCGGGCCGCCACGCTCTACGTCTTCCGGACCCTGGTCGACGACGCGATCCCGATGAACGACGGCTGCCTGAGGCCGATCACGCTCGTCGTTCCGGAAGGATCGATGCTCAATCCGCGTTATCCGGCCGCCATCGTCGCCGGCAATGTCGAGACCAGCCAGGTTATCACCGACGCCTTGTTCGCCGCATGCCGGGCGCTCGCGCCGAGCCAGGGGACGATGAACAATTTCACCTTCGGAAACGCCCATCACCAATATTATGAGACGATCGCGGGCGGGGCCGGGGCCGGCCCGGATTTCGACGGAGCGAGCGCGGTCCAGACCCACATGACCAACAGCCGGCTGACCGATCCGGAAATCCTCGAAACCCGCTACCCGGTGCTGGTCGAGCGCTTCGCCATCCGTCGCGGCTCCGGCGGCGACGGGGCCTATAAGGGCGGCGACGGCGTCGAGCGGCACATCCGCTTCCGCGCGGGCATGCGTGCCAACATCCTCTCCAACCGGCGCGAAGTGGCGCCCCGGGGGATCGAGGGGGGAGGGGATGCGAAGCCCGGGGTGAACCAGGTGATCAGGGCGGACGGAAGCGTGGAGACGCTGAGCGCAACCGCCTCGGCCGAGATGCGGGAGGGCGACATGTTCGTGATCGAAACCCCGGGGGGAGGAGGGTTCGGCCCCTCCCGTCATTCCGGCGAAGGCCGGAATCCATGAACACCGCCCGTTTCGAAAACGTCCGTGTTCATGGATCCCGGATCAAGTCCGGGATGACGGAGAATCGGCCATGAACTACCTCCCCCTCCTCGGGATCCTGATCATAATCCTCGGCTTCGCGTTTCGCTTCAGCCCGATGGTGGTCGTGCCGGTGGCGGCGATCGCGACCGGGCTGCTCGCCGGGCTCGACCTTGTCGAGGTTATCTCCAAGCTCGGCAAGGCGTTCAACGACAGCCGCCTCATCGCCGTCCCCTGGATCGTGCTTCCCGTCATCGGCCTTCTCGAACGCTACGGCCTTCAGCAGCGGGCCAAGGCGGTGATCGGTTCGTTCCGGGCGGCCACGGCGGGGCGGGTGCTGATCCTCTATCTCCTCTACCGGCAGGGGATTTCGGCGATCGGCCTCCATACGACGGCGGGCCACCCGCAAACGGTTCGGCCGCTGGTCGCTCCGATGGCGGTCGCGGCGGCCGAGAAAAGCCACGGGCCGCTCGACGAAGCCACCGGCGACCGGGTCAAGGCCTTTGCCGCGGCGACCGACAATGTCGGCCTGTTCTTCGGCGAGGACATCTTCTTCGCGATCGGATCGATCATCCTCATCCAGCAGATCCTGGAAGGCTATGGAATCGCGCTGTCGCCGCTCGAGCTCGCGGTCTGGGCGATCCCAAGCGCCGTCGCGGCCTTCCTCGTCCACAGCGCGAGGCTGCTGCTGCTGGATCGCAGCCTGAAATCCTCCCCTGCTTTTGCAGGGGAGGGGGACCGTCCGAAGGACGGTGGAGGGGCCCTTTCGGACTCAGCGAGAACCCCACCACCGCGCTCCGGGCGGTCCTCCTCCCCCGAAAATTCGAGGGAGGAATTACCATGATCACGGGCCAGCACGTCCTCTTCCTGGCCGGCGCCATGTTTGCGGCCTTCGCCCTGCTCAGCGCGTTCGACCGGACCAATCCCAAGCGCTTCGGCAATGCCGCCTTCTGGGGACTGGTCGCGCTCAGCCTGATTGCGGGTTCCTGGCTCGGCGACTTCGCCAACGGCTGCATCGTCCTGGCGCTCGCGGCGCTCGCCGGCTTGAAGCGGATCGGCCGCGGCGCCCCGGAGACGAGCGAAGCTCAGCGCGCCGCCGCCGGCGAGCGCTTCGGCAACGCCTTGTTCCTGCCGATCCTGATCGTGCTGGCCGTCGCCGTGACCGGCACTTTGCTCTATCTCTACACGCCGCTTCACGAGACCGGACTGTTCGAGAAGAACCGCGAAACCTTCGTCCTGCTCTGCGCCGGAGTGCTGGTCGCGCTCGCCGTCATCTTCGCCTGGCTCAAGCCGCCGCCGCTGGCGCCTCTGCAGGAGGGCCGGCGCCTGATCGACGCGGTCGGCTGGGCGGTGGTGCTTCCGATGATGCTCGCCGCCTTGGGGATGGTCCTCGCCGACACCGGAGTCGGCCGGACGATCGGCGGGCTGATCCTGACCGTCATCCCGGAAGGATCGGTGTTTCCGGCGGTCGTCGCCTTCGGGCTTGGAATGACGCTCTTCACCATCCTCACCGGCAACGCCTTCGCGGCCTTCCCGGTGATGGCGACGGCGATCGGAGTGCCGCTGCTGATCCAGACCTACCACGGCAATCCGGCGGCGGTCGGAGCGATCGGGATGCTCGCCGGTTTCTGCGGGACCTTGATGACCCCCATGGCGGCGAACTTCAACCTCGTCCCCTCGGCCCTGCTCGAGCTCAAGGATCCCAACGGCGTGATCAAGGTCCAGGTCGGGACGGCCCTGCCGCTGCTCGCGATCAATATCCTTTTCCTGTGGTGGCTCGCCTTCCCCTGACCGTCATTGCGAGGAGCGAAGCGACGCGGCAATCCAGCAGCAGCGCTATTGACAGCCGCTGTGCTGGATTGCTTCGCTTCGCTCGCAATGACGGCCCACGACCTCACCCCCGATCTCGCCGCGCGCTTCGCCGGGATCGCTCTGGGCCATGTCACCCGCGAATATCCGCACAAGCTCGACCAGGTGCTCGACGGCCCGGAGGACCTGCTGTCGCCGCGCGAGCTTCACCCGATCTTCTTCGGCAGCTTCGACTGGCACAGCTGCGTCCACGGCTGGTGGCTGATGCTTCGCCTCCGGCGGCTCTTCCCCGAGCTGGCGGCGGCCGCGCGGATCGAAGCGCTTGCCGACGAGATGCTTGCTCCGGCCAAGGTTGCGGGCGAGCTCGATTATCTCGACCGGGCCTATTCGGGGGGGTTCGAGCGGCCCTACGGCTGGGCCTGGCTGCTCGCCCTCCACGCCGAGGCCCAGCGCCATCCGGACCGGCCCTGGGCGGAAGACCTCGAGCCGCTCGCCCGAGCCTTTGCCGGGCGTTTCCAGACCTATCTGCCAAAGCTCACTTATCCAATCCGGGTCGGGACCCACTTCAACACCGCCTTCGCGATGATCCTGGCGCTCGAATGGGCCGAGCCCAACGATCCCCTCCTCGCCGATCTCATCCGCGACAGGGCTCGAGATTATTACGGGCAGGACCGCCGCTGCCAGGCATGGGAGCCCGGCGGCGACGAATTCCTGTCTTCGGCCCTGACCGAGGCGCTGTGCATGCGCCGGACCCAGGGGGACGAGGCATTCCGCGGCTGGTTTGCCGGCTTTCTCCCCGATCTGGCTTCGCGCGCGCCGCCGAGCCTGTTCGCCCCCGCCACCGTCGCCGATCGCTCGGACGGCAAGATCGCCCATCTCGACGGGCTCAACCTCAGCCGGGCCTGGTGCTGGCGGAGCTTCGCGCCGGCGCTTGAGCCGGAGCTTGCCGATCTTGCCCGCAAGACCGCGGACGAGCATCTTGCCGCCAGCCTGCCCCACGTCGCCGGCGACTATATGGGCGAGCATTGGCTGGCGACCTTCGCCGTGCTCGCCCTGGAGGCCTGAGTTGCGCGGGCTGACGCCGGGCGAGATCGCGCTGCTCCGCGAGGCGTTCGGCGACCGGATGGATTACGGCAAGATCCGTTTGCGCTCCGGCGCCGGCCGCAACGCCGCCGCAATCGCCGCTTTCCGGAAGGGCAATGTCGCGATCACTCTCGGCCGGAGCGTCTATTTCCGGACGCAGTATAGCGACGACTTCGCGGAGGCGGAGGTCTTCGCCCAGTCGCTCTTCCACCACGAAATCGTCCACGTCTGGCAATATGCGACGCTCGGCAAGGCGCGCTTCCTCGCCCGCTACGCCCGCGAGCTCGCCGCGTGCCGCTTCAACGCCCTCGCCATGTACCGCTACGAGGAGGGAATTACCCGTTTCGCCCGGGCCCGGCTGGAGGCGCAGGCGCAGATGATCGGCGATTATTGCCTGGCCCGGCTCATCGGCGACGAGGCGCGCCAGGCCCGGCTCGAGCGCAATCTCGAGGGGAGCGGCTTCTGGGGGCTGTAGCCGGGAAGCTCTAGCCGGTCGCCAGCGCCCTTTGGTCCTCGCGGCCCATGGAGATCAGGAAGGGGTCGCTGGCCTGCATTCCCACGAAATCCCGTTTCGAGCGCAGGCCGAGCCATTCGATCGCGATCAGGGCCTGGGCGATGGCGCCGCCGAGCGTGTCGCCAGGGCCGAGCAGGATGATCCGGTCCGGCGCCTGCTCGCGCACGGCGACCTGGATCGCCCGGGTGAAATCGTAGGTCTCGAGGATCTGCGTGGCGAAGGTGTAATCGTGGAGCGCCGCCGGGGCGGCGGCGTGGGGCCGCCAGAAATGGCCGCGGCCGTCGATCATCGGCGCTCGCGGCGAGCCGAACCAGGCGCTCGGCAGCTGGGCCAGAGCGCGCTCCGACGAGCCGGCCATGAGCGGCGTGTGGAAGGGGCCGTGATTGACCAGACGGAGCGGGTCGCGGGCCGGCGTCGGCGGAGCTTCGGCGAGAAGGGCGGCGAGGCCAGGCTCGTTGCCGGCGAAGACGATCATGCCGCCAAGCTCGATAGACACGTAAAGGCTGCAGCCCTGGCGGGCGCCGATCGCCTCGACGAGCGCGAGAATCCGGGCGCGCAGGCCCGGCAACTCCCGCCATTCCTCGTCGACCAGGGTGAGCAGGACCTGGCCGCCCGCCTCTCCGGCCTGGCTGTTCTCGCCCATCGCGTCGATGATCCGGAAGCCCTGCTCGGGCCCTACCGCGCCGGCGACTGGGAGCGCGGTGTACCAGCCCATCGAGTTACCCGTGACGGCGGCGATATCGAAATGCGACCGGTCGATGTCGAGAAAATCGGCATAGGACGCGGCGAAGATGAGCGGCGAGGCGATGTCGCCGCGCGTGTGCAAAGCCGGGCTGAACCGCTCCGCCCCGTCGAGCTCGGTGATCGTCGGCTGGCCACGCTCGGAGCGAAGCCGGTCGAAGCTGGCAATGAGATCGGCCTTGTCGGCGTGGAAGCGCTTCAGGTAGCCGAGCTCGGCCTTGCCGTACGTTCCCCGGCCGGGGCAGACGATGAGGGCCGATTCAGCCACCGATCATCTCCAGCGCGGCGGCGACGATCGAGTCGCGGCTGGGCAAGGTGAGGGTGGCGGCCCGGCCGAGCGGGATGAAGCTGTCTTCCGCGGCGATCCGGCGGCAATCGATCCCCGGCGCCCGCTCGGCGAAGAGGGCCATCAGGGCTTCGCTCTGCGAGCCCGTCTTGCGGCATTCGTCGACGATCAGGATCCGGTCGCAGCCGGCGATGGCATCGAGCAGGCCGTCCTCGTTGAGCGGCGCCAGCCAGCGAAGGTCGATCACCCTCGCTTCCCAGCCGTGGCGCTCGCTCAATATCTTCTCGGCCTGGCGCGAAAGGAAATAGCCGTTGGCGTAGCTGACGATGGCGAGGTCGGTGCCATCGCCATGCACGGCGACCTCCCCGAGCCGGATCGGCTTGGCCGAGCCCGGCGGCGCATAGGTGGACGTCCACAAGGCGTCGCCTTCCTCGTGAAGGTCGCGGGTCATGTAGAGCGCGATCGGCTCGACGAAGACGACGACCCTCTGCTCTTCCAAAGCCAAGCGCACGCATTCGCGGAGCATCTCCACGGCGTCGGCGCCGTTGCTCGGGCAGGCGAGGATCAGGCCGGGTATGTCGCGGAATATGGCGAGGCTGTTGTCGTTGTGGAAATGACCGCCGAAACCCTTCTGATAGCCCAGGCCCGCGATCCGGATGATCGTCGGGTTGGTATATTGCCCGTCGGAGAAGAAGCTCAGCGTCGCCGCTTCGCCGCGGATCTGGTCCTCGGCATTGTGGACATAGGCGAGGAACTGGATCTCGGTGATCACGAGCAGGTCGTTATGGGCGGCGCCGATGCCGAGGCCGAGGATGGACTGCTCGTCGAGCAGCGTGTTGATGACGCGGCACGATCCGAAGCGTTCGTGGAGCTTGGCGGTGACGTTGTAGACCCCGCCCTTGGGCCCGACATCCTCGCCGGCGACGATTATGTTGGGATGATCGAGCATAAGGTCGGCCAGCGCCCAGCTCAGCAGCCGGGCCATGTGCTGGGGCTTGTCGATCATGCTCGCGTCGCGGGCGAACAAGGCTTCGCGTTGCTCCGGAGTCGGCGTGTTGACTCGTGCCGGCGCTCGCTTCGGCGGGACGATGCTCGCCATCACGTCCCGGCTCGTCGTCAGCTTGGGCCGGGCGATCGCCTGATCGGCGATCCGGGCGAGGGTGGCTTCGGTCTCGTGGTAGATCTCGAGGATCTGGCTTTCGGAAAGCAGGCCCTGCTCGACCAGCAAGGCGGCGCTGTAGAGCAAGGGATCGCGCTCCTCGTCCTGCTCGATCTGGGCCTTGCTGAGATAGGTCGCCTGGACGTCCGAGCCGGCGTGGCCGTAGAGCCGGACGCAGTCCATGTGCAGGAAGACGGGGCGGCGGTGGGCCCGGGCGAATTGGGCAGCCTGGCGGGCGCCGCGCCAGGCGTCGGCCATGTCGAGGCCGCTACAGTGGATATATTCGAGACCCGGCCGGTTGCGGAACGAGGCGCCGATCCAACCCGGAGGCGTGCGGGTCGAAATGCCGATGCCATTATCCTCGCACAGGAAGACGATCGGCATCGGCGAGCCCTGATAGGCGCTCCAGGCGGCGGTGTTGAAGGCGCCCTGCGCGGTCGAGTGGTTGGCGGAGGCGTCGCCGAAGCTGGCGAGGACGATCGAATCCCGGGGCAGGGCCGTCTCCTCGAGCTTGAGCATCCGGGCGATGCCGATGCTGAAGGCGGCGCCGACCGCCTTGGGGAGGTGCGAGGCGATGGTGCTGGTCTGCGGCGGGATCGCCAGCGGCTTCGATCCGATCACCTTGTGGCGGCCGCCGGATATCGGATCCTCGGCCGACGCCGCGAAGCTGAGCAGCATGTCCCAGAGCGGCGTCTGGCCCGGAAGCTTCTTCGAGCGGTGGATCTGGAAGGCGTTCGACCGGTAATGGAGGAAGGCCATGTCGTCGACGCGCAGGGCCTCGGCGACGGCGGCGTTGTTCTCGTGCCCCGAGCTACCGATCGTGTAGAAGCCCTCGCCGCGCGCCTGGAGCTTGCGCGACAGCCGGTCCATCTGGCGGCTCGCGGCCTGGCTGTAGAAGAGCTCGACCATCGCCTCCCGGGAGAGGCCGATCTCGGCGGGCTGCACGGCGACGATTCGGCGGGGCAGATTTCCGTCCCGAACCCGGGCGACGAACTTTTCGTGAATGGCTTGCGCGGCGTCCATTGGGCGGCGACTAACCTTTCCCGTCGTCCACGCGCAAGCGGCGATCCCTTCACCGTCATTGGAGCGAAGCGACGAAGCAATCCAGCGGGCCTCGGAAGCTGCACTGAATTGCTTCGCTTCGCTCGCAATGACGGGGCGGGTCTTGACCTGACGTTTACGTAAAGTAGGGAGAAAAGGCACCCAGCGGGAGGAAGATCATGAACAAGAGCGAGATGGCCTCGGCCCTGAACGAGAAGAGCGCCTGGCTTCCGGGCAAGCGGGTGAAGCTCGATTTTGGCTCCGAGGGCACGGTGATGCTCGACGGTACTGCCAATGCGGTGACCGAGGAAGACGGCCCGGCCGACACCACGATCAAGGTCGCCTGGGAAGATTGGCAGGCGATGAGCGACGGCAAATTGGATGGCATGACCGCCTTCATGCAGGGCAAGCTCAAGGTCGAGGGCGACATGTCCAACGCCATGCAGCTCCAGGGGGTGCTGGCTAAGCTGCGGAGCTGACCGTCATTGCGAGCGAAGCGAAGCAATCCAGTACGGCCTCTGGGGCCCGCTGGATTGCTTCGTCGCTTCGCTCCTCGCAATGACGAGTCGCTAGCGCGGCCCGACCGCGCCGTCCTGGGGCCAGGTCGTCGCTCCGACTCGGCGCAGGTTCATTTCGAAGACCTTCTGCGGCGGCGAGCCGGCCGCAACCCGCTCACCGACCTCGCGCCAGGCGCCGCCGGCCACCGTGGCGGTGTAGCGGATCTCGGCGCCCGGACCGGCGGGCTGGGCCCAGCTGTAGCCGTCCGGACGGACGGCCAGCGGGAAGTCGCCGGCAAAGCCCATGGCGTGCGAATGCATCGTATAGACGCGCCGGCCCGGATCGAAGGAAATGGTCGCGAAGGCGTTGAAGCGGGTCCCGCCTTTCTCGTCATAGCTTCGGCCCTCGACCAGGCGCACCGTGCCGTCGAGCAGGGATCCGGAGCGCTCGGTATGGACGAAGCCGTCCGGGAGGCGGTCGGTCACGGCCTTGCCGCGCCACGCTCCGTCCATGAAGGCCAGCGCCTTCATCGCCTCGCGCTGGGCGGCGATCCGGGACGCGGGGTCCCAGGCGCCGGCAGGCGCCGGCGGCGGAGCGGCGGCGGGCTCGGCCGGTGCGGCGGCGAGAAGCAGTGCAAGCATCCATGTCGTCATCGTCGTCTCCTATGGGATTGGGGCTCCGGCCGCGGCCCGGGTGAGCCGCTCGATTCGGTCGAGCCAGGCGATCCAGGCCTGGCGGCCGCGATGGGTGAGGTTGAGCCGGGTCTGCGGCTTGCGGCCCGCGAAGCTCTTGGCGACGGCGACGTAGCCGGCCTCCTCCAGCTTCGCGAGATGGGCGGAAAGGTTGCCGTCGGTCGCTCCGACCCTGTCGCGAAGCTCGGCGAACAGGGCCGAATCGACCGAAGCGAGATAGGCGACGATCCCGAGCCGGATCCGACCGTGGATGACGTCGTCGAGACCGCTGTGATCGAACGGATTGTCGGCCATCCCTCAGCCTCGCTCGGTCCTCAGAAGGAGAAGGCCCGCCACCATGACGGTGAGGAAGACGCCCGCGGCGGCGAGCAGGTAGCGATCCGGCGAGGCGATCGTCGCCGAGAACAGGCCGACCATGACGATCGCTCCCGCGCCGGCCGTCGAGGCGATTTTGCTTCGGGCGAGCGCGCCCGTCACGATCAGGGCGCAGGCGTAAGCGGCGAAGGCGACCGGCACCATCCCGTCGAACGTCGCGGGTCCGATTCGGCCGCGCGAGGCGATGGCGAGGCCGGCGCCGACCGAGAGGATGGCGAAGGCCGCGGCGGTCCATACCGGCCGCGAGGCGCGATTGCCGGCCGAGCCGCTGCCGGCGCGGCCGGCGACGGATCGGGCGAGAAGGGCCTGCCCGACCCCGCCGAGCAGGCCGAAGGCGCCCCAGATCATCCCGAACGGCCGGCCCCCGTCGCCCAGGGCGCCGTGAAGGGCGAAGTGCTGGAGCGTGTAGGCGACCGTCAGGAGCAATCCCCACCAGGCCATGAAGCGGCCTCCGAGCAAAGGCGCATGAGCGCCGCTTTCGGCGAGCTCGCGGACGTAGCGAATGTCTTCCCGGGTAGCCTCCGCGGCGATGCTCATCGAATCCTCCAAAGAACTTTATAAACCAAAGTACCTTAGCCGACTGTAAGGGTCAAGGCCCGGCATGGGAGACTTGAAGGCCATTTCAGGTTTCCTTGACCCGGCGCGCTCCCCCGGCCTAATCGGCGCGCTCAACCCGGTCGGAGCGATGCATGAAGAAACGCTATCCCGATGCCGCCGCGGCCCTCGACGGGCTGCTCTTCGACGGAATGACGATCTGCGCCGGCGGCTTCGGCCTGTGCGGTATCCCCGAGCGTCTGATCGACGCGATCCGCGACAGCGGCGTCAAGGACCTCACCTTCGTCTCCAACAATGCGGGGATCGACAATGAGGGGCTCGGCAAGCTGCTCCGCACCCGCCAGATCCGGAAGATGATCTCCTCCTATGTCGGCGAGAACAAGGAGTTCGAGCGGCAATATCTGGCCGGCGAGCTCGAGGTCGAATTCTGCCCCCAGGGCACCTTGGCCGAGCGCTGCCGGGCCGGCGGCGCCGGAATCCCCGGCTTCTACACCAAGACCGGGGTCGGGACGATCGTCGCCGAGGGCAAGGAGACCAAGGTCTTCGACGGCGAGGAATATGTGCTCGAGCGCGGCATCCGCGCCGATCTTTCCATCATCAAGGGCTGGAAGGCCGACGAGGCCGGCAACCTCGTTTTCCGCAAGACCGCCCGCAACTTCAACCAGCCGATGGCGACTGCCGGCAGGGTCTGCGTCGCCGAGGTCGAGGAGATCGTGGCCGTCGGCGCGCTCGATCCGGACTGCGTCCACCTGCCGAGCATCTACGTGAAACGCATGATCCTGGGCGCGCCCTACGACAAGAAGATCGAGTTCCGGACGGTTCGGCAGAGGGAGGCTGCGTAATGACCGACGCGCGCGCCGCCCTCCGTTCGTGTCGAGCGAAGTCGAGACACCCCGTCGAGCGAAGCCGAGACCCCAGGCCCTCGGCTTCGCTCGGGAGGGCCCCTCGACTTCGCTCGGGGCGAACGGATTTGGCATGGCCCAGCTTTCCTGAATACGGAGGTCTATAATGCCCTGGACCCGCGATCAGATGGCCGCGCGCGCCGCGAAGGAGCTTCGCGACGGTTATTACGTCAATCTCGGCATCGGCATCCCGACCCTCGTCGCCAACAACATTCCCGAGGGGATGGAGGTGACGCTGCAGAGCGAGAACGGGATGCTCGGGATCGGACCCTTCCCCTATGACGACGAGGTCGATCCGGACCTGATCAACGCCGGCAAGCAGACGATCAGCGAGCTCGACAGCTCCTCCTATTTCGGCTCGGAGCAGAGCTTCGCGATGATCCGCGGCGGCCATATCGATTTGACCGTGCTCGGCGCGATGGAGGTGTCGGAAGGCGGCGACATCGCCAACTGGATGATCCCGGGCAAGATGGTGAAGGGCATGGGCGGGGCGATGGACCTGGTCGCCGGGGTCAAGAAGATCATCGTCGTCATGGAGCACAATAGTAAGAGCGGCGATCCCAAGTTCATTCCGGAATGCACCTTGCCGCTGACCGGCAAGAACGTCGTCGACATGATCGTCACCGACCTGTGCGTCTTCCACCGGCCCGACCATGACAGCCCGTTCAGGCTGATCGAGCTGGCGCCGGGGGTGACGGCGGAGGAGGTGCGCGAGCGAACGACGGCGAAATACACGGGCTAATTCGTCATCCCGGCGCAAGCCGGGACCTCGGGGAGACCCGCCGAGACTTTCGGCCTGGGGTCCCGGCTTTCGCCGGGATGACGGAAAAGGGGGCGGATGCGCATTCTACTGACAGGCTCTTCCGGCTGGCTCGGGCGATTTCTCGCGCCGCGGCTGAGGCAGGACGGCCACGAGGTCACCGGCCTCGACGTCGCGCCCGGAGCCGACACCGACATCCTCGGCTCGGTCGCCGACCGAGCGCTGATCGACCGGGTCTTCGCCGAGCGCGGAATCGAGGCGGTCATCCACTCAGGCGCGCTGCACAAGCCGGACATCGTCCGCTATCCGCGCCAGGCCTTTATCGACGTCAACGTCACCGGCACTCTCAATCTGCTGGAAGCCGCGGCGGCGGCCGGAAACGACCGTTTCGTCTTCACGTCCACCACTTCCCTGATGGTGTCGGAGGCGCTGAATGCCGGCCGCGTCGGCCGCGCCGCCTGGATGACCGAGGATTATGGCCCGCTCGAGCCTCGCAACGTCTATGGGATCACCAAGCTCGCCGCCGAGCAACTGTGCCGGCTCGCTTATCGCGAGCATGAGCTGCCGGTCGCGATCCTGCGCACCGGCCGCTTCTTCCCCGAGGACGACGACACCCATCGCGACGTCGAGGGGCCGAACCGCAAGGCCAACGAATTCCTCAACCGGCGCCTGACCGTCGAGGATGCCGCCGAGGCCCATGTTGCCGCGCTCGAGCGCGCGCCCGAGCTCGGCTTCGGCGCCTTCATCGTCTCCGCGCCGCCGCCCTTCGAAGAGGCGGATTGCGACGAATTGCTGGGCGACGCTCCGGCGGCGATCCTGCGCCGCTTTCCCGACGCGGCGGAGGTCTTTGCCCGGGTGGGCTGGACGCTTCCCGACCGGATCGACCGGGTCTACGTTCCCGACGCGGCCGAGGCCCGCCTCGGCTTCCGCTGCCGCACCGGTTTCGCCGAAGTGCTGGACTCGCTGCGCGAAGGGCGGCCATTGCCCTTCGTCCACGATCCTTATTATGTCTCGCCCAAGGAAGGGGTGCGCTGATGCTGAAGAAATCGATCGGGCTTGCCGCCGCGATGTTCGCGCTCGCGGCTTTCCAGCCGCCGCCGGCCGCGCCGATGCAGATGTGGCGGCTCGACTGCGGCACCGTCCAGATCGGCGACCTCGATTTCTTTTCCGACACCTTCCTCTACGTCGGCCAGAAGAAGACTCTCACCGACAGCTGCTATCTCATCCGCCACGGCGAGAATTACCTGCTCTGGGATACCGGGCTCCCGGGCGAGCTGGCCGGCAAGACGGTGCAGGCGGACGGCATGACGCTGACCGTGACCCGCCGAATCGTCGACCAGCTGGCCCAGATCGGAATCCGGCCCGAGCAGATCAACTTCGTCGGAATCAGTCACCGGCATGACGACCACACCGGCCAGGCGGCGGATTTCGCGAAGGCGACCCTGCTGATCGGCGCGGAGGATTTCGAGACGGTCAAGGGCCGCCCCGACTCGGCGGCTCGCTTCGCGCCCTGGATCAAGAGCGGGAGCAAGGTCGAGAAAATACAGGGGGACCATGACGTGTTCGGGGACGGCAGCGTCGTCATGCTCGACACGCCCGGCCATACCGAAGGCCATCATTCGCTGCTCGTCCGGCTGAAGCTGATGGGGCCGGTAATGCTGACCGGCGATCTTTGGCATTTCACCGAGAATGTCCGCAACCGCGGGGTGCCCAGCTTCAACACCGACCGCGCCGACACGCTCGCCTCGATGGACCGCTTCGACGCGATCGCCCGGCGGCTGAAGGCGAAAATCGTCATCCAGCACGAGCCCGGCGACATCGCCAAGCTCCCCGCCTTCCCGAAGTCGGCCCAGTGAAGACGCTCCTCTCGAAGGCGCCCGGCGGTCCGGAGACGCTGGAGCTCACCGAGCTTCCCGATCCCTCGCCCGGCCCGGGCCAGCTGCTCGTCCGGGTGAGGGCCTGCGCGATCAACTATCCGGACGTCCTGATCATCGAGGACAAATATCAGTTCAAGCCGCCGCGGCCGTTCGCGCCGGGCGGCGAGGTCGCGGGAACGGTCGAAGCGGTCGGGGAGGGTGTCTCCGGCTGGGCCGAGGGCGACCGGCTGATCGCGATGATCGGCCATGGCGGGCTCGCCGAGAAGGTCGTCATCGCCGCCGCCCAGGCGGTTCCGCTTCCGCCCGAGCGGAGCTTCGAGGACGGCTCCGCCCTGATCCTCACTTATGCGACCTCGATCCACGCTCTGCTCGACCGCGGACGGCTGAAGGCGGGCGAGACCCTGCTCGTCCTCGGCGCGGCGGGCGGAGTGGGGCTCGCCGCCGTCGAGCTCGGCAAGGCCTATGGCGCCCGGGTCGTCGCGGCCGTCTCGTCCGAGGAGAAAGCCGAGGTCGCCCGGGAGGCCGGCGCGGACGTCGCGATCGTCTACCCGTCCGGGCCGTTCGACAAAGAGGGTTCGAAAGCGCTCGGGCAAATGTTCAAGGAAGCGGTCGGGCCAAGCGGAGCGGACCTGATTTATGATCCGGTCGGCGGCGATTATGCCGAACCGGCCCTGCGCTCGATCGCCTGGGAAGGGCGGTATCTGGTGGTGGGCTTCCCTGCCGGAATCCCGAGGCTCCCGCTCAACCTGACCTTGCTGAAGAGCTGCGACGTCCGCGGAGTCTTCTGGGGCGCCTTCGCGGCGCGCGATCCCAAGGCGAACGCCGCGCATATCGAGACTCTGTTTCGGCTGTGGCGGGACGGCAAAATCGCGCCCCGCGTGAGCCGGACCTGGCCGCTCGAACAGGCGGGCGAGGCGATCGCGCACATGGCGGCGAGGAAGGCGGTCGGCAAGCTCGTGGTGACGATGGGCTGAGTAAGGGCGGCAATGGCCGTCATCCCGGCGAAAGCCGGGACCTCAGGACAAGACGTCTCGGCGGGTCTCCCCGAGGTCCCGGCTTTCGCCGGGATGACGAGTAGCGCCGTTGCACCTGCTCCCTCTCCCCCCTATTTGACTCCCAACCACATCAGGAGCCTCCATGAGCACTTTCGACGACCGCGAACGGGCCTTCGAGACCAAATATGCCCGCGATCAGGACATGCAGTTCCGAATCGTCGCGCGCCGCAACAAGCTTCTGGGCCAGTGGGCGGCCGGCCTGATGGGGCTGAGCCAGGCGGAAGCCGACGCCTATGCGAGCGACGTCATTCGCGCCGATTTCGAGGAAGCCGGTGACGAGGATGTCGTCCGCAAGATCGTCGGCGACCTGACTTCGGCGGGAGTCGATTGCGACGAATCGCGGATCCGCGAGGCGCTCGCCCACAAGACGGTCGAAGCGCGCCGCCAGATGATGGAGTCGCAGGGCTGATGGCGATGGCGGCGCAAGAGATCGAGGAACTGATCCGCGCCGGAATCCCCGACGCCCGGGTCGAGATCACCGATCTCGCCGGCGACGGCGATCATTATGCCGCGCGCGTCATCTCTGAAAGCTTCCGGGGAATGCCGCGCGTCCGCCAGCACCAGCGAGTCTACGAGGCGCTGGGGGGGCGAATGGGCGGCGCCCTGCACGCGCTCCAGCTCTCCACCGCGACCCCCGACTGAGGAATAGTAAAAATGTCCGACACCAAGGCCCGGATCGACGAGATCGTCGGCAAGAGCGACGTCGTCCTGTTCATGAAGGGCACCGCGCTCTTCCCGCAATGCGGCTTCTCGAGCCGCGCCATCGCCATTCTCGACCATCTGGGTGTCGGCTACGAGACCGTCGACGTCCTCCAGGACCCGGAGATTCGCCAGGGCGTGAAGGAATATTCGGACTGGCCGACCGTTCCCCAGCTCTACGTCAAGGGCGAGTTCGTCGGCGGTTCCGACATCATGATGGAGATGTACGAGGCCGGCGAGCTCCAGCAGCTTCTCGACGAAAAGCAGGTCGCGAAGGCGTAGGCGTCCTCGCAAGGCCTAGGAACAACCGTCACCCCGGCGAAAGCCGGGGCCTCTGGACGAGAAGTCTCCGCGGGTCTCCCCGAGATCCCGGCCTTCGCCGGGACGACGGCTGCGCCGTCGAAAGAAAAAGGGGCGGACGGCGGGACCAGATAAACCGCTCGTCCGCCCCTGTTTCATGTGGGAACGTGTGGACGCGGATAACGATACACGCTCCGTGCCAAAGCGGGCCGTTGGCGGTTTTCCGCGGTGTGCAATGGTTTATGCAATTTAACGGTTTTTGCTTATTGTAAAGCGATCCGACAGGAGCCGTTGCAGGGCCGCATTATTCATCGGCCGTTCAGCGTGCGAAGCAGAATTACACATGTAATCGACAGGGAGGGTTGAGCCGTGGAGAGAATCGCCGAGGGCGAATATGCGGTGATGGAGGTGCTCTGGAACGAGGCGCCGCTGACCGCCGCCGACGTCGCCACCCGGGTCCCCGAGGACAGAGGCTGGAGCCTCGCCACGGTCAAGACCATGCTCTCGCGCCTGCTCGCCAAGGGCGTGCTCGCTTACGAAGAAGAGGGGCGGCGCTACCTCTACCGCCCTGCCATCCGCCGCGAGGATTATGTCGCCGAGGAATCGGGGCGGCTGATCGACCGGATGTTCGGCGGCCGGGTGCCGGCGCTGGTCGCCCAGCTCGCGGCCCGCGACAAGCTCAGTCCGGCCGACATCGCCGAGATCGAGACGCTTCTGAAGGCGCTCAAGTCATGATCGCCTGGCTCATCGAGACGTCCGTCGCCGTCACCTTGCTGATGGTGATGGTGCTGCTGTTGCGCGGCCCGGTCGCGCGCAGCTTCGGCGCCGGTTGGGCCTATGCCTTGTGGGCCGTGCCCGCGCTTCGTTTGGTCCTGCCGCCGCTGGCTCAGCTGGCGCCGGACCTCCGCCTTCCGCCCGTCGTACTCTTCATCCCGACGGCGGCGGAAATGGCCGCACCCCTACCGGCTCAGGCCGGACCCGGACAATGGGTGCCCTTCATGCTCGCAATGTGGGCCGGGGGTGCGGTCATCTTCCTGACTTTGCAATGGCTTGGATACCGGACGTTCCTCGGCCGGATCCGCGACAGCTCGCGGCCGGCGCGGCCGCCCTTGTTCGGCGGAATCCGGACCTGGATCAGCGAGGCGGTCGAGGGACCCCTTGCGCTCGGAGTGATCGAGCGCAGGATCGTCCTGCCCGGCGATTTTTCGAGGCGCTACAACCCGGTGGAGCGGCGGCTCGCGCTCGAGCATGAGCTCGTCCATCACAAGCGCGGCGACATTTGGTGGAACCTGGTCGCGACCTTCATTCTCGCCTTATTCTGGTTCAATCCCGTCGCCTGGCTGGCCTTCCGGGCGTTCAGGAGCGACCAGGAGCTGGCCTGCGACGCCGCCGTCGCTCGAAGCGCCTCCCTCGACGAGCGGTGCGAATATGCCCGCGCCCTCGTCAAGTCGGCGAGCCGGCCCGGCCTAATTGCCGCCTGCGCCCTCAACCCCGCCGGAGAGTTGAAGCGCCGGCTCAGGATGATGCGCAATCACCGCTCGTCGCCGCTTCGCTCGGCCGGTGGCGTCGTCGCCTTGGCCGCCTTCGCCATGGCCGGCTTCGCGCTCGGCAGCGCGGGCAAGCCTCCGGCGGCGCAGGCGGCCAGGCGCCATGCCTCCGTCGCGGCCTGGGCCGCGTCTCCGGCGCCCCTCCGCCTGGCCGCGGCGGCCAACCCCCGGCCCGCCGTCCTTGCCGCCGCCCGTCACCGCGCCCGAGCGGTCTCGGCGCGGGCGCGGCTCGCGGTCGAGCCGATGAGCTTCGCCTCGGCACAAGCGCCGACAACGCGTCTGTCGACCCTCACTTCCATGGTGACGATGCTTCGCGGCCTGCCCAGATCCGCCATCGCCCCGCGCGCCTTGCCGTCTCTCCAGCGAATGCTGGCTTCCACGGTCGCGGTTCCGAGCCTGCCCGAGGGCCGGATGGTCAAAATCATCCGCACCGTTCACGCCGAGGCGCAGGTGTTCACCGTAAGCCAGGTGCTCAGCGAGGAAGAGGCCGCCGAATTGCGCCAGGCGGTGGCCGAGGCCGTCGCCGACGGGCGCGAGGTCAGGCTCAAGGTCCAGTCCGACGCGTCCGACAGCCCGGCCGGCGGCGGCGGCCAGGGGAAAGGCTTCGACATCAACATCCAGACGCTCGAACGAGGAGAATGACCCGATGACGCTCAATCCCGGTTTCAGCCTTGCCGCCGCGGCCCTCCTTCTGGCCGGGGCTGGCGGCGCCGCGCTCGCTCATCCCCATCCGGACGGCGACGGCGACGGCAAGCAGGTGAAGCGCATCATCGTCATCGAGGATAGCGCCAACGGAGCCCACGAATTCAAGGGCAAGCAAGTGCAGCGGTTCAGGATCGTCCGCGACGGCGAGGGTCATGCCGACGCCGAGATGCGCCACTTCGAGATTCGCGACGGTGGGCTCGTCGATTGCGGCGGGGGCGAAAAGATCGTCGACGAAAGCACCGAGGACGGCGCCAAGAAGACCAAGGTCATCATCTGCAGCAAGGGCCCGCCGGCGGCCTCCGCTGAGCAGCTGGAGAAGGCGCTGGCCCGGATCAAGGCCGATTCCGAGCTTAACGCCGACCAGAAGGCGCGGATCGAGACCGCCCTTCGCTCGGCAATCGACCGGGCCCAGAGCGCCCGCTGAGGGCACGCGACTCGGGGGAAGGGCGGGGGGCAACCCTCGCCCTTTCTCCTGCCCGCTTGGTTTTCGCCGCCGCCGGTGCCACATCGGCGCGATGGACGTGACCGGAAGGGTAGAGCGGCTCGGCAGGCGGATCAGCCGAGTCCTGGCGCCCAATCCCTCGCCTTTCACTTACACCGGCACCCAGACCTATCTGGTCGGCGGGGGCGAGGTCGCGGTGATCGATCCCGGCCCCGATCTGCCGGCGCATCTCGAAGCGCTGACGGCGGCCCTGGCCGGCCGGCGGGTCGCCGCGATCCTGTGCACCCACACCCATCGCGACCACAGCCCGGCGAGCCGGCCGCTCGCCGCGGCGACCGGAGCTCCGATCGTCGGCTGCGCGCCGCTCAGCCTCGACGATTCGGGCCCGCGCTCGGACGAATCGTTCGACTCCGCCTACCGGCCGGACCGAATCCTGGCCGACGGCGAGCGGCTGAGCGGAGACGGCTGGGCGATCGAGGCGGTGGCGACCCCGGGACACACTTCCAACCATCTCTGCCTCGCGCTCGACGAGGAGCGGGCCCTGTTCACCGGCGATCACGTCATGGGCTGGTCGACCAGCGTCGTCGCCCCGCCGGACGGCGACATGGCCGACTACATGGCCAGCCTCGAGCGCCTGCTGGCCCGGGACGACCGGATCTATTATCCGGCGCACGGCCCCGCCGTGGACGAGCCGCACGCCCATGTGCGCCGCCTCATCGAGCACCGCCACGGGCGCGAGCGCCAGATCCTGAGCCATCTCGAGCGCGGCGAGGGCCGGATCCCGGCGATGGTGGCGGACATGTACGCCGACATCGATCAGCGGCTCTTTCCCGCGGCGGGCCGGTCGGTGCTCGCCCATCTCATCGATCTCGAGCGTCGGGGCGTGGTCCGGAGCGAGGGGGAGCGATGGACGCCGGCCGGCTGAAGCTCCGCCTGCTGCTGCCCGCGCTTGGGCTGCTTGTGCTCGGAATCGCTTTGGGCTGGGCGCTTCGGACGGTGCCGGCCGCGCCCCGGCCCGACGCCGAGGCGATCGCCACCGCGGCGTTGCTTTCGGTGCGCGATTCCGGCCGGGTGGTGCCGTTCAGCGCCCGCTTCGTCTCGGTGGCGAGCGCGAGCGAAACCCATGTCGGGCTCACCGCGCGCAAGACCCTGATCATGCCGGGCATCGTCCGCTACGGAATCGACCTCGCCCGCCTTCGCCGCTCCAGCCTCGCCTGGGACGAGGCCAGCCTGACGCTCACCGTGACCCTGCCGCCGATCGAATTGTCGGGGCCGGACATCGATGTCGACCAGGTCCAGGAAAGTTCGGAAGGCGGTTTCGTGATGGCGCTCTCCGGCTCGGAGAAAAGTCTCGACGCCGCGAACCGGCAGTCGGCCCAGGACGAGCTCATGCGCCAGGCTCGCGGGGAACGGCCGATGGCGCTGGCTCGGGGCGCGGCGATGCGCGACGTG
>JAXDPE010000079.1:0-10116 GCA_034668565.1 Sphingomonadales bacterium | reverse complement strand
CGTTTCGCGTCCGGGATATGATGGCGCCGCCCACGCGGCTCGCGCGATGGGCTGGCTGCGGCGCTTCGTCCAACCCGCGGACCAGGCTCGGCACTGGACGGAGTGGAGACCGCCGGCGCTCGTGTTCTTGAGATTGCCGCTCGATCCGACCTCCGCCACAGGCATTCGTGCCGCCGATCCCAACTGGCACGAATCGGAAGCTTATTCGTTCAACCCCCGAGCCCTGCGCGACGGCGTAACGCGGCGGCTCGTGACTTGAGGAGGCCGTTTGCCCGCTAACGCACCGGCTCCGCCCACGGGTGGAGCGAATGAGAAGACCGAAGCCCTGCACGACCTCGTGCTCCGGTCGCTTGACGACGACCAGGCTCAGGACGTCGTCACCATCCCTTTGGCGGGTAAGTCCGCAATCGCCGATCACATGGTGATCTGCTCGGGCCGCTCGACCCGCCAAGTGGCGTCGATGGCCCAGAAGCTGGGCGAGCGAATCAAGCAGGAGCTCGGCCGGAGCGTCCGCGTCGAGGGGCTGCCCGTGGCCGACTGGGTGCTGATCGACGCCGACGACGTCATCGTCCACATCTTCCGCCCCGAGGTGCGAAGCTTCTACAATCTGGAGCGCATGTGGGCGTTCGAAGGGGATTCGGCTTCGGCGCCCCCGGCGAAGGCGGCGGGCTGATCCGTCATTGCGAGCGAAGCGAAGCAATCCAGTGCTGCGACTCCGCCCGCTGCATTGCCGCATCGCTTCGCTCCTCGCAATGACGGCATCGTGAAGCTGCACATCATCGCCCGCGGCAAGATCGGCCGAGGCCCGGAAGCCGAGCTGGTCGAGCGCTATCTCAAGCGGGTCTCCTGGCCGACGCAAATCACCGAATTGCCCGAAAGCGGCGGCCGGCTACCGCCGCAGCCCGACAACGCCGTCAATATCCTCCTCGACGAGAAAGGCGATGCACTCGGCTCGCTCGAGCTGGCGAAGCGGCTCGAGCGCTGGCGCGACGAGGGCCGCCGCGAGGCGCGCTTCCTGATCGGCGGCGCCGACGGCTTTTCCGACGAGGAAAGATCGTCGGCGGACCTGCTCCTCTCCTTCGGCCGGGCCACCTGGCCCCACCTGCTCGCCCGGGCGATGCTCGCCGAGCAGCTGTGGCGGGCCACGTCCATCCTTGCCAACCATCCCTATCACAGGGAAGGATGACGAACATGTGGCGCTTCCTCCTTTCGGTCCTCCTTGCCGGCCTGGTCGCAAGCGACCTCGCCGTCGCCCAGGCCCCGCCCACCCTCGCCCAGGCGCAGAAGGAAGCCGAGGCCGCCCGGCAGCGCTCCGAGTTGATCGAGCGCCAGGCGCAGCGCGCCACCGGCGAGGCGGCCCGGGCCAATGCCGCCGCCGCCGCCCTCGCTTCCCGGATCGAGGCGGCCGAGGCCGACATCACCGCAGCCCAGGCCCGGATCGCGCTGATCGAGCGGCTCAGCGCCGCCCAGCGCGCCCGCCTCGCCGCCAGCCAGGGTTCGCTCATCCGCCTCACCGCGGCGCTCCAGACTATGGCGCGGCGGCCGCCGGCTCTGGCCCTGATCCAGCCCGGCTCGCTTGACGAGGTCGTCCACGTCCGCGCCCTGCTCGCGTCCTCGCTACCCGCCATCCGAGCCCGAACCGCCGGCGTGCGTTCGGAAATGGCCCAGGGGGAACGGCTCCGCCGCCAGGCCGGAGAGGCCGTCGTCCAGCTCGGCGCGAGCCGACGCGATCTGCAGGGGCGCCGGCTCGCCCTCGCCCGCTTCGAAGGCGAGCAGAGGCGGCGTTCGGCGAGCCTGATGCAGTCCGCGCTTCGCGAATCCGACCGCGCCTTGGCCTTCGGCGAGGAAGCCAGGGACCTCGCCGTCCT
Organism: Sphingomonadales bacterium; assembly: GCA_034668565.1. GTDB lineage: Bacteria > Pseudomonadota > Alphaproteobacteria > Sphingomonadales > Sphingomonadaceae > Allosphingosinicella. The sequence continues at coordinate 8,248 of JAXDPE010000079.1, read as the reverse complement.
GGCCGGCACGCGGGCGTTCCAGGCCAACCTCGCTCACCGCCTCGCCGAGCTGCCCGGGCCGGCGTTTCGACCCGGGGCGCAACCGGGCCCGGCCCACCCGCCATTCTACCTGCTTCCCGTGGAGGGACGCCTGCTGACGGGGACCGGGGAGATTTCGGACGCCGGGGTCCATGCCCGCGGCCTCACCTTCGCCGCCGCCGCCGGCGCTCCGGCGATAGCGCCCCGTTCCGGCCGGATCGCTTATGCCGGACCCTATCGCGGCTATGGCGAGGTCGTGATCATCGATCATGGCGGCGGCTGGACGACGACGATCACCAACCTTTCCGGCCTCGCCGTCAGGCGCGGCGACCAGGTCCGCGCCCGCCAGGCCCTGGGCCGGACCGGCGCGGGCGACGTCACGGTCGAGCTGCGCAAGGACGGACGGCCGTTTCCGATCACATTGCTGCTGTAGCGTCATTGCGAGGAACGTAGCGACGAAGCAATCCAGTCACCGACGGCCGAGCCGCTGGATTGCTTCGCTGCGCTCGCAATGACGGAGGATATAAAGCAATCCTTGTTCACCTGCCGTTGCTTTTCGCCCGCTTAAAAAGACGGTACAGGCGTCTCGAACGGCCCGAACAGGAATCCCCTAAATGTCCAACAATCTCTTTCGCTCGCTCGCTTTGGTCAGCGCGGTGGCGATCATTCCCGCCGCGAGCGCGTCGCTCGCGGCGGTCGACGTCGACACCTATCGCGAGCTCGATCAGTTCATGAGCGTGTTCGAACGGGTCCGCGCCGATTATGTCGACCAGGTCGACGACAAGACCCTGATCCGCGGGGCGATCGACGGCATGCTGGCCAGCCTCGATCCGCACAGCTCCTACATGGACGAGCGCGGCTACGAATCCCTGATGACGACAACCGACGGCAATTACGGCGGCCTCGGCCTCAACGTCACGATGGAGGACGGGGTCGTCAAGGTCGTCGCCCCGATCGAGGACAGCCCCGGCTTCAAGGCCGGTATCAAGGCCGGCGACTACATCACCCACCTGAACGGCAAGCTCCTCTACGGCGGCACCCTGGACGAGGCGGTGGATTCGATGCGCGGTCCCCCGGGCACCTCGATCAAGGTCACGATCCTCAGGCTGGGCCGGGACAAGCCGTTCGAAGTCACCCTCAATCGGGCGACGATCGACCTGCCCGCCGTCAAATGGCAGGTGAAGGACAATGTCGGCGTGATCAACGTCAACACTTTCAGCCGCACCACCACCGACGAGACCCTGGCGGCCATCGCCAAGATCGAGAAGCAGCTCGGCCACCCGCCGCTCGGCTATATCGTCGATCTTCGCTCCAACCCGGGCGGGCTCCTCGACCAGGCGGTCGGGCTTTCGGACGTGTTCCTCGAGCGCGGCGAGGTCGTTTCGCAGCGCGGCCGGAGGAAGACCGACATCGAGCGCTATTTCGCCAAGCCGGGCGACGCCGCCCGCGGCCTGCCGATGATCGTCCTGATCGACGCCGGCAGCGCCTCGGCCGCCGAGATCGTCGCCGCGGCGCTCCAGGATCATCACCGGGCCCTGGTGATGGGCGAGCGAAGCTTCGGCAAGGGCTCGGTCCAGACCCTCGTCCCGCTGAGCGGGAAGACCGGCCTCAGGCTCACGACGGCGCGCTATTACACGCCGTCCGGCCGCTCGGTCCAGGAAGGCGGAATCAAGCCCGACATCGAGGTGCCTCAGCTCTCCGACCCCGACTACAAGTCGCGGCCGAAGCTGCGCGAAGCCGATCTCAGGCGCCACCTGATCAACGAGGTGACGGTCGACAACGACGTGATCGAGGACGACGGCAAGCCCGATCCCCGCTTCGCCGCCACGCCGGAGCAATTGAAGGCCAAGGGCATCGAGGACTTCCAGCTCAATTACGCCCTGCAGACCATCTCCCGACTCGGCCGGAACGCCGCGCTGGCGCCCGTCGCCGGTGGGGCGCGGCCGACCGGAAAGCGCTGATGATCCATCGTCATTCCGGCGAAGGCCGGAATCCATGAACACGTCACTTCGAGATCGAGCACGACCGTGTTCATGGGTCCCGGCCTTCGCCGGGATGACGCAGCGAGCTTCCATTCGCCGGTTCGCGCCATGACCAGCCTCGACAAGGCCCGCGCCCTGGCCATCGCGGTCCCCGCAGCTCTCCTCGCCGGCGCCTTCGGCTCGGAAATCTTCGGCGGCCTGTTCCCGTGCGACATGTGCTGGTGGCAGCGCTACGCCCATTTCGCGGCGCTCGCTCTGGCCTTGATCTCGCTGGCCATGCGCAAGGCTCCGGACCGCGGCCGCAGCTTCGTCTGGCTCGCCGCGCTCGCCATCCTCACCAGCGGCGGCATCGGCGTCTATCACGCCGGCGTCGAGGCGAAGATCTTCGAAGGCTTCACCGAATGCACGACCAGCTATTCAGGCGGCCTCAGCAGCGACGAGTTGCTGAAGCAGGTCATGGCGGCCCCGATGGTCCGCTGCGGCGACATCCAGTTCTCCTTCCTCGGAATCTCGATGGCGGGCTGGAATGCGATCCTTTCGATCTCTGCCGCGTTGACGATCCTGTGGCTGAGCCTCAAACGCCCCCGGACGCGCGCATGAGCGCCGCCCAAACCGAGCCCGCGACGCCGCGCTGGCGCCCCGGCGACGAGCGGCCGGACGTCGACTCGATGGTTCGGGTCGACCAGGCCGGCGAATATGGCGCGACCCGAATCTATTGCGGCCAGCTCGCCGTACTCGGGTCCCACCCCGCCAGCCGGCCGATCGCCCGGATGAAGTCCCAGGAGGAGGCGCACCTCAGGACCTTCGACCAGATGATGGTCGACCGCGGAGTCCGCCCGACCCTTCTCCAGCCGATCTGGAACGTCGCCGGCCACGCGCTCGGAGCGGCGACGGCGCTGATGAGCCCGAGCGCCGCAATGGCCTGCACCGCCGCCGTCGAGACGGAGATCGACCGCCATTATTCCGATCAGGTCCGGGCGCTGGGCCATGAGGAGCCCGATCTCGCCGACACGATCCGGCGCTTCCGCGACGAGGAGCTCGAGCATCGCGACACCGCGCTCGCGGCCGGCGCAGAAGACGCATTCGGCTATCCCATATTGTCTTCCCTCATCCGCGCGGGCTGCCGAATCGCCATCGCGCTGTCGAAAAGGATTTAAAGCGATGAAAGCCCTTCTTCTCGCCGCCGCCGGCTTCGGCGCCCTGCTCGCGGCCGCCCCGGCCGCCGCTCTGGCGCCCGCCGCCGAGCCGAAGATCAGCACGATGATCATCTACGGCGACGACCCCTGCCCGCCGAGCACCGACGACACCATCGTCGTTTGCGCCCGCAAGCCCGACAAGGAGCGCTACCGGATCCCCGAGGCGCTTCGCGGCAATCCCAACGATCCCGGCAACCAGGCCTGGGCGACCCGGGCCACCGCGCTCGAATATGCCGGGCGCTCGGGCATCGGCAGCTGCTCGACCGTCGGTCCCGGCGGCGCCAGCGGCTGTTTCAACCAGATCGTCCGCGACGCCCGGGCCGAGCGCGGCGCGGATCCCAACGTCAATTGGAACGCTCTCGTCGAGGCGGCGCGTCGCGAGCGGCTGGGCAAGATCGACGCCCAGGCCGAAGCCGAGGAAGCCGACGCGAAAGCGGACGAAGCCGCCGCTCCGAAGTAATTCGTGTCCGACACCGATTAAATCGGGTCGAGAAATTTCAACGACTTATAAATCGGTGTCTGACACCGAATTACATGCGCCTGGCTTTGCGAGTCGAGATATTTCAACGGCTTATAAATCGGTGTCTGACACCGAATTTCGGGGACCTCGGGGAGACTCGTGGAGCCTTTATCGGCCTGGGGTCCCGGCTTTCGCCGGGATGGCGGCAGCGGTTGGGAACCTCTCGTCCGCTCGCCCCTTCTTTCCGTGACCCGAAAGGAGGCCGCGCCATGAAAGCCGCCTTGTCCATTGCCGCCCTCGCCGCCGCTTCCGCGGCGGCGGTGACCCTGCTGCCGGCGCCGGCGTCGGCCCGGAACGAAAATATCCGCCGGCTCGTCATCTACGGCCGCGACCCGTGCCCGCGCGCCAAGAGCGGCGAGGAGATCGTGATCTGCGCCCGGCGCCCGGAAACGGAACGCTACCGCATTCCCAAGGAGCTTCGCGACTCCGCCACCGCCGACTCCCCCGACAGCACGAGCTGGGCGGCCCGGGCGGAAGCGCTCGAATATGTCGGCCGGACCGGGATCCAGAGCTGCTCGACCGTCGGCCCCGGCGGGGTCAGCGGCTGCTATAACGAGATGGTGCGGGCCTGGCGGAAGGACCGCCGCACGGGGGACGGCGAGCCGGGGCGGTAGCTAGATCCTCCCCTGCATTTGCAGGGGAGGGGGGACCACCCGAAGGGTGGTGGAGGGGCCTTGCTGACTCCGAAGAACCCCTCCACCACCCTTCGGGTGGTCCCCCTCCCCGCGAAATCGCGGGGAGGAATTACCTTGCCTTCTCCGCCTCGATCCACTCATCCACCTGGGCCTCCAGCACGTCCAGCGGTACCGACCCCTGCAGAAGCACGGCATCGTGGAAGCGCCTCAGATCGAACTTCGTCCCCAGCGCCTTCTCCGCCTTCGTTCGGAGCGCCCTGATCCGAAGCTCGCCGATCTTGTAGCCCAGCGCCTGGCCGGGCCAGCTGATGTAGCGGTTCACCTCGGCGTCGATATTGGCGTCGGTCAAAGCCGTATTCTCGCGCATGAAGGCGACCGCTTTGGCCTTGTCCCAGCCCTTGGAATGAATGCCGGTATCGACGACCAGCCGCGCCGCCCGCCAGGCCTGGTAGGAAAGCTGGCCCATCTTCTTCTCGGGCGTGTCGTACAGGCCCATCTCCTCGCCCAGGCTTTCCGAGTAGAGGGCCCAGCCCTCGGTGAAGGCGGTGAAGGAGGTGAAGTTGCGGCGGAAGGGCGGGAGCTCGACTTCCTGCTGGAGCGAGATCTGGTGATGATGGCCCGGCACCGCCTCGTGAAGGGTCAGGGCCGGAAGCTCCCAGAGCGGCCTCTGGTCGAGCTTGGAGGTGTTGACATAGAAGGTTCCGGAAATGCCGCTCGCCGGCGAGCCCTGGGCGTAATAGGCCGTCGTCGTCCCCTCCGCGGTCTCGGCCGGAATCTCGCGAATGCCGTAGGACAGGCGCGGAAGCGTCGCGAAATAGCCGGGCATCTTGCCGTCGATCGTCTTGGCCGTGAGCGCCGCGGCCGCCATCAGCTGCGCCGGGCTGGTCGCATAATATTTCGGATTGGCGTGAAGCTCGCGGATGAACGCCTCGCGGCTCGCGAAGCCGGCGGCTTTCGCGACTTTGTCCATTTCGGCCCGGATTCGCGCCGCCTCCCTGAGGCCGATCTGATGGATCTGCTCGGGAGTGAGGTCGGTCGTCGTCTCCTGTCTTACCCGGAAAGCATAATATTCGCGTCCGCCCGGCTGGGCGGAGATGCTGTCGGCCTTCGCGCATTTGGGCGCGTAGGTCGTTCGGTAGAAAGCGAGATGCTTGGCGTAGGCCGGGTTGAGGACGTCCGTCACCAGCCTGCGGGCCCGGGCCTGCATCGCCGTCCACTCCGATTCGCCGAGGCCGGACGGCCGGGCCCGGGTGAAGGGCTCGAAGAAGCGCGACTTGGCCGGATCCTGGGCGATCACTCCGGCGATGCTCTTTTCGTAATTGCCGAGCACCGAGCAGGGCAGGACGAAGCCGCCGCGCACCGCCTGGCCGGTAATCTCGAGCGCGGCGTCGTTCTGCCGGGGATAGAGAGCGAGCCTCGCCAGATAGCTTTCGTAATCGGCCCGGGTCCGGAACGGCAGGCCCTCGGCAAGCTGGGCGAAATTCTGGTGCCAGCCAGAATAAGTGGTGAAGAGCATCACCCGCTGGCCGAAGCGGTTCCCCTCGATCGACTCCTCCAGGCCGCGCTTCAATATCGCCCGGTTGACCCGATCGGCCGGCGACAGCGAATCGGCCGGGATGCGCCCAAGCCGGGCCAGGAAGGCGGCCGCCTCGCCCGCCTGCCGATCGCGCGCGGCGAGGCTGAGATCCTCGATTCGGTCGTCATAATCACGAACGCCCAGAGCGGTGGCGTAGGTCGGGCTTTCCCGAAGGAGCCAGGCATAATGGTCGTCGAGCAGGCGCTTGAAATCGTCTGCCGGCGCCGCCGCGGCGGGCGCCGCCGCAAGCAGGACCGCGCCGGCCAGTAGCCAAATCCGCATGAAGCTCTCCTCGCTGTCGCCGGGCTGGTTCTAGCGGCGCCGCGGCGATCCCGTCCACCGCCGTCGGCCTGGCGGAATGATACGGAACGAATAAGCGGGATTGATCCACTTCGGAGCAATCTGATGGAGAAGGTCGATCACGAAAGGAACATATTGGGAACAACCCGAGGACGGACGAAGCGAAGATCGCGGCGTCGTTTCGGGTCCGACACTTAACGAGGAGATTGTCATGGGAGACGTACGCGCTGAAGACGGCGTCGAAAGCGGAGCGGTCGGCGTCGACGAAGTTTCGTCCGACCCGGTCGTGAGGGCCTGCCCGACCGGCACGCCCGACGAGCAGAAGTTTCCGCGCTTCGGGGCTTCGTTCCACAAGCTGTTCCAGCATTACCCCGCCGGATCGACCGCCAGCCCCGACCTCACCGGCTTTCTGACCGACGAGGGCGTCAAGAATTACGAGAATTTCCGCAAGGCGCTGAACGGCGGCCCGACCGGCGAGCCGTTCGACGATTGCCTGCTCGACGGGCTGACCCTCCTCAACCGCAACCCGGTCGCGCCGCCGCCCTGCCCGGGCGATCCGCCGCTGAGCAGCGCGCCTGGGCCCCGGGTGCTCGTCAACCCGCGTTCCTCGAAGGCGATCAGCCTCAACGTGGCGCCGTTCACCAATATCGATGTCGCCGAGATTCTCTACCGGATGCGCAACCAGCGCCAGCGGCTGCTCGGGGAGATCAGCCTGAGCTCCGAGTTCAGCGCGGCGGAGCTGGTCGAGCTTTACGGCCAGTCGCTGCTCCGCGACCAGGTGCTCGGCCAATATTCGGGCCCGATCGCGGATTTGGTCGTCAGGGCGATCAATTCCTTCGGGAGCAACTTCGTCTGGACCTATGACGGGAACGGTCAGGCCGTCACCGCCGCCACCATCCCGGTGACCCTCGGCAACCTGTTCCGCGGCGTTTGCGACGCCAGGCCGGACACCGGAACCTATCTTTCCGGCTTCCTCACCCTCCGTCGTCCTCCGCTCTTCCCGTCGGGCTGCGCGGCCGGGGTCGCGAACCTGACCCGCGCCAACACCTTCGCCCGGTTCGGGACCCTGCTCGAAGTCGTTCAGGGCGATCTGCTCGAAGAGTTCGGGATCACGGTCGACGAATATGCCCGACTCCAGAATTCGGAGATTCCGCGCCCCTACGATTGCCGGCATTTCAACCGCACCGGCGTGATCCGCACCGGACGGAACCTCGGCGACTATGTCCATGTCGACAACGCCTACGAGGAATATGTCCGGGCGACCGACATCCTCATCGGAATGAACATCGACCGGTCGCCCAACTCGCCCTACAGCCGCCCGTCGATCAATCCGAACGAGGGCGACGGCCCGACCCTTGGGGCGCCCGACGCCTGGGCGATGGTCGGCGCCATCCGCGGCGAAGCGGAGCGGGCAGCCTGGACCCAGAAATATCTGGTCGCCCGCCGCGCCCGGCCCGAGGTGATGGCCGCGCTCGTCCATCTCGCAAAGGCGGATCCGAACCACTTCCTGAGGAACCTGCTCTCGCCGGCCTTCTTCGCTCCGGGCCCGGTCTTCGACCTGCTCGAGGAGGTGAAGTCGCGCAACGTGGCCCTCAACGGCGTGGAGAAGAATTACCTGCTGCCGCAAATGTATCCGGAGGGCTCGCCGGCGCATCCGGCCTGGACGTCCGGGCACGCGACCATCGCCGGGGCGTGCGTGACGGTGATCAAGGCGATCTTCAACAACCTGGTGTCGTACAAGGTGCCGGCTTTCGGCGGCGAGCCGAACGTCGCGGAGACCAATGTCAAGTGCGATCTCGACAAGGTCGCCTCCAACGTCGCGATCGGCCGCGGCTGGGGCGGGGTCCATTATCGAAGCGACGGCGAGCACGGGATCCTGCTCGGCGAGCAGATCGCGATCGACTATCTGCAGAACCAGATCCGCACCTATGCCGAGGAGTTCCGCTACTTCAGGGGCTTCCAGCTGATCAAGCGCAACGGCACGCCGATCCGGATCGCGCGCTACTGCGTGAGCGAGGGCG
>JAXDPE010000078.1:0-2989 GCA_034668565.1 Sphingomonadales bacterium | reverse complement strand
GCTGGCCAAGGCCCAAGAGTTCTTCGGGATGAAATACGAGGGCCGGACCCACGACACCGGGTCCAAGCTCGGCTTCCTGGTCGCCAACGCGGCCTACGCGCTGGAGAACGACGAACTGGCGGGCCCGTTCAGGCGCGAACTTGAGGCATTGCTGAAGGGGTGACGCCCGGCCACAGCGCTGTATTCTTGCGGCCGTGAATTTCGAATCCACTGCCGCGATCGCGTCCTGGGTCATCAAGGCCGGGCTGGCCGGCGCCGCCGAGCCGGACTTGCTGCGCGGCTTCTGCGAACGCCTCGTCGCGGCCGGGCTGCCGGTCTGCCGGGCGATCGTCATCGCCGACACGCTTCACCCGGTTCACGAGGGCCGCGTCTTCCGCTGGTTCCGCGACCGGCCGGAGGATATCGAGGTCCGGGAATACGGCCGGACGAACCAGGGCGGCGACACCGCCGAGAGCTGGCGGCGGTCGCCGCTTTTCCACATGCTGCAGACCAATCAATCCGCGATGCGTCGCCGGATTGATGCCGAGAGTGCAGCCGAGTTTCCGTTTTTCGCAGAACTCCTTGAGGCGGGGCAGACCGATTATCTGGCGCTGATCGACCGTTTCGATGCGGAGGCTGCGATCGGGGAGATGGATTGCATCTACTCGTCCTGGTCGAGCCACGTACCCGCAGGGTTCGGCGACGCAGACATCGCGGCGCTGAAATTCCTCGCGCCGGCGCTCAGCCTGGCCATCAAGAGCGCGTCACTCGCGCGTATCGCCGAGACGCTGGTCGAAACGTATCTGGGCCGCGACGCGGGCCGGCGGGTCCTCAACGGCGGCATCGAGCGCGGTGTCGCCGATCGGATCGAGGCGGTGGTGTGGTTCAGCGACTTGCGTGGCTATACGGAGGTGAGCGACACCGCGCCTCCCGGCGACATCATCCCGCTCCTGAACGATTATGCCGAGATGGTGATCTCCTCCGTCCATGAAGCGGGCGGGGATGTGCTGAAGCTGATCGGGGATGGAACGCTGGCGATCTTCACCGCCGAGGATTCCGGTCAAGCTTGCCGTGCCGCGCTTCACGCCGAGGCGCTGATGCGCAGCAGGATCCAGGCATTGAACGAGCGACGCGCTGCGGCGGGCGCCCCGATTACCACCGCCTATCTCGCGCTCAATGTCGGCGAAGTCTTCTACGGCAATGTCGGCAGCAAGGAGCGGCTTGATTTCACGGTGGTGGGCCCCGCCGTCAACGAGACGAGCCGGATCGCCGCGATGTGCCGGTCGATCGAGCGCGATATCCTGCTCTCGTCGGCCTTCGCGGCCGCGGCCCCGCCGGCGGATCGCGCCCGCCTCGTCTCGGTGGGGCGATACGCCCTGCGCGGTGTCGGGCGTGCCCAGGAGCTCTTCACCTTGGATCCCGAGACGCGCTGAAGCTGGCTCAGCCGGCCTCAGCTCCGCTCCCGCTGCGACAAGCGGGCCGCGTTGGCCCGCACGCACTTGTGGGCGGGGCCGGACGCTTCCGCGAACACCTTGATCGTCTCATGTGCGAACGCCATGGGCGTGAGCGGCTGGAAAGCCGAGCCGATCAGCATCGCGTTCCAAGCCGCCACCGCCGCAACGCAGCCCTCGATCCCGGCCGAAACTTTCTCGGTGCAGGCCTCGTTCCATTCACTGAGCGCGGCGGCACTCGGCGCCATGAAGAAGCCCGCGAAAATGGGTAGGCGGGCCGAGATCGTCACCGCGCTGTTGCGGGCGGCTTCGCTCGCGTCGAGCACCGCTTGGGTCATCGCCTGGGCAACGTGCCTGCTCATACTTCTCGTCCTGCTGTCCGGGGCCGGTCGGGTCCGCTGTTCACAAGCCGCTAAGCCATGACTATGTTCCCGGGCCGAACGGGTCGGTCCACAGGCAACGTAAGTTCTGGAGATGAACATTCCGCGGGCGACGGCGATCGAGAAAAGTACGGCGCCGCCTTCGCCGGGCGAGAGCGGGAAAGCGCCACGCTTCCTGCTGGCGTCCTCCTCGCCGAGGCGGCTGCAACTGCTGGATCAGGCTGGTCTCACGCCCGATGCGGTCTTGGCTGCGGATATCGACGAGACACCGCGGAAGGGCGAGCTCCCGCGCGACCTGGCCCTCCGCCTCGCTCGTGCCAAGGCTGAAGCAGCCTCGGGCAAGGCCGAGGAACGGTCGTTCCTGCTCGCGGCCGATACCGTCGTTGCGGTTGGCCGCCGCATCCTGCCGAAAGCCGAAAACCCTGAGGAGGCCGAAAGCTGCCTGACTCTTCTCTCCGGGCGGGCACATCGGGTCTACACAGCCGTCTGCCTGATCACTCCCGAAGGGAAACGCCGCGAGCGCGTCGTCGAGTCGCGCGTGCGGTTCAAGCGCTTGTCCCCGGCCGAAATTGCCGCCTACCTCGCCTCGGGCGAGTGGCGCGGTAAGGCCGGCGCCTATGCCATCCAGGGTCTCGCCGGCAGCTTCGCACTGGGGATCATCGGTTCCTATACCGGGATCGTCGGCCTGCCCCTTTACGAGACGGTCTGCCTTCTTGAGGGCGAGGGCTTCCCTGTTCGTCGCACCTGGACCGAACCCGTCCCGCTAAAACCCCGACCGGCCGAGGCGGCCTGACATATGAACCTGGCACTCTGGCTCGACCGCATTGCCCGCGCCGACCCCGGCAGACCCGCTCTCGGCCGCGGCTTATCGGTGGTCGCGACCTATGGCGAACTCGGCGAGCGGGTTGGCCGCCTTGCCGGCGCGCTCCGAGGTCTGGGGCTGGATCCGGGCGATCGCGTTGCGATCGTGGCCAAGAACGGCCCCGCCTATGTCGAGGCGTTCTATGCCATTTGGGCGGCCGGGCTTGCCGCCGTTCCCATCAACGCCAAGCTGCACGGGGCCGAGCTAGGCTACGTGCTGGAGCATTCCGGCAGCCGCGTCTGCTTCGTCACGAGCGATGTTGAGGCGGCGGTCGCCTCGCACGCGCCATCCTGTCTCGAGCGCATTGTCCCGCTTGG
>JAXDPE010000077.1:0-38472 GCA_034668565.1 Sphingomonadales bacterium | reverse complement strand
GCTGAACTACGGGCTCAAACGCCCCAGGGTGAAACGGACTTCCCGCCGCGGCCCCAGCAACAACGCTACAAAGGGCAGCGTCCAAGTTACAAGGGTGACGGTCGAAAGCGGGGCCGGACGCCTAATCCTGCCAGCGCTGGTAATCCGAAGGCAGCACGCACTTGCCGCCTTCGTAGCGGCCGACCGAGCGGATCACCTCGCCGTCGCGAGGCTCGACCCGGCGGCCGGAAATCTGGCTGTCGAGGACCCGGCGGACCAGGGTGTCGAGGCGGGTGACGAGATAGCAGTCGACGGCGGGCGCGGCGTGCGGGTTGCCGATGCCGCTGTCGTCGGTGAGGAAGATGTAGCGCGACTGGGTCGCCGCGGCCATCGCCCGCATCACATATTCGGCGACGTCGCCAACTCCTGAAGCGGCCACCGGAACGATCTGGATCCGCTTGGCCCGGGCGGTCTCCGCGGCGCGCCAGGCCTTGCCGATATTCTCATCGTGCGGCGGCGCGTCGGCGACGAGCAGAAGCGACTTGACCGCGTCGGGCCGCCAGTCCTGGGCGACGGCGCGGGCGAGGGCGAGGTCCATCGCCTCCGGATAATCGCCGCCGCCATCGGCATATTGGGTCTGGAGATTGGCCTGCATCGAATCGAGGCTCGAGACAAACGGGTAGCTATGGGTGACGAAATCGTCGCCCTCGTCCCGATAGGCGATGAGGCCGAGGCGGATGTCGAGGCCGGAATGGGTTCGCCTTATGTCGGCAAGGATCGTCCGAAGCTCCGACTTCAGGTAGGAGATTTCGTCCCCCATGCTCCCGGTCGTGTCGATCGCCAGAAGCAGGTCGAACTTGCGGACGGGCGGCGCGCCCGAACGCAGGGTGACGCCCTGCCGCTGTCCGCCCGGCGCCTCGGCGATGGCGACGGTCCGGCCGGCCGCTCCCGCAACGCTCAGCCGGACCTGGCTGCCGAGCCGGTCGAGGCCGGGATAGAAGACCGCCGTCCCGTCGGCGACGGTGGCGAGCGAGAGGCTGTTGCCGTCGGCGCAGGTCAGAGTCACCGGCGCGAAGGGCACCGGCCGTCCGGCTTCGTCCTGGACGGCGATCGTCAGGACCTGGCGGGTGTCCAGCCAGGGCAGGATGCCGCGAAGGTTGCTGCGTTGGAGGTAATGGCCCGCATAGGAGGCGTAGAGCTCCGGGTTGAGCAGGTCGTCATGATCGCCCGCGGTGAGCAGGCCCGATTGCGGCTGGGGCTGCGGCGGACCGCGATAGTCCGCGGCGGGAGGGGCATCGGCAATCGATTCTTCCGCAACGGAGAGCGGGGTCGAAGTCGCCGCCTTCGAGTCCACCAGGCTGCCGGTCACCGCGATCGAATCTTCTCCGCTCGAAGCTTCGCCGACCGGCGCCGGCATCGGCTCGGCGACCGGTGGAGGGGGCGGCGGCGGTGGCGGTGGCGACGGCATGACCGGCGCGACGTCCATGGCCATGGTTGTCGGCATTTCGGACGGCGCACGCTGCCGGTCGGGCCGGCGCACTTTCGGCTCGGGCGGGAGCGCCGGCAAGGCGGCAGCGCGGCGGCAAAGGGGTTCGCGGCTTTGCGCGGCCACGCCTGGAGCGAAAGCGCCGGGAATCACGGCAACGAGTCCGAGGCTGAGCGCGCCAAGGCTGACGATCCCGAGCCGGGCCGAGTGAATCATGACATCCTCCCCTGATTCGAATGTAACAATGTCACATAAAACAACAGCCGCCACCTGAACGCAAGCTGACGGGTTTTTCGGCGTAATTCCTCCCCCGGATTTCCGGGGGAGGGGGACCGCGCGAAGCGCGGTGGAGGGGTTCTTCGGACTCAGAAAGGCCCCTCCACCATACTCAGCATGGTCCCCTCCCCGGCAATGCAGGTGAGGAATTTTACATCAGGCTCGCCTTCCCCCCGGCATGCCGCTCCAGTCGTCCCGCAAGCTCCAGCTCGAGCAGAACGGTCTGGACGACCGCGGGCGGAAGCCCCGATTGGCGGACCAGCTCGTCGACCGGCACCGCGGTGCCGCTGAGCAGGTCGAGTATGAGGGTGCGCGCCTCATCATCGGCTTCCACCGGAACCTGCGGCAGGCCGTAATCCCGCTCGGGCTGGCGGAACGGCCGGATCCGCGCGGGATTGATCGCCTCCAGCACGTCGTCCGCCGACTGGACCAAAGTGGCGCCCTCGCGGATCAGCTGGTTGCAGCCCTGCGCCCTCGGATCGAGCGGCGAGCCCGGAACGGCCATCACCTCGCGGCCGCATTCGGCCGCGCAGCGCGCGGTGATCAGCGAGCCGGAGCGCGGCGCCGCCTCGACCACCACGGTTCCGTAGGCAAGCCCGGCGATGATTCGGTTTCGGGACGGAAAATGGCGGGACCTCGGCTCGACCCCCGGCGGCTGCTCGGAAACGACGAGGCCACACTCGGCGATGGCGCGCTGGCGCCCTTCATTCTCGGGCGGATAATAGATGTCCACGCCCCCCGCGACGACCGCGATCGTCCCGGTCTCGAGCGCCCCGTCATGGGCGGCGGAATCGATGCCCCGGGCAAGGCCGGAGACGATGACGGTCCCCGCCTCCCCCAGAGCCTGGGCAAGGCCGCGCGCGAACCGGCAGGCGGCGGCGGAGGCGTTGCGCGCGCCCACCACCGCGGTGGCCGGCCGGTCGAGCAGGGTCGCATGGCCCTTCACGATCAAGGCGGGCGGCGCCGTCTCCAGCTCGGCGAGGAGCGGCGGATAGAGGCCCTGGCCGAGGAAGAGGTAGCGGGCGCCGATCCGGGCCACCGCCTCGATCTCGCGCTCGACCGCCGCGCGAGAGGCCAAACGCGGCGGCCGTCCGCCCCCGCGGGCGGCAAGATCCGGAATCGCCTCGAGCGCGGCCTGGGCCGAGCCGAACCGGGCGAGCAGCTGGAAGTAGGTGATCGGGCCGATATTCTCGGAGCGAATCAGCCGCAGACGGGCGATCTGGTCGCCCGAAGGCTCAGGCACCGGCGCCGACCCGCGATTCGGTCCCGGCGGCGAGGCGCGCGATATTCTCCCGATGCTTCCAAAAGACCAGCAAGGTGAAGCCGAGGAAAAGCAAGGCGAGGTCGAAGCGCCCCACCAAAGCCGCGGCGATCGGAGTGACGAGCGCGGCGGCAAGCCCACCGAGCGAGGAATAGCGGGTCAGGAGCAGGACGCCGATCCAGGCCGCCGCGTAGGTCGCCGGCACCCAGCCGCCGAGCCCGTCGGCAAGCGCGAAGCCGAGCAGGATTCCGAAATAGGTCGCCACCCCCTTCCCCCCAACGAAGCGGAGCCAGACCGGCCAGAGGTGGCCGGTCAGCGCCCCGATCGCGGCAAGCTGGGCGCTTCCGGGAAACAGCCGCTCGGCGAGAAGCAGGGCGGCGGTGCCCTTGGCCATGTCGAGCAGAAGGGTCGCGGCGGCAAGGCCCTTGCGGCCCGTCCTCAGCACGTTGGTCGCGCCGATATTGCCGGAGCCGATCTTCCTGAGGTCGCCGGCCCCCGCCACCCGGGTGAGCAGGATTCCAAAAGGAATGGAGCCCAGCGCGTAGCCGAGCAGCAAGGCGGCGATGGGTATGACGATCGGTTGCATGTCCACGTCCCCTGCGCAAACTTTAGCAAATCGCAAAGCGGACGCAATGCTTTCATCGAAACCGGTGAACGACGCCGCCTTGTCGCCGTCCGCTCTGCCGCTAAACGGGGCTGGTGACCAGAGTTCGTCCCCTCCTTATCTTCGATTCCGGGGTCGGCGGCCTCTCCGTCCTCGGCGCCATCCGGGCGCTGATGCCGACGGCGCCCCTGGTCTATGCCGCGGACAGCGCCGGCTACCCTTACGGCACCAAGCGACCGGCCGAGATCGAGGCCCGGGTCCCGGCCCTTCTCGGCCGGCTTGCCGAGCGATTCGATCCGGAGCTGATCGTGATCGCCTGCAACACCGCCTCGACCATCGCTCTCGACGCGGTCCGAGCCGCACTAGACCTTCCGGTCGTGGGCACGGTGCCCGCGATCAAGCCGGCGGCCGAGCTGTCCAAGAGCCGGGTCATCGGGGTCCTGGGAACGGAAGCGACGGTCCGCCAGCCTTATGTCGACCGCCTTTCGGCGCGGTTCGCGGCCGACTGCCTCGTCATCCGCCACGGTTCGGCGGAGCTGGTCGACGCCGCCGAGGCGAAGCTTCGCGGCGAGGCGATCGATCCCGGCGCCTGCCGCCAGGCGCTGGACGGCCTGTTCGACCAGCCCGGCGGCGACCGGATCGACACGATCGTCCTCGCCTGCACCCACTTCCCGCTGGTCGAGGACGAGCTTGCCGCCGCCGCCCGGCGCCCGGTCCGCTTCGTCGACGGCAAGGAGGGCATCGCCCGCCGCACCGCCTGGCTGACCCGCGGCCTGAGCTGGCCAAGCGAGGCGCCGGAAGGGATTGCCCTCTTCACCGGCCGGGGCACCGACGTCGAAGCCTATCGGCCGGGCCTGGCGGGTTACGGACTGACCCGGATCGAAAGGCTGTAGACCCGTCTAGCCAATCCCGGGTGAAATCGTTTATGAAGGCCGCAGGGACCCCGGGGAGCAGGCGTGGACTATAATCGCATCTTTGCGCAGGCCATCGACAGGCTGCATGCCGAAGGCCGCTATCGCGTGTTCATCGACATCTTGCGCAACAAGGGCACCTTTCCCAATGCCCGCTGCTTCGCGGGCCATAACGGCCCCAAGCCGATCACCGTCTGGTGCTCGAACGACTATCTGTGCATGGGCCAGCATCCGGACGTGGTCGCGGCGATGGAGGAGGCGCTCCACGACGTCGGCGCCGGCTCCGGCGGCACCCGCAACATCGGCGGCAACACCCATTACCATGTCGAGCTCGAAGCCGAGCTGGCCGATCTCCATGCGAAGGAATCGGCGCTCCTCTTCACCTCGGGCTACATCTCGAACGAGGCGACCCTTTCCACCGTCGCCAAGCTGCTGCCCGGCTGCGTCATCTTCTCGGACGAGCTCAACCACGCCTCGATGATCGCGGGAATCCGGGCGTCCGGCTGCGAGAAGCAGGTCTTCCGGCACAACGATTTGGGCCATCTCGAGGCCCTGCTCGCCGAAGCCGATCCCGAAGCGCCCAAGCTGATCGCCTTCGAGAGCGTCTATTCGATGGACGGCGACGTCGCTCCGATCGCCGAAATCTGCGACCTCGCCGACAAATATAACGCCATCACCTATCTCGACGAGGTCCACGCGGTCGGCATGTACGGGGCGCGCGGCGGCGGGATCTCCGAGCGCGACGACGTCGCCCGCCGGATCACCATCATCGAGGGCACGCTCGGCAAGGCGTTCGGAGTGATGGGCGGCTATATCGCCGCCGACCGCAATATCGTCGACGTGGTGAGGAGCTACGCCCCCGGCTTCATCTTCACGACCTCGCTGTCGCCGGTGCTGGTCGCGGGCGCGCTGGCCAGCGTCAGGCACCTCAAGGCCTCCTGCGCCGAGCGCGAGGCCCAGCAGGTCAATGCCGGGCGGCTCAAGGCGATCTTCGAAGAGGCTCACCTGCCGGTGATGCCGTCGACGACCCATATCGTCCCGCTGATGGTCGGCGATCCGGTCAAGGCCAAGAAGATCAGCGACATCCTGCTTGCCGAATATGGCTGCTACGTGCAGCCGATCAATTACCCGACCGTCCCGCGCGGCACCGAGCGCCTGCGCTTCACCCCCGGCCCGCGCCACGACGAGGCGATGATGCGCGACCTCGCTTTGGCCCTGGTCGAGATCTGGAGCCGGCTGGAGATGCGGCTGGCGGCCTGAGACTTCCCCGTCGCCCCAGCGAAGGCTGGGGCCCCGGCGGGTGGAGGGCCCAGCGGTTTTTACCCCTGGGGTCCCAGCGTGCGCTGGGACGACGAGCCAAACTCTGGTGGCCTTCGCGACCGCCATCCACTACACGCTGTGGTTCAAGTCCATCATTGGAGTCCCCGTGGCCGAGCGCATCGCCATCGTCGCCGACCATGCCGCCTTCGAGATGAAGATGCTCCTGATCGAGCATCTGCGCTCGGGCGGTTATGAAGTCCTCGACCTCGGCACGACCTCGACCGACAGCGTCGACTATCCCGACTACGGCTACAAGATGGCCGACGCGATCGCGTCGGGCGAGGCGCAGCGCGGAATCGCCCTGTGCGGTTCCGGGATCGGCATCTCCATCTCGGTCAACCGCCATCCCGCCTGCCGCTGCGCCCTGGTCTCCGAGGGCCTCTCGGCTCGCCTCGCCCGCCAGCATAACGATGCCAACGTCGTCGCGATGGGCGCCCGGCTGATCGGGATCGAGGCGGCGCGCGACATCGTCGACCAGTTCCTCGCGACCCCGTTCGAGGGCGGCCGTCACCAGCGCCGGGTCGACAAGCTTTCCAACCCCGTCTTCGCCAGGGAAAATGCATGAGCAGCGCTTCCGCCTTCGATTTCACGCAAGTCCAGCATTCGGGCTTTTTCACGGAGCGTCTCCGGGAAGCGGACGGAGCCGTCGCCTCGGCGATCGCCGCCGAGCTCGACCGGCAGCAGAACCAGATCGAGCTGATCGCGTCCGAGAACATCGTCTCCAAGGCGGTGCTGGAGGCCCAGGGCTCGGTGCTGACCAACAAATATGCGGAGGGCTATCCGGGCCGGCGCTATTACCAGGGCTGCGCGCCCTCCGACGCGGTCGAGACCCTGGCGATCGAGCGGGCGAAGGCGTTGTTCGGCTGCGGGTTCGTCAACGTCCAGCCGCACAGCGGCGCCCAGGCCAATGGCGCGGTGATGCTGGCTTTGGCCAAGCCGGGCCACACGATCCTCGGGATGTCGCTCGACGCCGGTGGCCATCTCACCCACGGCGCCAAGCCCGCGCTTTCCGGCAAATGGTTCAACGCCGTTCAATACGGCGTGCGCCGCGAAGACGATCTGATCGACTTCGACCAGGTCGAGGCGCTGGCCAAAGAGCATAATCCGCGACTGATCATCGCCGGCGGCTCCGCTTATCCGCGCCATATCGATTTCGCCCGCTTCCGGGCCATTGCCGATGCGGTCGGAGCGACCTTCATGGTCGACATGGCCCATTTCGCCGGGCTCGTCGCCGCGGGCGAGCACCCCTCCCCGTTCGGCCACGCCCATGTCGTCACCACCACCACCCACAAGACGCTTCGCGGCCCCCGCGGCGGAATGGTCCTGACCGACGACGAGGCCATCGCCAAGAAGATCAACTCGGCGGTCTTCCCCGGCCTCCAGGGCGGCCCACTGATGCACGTCATCGCCGCCAAGGCGGTGGCGTTCGGCGAGGCTCTGCAGCCCGGGTTCAAGAGCTACGCCAGGGCCGTCATCGCCAATGCCCAGGCGCTTGCCGGCCGATTGAAGGAGCGCGGCGCCGACCTCGTCTCGGGCGGCACCGACACCCACCTCGCCCTCGTCGACCTGAGGCCGCTCGGGATCACCGGCAAGGACGCCGACGAGGCGCTCGAGCGGGCCTCGATCACCTGCAACAAGAACGGCATCCCCTTCGACCCCCTGCCCCCGGTCAAGACCAGCGGCATCCGGGTCGGCTCGCCCGCCGGCACGACCCGCGGCTTCGGAGTGGCCGAGTTCCGGGACATCGCCGACATGGTCGCCGATGTCCTCGAGGGCCTTCGCGACAACGGCGAAGAGGGCAATGCGGCGGTCGAGGCCGCCGTGAAGAGCCGGGTCCGAGCGCTCTGTGCCCGTTTCCCGATCTATCAGGACCAATAGTGCGCTGCCCTTTCTGCTCCCACGAAAACAGCCAGGTGAAGGACAGCCGCCCGACCGAGGATGGCGCCTCGATCCGCCGGCGCCGCCAGTGCGAGGAATGCAGCGCCCGCTTCACCACCTTCGAGCGGGTCCAGCTTCGCGACCTGACGGTGGTCAAGGGCGGCGGCCGCCGCGAGCCGTTCGACCGCACCAAGCTCGAGCGCTCCATCGCCATCGCCTGCCGCAAGCGGCCGGTGCCGCCCGAGCGGATCGACCGCCTCGTTTCCTCCCTCCAGCGCCAGATCGAGACCAGCGGCGACAGCGAGATCGCCTCGGCCCGGATCGGCGAGCTGGTGATGGACGGTCTCAAGGCCCTGGATCCGGTCGCCTACATCCGCTTCGCCAGCGTCTACAAGGACTTCACCGAAGCGCGGGATTTCGAGGAGTTTGCGGGGGCGGTGGGGGAGGCTGGGGAGGGCTGAGGCTTGAGCCCTGCGCCCTCCCCGTCGAAGGACCGGGCGCACAACCTAATTTCGAATAGGGTAAAGGCCGGCTTGTCCGCTCCCGCTCATCCTGAGTAGGGACTGAGCGAAGCCGAAGGCCCGTATCGAAGGACCGCGTTTGGATTTCTACGCCTATATGCTGCGATGTTCCGATGGCAGCTATTACGCCGGTCATACGGACGATCTGGACAGCCGAATCGCCCAGCACCAAAGCGGCGCCGTCAAAGGATACACCCAGAAGCGCCGTCCAGTTGAGTTGATCTGGGCGGACCGCTTTCCTGACCGCGACAGCGCTTTCGCGGCCGAGCGACGGATCAAAGGTTGGACCCGCGTAAAGAAGGAGGCTTTGGCGCGTGGCGATTTCGAGGCGCTCCAGGAGCTGGCCAAGAAGTCCTTCGATACGCCGGTTCGACTTCGCTCACCGGCTACTCAGGATCAGCGGACTCCGATAAGCTCGCCGCCTATCCAGGACCGCTCACTAAAGCCCAAGCCCCCCGCCATCGTCCTCGTCCGGCCGCAGCTCGGCGAGAATATCGGCAAGGCCGCCCGGGCGATGCTCAATTTCGGGCTGACCGATCTCAGGCTGGTGGCGCCCCGCGACGGCTGGCCCAACCCCTCGGCCGGGCCTGCCGCCTCCGGAGCGGACGTCGTCCTGGAGCGCGCGCGGGTGTTCGACACCGTCGCGCAAGCCGTCGGGGATTGCGCCCACGTCTACGCGACCACCGTCCGCAAGCGCGGGCTGGTCGTGCCGGTGGTGACGCCCGAGGAAGCCGCGCGCGAGATCAGGAGCTTGGCGGAGCCGTCGGCCATATTGTTCGGAGCCGAGCGGTCGGGGCTCGAGACGGAAGAGGCGGCGATCGCCGGCAAGATCGTCACCGTCCCGGTCAATCCCGGCTTCACTTCGCTGAACCTCGCCCAGGCCGTGATCCTGATCGCCTACGAATGGTCGAAGCACGAGGCGCTGGCGATGCCGACCCTGGGCGATCCGGCCGAGCCGAGGGCGAACCACGAACAGCTCGAAGGCCTGATCGGCCAGCTCGACGAAGCCCTGGTCGCGGTCGATTATTTCCATCCGCCCGATCGCGCCGCCGTCACCCGACTGACGATCCGAACCCTCCTGACCAAGGCGGGCTGGTCCGGCCGCGAAGTTCAGGCGCTGCGCGGGATCGTCCGCGCGCTGACCCACCCGCGTCAGGGGCGAAGCGCGTCGAAGCGTCCGAATTCGTAAGCGATCGAGGCTTCGACCAGCCGCTCGTACAGCTCCGCCGCGGCGTCCTCGGGTACTTCATGCTGCCGCGCCAGCCGGGCGACGTTGGCCAGCACCTGCGCCTTGCGCTCCTCGTCGCGGACGGCGCCGCGAACCGGCTTTATCCGCGCCGCGGCATCCATGTAGCGGAAACGTTCGCCGATCAGCCGGACGATCTCTTCGTCCAGCCGGTCGACGCCGTGGCGGACTTCGGCCATGTCCGTACAGGCCGGCGGAGGGGTGCGTTCGGAGCTCATCCCTCCTCCTTAGCGGACGCCCGACGGCTGTCGAGGTTGACTTTGCCGCCCCCAGAGGCCATCTGCCGCGCTTCGCAATTGGCTCCGCACTCCCGGTGAAGCGGTGGCCGCGTCGTGCAGCAGGTACGGCGGTGCGGTTCCGGGAACGTACAACCAGGCAGATTGGACCCTAGCATGAGCAAGCGCAGCAGCGCCAAGTACAAACTCGACCGCAGGATGGGCGAGAACGTCTTCGGACGGCCGAAGAGCCCCGTCAACAAGCGCGAATACGGCCCCGGCCAGCACGGCCAGCGCCGCAAGGGCAAGATGTCGGATTTCGGCATCCAGCTTCGCGCCAAGCAGAAGCTGAAGGGCTATTACGGCGACGTCACCGAGAAGCAGTTCAAGCGCACCTACACCGAGGCCGCCCGGATGAAGGGCGACACCGGCCAGAACCTGATCGGCCTGCTCGAGCGCCGGCTCGACATGGTCGTCTACCGCGCCAAATTCGCTCCGACGATCTGGTCGGCTCGCCAGATGGTCAGCCACGGCCACATCCGGGTCAACGGCGTGAAGTGCAACATCGCTTCGCGCCGGGTGAATGTCGGCGACGAGATCACCCTCGGCTCCAAGGCGCAGGAAATGGCGCTGGTGATGGAGGCCCAGGGCCTCGCCGAGCGCGAAATCCCCGAATATGTCGCCCCCGACGGCACCGCCAAGGCGACCTTCACCCGAGTCCCGACGCTCGACGAGGTTCCCTATCCGGTCCGCATGGAGCCGAACCTGGTCGTCGAGTTCTACTCGCGCTGATCCGCTTCCAAGCCGCCTCGCGGGCGGGATTTAGAGGGCGGCCCCCACTCGGGGGCCGCCCTTTTTATTGGATCTTCAGAGCCTTGCGCAGGAACGCATCGCTCCGCTTCAGCATGTCGGCTCGGGCGAGACTGTCCTCCAGCTGGTGATCGAGGCCCGCATAGACGATGAGGTCGCTCTGGGCCCCGGCCGCCTTGAGCCGGTCCTGCATCATCCGCGACTGGTTGATCCCGACGTTGAGATCCATGTCGCCGTGAAAGAGCAGCACAGGCACCTTGATCTTCGCGGCATTCTGCGCGGGCGAGCCTTCCCGGATGTGCGGCCCGGTGCCGACGAAGGTACGGACCATCCGGTAATTGGTGAACTCCGCCGAATCCTTGACCAGGGTCGCAAAGTCGGTGACCGGCGCCACGGCGACGACCGCCTTGAACAGGCCGGGATCGAGGACCTCGGACTGAAGCGCCGCATAGCCGCCATAGGACCATCCGACGATGGCGAGCTTGGAAGGATCGGCAATGCCCTGGCTGACCAGCCAGCGGCCCGCGTCGTTGACGTCGCCGATCGCCGTTCGCCAGGATTGGAAGCCGTTCTTCTGGTACCAGCTGTCACCATAGCCGGACGAGCCACGGTAATTGGGCTGAAGCACCGCATAGCCGCGATTGGCGTAGAATTGGACGAGCCAGTCGAAGCCCCATTCGTCGCGCGAGCTGGGGCCGCCATGCGGCATTACTATGGCGGGGATGTTCTTGCCGCTGCTGCCGGGCGGAAGCGTCAGGTAAGCGGGGACCTCGGTCCCGTCGGCGGCCTTGTAGCGGACCGCCTTCTGGGCCCCCAGCGGCACATTCTCGAGCGGGGGACGCGACAGCATCAGCTCGGCCAGTTGCTTGGTGGCCTTGTCGAACAGATAATAGCGGCCGGCGTCGGTGTCGCTTCCGGCCCAGAGCAGGAGCTTGCTCTCGTCGGAGCTGGAATCGACGAACCGGACCAGTGGCAGCCCCGGCAAGGCCTTGGACAGCGACTTGCCGAGAGCGGCCAGGGTGGGATCGAAATAGTTCGCCTCGCGCTTTTCGAGCGCATAGGTGGCGCCGACGACCCGGTGGGCGCGGCCGATCCGGATCGTCGCATCGACGTCGACCTGGGGATGGGAGAAGACCAGGGTCTCCTTCTTCGAGCCGTCGAGCGCCATGCTGTAGAGCGCCCGGCGGCCGCCCGCGCTGCCCTTGAAGCCATAAGCGACGTCGAGATCGGGATCGACCGCGACCGGGTTGAAGCTCGTGTCGGTAGAATTGTTGTTGTTGTAATTGACGGTGCTGAGCGCCTTCCAGTCGCGCGAGCCCTTGGTGCGGTAATAATAAACGACCTTGCCGCTTTCGTAGCCGGTGGCATCGGAGCTGTCGGTCACGCCCATGATCCGGATATTGCCACGGCCGTCGCTGATATATTCGCTGGCCCCTTCCTTGGCGGGCTCGACGACCTTGCTCTGCAGGCTCGCCGTATCGATCCGGTCGACGCCATAGCCTTCGCGCTTGTCCTCCATCCGGGTGCCCATCCGGGCTTCCGGCACATATTGGCGCCCCATCAGCAGCGACCCTTCATTGCCCGGCTGCCAGTCGAGCACCTCGCCGCCGTTCTGGGCGACATATTGATCGTCGGCACGGGTCGGGCGGCTGACCACCTTGATGCCGGTGCCGTCGGCGTTGATGGCGATCAGCCGGGTTGTGGCGAGCGCCTGACCCGGATTGATCGCTTCGGTCACCATGAAGATGGTGCAGACCAGACGCTGTTCGGAGACCCAGCCGCAATCGCTCAGCCGCTCCGGCTTGCCGTCGGCGCTGAGCGCCATGAAAGGCTCGGCGTCGCTGCCGACGTCGACTGTGAAGAGCAAGGTGGAGCGCCCGGGCCCGGGAGAGATGAAGGCCACCTTCCGGCCGGACGGCGAGAGCGCGATGTCGATCACGGACTCGCGTGCGCCAAACGCCGCCGCAGGATCCGCCAGACCCGCCGCAGTCACCGAAGCCGGCGCGGCGGCAACATAAAGCGCCGCCACGGCGCCGAGCAAAGAAATCCGAAACATGAATACCCCCAAACGCTTAGGCCCCAATCCTGAGCTCGCGGGCACGATGCCATCGACCTCGCTCGGGCGCAAGCTTGCATGCCCAATTTCTTGCTGCCATGGGACGGCGCGGTTGGGGGGGGACGACAGGAGAATGTCCGTGCTTCGATCCCTCGCCGCTCCAGCCGCCGCCGCCCTGCTGCTCGCCGCCTGCGCCACCGCGCCCCGCGAAGGCACTGCCGCAAGCGCCGATTCCGGTGCGGCTATCTCGCTCGCGACCCTGACCACCGCAACCCAGATCCTCTCGTCCGACGAATATGAAGGCCGGGCGCCGACCACGAAGGGCGAGGACAAGGCCGTCGCCTATATCGCCCAGCGCTTCGAGAAAGCCGGTCTACAGCCGGGCAACCAGGGCGGCTGGTTCCAGAATGTGCCGATGGTGGAGATTTCGACGACCCCCTCCCGGCTGACCGTCACCGGCGGCGCCACGCCCCTCGCTTTGGACTGGCGCAGCGATTTCGTCGCCAACACCTACCAGGTCGCTCCGAAGGTCGAGCTGAAGGACAGCGAAATGGTCTTCGTCGGCTACGGCATCAAAGCACCCGAGCGGGGCTGGGACGATTATGCCGGGATCGACGTGCGCGGCAAGACGGTGGTCATCCTCGTCAACGATCCCGACTGGCAGGACGACGACCTCGAAGGGCGGTTCAACGGCAAGGCGATGACCTATTACGGCCGCTGGACCTACAAATATGAGGAAGCGGCTCGGCAGGGGGCGGCCGCGGCGCTCATCGTCCACGACACCGGCCCGGCTTCCTACGGATGGAACGTCGTCCAGTCGTCCTGGACCGGACCGCAATATAATCTCGACGAGCCCGGCGGGCATATGGACCAGTCAAAGGTGATCGGCTGGCTGACCAACCCGGCCGCCCGGCGCCTGTTCGCCGCGTCCGGAGAGGATCTCGACCGGCTGACCGCGGCGGCGAAACGGCCCGGCTTCAAGGCTGTGCCGCTGCGCACCCGCGCCTCGGTGAGCCTGGCCAGCGAGATCAGGCACCAGGAATCCCGCAACGTCGTCGGCGTCCTGCCCGGCGCCAGGAGGCCGAACGAATATGTCATCTACACTGCCCATTGGGACCATCTGGGCCGCTGCGACGCCGACCCGAGCGGCGACGACATCTGCAACGGCGCCGTGGACAATGCGAGCGGCGTCGCCGGCCTCATCGCCCTTGCCGAAGCGCATTCGAAGCGCGGCAACGCCGAGCGCTCGATCGTCTTCGTCGCGGTCACCGGCGAGGAATCGGGCCTGCTCGGGTCCAAATATTATGCCGAGCATCCGATCTTCCCGGTCGCCCAGACCGCGGGCGGGATCAACATGGACAGCCTGAGCCTGGCCGGCGATGCCCGCGACCTGGTCGAGATAGGCGGCGGCAAATCGCAGCTCAGCGCCTATCTGCAGCGCGCCGCCGCTTCGCAGGGACTGGCGCTCAAGAACGAGCCCAGCCCGCAGGCGGGCTATTATTACCGCTCCGACCATTTCAGCCTGGCCAAGCAGGGCGTGCCGATGCTCTACCCGAAGCTCGGCGAGGATCTGGTCAAGGGCGGGCCCGCCGCCGGAGCGGCCGCGGCGGCCGACTATCGCGCCCACCGCTATCACCAGCCGAGCGACGAATATGATCCCGCCTGGGATTGGTCCGGCGCGCTCCACGAGCTCCGCCTTTTCTACCGGATCGGCCGCGAGCTGGCCGATTCGCAAGACTGGCCGAACTGGAATCCCGGCGACGAATTCCGGGCGATCCGCGACAAGAGCCGCGGCAATGCCGGGCCGATCATGCGATGACGGCCCGCCAGCCGCCGGAATGGGCGGAGCATGAATGGGTCTGGATCGGCTTTCCGAGCCATGCCGACCTGTGGGAGGACGATCTCGAGCCGGCCCGGCTCGAGGTTGCCGCCTTCGCCCGCGCGGTTCACGCCGACGGCAAGGGCGAGGAAGTGCGCCTGGTCTGCGCCGACGCCGGTTCCGCCCGGGCCGCCGCCGATCTGGCCCACTTCGCGACGCTTGTGGAGGAGCCGTTCGGCGACATCTGGCTGCGCGACACCGGTCCGATCGTTCTCAAGAGCGGAAGCGGGCGGCAGCCTCGCAGCTTCCGATTCAACGGCTGGGGCGGCAAGTACGAGCTGGAGGGCGACGACACGATCGGGCTCCGGCTCGCCGCGAGCTCGGGGATGGAAGCGATCCGGCGGGACTGGATCCTCGAAGGCGGAGCGATCGACGTCGACGGCACCGGCCTCGCCGTCACCACCGAGCAGTGCCTGCTCAACCCGAACCGCAACCCCGGCATGAGCCGCGAGGAGGTCGAGGCGCGTCTCCGGGAGGATCTCGGCATCGACCGGCTGCTCTGGCTCGGGAACGGATTGCTCAACGACCATACGGACGGCCATGTCGACAACCTCGCGCGGTTCGTGGGCGAGAACAGGCTCGCCATTCCCGAGGCCGATTATGCCCTGGACGCCAATCGCGAAGTCTATGAGGACGCGGCGCGGCGGGCCGAGGCGTTCGGGGTGGAGGTCGTTCGTATCCCCTCCCCGGGCCCGACCGAACGGGACGGCGAGATCGTGCCCGCTTCGTACATGAACTTCTACATCGGCAATGCGGCGGTGGTGGTTCCCCTGTACGGCCGGCCGAACGATTCCGCCGCGCTCAAAGCCATTGGCGCCCTGTTCCCGGACCGTCGAACCACCGGCTTCGAAGCGGCCCATGTCCTCACCGGCGGCGGCAGCTTCCATTGCATCAGCCAGCAGGTGCCGAAGTGAGGGCAAAGAGACCCCCGTTCGTGTCGAGCGAAGTCGAGGCAGCCTGCCGAGCAAAGCCGAGGCCATTTCTCGGCTTCGCTCGAAAGGGTCCCTCGACTTCGCTCGGGACGAACGGTTACTGGGACGAATGACCCAGCTCACCGTCGCCGCGCTCCAGCTCGCCTTCACCGACAGCGTCGACGAGAATATCGCGGCGGTTTCCGAGCTTGTGCGCGAAGCCGCGGGTCGCGGCGCCAAGCTGGTCCTGCCGCCGGAATTGTTCGAAGGCCATTATTTCTGCCGAACCCAGGACGAGGGCCATTTCGCCCGAGCCATGCCGGTCGACCGCCACCCGGCGGTGATAGCGATGCAGGCGCTGGCCGCCGAGCTCGAAGTCTATATCCCGACCAGCTTCTTCGAGGCCGAGGGGCATCATCACTACAACAGCCTTGCCATGATCGACGACAAGGGCTCGGTGATGGGCGTCTACCGCAAGAGCCACATCCCCGACGGCCCGGGCTATTCCGAGAAATTCTACTTCCGCCCCGGCAATACCGGCTTCAAAACCTATGCCACGCGCTTCGGCGTCGTCGGCCCGGCGGTCTGCTGGGACCAATGGTATCCGGAAACCGCCCGGGCGCTGATGCTCGACGGCGCCGAGATCCTCCTCTTCCCGACCGCGATCGGCGCCGAGCCGCACGATCCCGACCTCGACACCAGCCGGATGTGGCGCCGGGCGATGATCGGCCACGCCGTCTCCAACGTCGTCCCCGTCGTCGCCGCCAACCGGATCGGCACCGAGCACGGCCAGCGTTTCTACGGCCACAGCTTCATCTGCGACGAGCGCGGCGACCTATTGGCGGAATTCGGGGATAAGGAGACGGGAATTCTCACCGCCGTCCTGGACCTGGAGCAGGCCCGGAAGCACCGGGCCGCCTTCGGCTTCTTCAGGGATCGAAGGCCGGACCTTTACCGGCGGATCGCGGAGGACATCTGACCTCGGCGACCCGCCGGCTTGGGCGTTACTGCTTGATCGTGTTGATCGTCGAATTCTGGTCGTCGATATAATCGATCGGCATGTAGATCGCGATCCCGGTCGTTCCCGGAACCGCATTGCCGGCCGTATGGACTCCGACGCCGGTGATCGTCGTCGAGCTTCCCGGATAGAGGAACCAGGCCGCGCCGCTGTCGCCGCCGACGCTGATCACGCGCTGGTTGGTCTTGCTGACCTCGATCCACCCGGGCACCCCGTCCCAGGTCAGGTTGCCGTTGGTGATCGACCCGCAGGTGATCCCCGAATTGGCGCCCGATTTGCAGACGACCATTCCGGCTTTCTGGTTGAGGAAGCTGGTGATCGCGGTCAGCCGGAGCTCGCCCGAATCGGGGAATTCGGGAATGCTGTTCTCGTCGAAATAACCGACGCGGTTGTCGACCGTGATCCCCGTCGTGTCGAAGATCTGGAAATCATATTTGTCGCTGAGCCCGTCGGTGTCGCGGTTGGGCCGCTGGACGTCGGGGCCGGACAAGGTGACGTAATGGCCGCCGATCCGGGCGACCATCGTGTCGGGGCAATGACCGGCGGTGAGGATTCCCCGCTTGGCGACGCCGCCGATCGTGTAGCCGACGGCATAGCTGAGCGTGCAGTCGGCCAGGTCGCTCGAGCGGACGGTGGCGTCGGTGGTTCCGGCCGGCAGCTGGGACACGAACACGGCCGACCCGCCCGGGAGAGCGTCGCCCGCCACCACGCCCGTCGGCGCCGACTGGACCTTCGGCAGCGGAACGACCTGGACCAGGGTCTCGACCTTCCTTGTCTCGGGAAGCGAGGCCCGGACCCGGGCCGCCGCCTCCTCGGTCTCGACGTTGACGACGTATTTTTCCGTTTCCAGATCGTATTTCGCCGTGAAGGGCAGCTTGAGGGCGTTGAGCGCCGCGCTGAGCTCGGTGAGCTCGCGGGTGAAGACTCCGCGAGACTTCTTCGCCGTCTTCAGTTGGACATAGCGCCGGAGCTTGGGATCGAGGCTGTCCAGGAAGTCTTTCCGATCGCTGGAATTGGCGAACAGGACGACGATCCTGAACTGGGGTTCCTGCTTGATATACATGTCGCCGAAATCCGGCTCCGAACCCGAATTGAGCCGCTCCGACAGCGCGATGATCTCGTTCTGGAGGTCGATGCGCATCTGCGCCTCGTCCTTGGCCAGGCCGTAGGTCTGCATCAGATAGGTCACGGCCGGATTGGTCCCGACCGGTTGGGCCAGGGCCGGAGCCGAAAGGGTCGCTGCCGCGGCCAGAAACAGGAATTTACGCAACTTCATCTTCAACCTCCTATTGGGAACAACTCTCTTGGACAGCCGGGTGAGAGTGGTGCGGCGAGATTGCGCGGCGAGACGGAGCCTCCGCCCGGGATCCGGGCGTCGCGACCGATCGGGATCGTTCGGGCGCCGAAGGACACCCCAACGGCTTTCCCGCCGGCGTAGACGAGGCGCGCATCGGGCGGGAAGACCGCCGTCGCTGCGCGACCCCTTTCCGGAAGGAAGACGGTCACGCAACCGCCCGCCAGCTCGAGGCGACCCCGCCAGAACCGGGAAAGCACCGGAAGGGCCGTCCTCATCCGCGCCAGCCGGACCTCGGCTTGCGGCGCCGTCGCAGTCGCGGAATTCCGCGATGGCTTCGACGCCGTCCCGCCGCTCGGCGCGACGGCGACTTCCTCACGAAGCTGCACGACCGGAACGGCCTTCACCGCCGCGGTTTCCGAGCGAACTTCGGGAGAGCAGGCCGAGGCTGCCGACAGCCCGCACAAGCCCAGTAACGTACGCAAACTCATTGCACTCACTCTTAACACCACAGTCTTGTAAGAACGGCGATGTTCGCTCTTTGTTCCCCTCACATTATTTTGTAGGATTTGTAGGAATCGCCGAGCGTTCGAGGCGACATTCAGCCAAGCTTGCATGATATTGCTCCTTCAGGCGTATCGGGGCGCCCTTTTCATGACCTTCGGATTGGCCGTGTCAGCCACGAAGGACCTGAAGACGGCCTTAACCGAGGGCCCCAAGCTCCACGCAACGCTCGAAAACCTGTTCGAACATGGGCCGGGTCAGCCGGTTGGTGTTCTGATTGTAGCGCGAGCAATGGTAGCTATCGATGAGCAGGCGGCCGTCGGGCAGGCGATGCTCGGCGAGATGGCCGAACGGAAAGGCGGCGAGCCTTCCGCCCGCCGAGCGAACCGCTGCGTCGTGCGCGATCCGGCCGAGGGCGACGAGAACCCGGACGTTGGGCAGCGCTTCCAGCGCCGGCCGGAAATAGGTCCGGGTGCAGGTCGCGATCTCCTGTGGGGTCGGCTTGTTCTGGGGCGGCACGCACTTGACCGCATTGGCGATGGCCACTCCGACGAGCCGCAGCCCGTCGTCCGGCCGCTCCTCGAAGCGGCCCTCGGCGAGGCCGAACTTGAGCAGGGTCTCGTAGAGCAGGAGGCCGGCGAAATCCCCGGTGAAGGGCCGACCGGTGCGATTGGCGCCCTGCTTGCCCGGCGCGAGGCCGCAGATGGCGAGCCAGGCGGCGGGATCGCCGAAATGCGGGACGGGCGCGTTCCACCATTCGGGATGCTCCTCGCGGAGCGCCTCGCGGAAGCCGACCAGCCGCGGGCACAAGGGGCAGTCCCGGGGCGCCTCGATCGCGGGCACGGGGGAGAAGCGAGATATCGGGTTCATCCCTCCCTTTACCGTTGGGACCGAGCCTGTCGAAGCCCTGTTCTTCCTCCGCTCCCGGAGGCTAAGGGAAGCCCTTCGACAAGCTCGGGGCGAACGGTGTGGCTTCCTCTTACGCGATCGCTCTCGGCTCGAACCGCCGAAGCCGCCACGGTTCGCCGGTCGAGACCTTGCGCTCCGCCGCGGCCGCGATTGGAGCGAATCGTCTGTCGCGGGTGCGGCTGACGCCCGCTCTGGGACCGGCGGGGCGCGGCTTCGCCAACGCCGTCGCACTCGTCGAAAGTGACCTCTCCCCCCCCGATTTGCTTGATCGACTCAAGCAGGTGGAGCGCGACTTCGGCCGCCGAGCCGGCCGCCGCTGGGGACCGCGAGTGCTCGATCTCGACATAATCCTGTGGTCGCAGGGCGCTTGGGCCGGAGACGGGCTGACCGTCCCCCATCCCGAATTCCGAATCCGCGATTTCGTGCTTCAGCCCCTCGCCGACGTGGCGCCGGCGTGGCGCGACCCGATTACCGGCGCGACCGTCCGGCAGCTCCGGCACCGCCTGGCACGCCGCGCGTGATTTTTGCGTCACCGGCGGGTGAGCGCCTGCTCGAACTTGTTCTCCCGGCGCCGGCCGACCATCAGGCCGCTTTCCAGGCGGGCGCAGAGCGCGGCGTAATAGTCCGACAGGAACTCGCGGTCGTTGCTCCATTCGTCGATGCCGGCTTTGTGCCGAATGATTCCGGCGACGGTGGCGATGGCCTCTTCCCGATCGGCCCGGAGGACGTCCTCGAGCGTCTGGAGCTCATAGACTCCGTAGAGGTTGAGCGCGGCCTCGGTGAACGTCCGCCGCGGCCGCTCGATCGAATATAGGAGGTCCGCGCCGAGCGAGGCCCGGACGGTGCGGACCACCCAGGTGCCGGCGATGAGGTCGCCGATCCGAAGCCGGTCGCGGTTGAAGAGTGGGAAAAACAGGAAGATTCCGCTCCACACCAGGGCGAAGAGGGTCAGGAACAGGTCGGCCGCCCCCTGCGCCGTCTGCTCGGCGAGGAAGGACAACGGCAGGAACACCTCAATCTCGCGCATCGCGTTGCGGGCGATGACGGCCCCGCCCGTGAGCCGGGCGCCGTCGCGGGCGACGACCCGAAGGCCCATCAGCCGCTTGCCGGGGGTGGCGCCCCGCCCACTCATCTCGAACAGGGAGAACCAGCCGTTGCGAAGGATGAAGAAGCCGAGCAGCCAAAGGATCAGCATCATTTCGGCTTTCGAGGCCAGCGCGAGAAAGGCGAGGCCGACGGTCATCACGATCAGGATCGTCACGATCATCAGCGAATCGAGCATGAACGCTCCGGCTCGGGCGCCGGCCGTGCCGAGCTCGAGCTGGAGATCGACTCCCTCCGGCGTGACGAAGCCGCGGCGCATCGAGAAGGGGCCGCGCCTCTTAGGGCCGAACGGGCGCATTTCGTCCCCTTCGCGGCATGTAGAAATAGGTCAGCCAGCCGGCCAGCATCGCGCCCCCGATCGCATAGCGGGAAAGATCGTCGACGACGGTCTGGCGGCCGATGCCCTCGAGCAGGCCGGCGACGGCCAGCATGATGACGGTCCCGGCCATGGCGAGCGCGGCCGGACGGCCGGCGCGTACGGCGGCCTCGGTGCGGCCGTCGCGCCCGGGGAAGGCGATGGCCGTTCCGATCCGGATCCCGGCCGCGCCGGCGATGTTGATCGCGAACAATTCGGTCGTCCCATGGATCGCAAGCCAGCCGCCCAGGTTGAACGCCAGTCCCTTCGCCGCGAAGACCGCGAGGAAGGCGCCGAGCATCAGCCCGTTGTACAGGATGAGCAGGATCGTCGGCACCGCGAAGGCGAAGCCCAGCGCGAAGGCGAAGATCGCAATCTGGCTGTTGTGGGTGAACAGATAGGTGGCGAAGGTCGCCAGCATGTCGTCGTGGCGCTCGTAGAGGGTCCGGCGCAGGGCCTCCGCGCTGGCCGAAGGGTCGCGCCCGCCGGCCAGCGATTCCGGGATGATCCCGAAGAACCAGCCCGGATCGGCGCGCACCAGGAAATAAGCGACGGCGGCGCTTGCCAGCGTCAGGAGCACGCAGGCCAGGGTCTCCCGCCACAGCCCCTGCACCGCCTCCGGCCAGCCGCGGGCGAAGAAATGCCCCAGCTGCCGCCAGACCGAAGTCTGGACGCCGTAAATCTGGAAATAGGCCCGGATCGAAAGCTGCTCGAGATAGACGATGAGGCTTCGATCGAGCGAGGTGTCGCGCGCCACCGCCAGCGACGACAAGGTGGTCCGGTAGAGCAAGGGCAAAGCGAGGATGTCGTCGTCGGAAAGCGCCCGGATCGACCTTTTCTCCATCCGGGTGACCAGCTGCTCCAGCCGCTCCCATTCCGCTTCGTGGGCGGCCCGGAAGCGGCTTGCGTTGACCACCACCGGCCGGCTTTCGACGATCGCGGAGGCTGAAGCGCTCACAGCAGGTTCCTCCGCTTGAGGTCGATATAGCCGGCGACGAGCCGGTCCCCGACCCGGTCATATTCGCTCTCGATGACGTGCACGCCGAGATGCTGCAGCCGGGTTAGGACGAGCCTTCGGTCGCGGATCAGCGCGGCGGCGGTCACCGCTCGGGTAATGTCCTCCGGACGACGGGGCGGCGAGTCCGCGATCGTCTCCAGTTCCTCGTCGCGGAGCACGACGACCAGGAGCAGATGGGTCTCGACCATCCGCTTGGCCGCCCGGACCATGAAATCGGCCGAGGTGAGATCGGTGAATTCGGTGAACAGGACGATCATCGAGCGACGGGTCAGGCGCGTCGCCAGCGTGGTCAAGGCGAAGGTGTAGTTCGTCTCCTCCCCGCTATAGTCGATGCTCGCGGCGAGGCGCTGGAGCTCGGGGAAGGCGGCCGAGCCCGAGATCAGGCCGCTGGCGATCCGGGGCCTCGAATCGAAGGCGTGAAGCGCGACCCGGTCGCCCAGCTTGAGCGCGACCCAGCCGGTGAGAAGCATCGCCGAAACCGCGCGGTCCACCCGGGGAAGCCCGGCGACCGGGTCCGACATCTGCCGTCCGCCGTCGATCGCGAAGACGATCTGGTTGTTGCGTTCGCTCCGGAACTCCTTGGCGTGGAGCTTCATGTGCCGGGCCGACTGCTTCCAGTCGATCGCCCGCCGGTCCATGCCCGAGCGATATTCGACGAGCGCGTCGAAATCGGTGCCGTCGCCGCGGTTGATCTGGGCGATCAGGCCCTGCAGCGCGTGACGCTGGAAGACCTGGGCGCCACGCTCCTGCACGGGGCGGACGTCGGGAAG
The DNA here is from genome assembly GCA_034668565.1 of Sphingomonadales bacterium. Taxonomy (GTDB): domain Bacteria; phylum Pseudomonadota; class Alphaproteobacteria; order Sphingomonadales; family Sphingomonadaceae; genus Allosphingosinicella. The sequence continues at coordinate 16,147 of JAXDPE010000077.1, read as the reverse complement.
GACGAGGATGTTCGAATCGAGATCGATTCGCCTCTGCCGCCAGGCGAAGCGAAGAGGCCCGCGCCAGCGAAGCCACAAACGCTCGAGACGCGCGGTTCCGCGCCGAGCCATGACCAGCGGGATCAAGGCTGCCCCTCTGCCCTGGTCCAGCGTGATCCACAGCCGCCCGTCATCCTCGACGACGATGAGCGAATTGGCCTCGAGCGCAACCTCGGCCTCCGCCGCAATCGAGCCGCCACTCAGGGCGACGGTGACGACCGCGTCGACCGTCGCTCCGACATAAGCGGTGGCCGGAACCTCCAGCTTCGCCTCGCCGCGCCGGCTCGCGGCGAAGGCGTCGGCCGCAACCAGGAGCAGGACCGCCATCGGCCAGGCGAGCCCCGCATACCAGCGCCCGGGCATCGCGGCGGCGACGACCAGGGCGAACAATATGCCCGCCGCCGCCGCGAGCACCGCCATTCGGGTCGGATAGATCAACGCGGCGCCTCGATCGACTCGATGATGTCGGTCACGACGTCCTCGACCACCCGGCCATTGATCTCCGCCGCCGGCGACAGGATCAGCCGGTGGCGAAGAAGCGCCGGGGCGAGGGTCTTGACGTCGTCGGGAATGACGAAGTCGCGGCCGTCGAGCGCGGCCCGGGCCCGGGCCGCGCCGGCCAGCATCGCCCCGGCGCGGGGCGAAGCGCCGGTCTCCAGATCGGCGACGTCGCGAGTGCCCCGGATCAGGGCCGAGATATAGTCGATAACTTCGTCGACCAGCTTGACCTCGCCGACTGCCGCCTGCGCCGCGCCGATCTCTGCGCCGTCGGTCTTGCGCTCGACGCCCCATTGCTTCGGCTCCATCGCCGACTGGCGGGCGCCGTGGGTGGCGATGATCCGCCGCTCCTCCTCGGCGGAAGGATAATCGACCGTCTGCTTGAACAGGAAGCGGTCGAGCTGGGCTTCGGGAAGCGGATAGACGCCCTGCTGCTCGATCGGGTTCTGGGTCGCGACCACCATGAAGCGCTCGCTCAAGGGCAGGCTCTCGCCGTCGATGGTGACGGTCCGCTCCTGCATCGCCTCGAGCAGCGCCGCCTGGGTCTTGGGCGGCGTCCGGTTGATCTCGTCGGCGAGTAGGAGCTCGGTGAAGATCGGCCCCCGGGTAAGGGTGAAGGTCGACGTCTGGAAGTTGAACAGATTGGCGCCGATGATGTCACCCGGCATCAAATCGGGCGTGAACTGGATTCGACCGAATTCGAGCCCTACCGCCCGGGCGAAGCTGTGGGCGAGCAGCGTCTTCGCCGTGCCCGGCGGCCCTTCGAGCAGGATGTGCCCGCCGGCGAACAGGGCGACGAGCATCAGGTCGACCGTCGCCTCCTGGCCCACCACCGCCTTCGCGACCTCTTCGCGGATCGCCGCGGCCAGGGCCTGTACCTGTACTTGCGCTACGCTCACTCTTTTTTCTCCCCTTGCCATTCATGCAGCGCCTGTGCCGCCGCGAGCAATTCTTCCCGGCTCCGCGCCTGCGCCGCCGCCGAGGCCAGAGCCGAGAAGCTTGCCCGCCCCTCGAGCTTGTCGAGATAGTCGGTGAGCGCCGAGTCGCGCAGCCGCGCCGGGACTCCGAACACGGTCACCGCTTTGTCCCTGATCATCTCCGCATAACGGCCGCCCAGGCCCGATTCCCGCCGGGCCTGGCGGACGAGGGCCGCGGCATTGTCGATCAAGGCCGCCTTGCCCAGCGCGATCGCCCGTTCGGGGCGCCGTGGCGGTCCGAAGCGCGAGATCGCCTGAAGCCCGGCGAGCAGCAAGGCCGCGACGATCGCCAGGGTCGCCGCCAGGAAGGGCGGATCGAACATCAGCTTCAGGGGGCTGCGGGTCTGGCCGAGACCGTTCAGGGTGACGTCGAACATAATCGACTTCGCACCCGTCGAGTTGAGGTAATCGAGCATGGCCAGCGCGGCCGCGGCCCGGTCCAGATCGGCCATGGCGCGGTTCGAGAGCAGATCGGGATCCGCGAGCAGGTAGAGGGCCTGGTTTTCGAACTGGAGAAGGACCGCCTGCCCGTCCGAATCCGTCACGATCGGAACGAAGCCGGAGCCGCCGACCGTCTGGAGCGGGCCCGGGGCGATGAACCGAAGCGCCTTCGGAGCGTCGCCTGGAACGATCCTGAGCGGCGATCCCCCGCCATGGCGGCGCCGCACCGTCAGCTTGTAGGCGGGGGCAAGCACCCGCTCCGGATCCCAGGTCGGCCTCAGGCCCTTCGATCTTACCCAACCGGTGCGGCTCGGATCCGCGACCGTGATCCATTTCGGAAGCACGACCAGGGTCGGCTTGGTCGCCCGCCGCTCCAGCATCTTGCCCATGTCCGTCGTCCCGTTGTCCGGAGTCAGGACGACGAGATCCTCGCTGTCGAGAAAGCTTTCGTTCCGCAGTATCTGCGGGTTGCGGCCGGTCGCCCGGGCGAGCTGGACGATGCCGCTGAAACCGGTCGCCGAGTTCGACAAGGCATGGCCGCCGCCGTCGCGGCCCGAGCGCAGGTCCGGGGCATAGGCGCCAAGGATCAGCATCCCGGCGAAGGCGACGATCCCGACGGCGACGACCAGAAGGATCGTCGCGGGCCGAAACGCGCCGTCGGCTCGGCCGCCGATGCCCAAAGCGAGGTCGCTCATCCCCGCCAGGTTCCCGGCAGGACCAGATCCGCATAAGCGCCCCGAGCCTGGGTCCAGTCGCCGGCCTCGACCGGCCGGCCGCCGAACAGGCTATGCTCGACCAAAGCGGCGATTTGCGCGAACAGGCTTCGCGCGGGCGGCGGAAGGGCTTCCGCAGCGGCGAGCTCGCGGCTGGTCAGCGCCGGCCGGACCAGCCTCGGCCGGCGGCGCCCGATATCCTCGATCGACCGGAAAAGGAGATGGTGCACGGCCTCGGCATAAAGGCCCTGGGCCGCCAGGGCGTCCGCCTCGCGCAGCCACGACCGCGCCGGCGCCGCTTCGGGCGACCAAGTCTCTTCCTCGGCCTCCGCGGCGACGGCCACGGCCCGGCGCCGGCGCGGCAGGCTCCACGCGCCGTCCCGGATTCGCCGGTAGACCATCAGGACGAAGGCGAGAAGAGCGGCGGCCAGCACCGTCCACAGCAGGATCCGGGCATAGGGGGCGTCGGGCATGAAGCTGCCGATCCAGCGGAACAGCCGCGCCACCGGCCTCAGGGCATGCCCCAGCCCTTCGAGCGCGTCGCGAAGCCATTGCGGCGGCTGCGGCGGTGGCGGCGCCGGCTGCAGGCTGAACTGGATCGAGGGATCGGCCTTCAACGCCCGATGCGCCGCCGCCAACCCGTCGGCGGCATCCGCCCTGCCCTGCCCCTGCCCCGCGATCGGACCCTCCCAAGCACCACCCACGGCGCGACCATGGAGAATTAGCCGATGCCTTGGCCCACGCAACGCCAAAATGCGCTGGACAGCCTTTGTCACGGCCGTCAGTCTGGGCCGGGGCAAGGGGAAATCATCATCATGGCAACCATCGCGCCGGAAGCCACCGACCGCACCGTGTCGATCGGACGGGTTTTCAGCCGTGGCTTCGGCACCATCGCAAGCAATCCGCTCGCCACCCTGGGGATCGCCTTCCTGTTCAGCGCCCTTCCGTCCCTTTTGTTTGCTTATGCGGCGCAATTTCTGCGGGTCGAAAGCTTTTCCATCCTCGGCACATTGGGAGTCGTCGTCGTCGGGATTTTTTCCGCCATCGTCGCCATCACCCTGGCGATGGTGACGCAGGGCGCTCTGGTGCGCGCCACGGTCGCCTTCAGCGAAGGACGCAAAGCCAGCCTCGGCGAATCGGCAAGCGCCGGGCTCAGGGTCGCTCTGCCGCTCTTCCTGCTCGGGCTTGGAAGCGCTCTTGGAATGGCGGTCGGATTCCTGCTCCTGATCGTGCCGGGGATCATCCTTTACGTCATGTGGTCGGTGGCCGCGCCGGCTCTGGTCGAGGAGGATCTCGGCCCGACCGAGGCCTTCGGCCGAAGCAACTATCTCACCGACGGCGCGCGCTGGAAGATCTTCGCCCTGACCCTCATCGCCCTGGTCCTCTACTGGATGGTTTCGGGGCTCGTCGCGATGCTCGGCATGGCGTGGTACGGGGGGGTCGCCGGCCTCGCCGAGAGCGCCGACGCCGGCATGCCGATCGGCTATCTCGCGGTCAACGCGATCGGAGGAACCGTCACCTCCGCCGTCTGGGGCGTGATCCAGACCTCGCTCTACGTCGAGCTGCGCGACTGGAAGGACGGGCCCCAGACCGACTCGCTGGCGGACATATTCGCCTGACGCGGCCCGTCGCCGCGGTTGACCCGCTTCCGGCCCGCTCCTAGGGGATGGCCGATCGGGGCCCTTAGCTCAGTCGGTAGAGCAACTGACTTTTAATCAGTAGGTCGCTGGTTCGAACCCAGCAGGGCTCACCACCGCTTCCCGCATCTGTTCGACGAAGGTTCGCCAATCTTCGTCGCCGAGCATGCTGCTCGCCAGGGCGGTGGAGGCCTCGTCGATAAACAGATAGAAGGGCGCCGCCATGCGCGGGTTGAGACGACGGCGGTCGGCGGAGCCGAGGATCAGGACCCGTTCCGCGAGCGGCGTGCCGGCGACCAGGATATCGACGTCGTGGCGGTCGTCGTTGGGAACGATCCACAGGTTCACGCCAAGGCGCTCGGCTCCGTTCAGCGCCTCGACGAGCTCGGGAACATGTCCTGCGCAGGTCTTGCAACCGGGCGTGAGGAAGACGAGCACCGTCGACCGTCCGGCGAGGTCGGCGGAGCCCGTCGCTTGGGACTGGGCGCGCGCAATGCCTTCGAACGGAGGCACCGACTCGCCGAGAGGGACGGTGAAAGGCGGGGCCATCGATTCCCGGAGCCGGGCGGCGAGCCGGAAGGTCAGCCACAGGTTGAACGCCGTGGCAAACGCGACCGCGACGAGAGCCGGCAGGATGAGGTTGCCCTCCATCAATCGGCCGGCGCCGCGATCTCGTCGAGGTTCGTCGAGATCACAAAGGCGATGAAGGCGATTCCGAGGAGAAGCAGCCATTCCGACAGGCCCGGCCTGTCCAGAGGCGGGCATGAAAGGAAGAAGGCGCAGGCGCCGATCAGCGTGAGGTTGCGGACGAGGTCGAGCCACGAGACCGGTCGGGCGCGGCCCCCGAAGCAATTGCACGTCAACGCCCGGCGCGTGACGAGGGCGATGAGGATCGCCGTCGACATGAGTAGGAAAGTCACCAGGGCGGCGGCCATGCCGACGCGCGGCGCAACCCCCACTGCGCCCAGGACCAGGGCCTCGATCCCGATCACCGCCAGCGCCGCCGCTCCCGAGTTGCGTATCGACACCAAGGGCAGATCGAGAAGCGTGTCCCGGAAATCGTCGATCGCCATCGTCTTGCCGGCCACCGCGGCGGCAAGGGCCACCATGACGAAGAGCCGGCAAGCCTCGCCCGCATAGGCCGCCGTCCCCGTCACTCGCTGTCGCCGCTTTCCCAGACGGGCCCTGTCCCCTCGCGGCTCCGCCGCCGCCGCCGCGAAGCCGATCGGGTCGCCAGCAGCGCGTCGGTCCAGTCGTCCTCCGGTGCCCGGCGCGAACCCCCACCGACACACTCGCGGAGCGCCCGTGCCGCCTCCCAGGCGCAATCCTCCGTCTCCGGGTCGCCGCGGACCGGAAGGCCGAGCGCGGCCAGGTCGCCCCGCATCAGTGCGAAGCCGTGCGAGTGATGGCCGTAGAGGAGGCTGTCGACGATCCTCTTCTTCTCCGCCGCCGAGCCCGGGTCCATGTGCAGCGACAACAGCTCGAGGCAGACCGCCTCGACCTCGAGCGTCGAGCGGTAGAAGGAGGTCAGGGTCGTCGGGAAGACGTTTTCGCACAGCACCGAAAGCGCCTTCGCCCCGGCTTCGCCCTCCGGGACTCCGAACCAGTCCCGGCTCATCGCGCCGAACAGCCGCACGTCCTGCGCCGAGATGGCCCCGAGCCCGTCGCCCGACGCGGAAGGCGCCCCCTCGAGCAGCGGGTCGACGGGCGAGAAAAGCGCCGCCGGCCCGGCGACGATCTCGTGCCCCGAGAGCGCGAGGATCGTGGCCGAGGAGGTGCACCGGTCCGGCACGATGAAGGCGAGGTGGCCCGTAAATTGGTGGAGAAGCAGGGCGATGGCCCGGGCGGCGGTCACTTCGCCGCCATGGCAGCGAAGAAGGACGTCGAGGCGCTCGGTGCGTCCGATTTCCCGCAGCGTGTCGTACAGGGCCGGAAGCAGATCCGTCTCGAGGTTCGAAGCCGCCAGCACGAGAACCCGGCTGCCGCGGCGGCGTTCGATGTCCGATACCCGGTCGCGAAGGTTCATTCAGCCTCCGAGCCGGCGGCATCGACGAGCCACCGGGCCACCGCTCCGGTCATGTCAAGCTCGGGAACGAGCTGCTCGACGAAGAGGAACTGGCCGACCGGGTTGTTCTCCAGGAAGACGTGCTCGCCCGAGGGGGTGACGATGAGGTCGATCGCCCCGAAGGTCAGGCCATAATTGTGGACGAAGTCCACGCAGCGCTTAGCGACCTCCGGAGGAAGTGCCTCGGCCTCGTAGCGTATTTCGGCAGACATGTTGCGGCAGTCGGTGGCGGTGCGCGGGTCGTCTTGCGAGTGGATCCGAGCGGCGAAGACCGACCCGCCGACGACCGTCACCCGAAGCTCGTGGCGCTTGGGCACATAATGCTGGAAGAAGCAGGGCAATTGCTCGACCGAGTCGAGCATCTCGTCATGCTCCTCGCCGATCAGGGTCGTCGGGACGGCGCCGGCGAGCCGCTCGTCCGGAGCGACCAAATCGGCGGCATCCAGCAATGAGGAGAGCGTCTTGAATACGATGCCGTGCTCGGCCGACCCCGCGAACCGGTCGACTTCGGAGCGGACGTTGGTCATCAGCGAAGCCGGCACCGCGAAACCCATCCGCGCCGCCCGCCGCAGCTGCTCCGGCTTGTAGAGCGCTCCACGCACGGCGTCGGGATGGCTCATCCATCCGCAGTCGAGCGACCGGAGACTGCCGAGCAGCATGTGGCTCGTCTCGGCATCGGCATGCGCCTTTTCGTGCGCGGCCATCTCGTCGGAAAGGTAGCGGAAAGGCGCGCGCTTGCGCATCCACACCGCTCCGATGTCCCGCAATTCCAGCGCATCCCCGGTTGCGAGGTGGCGAAGTCCTCCCTCCCAGCGCCCGCCGAGGAAGCTGCAGGCGAGCGCGTAGCCGGCGGGGAAATCGTCGAGGTTCAGTCGAAAGGGAGCCCGGCCCTCCGACTCGATCCGTGCCGCCACGAGATCGGCGTGAAGATCCTCGCTATGAGTGACGATCAGGATTCGTTTCGGCACTCAAGGCTCCGATCCACGGCGAGGTCGGCCGAGGAGCCCGGCTTTCATCGCAGGCTCCTCGGCGACTGCTTGAACAACCGGACCTAGCAATAGACGCCGTTGTCCGAGTAACGAAGATTGTCCGGGAAACGGAATTCGGTGCAGCCGGCAAGCGCGATTCCCTCACGGGCTTTCCATTTCTGGGCATCGCCCGAATTTTTATTGGCAAGCTTGAAAGCGAAAGTTTTCTTTTCCATTTCTTCTCTCCTCAGTGATATTGTATCCATTCTAAGACAATCGAGCCCAGCGAATGCGTCTTTTCTTAGACGTGCCTGACACTCTACCGAGTTCTAGCGCGTGGCTATGATGCTTCCTTGGCAACGAGCATCCCTCAGCTTGTTGCCAAGTTTCGAGGCGAGCTGCCGTCAACAATAGGGTCCATTATCCAAGCGCCTGATGACATAGCGAAATTCGCCAGTATCCACACCCCATTCGCTGCATCCGGCAAGAGAGACGCCGTCGCGCACTTTCCATCTGGAAGCGGCTCCGGGATTTTTTTCTGCTAGCTTGAAAGAGAAGATCTTGCTCTGCATCTTACTCTCCATGGTTGATATTTGTGCTTGCCTAAATGTGATTGGCCCGCTGCTCTAAGGAGCCCCCGGTTCTAACCGGGAGCTCCCAGATGGGCTGCTGCTAGCAAGCCGCTCCGCCATCAGCCGTTCTGACTTTGAGGTATAGATCTCCGTCTCCGGTTATATCACTGCATCCGGCAAGAGAAACGCCGTCCCGCGTTCTCCATTTGGCGGCGTTATTCGTAGCCTTGTCGGCCAGCTTGAACGCAAAGGACTTTCTTTCCATCGCTACTTCTCCTAGGTTACGAATTATATCCGCTTATGGATATAATTACATCCGGCGACTCGCAGTTTCACCGGAACCAAGGCTGACACCCGTGTATTTTTTCTTCAACCCCCTCAGCATATTCTTTCCGCTGACTGCGGTACGGCGACCCGTGCCCGGGCTGAATTGCAAGCCCGCGGGGTCGCATGGGTATTCGGCCGCGCGAAAAAAGTCGGTCCGAAACGGATGATGAACGGCGCGGAACCCGTCCCCCGTTCGCCGGCGCGGTGGGCGCTAACCCAGCTAGTGTCGCTGATGTGGCCGCGCGGCGAGGGGGGCATGAAGGTCCGCGTCGTCGCCTCGGTCGCGCTGATCTTCGCGACCAAGCTGATCGCGGTCGCGGCGCCCTTTCTCTACAAGCGGATCATCGATTCATTTTCCGGCCCCGTGCTCGCCGCGGTGCCGATCACCCTGATCCTCGCTTACGGCGTCGCCCAGGTCGGCGGGCAGCTGGTGGAAGCCTTGCGCAGCCTCGTCTTCATCAGGGTGGCCCAGCGGGCGATCCGGTTGACGGCGCTTCAGATGTTCAACCACATCCACGCGCTGTCGCTTCGGATGCACCTCGACCGGCAGACCGGCGGCCTCGCCCGGGTGGTGGACCGCGGAGTCTCGGGAATCGAGTTTCTGCTCGAGCTCATGCTGTTCAACGTCGTGCCGACGTTTTTGGAGCTGGTGCTGGTATCGGCGATCCTGTCGGGCTTCTACAGCGCCGGCTTCGCCGTCGCCGTCTCAGCCACCGTTCTTTGTTATGCCGGCGTGACGATCGCCGCCACCGGCCGCCAGATCCGCGCGAGGCGCTTCCGCAACACGTGCGACGTGGCGGCGATCGTGATCGCGGTCGACAGCGTCCTCAACTACGAGACGGTGAAGTATTTCGGCGCCGAGGCGAACGAAGCCCGGCGTTACGAGCAGGCCAAGCGCGCCTACGAGGAGGCGGCGGTCGGCGCCGAGAGGGTCGAGGCCCTTTCCGCCGCCACCCAGGCGGCGATCATCGCGGCCGGGATGATCGCCGTCATGGTCATGGCCGGCCGCGAGGTCGCCGCGGGCACGATGACGGTCGGGGATTTCGTGCTGGTCAACGCCTATCTGCTGCAGCTCTACGTGCCGCTCGGCATGCTTGCCTCCAGCTACAGCGGCACGAGGCAATCGATCACCGATGTCGAAGCCCTGGTGAAACTGCTCGAGGTGCAGCCGGAAGTGGAGGACGCGCCGGGGGCGACGCCGCTGGCGGTGGCGCGCGGCCGGATTTCGTTCGACTCGGTCGCGTTCGCCTACGATAGCCGCCGGCCGATCCTCAACGACGTATCGTTCGAGATCCCCGCGGGGAAAACGGTGGCCATCGTCGGCGAAAGCGGCGGCGGCAAGTCCACCATCGCGCGCCTCCTGTTCCGATTCTACGACGTCCAGGGCGGCGCCATCCGGATCGACGGCCAGGATTTGCGCGACGTCACGCAGCAGAGCCTGCGGCAGGCCATCGGGGTGGTCCCACAGGATACGATCCTGTTCAACGATACGATCGGCTACAATATCGGCTACGGGAAACCGGGGGCGTCGAGCGGCGAGATCGAAGCCGCGGCGCAAGCTGCCCAGCTTTACGATTTCATCCAGACGCTTCCCGACGGATTCGGGACGAAGGTCGGGGAGCGAGGCCTCAAGCTTTCCGGCGGCGAGAAGCAGCGGGTCGCGATCGCCCGGGTCATCCTGAAACATCCATCCATCCTGATCTTCGACGAAGCGACGAGCGCTCTCGACAGCCAGACCGAGCGGGAAATCCAGGAAAGCCTTCGCGCCATCTCCGCCGAACGCACGGTTCTCGTCATCGCCCACCGCCTCTCGACCATCGTCGATGCCGACGAGATACTGGTGCTGGCGGGCGGCACCATCGCCGAACGTGGGCGGCACGACGCGCTTCTTGCCCGCGGCAGCCTCTACTCGGCGATGTGGCGGCGACAGCGGCGCGCCGCGGCTCGGCAGGAACAATAAGCCCGGTCCGCCCGGACCGCCCTGCTGGATCCTAGGCTGTGGTTATTTCAGGCTCGCGGCCGGAGACGGCCTTCAGCTGGAAAGCCTGCGCCAGCGCCAGCCGGCGCGCCCGCGCTTGCGGAGTCACCGCGCGCTCGAGCGCCTGCAATTCCTCGACGGCGCGCCGAGCATAATATCTCTCGTTCGATTCCATGTACCGCTCCCCCGCGATTCTCATGGACTAACATGAATCAATTGCGACTCCGAATCGATCCGGCGCGGCTTATGCACGGGCTGGACAGCGGCCTTGGCAACCGGGCAGGGAGCCTGGATGGCAAGGCTCTATTTCCCGCTCACGATCGGCCTTCTCGTCCTGATCGGAATCGCCGCCTTGCTGCTCGGAGGGCCGCACAGCCAGGTCGATCCCCGGGTGCTGGCCCTCTTCATCGCCCCGGCCTTGGTCCCGGCTGCTCGCCTGCTCACCCACTTCGGGGACGTCGTCACCTTGCTCGTGGCGGCGGTCCTGGCCGCCTTGTGCCTGCTTCGCGGCGGCCACCGGCGGCGCGCCCTCCTCCTCCTCGCCATCGTCGCCTCCGAGCGGTTGCTGGTCGAGGCGATGAAGGCCCTCTTCGATCGCGCCCGGCCGGATCCGCTCGGCCATCAGGTCGCGGTTCACAATCTCGCTTTCCCAAGCGGACATTCGGCCAATGCGATGGCCGGCTGGCTTGCCATCGCCCTGCTCGCCGCGAGCCCGCGCCTTCGGCGCCCCGCCGTCGCTTTGGCCCTGATCCTGGCGCTCGTCACCGGCATTTGCCGGCTCGTCCTCCAGGTCCACTGGCCGAGCGACGTGATCGGCGGCTGGGCGTTCGGGGCCGCGTGGACTCTGCTGCTCGTGCGGCTGTTCGAGCCCGCGCCTGCCGCCCCCCCGGTTTGACCGGTCAGGCTCGATACACCAAAGCCAGGTTGTTCGCCGGCATCTCGAAGACTCGCTCCAGCCTCAGCCCATGTCGTACCGCTTCCGCTTCCACCGCCTCGAGATCGCGAAGCCCCCATTGCGGGTTCCTGGCCCGGAGCGACTCGTCGAAGGCGAGGTTGCTGGGCGCGGTCGGTACTCCCGCCCGGCGATAGGGCCCGTAGAGGATAAGGGGCGCTCCCGCCGCCGACAGCCGTCCGGCGCCGCGCATCAGCCCCTCGGTCGCGGCCCAGGGGCTGATATGGACCATGTTGACGCATAATAGGGCGTCGGCCGAGTCGATCGGCCAGGCCTCCGCCGCCGCGTCCAGCCGCAAGGGCTCGAGCAGATTGCCCAAGGCCGCCTCATCGCGCCAGGCATGTATCGAGGCCAGCGCCGCCGGATCGGGATCGGTCGGCTGCCAGACCAGGCCGGGGAAGAGCCCGGCGAAATAGACGGCATGTTCTCCCGTGCCGCTCGCGATTTCCAGCACTTTGCCGCACTTGGGAAGCGCCTCGCGCAGCACGGCCGCGATCGGCTCCCGGTTGCGCGCCGCCGCGGGCGCCTCGCGCTTCAAGCCGGGCCGGCCGCCGCCAGCAGCCGGCGCGCGCGCAGATACATTTCGAGCCGCTGGACCGCGAGCAGCCCAAAGGCGAAGGGGATCAGCATGTCGGTGAGGGTCGCCGCGCTCAAAAGGCCCCCCTCCCCGCTTTGAAGGGCCGCGCGCAGTCCGGACCGAACCAGGACCAGCGCCAATATGAACAGGATCGCGATCGGCGACTGAGTCGCGCGCAGGGCCCGGCTTTCCGGATCGACCTCGATCCGGATCATCCGGCCGCGCTGCCAGCCGGCCGCCGCGCCCGCGGCAAGTGCCACCGCGCAGAGCAGCCAGCCCGGCCCCGTCGGCGGTGCGGTGACGAACAGGAAGGTGGCCAAAGCGCCGTAGACGACGGGGATGATCAGCAGCTGGCCCAGCTTCAGCGGACGCGCCACCCCCGCTCGCCGGAAGCGGATCGCCATGACGACGACGATCACCGCCGCGGCGATGCCGTAGCTGATCCAGGGATGGGGGTTGGCGCCGCCGTTCACCCTCTACTCCGCCGCTTCGGCCCGGTCCGGCTCCCGGTAGACCAGGACCGGCTTCCTCGCCGCCAGGGTCTCGTCGAGACGCCGCCGAGGCGCGTGGACCGGGGCGGCCTTGAGGCTCTGGTCGCCCGCTTTGGCCCGTTCGCCCACCGACCGCATCGCGCCGATGAACTGATCCAGCGCCGCCTTGGATTCGGTCTCGGTCGGCTCGACCAGCATGGCGCCGTGGACAACCAGCGGGAAATACATGGTCATCGGATGGAAGCCCTCGTCGATCAGCCCCTTGGCGAGGTCGAGCGTCGTCAGGCCGCCGGCAAAGCCTTTGTCGCTGAACAGCGCCTCGTGCATGCACGGGCCGCTCGCCCCGAACGGAGCGTCGAGAAGATCGTCGAGCCGGCGAAGGATGTAGTTGGCGTTGAGCACGGCGTCCTCCGACACCTGCCTGAGGCCGTCGGCGCCGTGGCTCATGATGTAGGCGAGCGCCCTCGTGAACATGCCCATCTGACCGTGGAAGGCGACCATCCGGCCGAAGCTCGAGCCGTGATGCTCGCCCGCGGTCTCCTCCTCGACCAACCCATAATGATCGCCCTGCTTCTCCACGAAGGGAAGCGGCGCGAAGGGCGTCAGCGTCTTCGAAAAGACGACCGGACCGGAGCCGGGCCCGCCGCCGCCGTGCGGGGTCGAGAAGGTCTTGTGGAGGTTGATGTGCATCGCGTCGATGCCGAGGTCGCCGGGCCTCACCCGGCCGACGATGGCGTTGAAATTGGCGCCGTCGCAGTAAACCAGGCCGCCCGCTTCGTGGACGGCGCGGCTGATCTCGATCATCTCCGGCTCGAACAGGCCGCACGTATTGGGATTGGTGATCATCACCGCCGCCACGTCCGGCCCGAGCCGGGCCTTGAGGGCGTCGAGATCGACCCGTCCGCGCTCCGTCGCCGGGATATTCTCGACCCGGTAGCCGACGAAGGCCGCGGTCGCCGGATTGGTGCCGTGGGCGCTCTCGGGAACGAGGACGACCTGGCGCGCGTCGCCCCGGGCCTCGAGCGCGGCCCGGATGGCGAGCAGGCCGCAGAGCTCGCCATGGGCGCCCGCCTTGGGGCTCATCGCAACGCTGTGCATCCCGGTCAGCGCGACCAGCCAGCCGCCGAGCCGGGCGATCAGCTCGAGAGCGCCCTGGACCGTGTCGGCCGGCTGGAGCGGATGGATATCGGCGAAGCCCGGCATCCTCGCCACCTTCTCGCACAATCGCGGATTGTGCTTCATCGTGCACGAGCCGAGCGGAAACAGGCCGAGATCGATCGCATAATTCTGGCGCGACAGCCTCGTATAATGGCGCACGGCCTGCGGCTCGGACAGGCCGGGCAGCCCGATCGGCCGATTTCGCTCGAGCCCTCCGAGGCGGGAAAGCCCCTCCCCTTCAGGGGAGGGGTTGGGGTGGGGACTGTTTAGGCCGGCCGGATCTTCCGACAAGCCGCACCCCCGGCCCCTCCCCTGAAGGGGAGGGGAGAAATTCTCGATATCGACTCCGCAGCCGTCTTCCGCCCCAAGCTCGAAGATCAGCGGCTCTTCGAGCATCAGGGCCCGGTTGCCGGTGTAGGTGGCGGGCGCGCTTTCGGCGGCCTCGGGCCGGGTCGGACGGCCTTCGCGGTTCATAGTCATACCAACGCCTCCTCGAGCGCTTCGGCGAGCGCCTCGACATCTTCTGCTGTGGACGTTTCCGTCACCGCCACGACCAGCCCCCGCTCCAGCGCTTCGACTCCGGGATAGAGCCGCCCAAGCGAGACCCCGCCCAGTACGCCTCTTTCGGCGAGGGTGCGGACCACGGGCCGCGCCTCCCTCGGCAGACGCAGTGTGAACTCGTTGAAGAAGGCCGGGTTGACGAGCTCGATCCCAGCCACGCGCGACAGCCGATCGGCGGCCGCGGAAGCCCGGGCGTGATTGACCTGCGCCAGCCGCCGGAGCCCCGTCTCTCCCAAAAGGGTCATGTGGATTGTGAAAGCGAGCGCGCAGAGGCCGGAATTGGTGCAGATGTTGGACGTCGCCTTCTCGCGCCGGATATGCTGCTCGCGGGTCGAAAGAGTCAGGACGAATCCGCGCTTCCCTTCGGCGTCCACGGTCTCGCCGCACAGGCGGCCCGGCATCTGGCGGACGAACTTTTCCTTGCACGCGAAGAGCCCGACATAGGGGCCTCCGAAATTGAGCCCGACCCCCAATGACTGGCCTTCGCCGACGACGATGTCGGCGCCCATCTCGCCGGGCGACCGGATCGCGCCGAGGGCGACCGGCTCGGTGACCACGGCGACCAGCAAAGCCCCGGCGGCGTGCGCCTTCTCCGCGATCGCGCCGAGGTCGGCGATTCGTCCGAGAATGTCGGGATACTGCACGACGACGCAGCTCGTATCGCCGTCGATAGCCGCCAGCAGGCGCGCCTCGTCGGTCTGTGCGACCAGCTCGGGAAGCGCGGTCTCGAGCCGGTCGCCGGTGAACCGCGCCATCGTGTTGGCGACCGAGACATAATGGGGGTGGAGCCCGGAGGAGAGGATCGCCTTGCCGCGCCGGGTGATCCGCCGGGCCATTCCGATCGCTTCCCAGCAGGCGGTCGAGCCGTCGTACATCGAGGCGTTGGCGACGTCACATCCGTAGAGCCGTGCGACCTGGGTCTGGAACTCGAACAGGGCCTGAAGCGTGCCCTGGGCGATTTCGGGCTGATAGGGCGTGTAGCTGGTCAGGAACTCCCCGCGCTGGATGAGATGATCGACCGAAGCCGGTATATGGTGCTTGTAGGCGCCGCAGCCGAGGAAGAAGGGCACGTCGCCGGCGACCATGTTCTTGCGGGACAAGCGCGCAAGGTCGCGCTCCACGGCCATTTCGCTGAGATGGTCGGGAAGGCCCTCGATCTTGTCGCGCAGCCGGGCAGCTTCGGGCACGTCGACGAACAGGTCGTCGATCGACGAGGCGCCCACGACCCGGAGCATGTCCTGCCGGTCGGTGTCGGCGAGGGGAAGGTAACGCATGTTCTTACTCCGCTATTCGGCCGGCTTGCGCATCGTGAACCGAAGCCGGACGTAATCGGCGACCCAGCTCCCGTCCGGCTGCTGAAGCTTGGGCTGGAGCCGGGCCTCGACCGCCGCCGCCACCTCTTCCCGCGCCGTTTCGGGCACCCCGGCGACGTCGAGCATTCCGGCCCGGAAGGTCTTGACCCAGGCCGCCACCCCGCCGGCCGGAAGCGGCGTCGGCCGCGGGATCAGGCTGGCCTGAATTCCGCTGAAACCCGCGCAGGCGTAGAGGCGGACGAATTCCTCGCAGCTCGCATACCATTGCGGGTCTTCGGCCGGCACCGGATAGCCCCGCTCGCTAAGCTCGGCCCGGATGCCGCCGCGGAGGGTCGCGATATTGCCCTCCCCGCCCATCTCGCCGGCGAACCGCCCGCCCGGCTTGAGCATCGAGAATACGCCCGAGGCCACCGCGTCGGGATCTAGCATCCAGTGCAAAGCGGCATTGGAGAAGACCGCATCGAACTGGCCGAAACGCGCCGCCTGGCTGTCGAGGCCGAGCGCCTGGGCGTCGGCGACGAAGGCGTCGACCCCGCGCGCCCGAGCCGCCTCGACCATCGCCTCGGACGCGTCGAGGCCGATCACCCGGGCTCCGGAATCCATGATCCTGCGGGTCAGCACGCCGTCCCCGCAGCCGAGGTCGAGGATCAGCTCGCCCGGCTTCGGCGCCAGCAGGTCGAGCGCCGCCGCGCCCAGCGCAGGGACGAAGCCCGCATTGGCCGCATAGTCGCTCGGCGACCATTGGGAGGAGGAGTTGAGGCTCATTGATGAGCGGCTTTCGCTACAGGACGTATTGGTAGTGGAGTTGCAGGGTGACGCCCTTCACCCGTTCGCCAAGAGCGAAGTCCAGGGGCCCTGCCGAGCGGAGCCGAGGCACGAT
>JAXDPE010000076.1:0-28625 GCA_034668565.1 Sphingomonadales bacterium | reverse complement strand
AGACGGCGGTCAGCACGAGGCCGATCGCGATCAGGGCGCCGGAAACCTCGCGCATCGTCCGGTGGGCGGCCTCGCGCGGGGTGAGGCCTTCGCGGATATGCTTCTCCACCGCCTCGACGACGACGATCGCGTCGTCGACGACGATCCCGACCGCGAGGACGAGCGCGAACAGCGAAAGCGAGTTGATCGAGAAGCCCAGCGCGAGCTGGACCGCGAAGGTGCCGACCAGGGCGACCGGAATGGCGATGATCGGGGTCACCGCCGCTCGCCAGGTCTGCAGGAACACGAGGATGACCAGCATGACGAGGGCGATGGCCTCGAGCAAAGTGTCCTGAACGGCCTCGACCGAGGCCGCGACATATTCCGTGGGATTGTAGGGGATCGAATAGACGATTCCCGGCGGGAAGTCCTTCGACGCCGCCTTGACCTCCTTGAGCACCAGCTCGGCCGCGGCAAGGGCGTTCGAACCGGGCTGCTGGATGACCGCCAAGGCGACTCCGCGGCGGCCGCCGAACGAGCCTTCGATGCCATATTCCTGGCTTCCGAGCTCGACCCGGCCGATGTCGCGGACCCGGGTGATCGCGCCCGACGCGTCGGTCTTGATCACCACGTCGGCGAACTGGGCGGGGTCCGTGAGCCGGCCCTGGACCTGGATCGGCAGCTGGAAGGCGGGATTGCCGTTGCCGTAGGGCGGCTGGCCGAGCGCGCCGCCGGCGACCTGGACGTTCTGGGTGCGCAGTGCGGTGACGATCTCGCCCGCCGTGAGGTTGCGCGCGGCCGCCCGGTCCGGATCGATCCAGATCCGCATCGCGTAATTGCCGCCGCCGAAGACCTGAACCCCGCCGACGCCCTCAAGCCCGAGAAGGCGGTCGCGGAGGGTCGAATTGGCGTAATTGCCGATATAATCGATGTCGAGGCTGGGATCGGTCGAGGTCAAGGCGACGATCATCAGGAAGCCCGACGATTGCTTGGCGACGGTCACCCCGACCTGGCGGACCTGCTCGGGGAGGCGCGGCTCGGCCAGAGCGACCCGGTTCTGGACCAGCACCTGGGCGGCGTCGAGATCGGTGCCGGGCTTGAAGGTGACCGTGATCCCCGCCTGCCCCGACGAGGTCGAGGAGGAGGTCATGTAGAGCATATTCTCGACGCCGTTGACCTCCTGCTCGATCGGCGCGGCGACGGTCTCGGCCATCGTCTCGGCCGAGGCGCCGGGGTAGAAAGCGTTGATGCTGATCGTCGGCGGGGCGATCTCCGGATATTGGGAGAGCGAGAGCTGCGGATAGGCGAAGGCGCCGATCAGGGTGATGAAGATCGCGATGACCGAGGCGAAGATCGGCCGCTCGATGAAGAAGCGCGAGATGTTCACGGCCTCAGCGCCCGCCGACCGGGATCGCGGTCGATGAGGGCGTGGACGCGGCTTGGCCCGCGGCCGGCTCGGGACCCATGGTGACCGGGATCCGGCCGGCCTTGGGCACGACCTTCTGGCCGGGGCGGGCGCGCTGGACCCCGTCGATGATCACCCGCTCGCTTGGCGCGAGGCCGGTGCGGACGACCCTAAGGTTGCCGACCAGCGGGCCGAGCTCCACCGGGCGGGCGATCACGGTCCCGTTGCCGGCGACCGCATAGACCACGCGCCGGGCCGCGTCGGTGACGATCGCGGTGTCGGGCACGAGAAGGGCGCGATAGGGCACCGAAGCCGAGAGGCGCATATGACCGAACATGCCGGGCTTGAGGAAGCCGCCGGGATTCGGAACCAGCGCCCGGGCGCGGACGGTGCCGGCGCCGGTGTTGATCACCGAGTCGATGAAGTCGACAGTCCCCGCATGGACGTAGGTCGCCTCGTCCTGGAGCCGGATCCGGACCGGGCTTCCGCTTCGCCCGCCGCCGCCCTGGCGCTGATATTTGAGGAGCAGGGCTTCGGAGCCTTCGAAGGCGAAGTGGAGCGGATCGGTCGAAACGATCGTGGTCAGGACCGTCTGGTCGGCGGTGACCGAATTGCCGGGATCGACCCGCCGCTCGGAGATCTGGCCCGAAATGGGCGCGGTCACCCGGGTGAAGCCGACATTGAGCTGCTGGGCGCGGATCGCGGCCCGGGCGGCGGCGACGTCGGCCTCGCCGGTGCGAACGCCTGCCTGGCGCTGCTCGACCTCCTCGGTGCTCGCCGCCTGCTGGGCGGCGAGCGCGCGGGAGCGCGCGAGCTCGGTCCGGGCGTTGGCGAGAGTAGCCTGGGCGCGGGCGAGCTGGGCCTGCGACTGGGCCAGAGCCGCCTGAGACTGGCGGGCGTCGATGGTGAAGAGCAATTGCCCGGCGCGGACATATTGGCCGTCGCGGAAATGGACCGCCTGGAGGTAGCCGGTGGCGCGCGGCTTGACCTCGACGCTCTGCACCGCCTCGAAGCGGCCGACGAAATCGTCCCAGTCGACCACTTCCTGCTGGATCGGCACCGCGACCGTCACCGGCATCGGCGGCGGCGCTCCGGCTTTCTCGTCCGCTTTGGCCGAGCATCCGGCGAGCGCCAGGCCGGCCAGGAAGGGGAGGAGGCCGCGGCGGGCGGAGGATCGGCTGAACGGCATCGTTACGGCTTTCGCGAATGGCAATGCGAGTCGATCCCGCATACCGGCCCCATGACGGCGAAGCGCAGGTAGAAAGCCGTTCAGCTCATGTCAACGGTCGTAGACATATAAAGTCAACAATTGTTGATCGCCGCTGCCAGCCTGTTACGAGGTGCCATGACCCGCCGCCAAAAAAACGCCGCCGCGACCCGCGACGCGTTGCTCGCCGCCGCCCGGCGCCGCTTCCTCGAGGAAAGCTACGAGAATGTCGGGCTGCGCGAGATCGCGGGCGATGCCGGCGTCGACGTTGCTTTGGTGTCCCGCTATTTCGGGTCGAAGGAAGCCTTGTTCCGCGAAGTGATGCGCAAGGCGCCCAGCGAGGCGTTGAACCCGGACATATCGCCCGATCGCCTGCCGGGCTGGCTGGCCGAGATGGCGACCCGGGAGGACGGTTCGGACGGGGTCAATATCGAACGGCTGCTGATCATCCTGCGCTCGGCCTCCTCGCCCAAGGCGGCGCGGATCGTCCAGGATTCGTTCCGCGAGGACGTGCTCGATCCGGTGGCGGCGCTGATCCGCGGCGACGAGCCGGAGATGCGCGCGAGCCTGGCGCTCAGCCTGCTCATCGGCACCACGATCCTTCGGACGATCATGCGTGTCGACGCCATCTGCGAATGCGATTCCACGGCGGTACGGGCGCGGCTCGAGCGGCTGCTCGCCGTGGCGCTCTCCGACGGCGCCGCCGAGGAGCGGTAGAGCTACCGGCGCGCGAAGAGGCGGGCGGCCATCATGAGGCGAAAGGCTTCCCGGATCGAGTCGGGCGAAAGTTCGTGGCCGGAATCGCGGGCATGCCGGGCGAGGGATTCGTAATCGGGCTGGGGCGGAAGCACGCCCCAATGAAGGAACTGAAGGTCTGGCCCGGAGAGCCAGTCGATCGCTCCCTGGACTTCGGAGCGACGACCGTCGCTCATGCGCCGCGATCCGCTTCGCGGGCCCAGGCCAAAGCGAGGAGCGCGGAGGCCGCCGTGAACAATCGCCCGTCGTCGACGACGATCTCCATGCCCGGGCGCCGGCTCGCCTCGGCGGGATCGGGGAACAGCATCTCGGCGCTGGAGTCCCAGCCGCCGTCCCGCCTCTGCGCGGCCGCGAGCGACGAGGCCAAGGTCCGCGCCTTTTCACGCGCCGCCGAGTCGCCGAGCGCCAATATCCGAACCAGCCAGGCGCGATCGAAGGCCGAGCTCGGCGACTCGGTGCGCTGCGCCGCCCAGGCCAGCGCGCGGGCCCGGGCTTCGTCCGCCGCCACGGCCTCGAGCGCGAGGGCGGTGGCGAAGACGTCGCTTTGCCACCAATAAGCGGTCCAGGCGCCGTCGGCGGCCTGGCTGGAGCGAAGGAAGCCGGCGACGGGCTCGCCGATCAGGCCGGCGGCATTGGCGGCGACGCAGCCATGGGCGCCGCGCCAGCCGGAATCGTCGCGGGCGCCGTCGGCTCCGGCGAAACTGATCCTGGTGCCCGCGGCGTAGGTCGAGATTCCGCCGCCGGGCAGGAGGTGGGAGCGAAGGAAGGAATCGGCCCGCTCGACCTCGGGGCCGCGATAGCCGGCCGAGCGAAGGAACTTGAGCGTCCAGGCGGTGCTGTCGGCGTCGGCGGGGCTCACCCGGTTATAGCCCCAGCCGCCTTCGGGCCTTTGCCGGCCGAGCAGGGCCGCAACCGTCTGCGCGACCAGCCCGTCCGGCAGGTTCAGGCCGCTGCCGACCAGGGCGTAGCCGACGAAGGCCGTCACCCATTCGTCGGAGGCGCCGTTGACGAGCCGGAAGTCGCGCCAGAAATCGTCCTGGTCCCGCTCCGCCACAAGGAAAGCGGCCGCCGCCTGCGCCGAAGCGGCAGCGGAAGGGGCCCCTCCGGCGGCGCGGGGCGGGAGGATCGGGCCGCCGCGGCGCCAGTGATGCTGGGCCGAGACATAGGCCTTGGCGCCGACCTCGCCGTCCTCCCGGATCGAAACCTTCACGTGGGAGAGCCGCCGTTCGAACCAGGGCAGGAACGGGGCCGGCGCCGTCACCGCCGCGGCGATCCACGAGGCCGGCCAATCCTGCCCCTTATGCTCCGGACGGAGCCGGGCCCCGAGGCGTTCGAGCGCCGCTCGCTTGTCCTCGGTGCACAGCCCTTCGGCGCACAGATGGTCGAACAAAGCGCGCCAGCGCGGCTCCCCCTGCGGAAAATCGGGCAATGAAGCCTCGAAGCCGATCATGGGCTGGATGGAAGGCGCGAAATCCAGCGCCACGGCGACCCGGCCGGTGAAGCCGACCAGCCCGGCGAAACAACGGGAGGCCCCGCCCACGTCGCCCGGCCAGCCAAGGCCGGCCAAGACCCCCGCCAGTTCCTCCGGGCGGACTCCGCGCAGGTTCACCCGGACCAGCTCGCCGCGGCCCAGCATGAAGCCGATATAGCTTATCGACAGCGCCGCGGGGATGGCGTCCAGAAGCTCGGCGACCCGCCTTCCGGCGAGGCCCAGCCGCTCGATATGCCCCGCCACCCGGCGTCGGCCGACGGCCGCTTCGGGCCCGCGGTCGTGACGGCCCTCCACCGGCAGGAATATCGCCGGAGGGCCGTCGCGGCTCGATCCGGGGCCGTCCCATTCCAGGAAGAAGCCGTCGAGATCCGTCCTGATCCCGCCGGAATCGTCCGCCCAGGCGCTCAGGAAGCGGCGCGCGGGATCCTCGAGCGCGCGCTTCAAAAGATAGCGTTTCAGAACCGCCGAGTCGGTCGGGCTTGCGCTGACGAACTGATGGAGGTCGACCTCGTCCCGGCCTTCGCCCAGGCGCAGCTCCAAGGCGATCCGGGCGATCGGGGCGAGCCGGGCGGCGGCGGCTTCGAGCCGCGAGCGAGCCTCGGGGCCGACCAGCCCGTCGGGGATTGCCGGCCAGAGCAGGGCCAGCGAGCCGAGCGGGGAGAGGTCGAAATCGGGCTCTTGATCGAAGCTCAAACGGACGCCTCCACGGCGGCCGTGGCCTCGGCCAGGCCGTCGAAGCGATCGGGCAGGGTCAGCATGGCCGCCTTCACCTCGCTCGCCAGCCGGCCGATCGCGCGCTGAAGCGCGGGCGGGGCGGCCGGCGCGTTCCCGAGCGGATCGGGCGTGGCGTGATCGAGCAATCGCCGGACGGCGGCCGGCGCCGCCAGCCGCTCGATCCGGGCGGCGGCGGCTGACGGATCCCGAGCGGTGAGGAAGAAGCAGGCGGCGAGCGCGACCGGGGCCGAGGGATCGGCGAGCGCCTCCACCGGATCGATGACGCGCTTGTCGAACTGGGCCGCGGAAGCGGCCGGACCGGGATCGTCGAAGCGGACCGGCATGTCCTGGGCACCATGGCCGAACGCCCGCGCCGCCGCCGGCGTCAGCTTGGTCTGGCGGTGGCCGGGAAACACGCTCCACCGCCCGTCGAGAGAGTCGACGCGGGCGAGATCGTCGGCGAGCAGCTCCCAGCCCTGGCTCTGGAGTGCCCAGGAGAGGGTCGACTTGCCGGCGCCCTTGTCGGCCATGATGAGGACGGCGCGATCGTTCCTGGACAGGGCCGCCGCGTGGAAGGAGAGCAGGCCGCGGCGGACGAGGATGGTGCGCATCACCGGCTCGGCGAAGAGGCTGAAGAGATCGCGGTCGCTGACCCCGGGGATCGCCCGGCAGCGTATCGCCGAGCCGTCGGGCGCGATTCGGAAGCGGCAGCGGACCCGGCCGTCATAGCCGAAGATGTGATCGGTCGCGTCGCCGGCCTCCGTCCGCTCGCCGCGGACGATCGCGATCGGATCGCCGGCCGCCGGCTCGGGCGGCAGCGAGTCCACTCGATCGGTGTGCCACACGAGGTCGGCCGGCTCGCCGCCGTCGGTCGTGGCGATGCGCAGGCCGTTCAGGATCAGCATGGGGCCAGCCCTCGGGCCGGCACGGCAAGGCCGACGACGCTCGAGCCGCCGAGGATGCCCGGCGCCCGGCCGATCCGGGTCTCGGACGGCCACTCGGGCAGGCGGCAAAGAATCGCCTCGATCCCGGCGCGGATGACGGCCCGCGCCAGATGCAGGCCGACGCACATGTGACGCCCGGCCCCGAAGGCGAGGTGGGGCGGTCCCGACCGCTCCGGTTCGAACGCGTCGGCGCGCTCGAAGCAGTCGGGGTCGCGGTTGAGCCGGTCGAGCGGAAGGACGATCCGGGCGCCGGCCGGGATGATTCCCCCGGGGCATTCGATGTCCTGAACCGAATCGCGGAACAGGACCAAATGCGCGGGCGGCCCGAGGCGCAGGCTCTCCTCGACCAGAAGGGCGACGGGACGCTCGCCGCTTCGCGCTGCCTGCCAGAGCCCCGGCGTACCGGACAGCCGGGCCAGCAGCCCGGCGAGCGCATCGAGGGTGGTGTAGGAATTGCCGAACAGGAGGAGGGTCGCCTGGGCGAGCGCCTCGTCGAGCGAAAGCTCATCGGCCTCGACGGCGGCGCGAAGGATCCGGCTGGCGCCGGCGAGAGCGGGAAGCGGCCCCGCCCAGACCTCTTCGATCCGGCTCGCGGTCGCGGCGAGGGCGAAATAGCGGGCGGTGCCGCCGCCTGCGCATCCCGGGATGAAGCCTGCCATCGCTCCGACCTGCGCGTCTAGCGATGCGCGCGCGGGCGGCTCGATTCCGAACAATTCCATCAGCGCGTCGCGGACCAGCGGCCTTGCGAAGCCGGCGACGAGGTCGATTTCGGGGGCATCCCGGTGCGCGTCCAGCAAGGCGGCGGCCCGGGCCTCGAGATAGGGGCCGAGCGGCTCGATCGCTCCCGGCCCAAGGGCCGTGGCGGCCACCTTGCGGCAGGGGCCGCGACGATCGCTGTCGATACCCCACATCCACAGGCCGCGAAGATGGACGCCCCGGTCGACGAGCGACCGAGCCGCACTTTCGCCGGAACCGGGTGGAGGCCCGACGTCCGCCGGAACGCGAGCGGCCGCGCTGACCAGGACCGCCCGGGCGTCCGCATAGGACGATATCACCCAGGCGTCCCCGACGCCTTCGCGCGCGATCGCCTTCGGCGGGCCGCCGTTCATCAGCGTATCCAAGCGAGATCGCCGCTCAACGGCGGCGGAAGATCAGGAGTTGTAGACGGCGCCGTCCGGCTGCGCGGCGGGGCCGCCGCCGCCCTGGGTGCGCTCGCGCGCTTCGCCATATTCAACGAGGTCGGAAGGCTCGAATTCGATACCGGACGCCTGATCTACATCATTATCGTGAATCACACTATTTCCCCTCGTTACCCCGTCCTGCTAGGTGCCATCGGAGTCGCGGTCAATACGGGTTCGCAACCGTTTCGCGATGATTTCATTGTCGAAGGCCGCGTGCTAGGCGGCGCGTCCGGCGGGATTTCCAGGGGGTTGCGTGATTACGAATTGCGATGGGATCTACCGGCTGAGCGAGGGCGTCCTGTCGGTTCCGGTCGAGGATGAGAGCATCCTGCTGGCCATGGGCTCGGAGAAATATTTCGGCGTTCGAGGCGCGATGCGCCACCTTCTCGAAGGCTTGCGGGAAGGGCTATCGCTGGAGGCGATGGTCGCCGACACCTGTGCGCGTTACCAGGTAAGCCTGGATGTAGCGCGGCAAGACATCGAAGCCATGCTTGGGAAGCTTATCGCGGCCGGCATCGTCGAGCGCGCCCCCTAGACAAGTGGGCGCCATCGCCGGCCTTTGGTGCACGGACGGCCGGCCGGCCGGCGCTCCGCTCGAGCGGATGCTGGCGGCGCTCCAGCCCTACGGGCCGGACGGCGTCGGCCGCTGGGCGCAGGACGACATCGCACTCGGGCACCGGGTCATGCATCTGTTTCCCGAGGATAGGTCGAACCGCCAGCCGCTGATCGGCGGCGGCGGTCGCTTCGTCATGGTCGCCGACGCCCGGCTCGACGACCGCGAGGTTCTGGCGGAAGCGCTCGGCCGGACTTCACCCGATGCCGGCGATCCGGAGCTGATGCTCCTGGCCTTCGAGCGCTGGGGCGAAGCCTGCCTCGATCGTCTCTACGGCGACTATGCCTTCGCCGTCTGGGACCGCGAGCGCCGGCGCTGGCTGCTCGCCCGCGACGGGATGGGCGGCCGGCCCTTATGCTATTTCCGCGGCCCGCGGCTGTTCACGTTCGCGTCGATGCCGCGGGGCCTGCATGCGCTTGCCGAGGTCCCCTACGAAGCCGACGAGGATCTTCTGGCCCGGGCGCTCGACCTCGTCCCGCCCGATCCTCAGTCGACCTGCTTTCGCAATGTCGTTCGGGTCGGGATTGGTGAATGCATCGTGATCGCGGCCGACGGCGAGATCCGGAGGCGCCATTGGAACCCTTCCCCCGAGCCGCTGCGCCTGTCCCGGCCGGCCGACTATGAGGAGGCCCTGCGCGCCGAGATCGATCGCGCCGTCCGAACCCGGCTCCCCGCGGCGGGCGACGTCGCGGGCCATCTCAGCGCCGGCCTCGACAGCAGCTCCGTCGCGGCGACGGCGGCGCGGCTGCTTGCCGGGCAGGGACGGAAAGTCGTCGCCTTCACCGCGGTGCCGCGCGAAGGCGCCGGGGCCGATGGCCCGGCCGGGCGCCTGCCCGACGAAGGCCCGCTCGCCGCCGCGACCGCCGCGCTCTACGCCAACATGGACCATGTCCGGGTCCGCACCGATGGCCGCTCGCCGCTCGACGCGCTCGGCTGGGTCTTCGAGCTTTGCGAGCAGCCGATCCTCAACCTGTGCAACCAGGTGTGGCGCGACGCCATATACGAGCTTGCGCGCGATCGGGGATTGTCCGTGCTCCTCACCGGCCAGGCCGGCAATCTGACGCTCAGCTACAAAGCGAATCTGCCGTTGCGCCAGCGGCTCGGCGAGCGCGGCCTGCGCGGGCTGCTCGACGAGGCCAGGAGGCTGAGCTGGAAGATTGGCGGCGCCGGCTCGCCAGGCCGGCTGCAAAGCGGGAGCCCGAGCTTCCTCAGCCCGGAGCGCCGGGGCGACTTAGGTGCCTCCGCCGAGGCGCTGTCGACGAGGCGCTGGCCCGACAGCCGAAGCGAACGGCTGGCCGCGCTGCAGCGGGTCGATCTCGCCGATTATACCAAAGGCGCCCTGGCGCGCTGGCGGATCGACGAGCGCGACCCCACCGCCGACCGGCGGCTCGTGGAATTCTGCCTTGCGGTTCCCGACGCGCAATTCCGGCTCGGCGGCATTCCGTCTTCCCTCGCTCGCCGGGCGATGGCGGACCGGCTGCCGCCGGCGGTGCTCCGGCAACGGGCCCGCGGACTCCAGGCCGCCGACTGGAATTCGGGTTTCTCGGACCCGA
Organism: Sphingomonadales bacterium; assembly: GCA_034668565.1. Taxonomy (GTDB): domain Bacteria; phylum Pseudomonadota; class Alphaproteobacteria; order Sphingomonadales; family Sphingomonadaceae; genus Allosphingosinicella. The sequence continues at coordinate 18,781 of JAXDPE010000076.1, read as the reverse complement.
AGCGCGAGCTGGGCGAGGAGGTCGCCAGGCTCGCCGGATGTCGGGAGACGGCGCGTCTGCTGGACATTCCTCGACTGATCGAAGCGATCGAGCGCTGGCCGTCGGCCGGCTGGCACGAGCCCGAAACAACCCGGCTCTACCGCCACGAGCTTCTGCGAGCCCTCTCCAACGGCGATTTCCTGCGACGCGCCGTCGCCGCGAGGGCAAGGCGCGAAGGCGGCTAGCGGTGCCCGGCCGCGTCGCTGTGCAGGAGGCCGATCTCGCGAAGCAAAGGCGGCACCGGATAGCCCGTCACCTCGACCCCCCCCGCTTCCAGCCACGCATGGGCCTCGAACGCGCCCGAATCCGGACGCGCCACGCCGACATGCATGAGGCTGGGGATTCCCCGCCGGCGAAGCATCGCCCGAGCGGCCAGCGCCTGGGCCAGGCAGCGGGCGGGAGTCGGGAAATAATGGGCCGCCCTCGTCACCGCCCAGCCGACGTCGAGCGCCGCTCGGCGCTGGGCTTCGCTCGCCGGCATTTCGGCGGGAATCGGGTCCGCCGCCCCGGCGATGCCCCCCATTCCCTGGCTCTTCAGCGGAAACAGCCTCAACCGGGCTTCCGCGGCGAGGAGGTTGAGGCAGGCCTCGGCCACGAGCCCGCGGCGCGGCCAGGCGGACCGAAGGAGCGCGGCAAGCCTTCGCGGCGCCGCCCGCCATCCACCGATCTTCACTTCGAACAGCCTCCGCGACGTCTGGACGTCCACTTAGCCCAAAAACCGTCGATAGCCAGTCGCGGTTTCGCGGCTGCCTTGACGCTCGCCGTCGGCTAGGCGGGGCCATGCCCGCTTTGATCGCCCTCTTCTTCGTCACGGCCTTGCTCTACGGAGCCGTCGGATTCGGCGGCGGCTCGACCTACAGCGCTTTGCTCGTGCTCGGCGGCGCCGACTACCGGGCGGTGCCGGTCGTCGCTTTGGCCTGCAACATCATCGTCGGCTCGGCGGGGAGCTGGCGCTTCGCCCGGTCGGGCCATGTCGACTGGAAGCGGATATGGCCGTTCTTCGCCTTGTCGATCCCGTTCGCCTGGGCCGGCGGGCGGCTGGTCGTCGCCGAGACGGCCTTCGTCGGACTGCTCGCCGTCTCGCTGCTGGCGGCCGGGCTGCTGATGCTCTGGCAGCCGCTCTGGCAGCGGGAGGGGCCGCCGCGGATCGCCTCGCGCTGGGTGGAGCCGGCGGCAGGCGGGGCGCTCGGCTTCCTCGCCGGGCTGGTCGGGATCGGCGGCGGCATCTTCCTCGCACCCCTGCTCTACATGCTGCGCTGGGGAAATCCGCGGGCGATCGCGGGCACCTGTGCGGTGTTCATCCTGGCCAATTCGATCTCCGGCCTCGCCGGACAGCTCGCCAAGGGCGCCGCCGACTTCGGCGGTCTTCTCGCCGCTTATTGGCCGCTGATCCCGGCGGTCGTGGCGGGCGGGCTGATCGGCGCGACGCTCGGAAGCCGGCGTCTCGACCCCAAATATGTCCGGATCCTCACCGCCCTCCTGATTCTCTATGTTGCCGTGCGGCTGGCGATCCGCTTCTATGGCGAAACCCTGGGAGCCGCCGCATGATCGATCCGTTCGGACGAAAAATCAGCTATTTGCGGCTTTCGGTGACCGACCGCTGCGACCTGCGCTGCACCTATTGCATGCCCGAGCGGATGACTTTCCTGCCGCGCGCCGAGCTGCTCAGCCTGGCCGAGCTCGACCGGCTCGCCGCCGCTTTCATCCGCAAGGGCGTGCGCAGGCTCCGGCTGACCGGCGGCGAGCCGCTGGTGAGAAGGGACGTCATGGACCTGGTCGCCGGCCTGTCCCGCTTCCTGCGCAGCGGCGCGCTCGACGAGCTGACCCTGACGACCAACGGCAGCCGGCTCGCCGAGCATGCCGCCGAGCTCACCCGCTGCGGGGTGCGCCGGGTCAACGTCTCCCTCGACAGTCTCGAGCCTGAAACCTACGCCCGGATCACCCGTGGCGGCCGGGTCGAGCAGGTCCGGGCCGGCATCGACGCCGCGCTCGCCGCCGGTCTCGAGGTCAAGATCAACGCGGTCGCGCTTCGCGACGACAATCTCGACGATCTCGTCGGCCTGGCCGAATGGGCGCATAAGCTCGGCGCCGGACTGACCGTCATCGAGGTGATGCCGATGGGTTCGGTCGAGGCCGACCGGATCGACCAGTTCGTGCCGATGAACGAGGTCCGCGGCCGGTTCGAGCGGCGCTGGAGGCTGACCGACCTTGCCCGGCGGACCGGCGGCCCGGCGCGCTACGTCCGCACCGACGAGGGCGGCACGATCGGCTTCATCACCCCGCTCAGCCGCAATTTCTGCGACGGCTGCAACCGCGTCCGGGTGACCTGCACCGGCGAGATGTATCTGTGTCTTGGGCAGAGCGCGAAGGCCGATCTCCGAGCCCCTCTGCGGGCGTCGACGGAGGACGGGCTCCTCGATTCGGCGATCGACGCCGCGATCCGACGAAAGCCGCTCGGCCACGATTTCGCGATTCCGGAAGCGGGCGGCCCGGCCTCCGTGGATCGCCACATGTCGGTGACGGGCGGCTGACGGTGGCGCGGCTGCTCTTCTTCGGCCGGCTCCGCGACTCGGTCGGGACCGAGGCCTTGACCGCGTCCCTGCCCGACCATGTCCGCGACACGGGGACGCTTCGCGCCTGGCTGGGGTCGGATCATCCCGAGCTCCTCGATTCCTCCATTCGGATCGCCGTCAACGCTGAGCTGGCTCCAGGCAATCCGCGGGTTGCCGACGATGACGAGATCGCCTTCCTGCCGCCGATGAGCGGAGGATGATCAGAGTCGAGGCCCAGCCGTTCGACCCGGGCGCCGAGCTTGCCGCCTTCGCCGCTCGAGTCGCGGAGGTCGGGGCGATAGTCTCCTTCACCGGCCTGGTGCGGGGGAGGAGCGGCGGCGGGGAGGTGTCCGGGCTGGAGCTCGACCATTATCCCGCGTTCACCGAAAAGACGATCGCGGGCATCGGCGCGGAGGCCGAAGCGCGGTTCGGCCTTGCGGGCTTGATCATCGTCCACCGCCACGGCGCGATGGCGCCCGGCGAGCCGATCGTGTTCGTCGCCGCGGCCGCCGAGCATCGCCGGGCGGCGTTCGAGGCAGTCGATTATATGATGGATCGCCTGAAGACCGAGGCGCCGTTCTGGAAGCGCGAGCAGGGACCGGGCGGCGACCGCTGGATCGAGGCGCGACCGGCGGACCTGGAGGATCGGGCGCGATGGGGTTGAGCGGGGATGGCTTCGTGCCGGTCAACATCGCGGTGCTGACGGTGTCGGACACGCGCACCCTGGAGACGGACCGCTCTGGCGCCTACCTTGCCGAAGCGGTCGAGAAAGCCGGGCACAATCTCGCCGCCCGGGCGATCGTCCCCGACGATGTCGAGAGCATTCGATCCGCGATCCGGGCCTGGATCGAGGATCCTGCGATCGATTGCGTGATCACCACCGGCGGCACCGGCCTCACCGGCCGGGACGTCACTCCGGAAGCGGTACTGCCTCTGTTCGACAAGGTCATCGAGGGCTTCGCGGTGGTGTTCCACAATGTCAGCTTCCGATCGGTGGGCCTTTCAACGATCCAGTCGCGCGCCTGCGCTGGCGTGGCGAAGGGCACCTTCATCTTCTGCCTGCCCGGCTCCGGCGGAGCGGTCCGCGACGGGTGGGAGCAGGTCATCTCCCACCAGCTCGACGCCCGCACCCGGCCGTGCAACCTGGTCGAGATCATGCCCCGGCTTCTGGAGAAGTGATCGTGTCGGCGAAGCTCACCCATTTCGACGATCAGGGCCGGCCGCTGATGGTCGATGTTTCCGCCAAGCCGGAGACGGAGCGAATGGCGGCGGCGCGCGGGCAGGTGCGGATGGAGCCGGCGACGCTCGAACTGGCCCTCGCGGGGCGCGCGGCCAAGGGCGACGTCGTTCGGATCGCCGAGCTGGCCGGAGTGATGGCGGCGAAGCGGACGGGCGACCTCATCCCGCTCTGCCACCCGCTGCCGCTGACCTCGGTCACGGTGACCGTCTCGCCGGATCCGGCGCTGCCCGGCTTCACGGTCGCGGCCGAAGCCCGGACGATCGGCCGCACCGGGGTCGAGATGGAGGCGCTGACGGCCGTGTCGGTGGCCTGCCTCACCCTCTACGACATGCTCAAGGCCGCGGACCGCGGGATGCGCATCCAGGCGATCGAGCTGGTCGAGAAGCAAGGCGGCAAGTCGGGACACTGGCGGCGGCCGGAATGAGCCCGATTTCGCTGGACGAGGCGCGGGCGCTGCTGCTCGCCGATCTGAAGCCGGTCGATTCCGAGACCCTGCCGATCGCGGAGTGCGGCGGCCGGATTCTCGCCGCCGACCTCGTCGCCTTCCGCGATCAGCCGCCCGACCCGGTTTCCGCCATGGACGGCTATGCGGTGCGATCCGCGGACGCCCGTGCCGGCGCCGTCCTGGCCGTGATCGGCAACGCCCCGGCCGGAGCGCCGTTCGGGGCTTCGGTCGCGCCTGGAACGGCGGTGAAGATCGCGACCGGCGGGGTCGTTCCGAGCGGCGCCGACCGGATCGTCGTCCAGGAGATCGTCGCTGCCGACGGCGAGCGGATCCGGATCGTCGAGCCACCCGGAGCGGCGACCTTCGTTCGCGCCGCGGGGTGCGACTTCGCCTTCGGGGAGACCCTGGCCCGGACCGGCGACCGGCTCACGCCCGCCCGGCTTGGCCTCGCCGCTGCCGCCAATCTGGGCATTCTCGCGGTCCGCCGCCGGCCGCGCGTCGCCCTGCTCGCCTCGGGCGACGAGCTTCGCGAGCCGGGATCGGCGCTAGAAGCGGGCGCGATCGTCAACAGCGCGGCCTATGCGCTGGCGGAGCTGGTCAGCGCCTGGGGCGGCGATCCGGTGCGCCATCCGATCCTGCCCGACGACCGCTCGAGTTGCGAGGCGGCGCTTCGCTCGGCGGATCTGGACGTCGACATCCTCGTTCCGCTTGGCGGCGCCTCGGTCGGCGAACGCGACGTCCTCAAGCCGCTGGTCCTGGCGCTCGGAGCGCGGCCCGTCTTCGACCGGATCGCGGTTCAGCCGGGAAAGCCCTGCTGGCACGCCCGCTTCCCGGATGGCCGGCTCGTGCTCGGCCTGCCCGGCAACCCCGCTTCCGCCTTCGTCTGCGCGCACCTGCTTTTGAAGCCGCTCCTCCAGGCCCTGCTGGGCCGGACCGAGCTCGAAAGGCCGCTCTTCGCCGCCCTCACCGTCGATTTGCCGGCGGGCGGCAGCCGCGAAGTCTATTGGCGCGCGCGGATCAGCGCCGAAGCGGACGGCCGGCTGCGAGTCGAGCCCGACCTTCGCCTCGACAGCAGCCTGCAGGCCCCGCTCGCCGCCGCCAACGCGCTGGTGCGGCGATTGCCCGGGGTGCCGCCTGCGGCGGCGGGGGATCTCGTGGAGACGGTCCTGATCGGCCCGTTCGGCTGATCCGATCCGTCCTTGCGAGCGCAGCCAAGCAATCCAGTTCGGGCTCGGAGGCCCGCTGGATTGCCGCGTCCCTTCGCTCCTCGCAATGACGGGGTTCAGATGCCCGCATACCATTGGTAGCCGCTATTATCTTCCCAGAAGCCGCCCTTGCCGAGCCCGATCCGGTCGAGACTGTCGACCGCCTCGACCCGCATGACGAACTTGGCCTGCTTGTAGCCAAGCTGGCGCTCGAGCCGGAGCCGGAGCGGCGCCCCGTGGCCGACCGGAAGGACTCGGTCGTTCATGCCCCAGGCGAGGATGGTCTGGGGATGGAAGGCGTCGATGAGGTCGATGCTCTCATAGTAAGGCATGCCGCTGAAATCGTCGGCGCAGTGGAAGACGATGTAGCGCGCCTCCCGCCTGAGGCCGGCCCCGTCGAGAAGCAGCTTCAGCGGAACTCCGGTCCACTTGCCGATCGCACTCCAGCCCTCGACGCAATCGTGGCGGGTGATCTGGGTGCGCGCCGGAAGCCGGCGGATCTGGGCGAGGGACAGCGACAGCGGCCGCGACACCAGGCCGTCGATCGCCAGCCGCCAGTGGGCGAAGCCGGATTCGAGATGCGTGCGGTAAGCGGGCGAGGCGGGCATCGCGTTGCCGTTGGTTCGGAAGACGGGCGACAGGTCGGCCGCGGAAAATTCGGGCGCGAGCGCCGTCCGGTCGATCACCAGCCGCTGCGCCCGCATTGTCAGACGCTCGGCGCCGGACTGGACCGACTGGAAGGCGGGCGAGCGCCCGATCCGGTCGCATCCCGACAGTAGGAGGCCGCCGGTGCCCAGCGAGACGAGCGCCTGGCGGCGAGTCAGCCTGTCGGTCATGGCCGCTTCTCCCGGGGCAGGACATAGCGGCCGGTGATCATCGATCGGATCTCGTTGATCGGTCCCGCCAGCACGACCATGAGCAGATGGACGAGGATGAAGCCGAGCAGAAGCATGGCGACGATGAAGTGTATGGAGCGCGCCGACTGCCGGCCCGCGAACAGATCGAGTAGCCAGGGCCAGCCGGCATCCATCCCCGGGGACATGGAAAGCCCGGTCAGGACCATCAGCGGCAGGAGCAGGAAGATGACGGCCAGATAGCTGAGCTTCTGAAGGATATTGTAGTCGCGGGCCTCTTCCCCGGCGGGGAAGCGCAGCCGGGCATGGTCCTTGATGTCCCGCCAGATGTGGCGCGGCGCGAGCTCTTCCTTGGTCGGCGCGAGATCGCGCCTGAAGTGGCGGTTGAGGAGGCTGATCGCCCAGAACAGCAGGCCGGGGACGAACAGAAGCCAGGCGAAGAGAAAATGCCAGCTCCGGGCGCCGGCGAGGTTGTAGCCCGAAGGAATCGTCGCCCAGCTCGGGAAGGCCCGGGTCTGGATCTCGCCGTTCGAATCGGTCCAATGGCCCAGCATCCCGGTCGTCGGGATGTCGAGCGGGCCGATCAGGACGTGGCCGCGCTGCGCGTCGCCGCCGATCTGGAGCCAGGCGTAATCCGGATTCGCCCCATATTTGCCCCAATAGAGCCGGGGATGGGCATTGAAGATCATCAGCCCGCTCATCAGCAGGACGAAGACGGAGAGCGCGTTCAGCCAGTGCCACAGCCGGGTCGGCCAGCGATGGCGATAGACGACGTCGCCGCCGGCGGGCGGGGGTGGGGGTTCGTCCGCCGGGGCTTCGTCCGGCGCGTCGGGCTCCATCGCGCTTCCTCCGTCACGACCCGCTTACGGCCATTCGTCGCTACTCCCAAGCTCCGCGTTCCACTTGCGGCCGCGCAGGTAGGTGGCCGAGACGGCGCGGTCGTCGCCGAGAACCTGAAGGGCGAACAGCCGGTCGTGGAGCGAAGCGCCGGCGCAGCGGCGGGCGAGGAGGGGCGTGGCGGTCTCGTCGAGAAGGACGAAATCGGCCTCCTGGCCGGGTAGGAGGGAGCCGACGCGGTCGGCGATGCCGATTACGCGCGCACCGCCCGCGGTAGCGAGATGAAGGGCCCGGAATGGATCGAGGCTCGCCCCTCTGAGCTGGCAGGTCCGGTAGGCCTCGCCGAGCGTGTGGAGCACGGAGAGGGTCGTGCCGGCGCCGATGTCGGTGCCGATGCCGATCCGGAGTCCATGACGGTCGGCCTGGGCCAGATCGAACAGGCCCGAGCCGAGGAACATGTTGCTGGTCGGGCAGAAGGCGATGCCGGAGCCCGCCTGTGCCATCCGCGAAAGCGCCCGGTCGCTCATGTGGACGCAATGGGCGAAGACCGAGCGAGGGCCGACCAGCCCGAAGCGGTCGTAGACGTCGAGATAGTCGGCCGCGCTGGGAAAACGCTCGGCGACATAGGCGATCTCGCCCCGATTCTCGGACAGGTGCGTGTGCATCAGCACCTCCGGATGCGCCGCGACCAGGGCGCCGGCGTCGGCGAGCTGCTCGTCGCTGGAGGTGGGCACGAAACGCGGCGTGACGGCGTAACCGAGCCGCCCGCGCCCGCGCCAGCGGGCGATCAGCGCCTCGCTGTCGGCGCGTCCGGACCCAACGGTGTCGCGCAGGCCTTCCGGGCCCAGGTCCATCAGCACCTTGCCGGAGACGATCCGCATGTCGCGCTCCAGCGCGGCTTCGAAGAGTGCGTCGACCGAGCCGGCGTGGACGGTGGCGAAGACGAGCGCGCTGGTGGTGCCGTGGCGGAGCAGCTGGTCGAGGAAGAAGGCGGCGACTTGGTCGGCGTGGCCGCGGTCGGCGAAGGCTTTCTCGGCCGGGAAGATATGGCGTTCGAGCCACTGCATGAGCTGCTCGCCGTGCGAGGCGATGCACTCGACCTGCGGGTAATGGACGTGGGCGTCGATAAATCCGGGGACGATCAGGCCGGGCAGCCGTTCGGCCCGGACGTCCGGGAACTTGCCGGCAAGGTCGGCACAGGGGCCGCAGGCGATGACGAGGCCGTCTTCGACGACGAGCAGGCCGTCCTCGAAGTGGCGGACAGCGCCGCCACCGGCGACGGCCGGGTCTTCGGGGACGGTCAGGATTTCGCCGCGGAAGGCCTTCATGCCGGCTCGTCGAGCATCAGCAATTGCGCGATCACGGCGATCGCGATCACGTCCGGCGCCTTGTCGGCAAGGCCGGGGATGCCGATCGGGCAGGTGAGGCGGGATGGATCGATGCCTTCCTCTTTCAGCCTCGACAGGAAGCGTGCCCGTTTCGTGGCCGACCCGATAAGCCCGACGAAAGGCGCCGGCGACCGCAGGGCCGCTGCGGTGAGGCGATAGTCGAGCGCATGGTCGTGAGTCATCACCAGCACCGCCGAATCCGCCTCGGCCGCCCCGGCACACTCGACCAGCGCGTCTTCGTCCTGAACCGACACGCCGGGAAAGCCCCGGTTATGGCGGGTGTCGAACCAGGCGAGGCGAAACGGAAGCCGAGGCAGCCGCGAGGCGATCGCGACTCCGACATGGCCGGCCCCGAACATCTTGAGCGGGCGATGCGCGCGGCGATCGTCGGGCTCGACGAAGGTCGTTCCCTTGCGCGGCTTCTCGGCCCTTGGCGGAAGCGGCGGCTTTATGCCCGCCTCGCCATGTTCGGCCGGGAAGCGATCGAACGGCTTCCTGGCGTCGTGGAAATAGGCGACGATCGGCTTGCGGCGCTCGACATAGCCGGTCCAGTCCCAGCGCGCCGGGTCCGGATCGAAATGCTCGATCATCAGCCGCACCTGACCGCCGCAGCACTGGCCCAGCAAAGGCCCGAGCGGCCAGTCCTGGACTCGCCAGCTTCCCGGCGGCAATGCGAGGATCGCGCGCGCCTGCTCGATCGCGCGATGCTCGAGGGCTCCGCCGCCGATCGTGCCCGTCGCCTCTTCGGCGGTCACCGCCATTCGGGCGCCGGCGCGGCGGGGGGCGGAGCCCTCGGTCGAGAGGATCGTGATGAGGGCGACGGGCTCCGTGGCGCGGGCGGCGCGAAGAGTCTCCAGCCAGTCGGGAATCATCGCGCCTTCAGCTCCTCGATCGAAGCCAGGACCCGCTCGGGCGTGGCCGGCGCGTCGAGATTGGGAAGCCCCTTGCCGGGCGCGGCGGCGGCGACGGCCTGGGTCAGGGCCGAGAAAACCGATATGGCGAGCATCAGCGGCGGCTCGCCGACCGCCTTGGAGCGGTGGATGGTGTCCTCGACATTCTCGCCGCGCGCCCAGAGGCGGATGTTCATGCGCGGCGGGCGGTCGCCGGCGGTCGGGATCTTGTAGGTCGAGGGCGCGTGGGTGAGCAGCCGGCCGCGGTCGTCGAAGACCAGCTCCTCGATGGTCAGCCAGCCCATGCCCTGGATGAAGCCGCCCTCGATCTGGCCGAGATCGATGGCCGGGTTGAGCGAGCGGCCGACGTCGTGGATTATGTCGACGGCGACCACGCGATGCTCGCCGGTGAGCGTGTCGACGACGACCTCGCTGAGCGCGGCGCCATAAGCGAAATAGAGGAAGGGGCGGCCGCTGTGGGTCTTGCGGTCATATTCAATCTTGGGCGTCGCGTAGAAGCCGGTCGCGGCCAGCGAGATCCGCGCGAGGTGCGCCTCCCGGCACAGCCTTGCGAACTCCCAGCCCGCGGACTCCCGCTCCGTCGCGGCGAAGGCGTCGAGCCGCGCCTTGATCGTCTCGGCCGCGTTCTTCGCGGCCATGGCGTTGAGGTCGGTGCCCGAGGACGCGGCGGTGGCCGAGGTGTTGGGCACTTTGTCGGTCCGGGTCGCGCTGACCTTCACGCTTTCGATCGGCACCGCGAAGACGTCGGCCACCACCTGAGCGACCTTGATCATCAGCCCCTGGCCCATCTCGGTGCCGCCATGGTTGAGGTGGATCGAGCCGTCGGCATAGACGAGCACCAAAGCGCCGGCCTGGTTAAGGTGGGTGGTGGTGAAGCTGATGCCGAACTTGACCGGAGTGAGGGCAAGGCCCTTGCGGAGGATCCGGTGACCCGCATTGAATTCGGCGACCGCTTCCCGGCGCGCGGCATAGCCCGCGCTCTCCGCGAGCTCGGCGATGATCTGGGGTGCGACATTGTCCTCCACCGTCTGGTGGTAGGGCGTCACGTCGCGGCCGGGGCCGTAGAGATTGGCCTGGCGAACGGCGAGCGGATCGAGGCCGAGATGCGCAGCGACGGCGTCCATCACCCGCTCGATCGCCATCATACCCTGGGGACCGCCGAAGCCGCGGAAGGCGGTGTTGGAGACGGTGTGGGTCTTGAGCCGGCGGCTGACGATCTCGACCGACGGCAGATAATAGCAATTGTCGGCGTGGAACATCGCCCGGTCGTTGATCGCCAGGCTGAGATCGACGGTGCCGCCGCAGCGCGAGGCGAGCGCGATCCTTATGCCCTCGATCCGGCCCTCGCCGTCGAAGCCGACGTCATAGTCGGCGGTGAAATCGTGGCGCTTGCCGGTCATCACCATGTCGTCGTCGCGGTCGGCCCGGATTTTGGCGGGGCGCCCGGCCTTCGCGGCGACGAGAGCGCAGGCGGCGGCATAAGCGGCGGCCTGGGTTTCCTTGCCCCCGAAACCGCCGCCCATCCGGCGGACCTCGACGGTCACGTCGGCGCTGCTCAGGCACAGCAGAACGGCGATCAGATGCTGGATCTCGCTCGGATGCTGGGTCGAGCTGACGACATGGACCTGGCCCTGCTCGCCGGGCCTGGCGAGCGCGGCCTGCCCTTCGAGGTAGAAATGTTCCTGCCCGCCCATGGCGAGAGCCCCCGACAGGCGGTGGGGCGCGCTCGTGATCGCGGCCTCGGCATCGCCCCGCGCCATCCGCTGTGGCTCCTCGAAATCCGAATCCACCTCCTGGGCCTGGGCGATGGTGACCAGGGCCGGCCGCGGCTCGGTCTCGACCTTGGCCAGCCGGGCGGCGACGCGCGCGGCGCGGTGGCTGGTCGCCGCCACTACGAACAGCGGCTGGCCCGGGTAGAGGATCTCGTCCTCTGCGAAGAGCCGATCGTCGTGGAAGACCGGGCCGACATTGTTCTCGCCGGGAATGTCCGCGGCGGTGAAGACCGCGACAACGCCGGGCGCCGCCCGGACCTTGGCCAGGTCGAGCCCGGTCAGCCGCGCATGGCCGTCGGCGGCGAGGCCGAAAGCGAGGTGAAGGGTTCCCGGCGCCTCGGGAAGGTCGTCGACATAGAGCGCGCTTCCGGCGACATGGCCCTCGGCGCTGTCGTGGCGAAGAGGCCGGCCGACCGCTTCAGACATCGAAGAGGCTTTCGGGCTCGAGGCCGAGGCCGCGTATCAGGTTGGCAGCGGCGGCGAGCCGGTACTCCGCCGACCCCCTGAGGTCGCTGAGCGGCCGATAGTCCTTCACCAGGGCCTCGGCGGCGGCTTCGAACGTCGCTTCGGACCAGGCCTCTCCCGTCAGGGCCGCCTCGCAGGCCGGTGCCCGCGCCGGGATTCCGGCCATTCCGCCGAAGGCGATCCGCGACTCCGCGATCCGGCCGCCTTCGACGCGAAGCGCGAAGGCGCCGCACAAAGCGGAGATGTCGCTGTCGAAACGCTTGGACAGCTTCACGATCCGGATGCGGACATCGGGGGCGGGGCGGGGGATCCGGACGCTCTCGACGAACTCCCCGGCCTGTCGGTCCTGCTTGCCGTAGGAAATGAAAAAGTCTTCGAGGGGAAGCGCGCGGCGTTCGCCGCCCCTGCGAAGCACAAGCTCGGCACCCAGCGCGATCAAAGCGGGGGGCATGTCGCCGATCGGGGAGCCGTTGGCGATGTTGCCGCCGATCGTGCCGGCGTTGCGGACCTGGAGGCCGCCGATCCGCCGGACCAGCTCGCCGAGATCGGGGTGAAGCCTGGCCAGCGCCTCCTTCGCCTCGGTGTAGCGAACGCCGGCGCCAAGGGTCAGGCCATCGGGGCCCTCCTCGATCCGCTTCAGATCCGGGATATCGCCGACGAAGATGATCGTGCCAAGATCCCTCAGCCCCTTGGTCACCCACAGTCCGACGTCGGTGGCGCCGGCAACGATCCGCGCTTCGGGGTGCTCGACCAGAAGCGCGGCAAGCTCGTCCGACGACCGGGGCGCGAACCAGCCGGGGCCGGCGCGGCCCGGCTCGATCGCGCGCAGCAGGGCGGCGGTTTCGCGGTCGTCGGCCGGCTCCGGCGGATTGGCCTCGCCGGCCTCCAGGATCGGGCCGTAGCCGGTGCAGCGGCACAGATTGCCGGCGATCACGTCCTTGACCGAAAGGTCGTTCGTCCCCGCCGCCCCGATGCTCCGGGCGTAGAGCGACATCACGAAGCCCGGCGTGCAGAAGCCGCATTGCGAACCGTGGCCGTCGGCCATGGCGCGCTGGACGGGATGGAGCGCGGCGCCGCTCGACAGGCTCTCGACCGTCCTGAGCGCCTTGCCGTCGAGCATCGGCAGGAAGAGGATGCAGGCGTTGACGGCGCGCCATTCGACGCCGTCGCCGTCCCGCTCGCCGAGCACGACGGTGCAAGCGCCGCAATCGCCCTCCGCGCAGCCCTCCTTGGTGCCGGTCCGGCGGAGCCTGTAGCGGAGAAAATCGAGCAAAGTCGCGGTGGGGTCGCCATCCTCGACCTCGATGACCTCGCCGTCGAGGAGGAAGCGGATCATTTCGGGGTTCCCGCGGCGATCCAGGCGCCGAGCTTCTGCCGCTCGGCCTGGGTCATTCCGGTGGGATTGCCGAGCGGCATCACATGGGAGTCGACCGCGACCCTCTTGATCCGAGCCGACACGGCGCTGACATGCTCCCAACTGTCCAGCTTCACGCCCAGCGGCGGCGCCTCGACATTGTGGCAGCCGGCGCAATGGGTCGCCAGGATCGGCGCGATCCCGGCATAAGCGACGCTTCCGCCGGGCCCGGCCGCGGCGCCTTTTTTCTCGAGCGTGACATAGGTGACGGTGGCGAGCGCCAGGACCGCGGCGACGGCGATGGCCGGACCGGTCGCCTTACCGCGGCCGCGCAGGTTGAAGACGTGGCGGACGGCGACCCCGGTGAGGCCAAGCAAGGCCAGGACCAGCCAGGGCCGCTGGGCGCCGTAGGTCATCGGATAATGGGGGCTGATCATGATGAACAGCACCGGGAGGGTCATGTAATTGTTGTGCAGCGACCTTTGCTTGGCCTGAGCGCCCAGCGCCGCATCGGGCGTCCGACCGGCGATGAGATCGGCGACGACCTTGCGCTGGTTGGGGATGATGACGAGGAACACGTTGGCGACCATCACCGTGCCGATGATCGCCCCGACGTGAAGATAGGCCGCCCGCGAAATGAACAGGCTGTCGAGCAGTGAAGCCGCGAAGACCAGGCAGGCGAACCAGAAGATGCCCAGCGCAAGGTTGCTCGATCCCACCGGCGACCGGCACAGCCCGTCATAGATGAGCCAGCCGAGCGCCAGCGCCGCCAGCCCGATGGCGATCGCCGTGCCGGGGGCCATGGCCGCCTTGGCCGGATCGATCAGGAAGCTCTGCGCTCCGACATAATATATGAGCACGAGCAGCGAGAAGCCGCTGATCCAGGTGAAATAGGCTTCCCATTTGAACCAGTGCAGCCGGTCCGGCATCTGGCTGGGAGCGACCTGGTATTTCTGGTTGTGGTAGAAGCCGCCGCCATGGACCGACCACAATTCGCCCGAGGCCTCGCCCTCGGCCGGCGCGGTCAGGTGGTTGTCGAGCCAGACGAAATAGAAGCTCGATCCGATCCAGGCGATGCCGGCGGTGAGATGGAGCCAGCGGATCCCCAGGTTCAGCCATTCGGCGAGGTCGATGCCCATCCTTCAGCTGCCCCGGTAGGTCGAATAGGCGTACGGCGAGACGAGCAGGGGAACATGGTAATGGCCGCCGTCGGCGGCGATCCCGAACTCCACGGTCACTTCGTCGAGGAAGGGCGGATCGGGCAAGGCGACCCCGAGCCCGCGGAAATAGTCCGCCACGGCGAAGCGGAGCGAATAAAGCCCCGGCGCAAGCTCGGCCGGCGCCAGATCCGGGCAGCGGCCGTCGGCGTTGGTAGCGCCGCGCGCCATCTCGCCGGACGGTCCGCTCAGCACTACCGGCAGCCCGGCCGCCGGCCGGCCGTGCATCGTGTCGAGGACATGGGTCGAAAGCGTGCTCATGTTAGATCCTGGAGGCGAAGCCGGACGATCTCGCCGATCTGGTCGATCGCCGCGGCGATCTCGGTGTCGCGGTCGTTGGCGAGGCGGCGTTCCATCGCGGCGAGGATGCCCGCTTTGTCGGTCAGGCGCACGCAGATGATGAAGGGGAAGCCGAATTTCTCGCGATAGGCCGAGTTGAGCGCGTGGAAGCGGTCGAACTCGGCCTGGCTGAGCCGGTCGAGCCCGGCGCTCGCCTGCTCGGCGGCGCTCGCGTCGGTGAGGCTGCGGTCGACCGCCGCCTTGCCCGCCAGCTCGGGGTGGGCCCGGATCAGCGCGAGCCGCTCCTCGGGCGTGGCGTCGTGGACGACCGCCATCAGGTCGGCATGGCGGTGGCCGGAGGACCGGCGCGCATCGGCGCGCGCCTCCACCCAGGGCGAATGGTCGAAAAGGGCGGTCATGCCGCGCCCACTTCTCCCTCTCCCCAACGGGGAGGGGGGGTTGTTGCAGGACGGTTGCGTTGTCATCGCTCCACCCGTCCGATCAGCCTCAGGCGGCTCACGCCGCCGTCGGGAAGGATGTTGAGCCGGACGAAGCGGACCGGGCCGAGGTCGGCGAGGCTGTCGCGGAAGACATGGATCTTGTCGGCCTCGAGCTTTGCTTCGGGCAGCAGAAGCGGCCAGGTCTCCGACAGCGCCGCGATCTCCTCGGGCGAGCCGGCCGCGCCGGGCGAGGCCTGGAGGAAGCAGCGGTCCGGATAATTGCCTTTGAAATGGGCCGTGTCGACGACGACCTCGTCGATCCGCCCGGGCGCGCCGAGCTCGAGCACGGCCCAGTCGTGGCCGGGCTCGCGCCGCCGCCTCGTCTCCCAGCCGTCGCCCATGTTCACGCCGCGCCCCGGAGCGGTGAGGTTCTCGACGCTTCCATAATGCTCGTCATTGGCGATGATCCCGCGGCCGCCATTTTCCATTGCCAGCAGGTCGAGCCGCTCGTCCGCGCCGACCTTCGACCAGTCCTTGGCGACCCGGCCCCAGACGCGCAGCCGGGCGACTCCGCCGTCGGGGAAGATGTGCAGGCGGACATGGGTCACCGGCTCGCCATGCTCGACCGGCACGTAGATCCGGTCGTCGCCCTTGAGATCGAGGCGCGAAGTCACCTTGGTCCAGCCCGCGCCCTCGGCCGGAACGGCGTTGTCGCTTCGGCACACCTCGATCTCGGCCCCGGGCGGGTAGTTGCCGGTAAAATGCCTCGTGTCGATCTCGAAGCCGGCGAGAACACCTGCCACGCCAAGGCGGACGACGCACCAGTCGTGGCCGGGAACCCGCTTGCGCCGGCTTTCCCACCCATCCATCCACTTGCCGTTCTCGTCATATTTGCCGGGAATGAAGACCGGCTCGGCGGCGTCGATCAGCCGTGCCTTGTCGGCGAAGAAATCGTCGGTCGCGAAGACGACCTCGGCGCCCAGCCGCGGCTGGGCCAGGTTCACATGGTGGCGGCGCAGCTGCTCAAACATGAGGGTGCACGGAGCGCCAGTGGCGGGCGATGTCGATTCGCCGGCAGAACCAGACGTCGTCATGGCCGGCGGCATATTTCAGGAACCGCTCGATCCCGGCGAGCTTGCCCGGGCGCCCGGCCAGCCGGCAGTGGAGCCCGACCGACATCATTCGCGGCCGTTCTTCGCCCTCGGCATAGAGGGTGTCGAACGTATCGCGCAGATAGGCGAAGAACTGGTCGCCGGTCTGCATGTTCGCGGAGGCGAACCGCATGTCGTTGGTCTCCAGCGAATAAGGGACGATGAGATGGGCCTTCCCCTCTACGTCGGTCCAGAAGGGCAGGTCGTCCGAATAATCGTCCGCGTCGTAGAGGAAGCCGCCGTCCCCGGCTACGATCCGGCGCGTGTTCGGGCTGGTCCGGCCGGTATACCAGCCCAGCGGCCGTTCTCCGGTCAGCCGCCGGTGCGCATCGATCGCCCGCTCCATGTCGGCGCGCTCGTCGGCTTCGGATACCCATTGGTAGTTGATCCAACGCCAGCCGTGCGACGCGATCTCGTGCCCGGCCTCCAGAAAGGCCTCGACCACCGCCGGATTGCGCTGCATCGCCAGCGCAACCCCGAACACGGTCAGCGGGACGCCGAAGCGCTCGAACAGCCGAAGCAGCCGCCAGACCCCGGCGCGAGACCCATATTCGTAGATCTGCTCCATGCTCATGTGGCGGGCGCCCGGCACCGCCGCCGCGTTGGGGATGTCCGAAAGGAAGACTTCCGCCCCCGGGTCGCCGTCGAGGACATTGACCTCTGCCCCTTCCTCGTAGTTGAGGACGCACTGAACGGCGATGCGCGCGCCGCCGGGCCATTGCGCATGCGGGGGCGTCCGGCCGTAGCCGACGAGGTCCCGCGGATAGCTTTCGTCCGAATTCATCACTCGACGGCACGCTAGGACGAAACGCCGCTCTGTGCCAAGCTCGCCGAATGCGCGAACTCACTCCCGAACCGCTGACCGCCGAGACCTTTACGCCGTTCGGAAGCGTGATCGAGGCCTCGGACTCGGCCGCGAAGCTGGAGATCAACCAGGGTCATGCGACCCGCTACGACCGCCTCGCCGAGATCGACGTCGCCGATGGGGCGGGCGCGATCAGCCTGTTCCGCGCCCGCCCCCTCGCCGAGCTGGTGCTTCGGGTGTTCGAGCGCCACCCGCTCGGCAGCCAGAGCTTCATGCCGCTGAGCGGCTTGCCCTATCTCGTCGCGGTGGCGCCGGCGGGCGAATTCGACCCGGGTACAATCCGACTGTTCCGGGCCGAGGCGAACCAGGGCGTCCATTATCGCGCGGGCGTCTGGCACCACTTCCTGCTCGTCCTCGATCGCGAGTGCGATTTCGTCGTCGTCGACCGCTTCGGCCCGGGCGACAATTGCGACGAGGTCGAGCTGGCCCCTTCCGACGCGGTCAGGGTCCGCCTCCAGCGCTCGCCCGCTCAAGGCGAGACTAGTGGAACGCCATAAGAGCGGAGCAGTGCCGCTATGTCGGCCCGGCGCTTGGCAAGGGCCTCGTCGAGGATGTCTCTGAGCCTCGGGTCGGTTTTGCGGACGCCCATCGAGAGGTCGTAGATCATCGGAAGCTTCGGTCCGTCGAACGGTGGGGTCGGCGTCAAGGTCAGCTTCGTCTCCGCCTTCCTTGCGAAATATCCCGCCACCGGCCCCCACACGAAGGCGATATCGATGTCGCCGCGGGCGACGGCGTCGACGATCTCGCGTTGGGGCGCAGGCTTCGAATAATCGCCGTAGACCGTGTAGCCGCGGATATTGCCGATATGGCCGCGCCGGGTGAGGGCATGGGCCGGCGGGGTGTTCGACCCGTCGTCGCCGATCAGCTGGACTCCGATCTTCATCCTGGCGAGGCGGGGATCGTCGAAGGAACGGATGTCGAGGGCCCGGTCCGAGCGGGTCACGGCGACATAGGTGGAGCGATAATAAGGCCGCGTCGTCGCGAGCATTTCCAGGCTGCTCGCTACCCCCGGCACGAGGTCGCAGCGGCCGGCGTTCAGGCTCTCGCGGACGTTGCCGCGCCGCTGCGCCCACCAGGTGTAGCGAACCTTTTTGTGAAGGTCGGCCGCGATCATCTCGACCAGCTTGTTCTCGAACCCTTGGCCGGCCCGGTTCGAGAATGGCAGGTTGTTGGGATCGGCGCAGACCCGGAGTTCCTTGTCGTTCGCCGATCCGCTTTCAGGGGCGGGAAGGGGACGCTCGGCGGCGGGCGCCTCGATCCGGCTTTCCCGGGCTCCGACGAACCAGGCCAGGCCCGCGGCGGCGGCGGCCAGTCCGGCCAGAGCGGGCATCGCCCCTTTCATCGCGGCGCCACGATTCCCCAGGGCTTGCCGCCGAGCTTGACCGCGGCGAGAGTCCGGTTGGCGACGAGATCGACGACGCTCATGTCGCCGCTGAGGCCGTTGGCGGTGTAGAGCCGGGTCTCGTCCGGCGACAAAGCCAGGTTCCAGGCGCGCCAGCCGACCTCGAAGGTGCGGCGGACCCCGAACGTGGCCGGATCGACCTCGGCGACGAGCTTCGCCCGCCCAAGGGCGACGAAGCTCCTTTTGCCGTCGCGGGTAAAGGCGATCGCCACCGGCTGGATCTTCCGCTCGGGCGGCCGCTCCCCCTTCAGAGCCTGCTCGAAATCGATCCGGCCAAGCCGGGCGCGGGTGGAGGTGTCGAAGATCGTGACGGTGCCGCGCACCTCGGAGCTTACCCAGAATTGCCGCCCGTCCGGAGTGAAGGC
>JAXDPE010000075.1:0-9859 GCA_034668565.1 Sphingomonadales bacterium | reverse complement strand
GCCGTGGTTGGAGATGGTGAAGGTGCCGGCCGAGACGTCGCGGCCGCCGAGCTGCTCGGTCCGCGCTTTCTCGATAAGCTCGTCGAGGCCGGCCGCGATGCCCTTCAGCGACAGCGACTGGACCTTGCGGAGCACCGGCACGATCAGGCCCTTCTCGCCCAAAGCCGTGCCGACGCCGATATTGACGTCGTCGAAAATCTCGAGCCGGTCGTCGTGCCAGCGGCTGTTGATCGCCGGCGCGACCTTCATCGCCTCGGCCGCGGCGGCGACGATATAGGCCGTGTAGGTGAGCTTGACGCCCTTCCTGGCGAAAGCCTCCTTGTGCAGACGGCGATGGGCGACGATGGCGCTGAAATCCGCCTCGAAGACGGCGGTGACGTGCGGCGCCCGGGTCACCGAGGCGAGCATGTTCTCGGCGATCCTGAGCCGCATCCGGTCGTGCGGCCGGCTGTGCGACCGGACCGCCAGGTCGGACGGTTCGGCGACCTTCGGCTGGGCCGTGGTTCGGGGACCTTCCTCAACCTTCGTCGCGGCCTCCACGGCGCGGTCGACATCGGCCCGGGTGATGCGCCCGCCGCGGCCCGTGCCCTCGATCCGGGCGGGGTCGATATCGTGTTGCAGCAAGGCGCGCCGGACGGAGGGCGAAAGGCGCATCTCCGTCGCCCCAGCGAAGGCTGGGGCCCCAGGGGGTGAAGGGCTCAGGCGCTTTTCACCCGCCGGGGCGACGTGCCCTTCGTCTCCGGCTATCTCCTCCTCCTCCGAGATCCGCCCGAGCACCGCCCCCGGCACCGCCTCGGCATCCGTCTCAAGCACGATCTCGCGAAGCACCCCGGCCACCGGCGCCGGCACCTCCATCGCCACCTTGTCGGTCTCGAGCTCGACGAGCGGATCGTTGATCTCGACCCGATCCCCCACCTTCCTGAGCCAGGCGCGGACCACCGCCTTGGTGCCCTCCTGCTCCTCGGGAACCCGAACGTCGATCATCAAAATCCTACCAGCTCTTCGATCTTGGCGCGGATCCGGTCGACGCTCGGCACCGCCCAGTTGAGCAGGACCGGGTTATGCGGGCTCGGGATGTCGGGCATCGTCACCCGGGCGACCGGAGCGTCGAGGTCGAGGAAAGCCTCGTCGGCGACCACCGCCGCGATCTCGGCGCCGAAGCCGCCGGTCCTCAGATCCTCATGGACGATCAGGCAGCGCCGGGTTCGGCGGACGCTTTCCAGCACCGTCTCCTTGTCCCAGGGCATCAAAGTGCGAAGATCGATGACGTCGGCCGACACGTCCCTTGCCGCCTCCTCGCAGCGCGGCACCATCGCGCCCCAGGTCACGATGGTGATCTCGTCGCCCTGGCGGACCTTCTTCGCCCGCCCGAACGGAAGCGCGTAGCCGTCGCCCGGATAGGGCCGGCGGGCCCAGCTGTCGTCGAGCATCGCCCGGTGCTCGAAGAAGACGACCGGATCGTTGCCGCGAAGCGCCGTCCGCAAGAGCCCGACCGCGTCCTCGGCGTTGGACGGCACCGCCACCTGCCAGCCCGGATTGTGGACGAACTGGACCTCGTTGGTCTGGCTGTGCCAGGGGTCGCCACACTTGAAGAAGCCGCCCGGGATGCGAAGCACCATCGGCGCGGCGAAGCGGTTGTTGGTGCGCCAGCGCATCGTCCCGCAATCGTTGATCTGCTCGGTCGCCGGCTCGGCATATTTGCGGAACTGGATTTCAGGCACCGGCATCAGCCCGGCGATCGCCATCCCCACCGCCCGGCCGATGATCCCTTCCTCGTTGAGGCTGGTGTCGAAGACCCTGTCCGCGCCGTATTTCTCCTGAAGGCCGAGGGTGACGGCATGGACTCCGCCCTTGGGCCCGATATCCTCGCCGAACAGGAGCACGCGCGGATTGACCGAAAGCTCGTGGTCGAGGGTGCGGCGGATGGCCGTCACCATGTTGATCCGCTGGCCTTCCGGCTTGGGCTCCTCATGGCTTCGCGGCGCGCGATAGCCGTGAGTCCATTGCCCGCCCATCTTCTGCATCTCGCCGTCGTAGAAGACATGGTCGAGCACGCGCTCCGGATCTGAGACTCCGCGCGCCTCGGCCTCGTGCCGGGCCTGCTCGACGTCGGCCCGGGCCCGGGCCTCGATCCCGTCCCATTCCTTCTCGCTCAGCATTGCACCCAGCAGATGGGCCTTGAGCTTGGGCAAGGGATCGCGGGTCCATTCGTCGCGGACCAGGTCCTCGCTCTTATAGGCCTGGGTGTCCTGGAAGCTGTGGCCCTGGAGCCTCGGCACCGTCAGGCGCAGCAGGGCCGGCCCCTTGCCGCCGCGGACATGGTCGAGCGCGCGCTCGATCAGCTCGGCCGCCTCGGCCGGATCGGTGCCGTCGCCGGCGAAGATGGCGAGGTTGCCGAAGCTGGCCAGGTTCCTGGCGATGTCGCCCCCCGGAGTCTGGAAGCTCGACGGCACCGAGATTCCGAAGCCGTTGTCCTCGATATAGAAGAGCATCGGCAGCTTCTGGGTGGTGGCGATGGTCAGCGCCGACCAGAAGCCCCCGGTCGCGCAGGACGCGTCGCCGCCCAGCACGACCGCGACGGCGCCCTCGTAGCTTCGGTCGTCGAGGACGTTGCGATAATATTCGATCGCCTGGGCCCAGCCCGCCGTCGGCGTATATTGCGCCCCGACCCCGCCCGACATGGGCAGCGCCGGCGCCCCGCCGGGATTGGGATAGTTGAAGACGACGCCGATGTCGCGGCCGTCCGAATAGCCCCCTTCCCGGCCCATTCCGGAGCCGAGCGCGTCCTCGACCGGAACCCCGAGCGACAGCAGCAAGGGCCGCGAGCGATAATAGCCGCAGGTCGCGTCGCGGCGGTGGGTCAGCCGGCTTCCGAGCAGGGCCTGGGCCAAATCGTGGCCGCGCGCCGAGAATTGGTAGAGCACCTTGCGCTCGGGAACCAGCCGTTCCTCCTCGAGCCTGTCCATCGCCCGGCTGAGCTGGACGACATAGGCGATGCGGCGCCAGTCATAGCCCTGATGGGGCGACAAAGGACGGTTCCGGACCCTTTCTCCACTTTCAGCCATCCATCTTCTCCACCACCGCCGCGGCGAAAATATCGACATTCCCGTCGGACAGGCCGACGACGTTGAAGCGGCCGGAATCCGCCAGGTAAATGCCTTTCTCCTCGCGCAGCTCGAGCACCTGGGGCCGGGTCAAAGGCAGGATCGAGAACATTCCGTTCTGGCCCTCGATATAGGCCAGCCGCTCATCATAAGCGGCAAGCTTGGCGCGCAAGCTTCTGATTCGAGAGCACATTTCCTTGAGCTCCGCGTTCCAGTCCGACCGAAGCTGCGGATCCTCGAGGACGATATGGACGATCGCCGCGCCATGATCGGGCGGCATCGACCACATGGTTCTCGAGAGCTGGAGGAGGTTGCCGTACACGATCCGCGCCGCCTTCGCGCTCGGAGCCTTGACGAACAAATTGCCGACCCGCTCGCGATAGACTCCGAAATTCTTGTCGCAGCTTTGGGCGACAAGGGCCTGTTCCGCCTTGCTTATCACCAGCCGCATCCCCGCCGCATCGGCCTCCAGCCCGTTGCCGAGGCCTTGGTAGGCGAGGTCGACGAACGGGATCAGGCCGCGGCGGTCGACGACGTCCGCGACCTCGGCCCACTGGCCCGCCGAAAGGTCGGCCCCGGTCGGATTGTGGCAGCAGCCGTGGAGGAGGACGAGGTCGCCGGCCCGGGCTTTCCCGAGCGCCTCCATCATCTCGGCGAACAGGATCCGGCGGCTCGCCGGGTCGTAATAAGGGTGGGGCACCATCTCGACGCCGGCGCATTCGATCAAAGGGCCGTGATTGGGCCAGGTCGGCTGGCCGACCAGGATCCGGGCCCTGGGGTTGGCCTTGGTGATGAGATCGGCGCCGAGCCTAAGGGCGCCGCAGCCCCCCGGAGTCTGGAGCCCGACGATGCGCTCGTCCGCCGCCTCGCCGAAGACGATCGGCCGGATCAGCTCGGTGAACCGGGAATCGCCCTGCGAGCCGAGATAGGCCTTGGTCTCCTGCCGCTGCAACAGCGACCGCTCCGCTTCCTTGACGGCGCGAAGGATTGGAGTGCCCCCCGCGGAATCACGATAGACCCCTACCCCGACGTCGATCTTGTCGGGCCTCGGATCGGCGTCGCACAGCGCGATCAGCTGGAGCAGCGAATCCGATTTCTGCTCTTCGAGCCGGTCGAACAGGAGCGGCCCGTCGCTGAGCAGAAATGAATCGTCCATCCGTGTCCCTTTCGACCAAGGCTGAACGCGCTTTAGGCCTTTTAGGTTCGAATTGCGTATCAGACTCGCCGAGCACCGGGATGGATTTGAAACCTATGCTCGCGTATACGCATTCAGATGAAAGAAAGTGATCAGCTGGACTCGGTCGGCCGTAAAATCGTTCGCGAACTTCAGCGCGACGCGAGCTTGAGCCACGCGGCGCTCGCCGACCGGGTGGGCGCGTCCGCCGCTTCGGTGTGGCGTCGGGTGCGGGCACTTGAGAAAGCCGGAATCCTCGGCCGCGCGGTCCGGATCGCCAGCCCGCAGGCGCTGGGCCGCTCGGTCAACGTGCTCTGCCAGGTGCGGATGGCCCGGCAGACGACCGAGGCCCGCGGCGATTTCGAGGATTTCATCCAGTCCCGCGAGGAGATCGTCGAATGCTACGCCATGTCGGGCGAATGGGACTATCTGCTGCGCATCGCCGTTCGCGACGTGGCGGACTATGACCGCTTCATCATGCGCGGGGTTCTGGCCCATCCGAGCGTGGCGAACGCCGCGAGCAATTTCGCTTTAAGGCAGGTCAAATACACGACCGAGATACCGGTCTAATATTTATACTCTTCGGTATGGAGTGTCGGCCGAATATATTTCGGGTTTATAGCCGGCTTCATTACAAAGTGCTTGAACTGCATATACCTCATCGCCACTAGTGAACCCCGGTCCAATGCCCACTCTAAGGATAGGCAGTTTTTCCATTTCCTTGCTACGAAGACCTACGGGTAGATATGGGACCAGCCTAACCCCACTAGATCGAATTTTCACCTCATGACGGTCGTCCTCATTTATTAATGATATCGTCCTCCATTCACCTTCTTTTCTAA
Organism: Sphingomonadales bacterium; assembly: GCA_034668565.1. GTDB lineage: Bacteria > Pseudomonadota > Alphaproteobacteria > Sphingomonadales > Sphingomonadaceae > Allosphingosinicella. The sequence continues at coordinate 4,739 of JAXDPE010000075.1, read as the reverse complement.
AAGAATGGTGTTTATTTGCGGTGGCACGTATTCCTACGAGCAAATCAAACCAATCAACAGTATGAGATATGGCCATATCTTCATCTGTTTTACTTGCTTTTGTCACCCTTCTTAACTCTTCTACCATTTCCCCCAAAGCTTTGGAAATCGATTTCCATTGTTTGTTCTCATCGTACACTACTTTACAAAATGAAAAGCCACTGCCTTTCTTACTACTAGCTTTATATATCGATTTGGCGCAAAATCCGATGGTGAATCCTTGTCCCTCCCGAGCGTAGCCTCTCCACTGACTCAAATCATCAGCCTCTTCCGAAAAGGAAAATACATAAGGGTCACCAAGGTTACCCGCTCCCTCGAACTGAAGAATCTGTGCATATAGTCTCGCCACGAGGCTATCGTTTGTTTTTTTCATCTCTTCGCTAATGAGCGATCGCACTAATGATCTAGTATGAGCAATTTCTGATCTGTCATTTAAGAATCGATAGTCGGTTGCCCATACCTCATTTGATCGAAGCATCCCTATCAGACCGTTAGCATCTGTGTAGTGATAAAGCACATCCGGTATATCGGACGGCTGTGGCTCGGTATCTTCAGCCCATCGAAAGGCGATATCGGTGATACTGTCTAGCTTCGATTCCGGCATATCGAACTCCGCTGTGCCCACGTTATGGAATAGACTAGCTGCGACGGCAAGCTGAGCAAGGTGACGGCGGCACCTATGATCTGAGCCCTCGACGGGAACCCTCAGGGTTCTCCGACGATTGAATCGGCAACGAATCGATCCGGAGCACGCACATGGCCGCACGCGCCTATTGGAAGGGACAGATCAGGCTCGCCTTGGTCTCTATCCCCGTCGAAATCTTCTCCGCCACCAAGAGCGGGGCAACCATCGCCTTCAACCAGATCCACGAGCCGACCGGTAAGCGGGTCAAATATGAAAAGGTCGTGCCCGGGGTCGGACCGGTCGATCCCGAGGACATCGTCAAAGGCTATCAATATGAGAAAGGCAGCTACGTGCTGCTCACCGACGAGGAGATCGAAGGGGCCAAGCTGGAGAGCAAGAAGACCCTCGAGCTCACCCAGTTCGTCGATTATGACGACATCGACGTCCTCTATTACGAGAAGCCCTATTTCGTCGTCCCCGCCGACGACCTCGCCGAAGAGGCGTTCATCGTGCTTCGGGAGGCGCTTCGCCGGACCAAGAAGGTAGCGCTCGGGCAGCTGGCGCTGAGGGGCCGCGAATATCTGGTCAGCCTCAAGCCGTGCGGCCGGGGCATCGTGCTCGAGACCCTGCGCTACGCCGACGAGGTCAACAAGGCGCAGAATTATTTCCGCGACATCGCCGAGGCCAAGCCCGACGAGGAGCTTCTCGACCTCGCCGAGGCGCTGATCGAGCGCAAGACGGGCGCCTTCGATCCGTCCAAATATCACGACCGCTATATCGAGGCGGTCGAGGAGCTGATCGAGCAGAAGCGCAAGGGCAAGACCATCCACGCCGAGGAAGAAACCGCTCCGGCCCGGGGCTCCAACGTCATCGACCTGATGGCCGCGCTCAAGCGCTCGATCGAGAAGCCCGGCGGAGGCAAGGAGACCGCGAGCTCCGGCACGAAGAAAGCGGCTGCCAAGCCGGCGGCGCGCAAGCCCGCGGCGAAGAAGGCGCCGGCCAAGGCCGCGCCGGCGCGGAAGCGGGCGTGAGAGAAATCGTCATGCTGAACTTTTTTCAGCATCCAGGGTGGATGCGCCTCGCGGGTGGAGGCCTGGACCCTGAAACAAGTTCAGGGTGAGACGGTCGTGACCCTTTCAAAAAAACCCGCCGATCCGCTCGAAACCTACAACCGCAAGCGCGACTTCGCCAAGACGGCGGAGCCGGCGGGCGCGGTGGGGCCGGCACGGGGGCCCAACGCCCCGGCCCTCTTCATGGTCCAGAAGCACGACGCCTCCCGCCTCCATTACGACCTCCGCCTAGAGATGGACGGCGTGATGAAGAGCTGGGCGGTGCCCAAGGGTCCGAGCCTAAACCCGGCGGATCGGCATCTGGCGGTCCGCACCGAAGACCATCCGATGGACTATGCCAGCTTCGAGGGCACCATTCCCAAGGGCGAATATGGCGGCGGCACGGTCATGCTTTGGGACTGGGGCCGCTGGATCCCCCATCCCGACAAGGATCCGCGCAAGACGATCGAGGAAGGGCATCTCCACTTCACCCTCGAGGGCCACCGCATGCAGGGCGAATGGGTCATGTTCCGCCTCAAGGGCCGCCCGGGCGAGCGGGCCGAGAACTGGATGCTGAAAAAGGTCACGGACGAGCATGCCGGCGGATCGATGGGGCTGACGGAAAAATATCTGACGAGTGTGAAGACCGGCCGCTCGATGCAGGAGATCGCCGCGGGCAAGAAGGTCAAGGAGGTGAAAGGCTGGAAGACGGATCCTTATGCATCGTCATCCCGGCGAAAGCCGGGACCCCAGGCCGCGAAGGCGCCGGCGCCTGACTCTCGCCGAGGTCCCGGCTTGCGCCGGGATGACGGGAAGCCTCCCGCCTTCCGAGAGCCCCAGAAAGCGACCCTTGTCGACCACGTCCCGTCCGGCTCCGGCTGGATCCACGAGATGAAATATGACGGCTATCGCTGCCTGCTCGCAATCGGGGGCGGCAAGGCCAAAGTCTATACGCGCTCCGGCCTCGACTGGTCCGACAAATTCCCCGAGATCGTCGAGGCCGCGGCCCGGATCGAAGTCGGCTCGGCCCTGCTCGACGGCGAGATCGTCGCCCTCGACGACAAGGGCAATACCGGCTTCTCGGCGCTCCAGCAGGCGATCAGCGAAGGCGGCCGCGGCCTCACCCTCTTCCTGTTCGACGCACTCGAGATCGACGGGGAGGATGTGGCCGGCCTGCCCACCGTCGAGCGCAAGGGCCGCCTGGCCTCGCTGGTCGGGGACGGCAGGCCGCCGACCCTCATCTATGCGGAGCATATCGTCGGCCATGGCGAAAAGCTGTTCGATGCGATGTGCTCGGCCGGGCAGGAAGGGATCATCTCGAAGCGCTCCGACGCCCCCTATCGAAGCGGACGGACCAAGAGCTGGCTGAAGATCAAATGCACCTATCGCCAGGAATTCGTCATCCTCGGCTGGTCGGAAAGCGACAAGAAAGGGCGGGGCTTCCGCGCCCTTCTGCTCGGAGTCTATGAGGACGGCAAGCTGCGCTACGCCGGCAAGGTCGGCACCGGCTTTTCGAACCAGGTCCAAAGCGACCTGCTCGAGCGGTTCGAAAAGATCGCGGCGGAAAAGCCGGGCGCCCCGGTTCCGAGGGCCGAAGCGCGCGGCGCCCATTGGCTGAGGCCGAAGTTGGTGTGCGAGGTCGCCTTCGCGGAGTTCACCGCCGAGGGCGTGGTCCGCCACGCCAGCTTCCTCGGGCTTCGCGGCGACAAAAAGGCCGCCGAGGTGGTCGAGGAGATGCCGCAGCCGGTCGAGCGCGCCGCGCCCGCCGGCGGCGACGGAGTCAAGATCAGCAACCCGGAGCGGATCCTGTTTCCCGATGCCGGAGTGACCAAGGGGGAGCTCGTCGCTTATTACCGGACGATCGGGCCGATGATGATGGAATGGGCGGCGAAAAGGCCGCTCAGCCTGGTCCGCTGCCCTCAGGGGCGAGCCAAGAAATGCTTCTTCCAGAAGCACGACACCGGGAGCTTTGGACCGCATCTTCTCCAGATCCCGATCGAGGAGAAAAAGGGCCAGATCGAAAATTACGTCTTCGTCGAGGACATTGCCGGGATCGTCGCCTGCACCCAGATGGGCACGATAGAGTTTCACGGCTGGGGCTCGTCGGTCGCCGAGGTCGAAAAGCCGGACCGGCTCGTCTTCGACATCGATCCCGACGAGGGCCTGAGCTTCGACGAGGTCCGGCGCACCGCCCGCGACCTCCACCGCTACCTCGCCGACATGGGCCTTCAGAGCTTCCCGATGACCACCGGCGGCAAGGGCCTCCACGTCGTCGTCCCGCTGACCCCCCAGGCGGAATGGCCGCAGGTTAAGGATTTCGCCCAGCGCTTCGCCGTCGCCCTCGCCACCGCCGAGCCCGAGCGCTTCACCGCCAACCTCGCCAAGGCGAAGCGCAAGGGGCGAATCTTCCTCGACTATCTGCGCAACCAGCGCGGAGCCACGGCTATCCTCCCTTATTCAGCCCGCTCCCGCGAGCGCGCCCCGGTGGCGGCGCCGATCAGCTGGGACGAGCTCGAGGATCTGAAGTCGGGGGCCCCCTTCACCGTCCGCGACGGGGAGCAGCTTGTCGAGCGGGCTTCCAGCCGCGCCCTCCAGGGCTGGGGCGAGGCCAGCCAGGTCCTTCCGGATTTGTAATATGTCGTCATCCCGGCGAAAGCCGGGACCTCAGGACGAGAAGGCTCGGGGGTCTCCCCGAGGTCCCGGCTTTCGCCGGGATGACGGACTTGCATGACTGGACGATCCTGACCTGAGTTCGTGTACTATATTGATAATACACTTTGCCCCTTGCGCTCACCCGCTCCCCTGCCCCATTTAGCGCTCAAAGCGACACGGAGCGGAGCGACATGGCGACCCAGACCGAGACCAAGCTGAAGCTCGAGGCGCCCGAGGCGCTGCAGACCGTCGCGCCCGCCGAGGCGGCCGGGCTGGTCCCGATCGAGGAGGGGGTGAAGTCTAAGCTCGAGACGGTCGTCGACAAGTTCGTCAACGAGCTGGTCGCGACCGACGCCAACAGCCCGGAATTCGGC
>JAXDPE010000074.1:0-3150 GCA_034668565.1 Sphingomonadales bacterium | reverse complement strand
CGAGGCCGGCAAAGCCAAGAAGGTCGCCCTCATCGCCGTCGCACGAAAACTCATCATCATCTGCAACGCCATCGTCAGGGATAAACAACCATGGCGCGCTTGACACCAAAGACAGTCGCTGAACTTGCTTCAGGGTACAGGGCGGAGCGGCTCGACGGTCGGAGGCTCTCCAGGCGATAGAGCGGCTCGGGACTGGATGCTGAAACAAGTTCAGCATGACGATCGCGGCATTTCGTCGGGGGGAGCGCGCGCGAAGCTGTGCGCCCACGAAAAGCCCCTCCGGCTCGGATGGACCGGAGGGGCTTCTTCAGAACGGCCGTCCGTTGGGGGGACGCTCCGTTCCTAGTGAATATGGGATCAAACATGATCCGTGCGCCGGTGCAACGGCGGGCTTCAGCAAATTAGGTCCGAAAGCGATCTATTTTGTACCGGCACGGGCCCGATTTGGGCTGTGAGAAGCCGAGTTGCCCATTAGTGTGAAGCCATGAGGGGCAGGGTGGCCAGTATCGGGCGTTGGCGCGGATTCGCGCAGCCCGCGCTGGCGCTGCTTCTCCTGTTCCGGATCCTGATCCCCTCCGGCTACATGATCGCCCCCGATCATGACGGGCGGCCGGGCCTGACTCTCTGCGCCGCGCAGGCGCATCCCGCGGCCGTCGAGACCGCTGTCCATACCGGCCATGACGGCCATCCCGACCAACCCGGCCCGTCCCGGCCGGGCGACCGTCCCTGCCCCTTCGCCGCTCTGGCCGCGCCGCCGCTTCCGCCGTCTCCGCCGGCCGTGCCGCCGCGCGTATCGGCCGCGAGTCTCCCGCCCGAATTGCCGGCGGCCGCTTACTTTCCGCGCATAGCCCCGGCCTCGCCGCCGCCGCCGGCCACGGGACCCCCATCGTCCGTCTGATCCTCCGACTCTCGCGAGACAGACAGGAATGGGACATGACGAAATCGAGACGCGCGCCCGCGGCGGCGCGCCTGATGCTGCTAAGCTGCGCGGCGGCGCTGCCCGCCGCGGCCTGGGCCGGCGATGAGACGGATATCGTCGTCACCGGCCAGAAGACCAGCCACCAGGCGACGGTGGAAAGCGTCGATTCCGAACGGCTGGAGGAGACGACGGCGGTTATCACTCCGGAGGACAGCCTCCGCTATCTGCCCAGCCTTTTCGTCCGCAAGCGCCACGTCGGCGACACCCAGTCGCCGCTGGCGACCCGGACGTCCGGGGTGGGGGCGAGCGCCCGAAGCCTGGTCTATGCGGACGGGCTTTTGCTGTCGGCCCTGATCGGCAACAACAACAATAGCGCCTCGCCGCGCTGGGGAATGGTCTCACCCGAGGAGATCGAGCGGGTCGACGTGCTCTACGGACCCTTCTCGGCGGCCTATCCCGGCAATTCGATCGGTGCGGTGGTCAACATCACGACCCGGCTTCCGGAGCATGCGGAAGGCTCGGTGAGCGTCGCGACCAGCGTCCAGAGCTTCGAGCAATATGGGACGGACGGAATCTTTCCCGCCCGGCAGGCCGGCGCCACGCTCGGGGGGCGGGAAGGGTCCTTCGCCTGGTTCGCGAGCGCCAACCATGTCGACAGCCAGAGCCAGCCGCTCGCTTACGCCACCGTCGCCCGGCCGGCCAATCCGGGCGCGGCCGGCACGCCTGCGACCGGCGCCTTCGCCGACGTCAACCGCTCCGGAGCGCCGATCTTCGTTCTCGGCGCGGCCGGGCTCGAGGACCAGAAGCAGGACAATCTCAAGCTCAAGCTCGCCTGGGAAGCCGGGCCCGGGCTCAAGCTGACCTATCGGGGCGGGCTGTTCCTCAACGATACCGAAGCCCGGGCCAAGACCTATCTCAGCGGCGGCCGGTTCGCCGGAACGCTCAACATCTCCGGGCGAACGGTCAACGTCCCGGCCAGCACTTTCGGCAACAACATCTATCTGCAGGACGAGCGGCACTGGATGCACGGGCTCACCGGGGAAGGGCGGGTAGGAGGGGTGGATTGGCGCGCGGTCGCGAGCCTCTACGATTTCGACAGGCACGAGCAGCGCCTGCCCTCGACCGCTCTCCCCGCGGGCGCGGGCGGCGGACCCGGCGCGATCGTCCGCCTGAACGGCACCGGCTGGCGCACTCTCGATCTCGAGCTCGGCCGGAACGGTCTCCGGGGCGGGGCGCATTACGACCTTTTCCGGCTGGAGAGCCGGCGTTTCGCGGCCGCGGAATGGCGCTCGGGGGCGCCCGGCGCGCTGAACCAGCTGGCGCAGGGCCGGACCCGGACCCTGGCTTTCTGGGCCGAAAACGAGCTTGCCCTGTCCCAAAGCCTGCAGCTGACCCTGGGCGCCCGCTACGAAAGCTGGCGGGCCTTTGGCGGCCGCAATTTCTCGCTGGCGCCGGCGCTCGACGTCGCCCAGCCGGAGCAGTCGGCCGAAGGGCTCTCACCGAAGGCCAGCCTGCGCTGGCTTCCGACGCGGGGGCTGAGCGTCACCCTGTCCGCAGGCCAGGCCTACCGCTTCCCGACCGTCTCAGAGCTCTACCAGGCGATCTCGACCGGGCCGAGCCTGACCGTTCCCGACCCGAACCTTCGTCCCGAGCGGGCGCGGTCGGCGGAGCTGGCGGGGATGTGGACGAACGGCTCGGGCCACGTCCGGCTGTCGCTGTTCAGCGAGTCGATCAGGGACGCGCTCATCGCGCAGACGGCGCCTCTGGTGGCGGGCTCGACGACCTTGTTCAGCTATGTCCAGAATGTCGAGCGGGTGCGGACTCGGGGGATCGAGCTCGCCTTCGAGCGGCGGGGATTCGCACTTTCCCGGCTGGACCTTTCGGGCAGCGTCACTTTGACCCGGCCCAAGGTATTGGAGGATCCGGCTTTCCCCGCGGCGGAGGGCAAGGACCTGCCGCAGGTGCCGAGGCGGCGGGCGACCCTGGTGATGACCTGGCGGGCGTCCGACGTCGCCAGCCTGACGCTGGCCGGCCGCTATTCCAGCCGCTCGTTCGGAACCATCGACAATAGCGACGTCGCCACCCACACTTTCCAGGGCTTCGAGGCCTATCTCGTTGCCGACGCCCGGGCCAATTTCCGCATCGGCGAGCATTGGAACGCGGCCTTCGGGGTGGAAAACCTCACCAACGAGAAATATTATATCTTCCACCCCTTCCCGCAGCGAACCTTC
>JAXDPE010000073.1:0-21360 GCA_034668565.1 Sphingomonadales bacterium | reverse complement strand
AGCTCAAGGGCGAAGGCCAGGAGCTGAAGGGCAAGATCAAAGGCGTCATAAACAAGCTGTAGCGTCAGGCTCCGGTGACAGTCGCGTAGCTGTCACCCGCGACTTCGAGGGCATTGTTACCGTACGGTCCTGTTCGGTGACGGTGCCCTCATTCCATTTCCGCTGCCGGTGCCCTCACCCTGGTTCGCTGTGCGAACCTGTCCCTCTCCCCTGGAGGGAGAGGGTCGGGGGGGGAGGCGGTCCGGCTGGACGAAGCCTCAGCCGCCTTGGGCCAGGAAGGTTTCCAACTTGTCGAACGTGCCGATCCAACCGCCGTTCATCGACGACATCATGCTGGCGAACGACGCTTCTTCCTCGGGCGTGGCGTCGAGGGGCTTCCAGGTGAGCGTGACTCGGGTGCCGCCATCTTCATCCTCGAACGTCACCGTCGTCAGCATTCGCAGCGGCCAGGGCATCGGAAAAGGCGCCGGGACGATGTCTCCCTGCGCGTTCGAGAAGCTCTGCTCCCAGACGAGGCGATCGGGGGGCTCGAGGGAGCGGTAGAAATTCTTCCCCCACATCACGCTGCCGTCGGCCCCGTCCAGGCGCGAATGCAGATATCCCGAAGGCCGAAAATCGAAGCTCAGGACCTCGCAAGTCGAGCCTCTGGGTCCGAACCAAAGGGCGAATTGGGCAGGATCGGTCCAGGCTTGCCAGACCCGGCCGCGGTCCGCGCGGAAGACACGCGATATCTGGAACCTGTCACTCATGGCGTGTCTCCCTGTCACTCGTCGAGTCGAGATGCCGGTCGAGCCTGTCGAAGCTGTCGCTCCACAGGTTCCTCAGGCCGTCCAGCCAGTCGCCGACGTCCCGCAGGGCGTCGGGCCTCAGCCTGCGCGGCCGCGCCTGGGCCTTTCGCCGGACTTCGATCAGGCCGGCCGTTTCGAGAACCTTGAGGTGCCTGGAGATCGACGGCTGGCTGATCCCGAACGGCGCCGCCAGTTCAGTGACCGTCGCCTCGCCCAGCGCCAGCCGGGCCAGGATGGTTCGCCGGGTCGGGTCGGCGAGCGCCTGAAGGCTCAAGCTCAATCGGTCTTGCATAACGGAAGTAGTATATAACCTTCAGGCTATATTCAAGCGATTTCGGGCAGTCGGTGGCAAGACGACATCGCCGTTGTACAGGTGGGCTCCGGGGAGGAGCGAACATGCCGACAGGAAGCGAAACCGGGCGGGGGCCGGCGGGACCGTGGATCGACCGCTTCAACGCCCCCGGCCTGAGCGACGGGGAAAGATACGCCTTGCTGGTCGAGCGATTCGCCTCGGTCGGCGCGAAGGCGCTGATCCGCCCGCCTTTTTTCTGCGACTACGGCCACAACATCTCGCTCGGGCCGGGAGCCTTCCTGAACTATGCTTGCGTCATCCTGGACGTCGAGCCGGTCCATATCGGGGAAGGGACGGCCATCGGTCCGGCCGTTCAGATCCTCGCCTCCGATCACCCGCGGGATCCCCGGCTTCGGCAGCAGAAAGTGCGCTTCGGTCGACCGGTGACGATCGGTGCCAATGTCTGGATTGGCGGCGGTGCGATCATCCTGCCGGGAGTCACGATCGGCGACGATGCGATCGTCGGCGCGGGCAGCATCGTCACTCGCGACGTCGCCGCCGGCGTCACCGTGGTCGGCAACCCCGCTCGGGAAAAGTAAAGCCCGCCTTGGGGGGATAGGTGCCAAGGCTGAGAAGGGGGGACACGTACCGGGCGCGTCCCTCATCTTTTAGAAACGGGGACAGTATACATTTTCCGCTGCTGCCGGAGCCGGGGCCGAGGCGGTACTTCGCGGCGAAAAATGTATGCTGTCCCCGTTTTCCGGCGCCGCCGGGCCGTCACTCTGTTCGCTTCGCGAACCTGTCCCTCTCGGGTGCAGGGAGAGGGGTGTAGGGGTGAGGGCGATGGTGTAGGCGCCGCTCATGCCCGCGCCCCGCTTCGCCTTCACCATCTCGGCCACCGACGGCGCCGCCCGCGCGGGCGCGATCGCCATGCGGCGCGGCGAGATCCGGACGCCGGCTTTCATGCCGGTGGGCACCGCGGCCACGGTGAAGGCGATGAAGCCGGCGGACGTGCGCTCGGCCGGGGCCGACATCATTCTCGGCAACACCTACCATCTCATGCTCCGGCCCGGAGCGGAGCGGGTCGCCCGGCTCGGGGGGCTGCACGCCTTCATGGGCTGGGATCGGCCGATCCTCACCGACAGCGGCGGCTACCAGGTCATGAGCCTTTCGGACCTCGCCAAGGTCAGCGAGGAGGGGGTGGCGTTCAGGAGCCATCTCGACGGCAGCCGGCACATGATCAGTCCGGAGCGGTCGATGGAGATACAGCGACTGCTCGGGTCGGACATCGTCATGGCCTTCGACGAGCTCGTGCCGACCACTTCGAGCCGCGACGAGCAGGCGGCGGCGATGGAACGGTCGATGCGCTGGGCGAAAAGGTCGCGCAGGGCCTTCGATTCCGGCGAGGACCATGCGTCGAGGGCGGCCTTGTTCGGAATCCAGCAGGGCGCGCTCGACCCGGGGCTTCGCCGGGCGTCGGCCGAGGCCCTGATCGAGATCGGCTTCGACGGCTATGCGGTCGGCGGCCTGGCGGTGGGCGAGGGGCAGGAGGCGATGTTCGCCTGCCTGGACTTCGCCCCGGCACTGCTTCCGCCGGACCGGCCCCGCTATCTGATGGGAGTCGGCAAGCCCGACGACATCGTCGGCGCGGTCGAGCGCGGGATCGACATGTTCGACTGCGTCCTTCCGACTCGCTCCGGACGGACCGGCCAGGCCTTCACCCGCTCGGGCCCGATCAACATCCGCAACGCCCGCTTCGGCGAGGATCCGGAGCCGCTCGATCCGTCCTGTCCCTGCCCGATCTGCGCCTCCTGGTCGCGCGCCTATCTCCACCATCTCGTCCGCTCGGGCGAAATATTGGGGTCGATGCTGATGACCGAACACAATATCTGGTTTTATCAGGAACTTATGCGTGCCTTGAGAGCGGCCATCGGGGACGGCCGGCTAACCGCCTTCGCCGCGCATTTCCGGTCGCTCTACGTCTCCGGCGCGACCCTCGGGCGTTGAAAATTTGAGCTTTCACCCCATTTGGGGTAGAGAGCGGCCTGGTCGAAATTCTAAGATCTTCGGCGCGTCGAGGGACCGGCTCACGGCCTCGCGCTTGCCAGGGATCGACGGCCGCAATAGAGCGCCCGTCCTTTTCCGGAGTGGTTGATGTCGTCGAACGAAGCCGTGTTGCGCCGTCCGTTGCTGCCCCGGCTTCCGGGGCTTCGGCAGTGGCTCGCCTCGGCGGTCCTTGCGACCATGGCGGCGCTCTACCTGATCGCCGGCCTCAGCGTCGCCTGGTTCGAACCGGCCAGCGCGACGCCCAATGCGCGTTTCGGCGGCACCGGCCGAAGCATTCCCGGCCTCGGCATCCCGCCCCAGCCCGAGCCGCTGCAATTTCGCGAGGTCGCGCCCCAGGACGCCGTCAAGATCAACGCCGCGGTGCCCTTCTCGACCCTGCCCAACCCGGCCGCCCGCCCGTTCGGGATCGCCTTCGCGACGCCCGCCGACCGCTTGCGCGCGGTCGAGTGCCTGACCGCCGCCGTCTATTACGAGGCGGCCGTCGAATCGACGGCGGGCCAGCAGGCGGTCGCCCAGGTCGTCCTCAACCGGGTCCGCCACCCGGCCTATCCGAGAACCGTCTGCGGAGTCGTCTTCCAGGGCCAGGAGCGTTCCACCGGCTGTCAGTTCACCTTCACCTGCGACGGGGCGCTTCGCCGCACCCCCTCCGTCTCGGGCTGGGCGCGCGCGCGCCGGGTCGCCGAGGAAGCGCTCGCCGGCAAGGTCTTCGCTCCGGTCGGCTGGGCGACCCATTATCACACCAACTGGGTCGTTCCCTACTGGAGCTCCAGCCTGGTCAAGCTCACCAATGTCGGCACCCACATCTTCTACCGCTGGGAAGGCGGCTGGGGCAAACCCGCGGCGTTCCGGCTCAGCCCGGGCCGGGTCGAGCCGCAGATCGCGAAGATGCGGAGCCTGACCTCCGATCCGACGACCCTGGCCGACGCTCCGGCGATCGACGACGCCGCCGCTTTGGCCGCCGCCCAGGCGGCCGAGGCTGCCGCCGTCGAGGTCGGGACCAAGGCTCCGGGCAGCATCGACAGCTTCGCCGCCGCCGTCCTCCGCCGCTACGAGCCGCCCAATGCCGAGGCTTCCACCCAGGCCGTCCAGGTCCGCTCCGGCAAGCCGCTCTCGGCGAGCACGCACTGGGCGCTGTCGGGTCTTCCCGAGAAGCCCGAGACGGGCGCTTCGGCGAAGCCGGCGGTCCCGGCCGCCGCCAAGCCCGCGACGACCACGGCCGAAGCCGCCCCCAAATGCCTCGAAGGCGTCCGCCGGGTGCTGAGCGGCAAGGCGGTTTCGGAGAAGACCCCCGGCTGCTGAGAATCGTCATCCCGGCGAAAGCCGGGACCCCAGGACGAGAAGTCTCGGCGGGTCTTCCCGAGGTCCCGGCTTTCGCCGGGATGACGAGAAGCTACCGCCTTAACGCGAACCTCTGCAATTTCCCCGTCGCGGTCTTGGGCAGGGCGTCCACGAACTCCAGGTCGCGCGGATATTTGTAGGGCGCGATCGCCGCTTTGACATGGTCCTGGAGCTCGCGGGCGAGCGCCTCGCCGGGCTCGCGGCCCGGGGCGGCGACCACGAAGGCCTTCACCCGCTGTCCGCGCTCCTCGCACGGCACCCCGATCACCGCGCATTCCAGGACGGCCGGGTGGCCGTAGAGGGCGCTCTCCACTTCGGGAGCGGCGATATTGTAGCCGGCCGAGACGATCATGTCGTCGGAGCGGGCGACGTACCAGAAATAGCCCTCCTCGTCGGCGCGGTACGTGTCCCCGGTGACGTTCCAGCCCTGCCGGACGTAATCGGCCTGGCGCTCGTCATCGAGATAGCGGCAGCCCGTCGGGCCCTTTACCGCCAGCCGGCCGATGCCGTGGGGGAGGGGCCGACCGTCCTCGCCGAGCACGCAGGCGCGGTAGCCGGGGACCGCCTTGCCGGTCGCCCCGGGCCGGATGTCGTCGCCGGACGCGGAGATGAAGATGTGCATCATCTCGGTGGCGCCGATGCCGTCGACGATCTTCACCCCCGTCGCCTCGCGCCAGGCGTGCCAGGTCGCGGCGGGAAGATGCTCGCCGGCGGAGACGCATGTGACGAGGGAAGAAAGGTCGTTCGCCGGGGAGCAATCCTGCAGCAGCCCCAGCATCGCCTTGTACGCGGTCGGAGCCGTCGCGAGATGGGTCACTTCGAACCGGGCGATCGCCTCGAGCAGCGGCCCGGGCCCCGGCCGCTCGATGGTGACCGCCGCTCCGCCGAAGCGCCAGGGGAAGATCAGCTGCATGCCGAGGCCGAAGGTGAAGGCGATCGGCGCCGAGCAGGCCCAGCGGCCGCCCGGCTCCGGCTTCAGCACCCGGCGGGCGAAGCTGTCGGCCGGTGCGAGCACGTCGCGATGAAAATGGACGCAGCCTTTCGGCCGGCCGGTCGTGCCCGAGGTGAAGGCGATCAGGGCGACATCGTCGCGATGGGTGTCGACCGGCGCGAAGCCGGGCTCGACCTTCTCCAGCCGCGCCTCGAGCCGCCCGCCGCCGCCGTCGCCATGGTAGGTGAGGAGTGATCGGATCAGGCCCGTTTCGTCGGCCGCATCCATGAAGTCGTCGAGGAAACGGTCGTCGACGATGGCGTGATGGATCCGGGCCCGCTCCAGGATGGTCGCCACTTCCCCCGGGCGAAGCACCGGCATGGTCGCGACGACGATCCCGCCGGCCTTGAGCGCACCCAGCCAGCAGGCGAACAGGACCGCCCCGTTCGGCCCGCGCAGGAGCACCCGTTCGCCGGGGATGAGATCCTCTTCCTCGACGAGCAGGCGGGCGATCCGGTCGCTGAGGTCGCGCATCTCGCCATAGGTCCAGCGGCCGGACTCGTTGATCACCGCGACGGCGTCCGGATCGCCCTTGTCGATCAGCTCGACGGCGGCGTTGAGGCGGTCGGGATAACGGAGCTCGGGCAGGTCGAAGAGGAATTCGGGCTGGGCCTCGAGAGGCGGGAGGCGGTCGCGGACGAAGGTGTCTTCGTGCGCCGTCACTCCGGCATCACCGCAATCGTCTCGATTTCGATCCGCGCTTCCCGCTCGACCAGGGCCCCAACCTGAACCACCGCCATCGCCGGAAAATGGCGGCCGATCACTTCCTTGTAGGCGGCGCCGATTTCCGCGAGCCCCGACCGATATTCGCCGATGTCGACAACATACCAGGTCATGCGGACGATATGTTCCGGACCGGCCCCGTCCTCGGCGAGGATGGCGAGCGTGTTGAGCAGGATCTGGCGGAGCTGGCCGGCGAGATCGGGCGCGACGATCGTCCCCGTCTCGTCCCAGCCGATGATTCCGGCGGTGAAGATCGTCCGGCCCTGGGCTGAGATGCCGTTGGAGTAGCCGCTCGGCCGAGGCCAGCCGGGGGGGAGAAGCGCCTTCAAGTCTTGTACTCCGCGAGATGGGCGCGGGCGATCACCACTTTCTGGACCTCCGAAGCGCCTTCATAGATGCGAAGCGCCCTGATCTCCCGGTAGAGCCGCTCCACCGGCACTCCTCTCGTCACGCCCAGGCCGCCGAACATCTGTACGGCCTTGTCGATGACGTTCTGGGCGCTGTCGGTGGCATGGAGCTTGGCGAGCGCGGCTTCGCGGCTGTTGCGCCGGCCCTTGACGTCGCGAAGCCAGGCGGCGCGGTAGACGAGCAGGGCCGAGGTCTCGACGTCGAGCAGCATCTCGGCGAGCTTCGACTGGGTGATGGCATTGTCGGCCAGGGTGCCGTTCCCCAACCGCCGGGTCAAAGCCCGCTTCGTCGCCTCGTCGAGCGCTCGCCGGGCGAAGCCCAGGGCCGCCGCCCCGACCGTGGTCCGGAATATGTCGAGGGTCGCCATCGCCTGGGCGAAGCCGCGGCCGCGCTCGCCGAGCAGGGCCGAGGCGGGAAGGCGGGCATCGGTGAAGCGCAGGGTGGCGAGCGGGTGCGGAGCGATGACCTCGATCCGCTCGCTGTCGTCCAGGCCCGGCGTATCGCGGTCGACGATGAAGGCCGAGATGCCCTTGGCGCCGGGCGCTTCCCCCGTGCGCGCGAAGGAGATGTAATAATCGGCGATGCCGCCGTTCGAGATGTAGGTCTTGGCGCCGTTCAGGAGCCAGCCGTCCGCCGTCTCCTTCGCGGTCATGGCCATCGAGGCGACGTCGGATCCGGACTCCGGCTCGGTCAGCGCGAAAGCGGCGATCTTCTCGCCCCGAGCGACCGCCGGCAGATAGGCCGCCTTCTGGGCGTCGGTGCCGAACAGGCTGATCGTTCCGGAGCCGAGGCCCTGCATCGCGAAGACGAAGTCGGCGAGGCCGGAATGGCGGGCGAGCGTCTCGCGGATCAGAGCCAGGGTGCGGACATCCAGCCGGCCCGCCTCGTCGGGGACGCAGTGGCGAAGCCAGCCGCCGTCGCCGAGCTTGCGGACGAGGTCGCGGCAGGCTTGGTCGAGATCCTCCGGCTCCTCGTCGGAAAGCTCGGCCTCGCACCAAAGCTCGAGGCTGTCGGCGAGCGCGCGATGGCTGTCGTCGAAGAAGGGCCAGTCAAGGAAGTCTTTCATGCTCTGTGCCCTCACCCTGCCGTGCCCTGCGGGCCCGGCTGTCCCTCTCCCCTACAGGGAGAGGGGTTGGTGGGGCCGCTCTCTCCCCCTCTCCCTGTAGGGGAGAGGGAGGGGCCCGCCGCGGAGCGGTGGGAGGGTGAGGGCAGGGCGTTCGCAATGACCGTGAGGACGCCGTCCAGATTCTCGGTGATCTCATTGTTCCAGAAGCGAAGGGTTCCCCAGCCGAGCCTTGCGAATGCGCGCTCGCGCTCGGCATCATATTCCGAATTGTCAGCATGCTGGCTGCCGTCGGCCTCAACGACGAGCCTGGCTTCGGGACAAGCGAAGTCCGCGACATAGCCGGCGAGCCACATCCGCTTGCGGAATTTGGCGCCGCCCAGGCGACGGTCGCGCAATTGTCCCCAGAGCAGCTTTTCCTGGGCCGTCATGTCGCGGCGAAGGCTCCGGGCGCGTTCGAGCTTGTCGTAGCCGGGAGGCCGTCTCATGCCCTCACCCTGGCACTTCGCGCCTGTCCCTCTCCCCTGCAGGGAGAGGGGTTGGCGTAGCCGCCGTCCTTCACCCCTCTCCCTGTAGGGGAGAGGGAAATGCGGCCCGCGCAGCGGGACGCGAGGGTGAGGGCGGGACTAATCACCCTTGAACTCCGGCGTCTGCTTCGCCGCAAACGCTTCGAAGGCGCGCTTGAAGTCGTTCGTCGCCATGCAGATGGCCTGGGCCTGGGCTTCCATCTCGATCGCGGTCTCCAGGCTGACGTTCCATTCCTGGCCCAGCTGGGTCTTGGTGATACCGTGGGCGAAAGTCGGCCCCGAGGCGAGGCCCTGGGCCAAAGCCTGGGCTTCGGCGAGTAGAGCGTCGCCCGGCACCAGCCGGTTGTGGAAGCCCCAGCTTTCGCCTTCCCGCGCCGTCATCACCCGGCCGGTGTAGAGCAGCTCCGCGGCCCGGCCCTGGCCGATTATCCGGGGCAGGATCGCGCAGGCGCCCATGTCGCAGCCGGCGAGGCCGACCCGGGTGAAGAGGAAGGCGGTCTTCGATTCGGGCGTTGCGAGGCGAAGGTCCGACGCCATCGCCACGATCGCTCCCGCGCCGACGCAGATGCCGTCGATCGCCGCGACGATCGGCTGCGGGCAGGCGCGCATCGCCTTGACGAGGTCGCCGGTCATCCGCGTGAAGTCGAGCAGGCCCGGCATGTCCATCCGGGTAAGTGGGCCGATAATCTCGTGGACGTCGCCGCCGGAGCTGAAATTGCCGCCCCCTCCGGCCATCACGACCGCTTTCACGCCGCGGGCATAGACCAGGGCCCGGAAGGTGTCGCGAAGCTCGGCATAGCTTTCGAAGGTGAGCGGGTTCTTGCGATCCGGCCGGTTGAGGGTGATCGTCGCGACGCCGTCGGCATAAGCCCACAGGAAATGCTCGGGCGAGAAGTCGTCAGGGTTCATGCGATCTCCAGGGCTTCACCGTTCCGCTCCGAGACGACGAGGTCAAGCACCGCGGCGGCGACCTCCTCGGCAGAGATCAGGCGTCCGGACGGGTTCAGCCGCGCCAGCTCCGCTCGAGCTTCCGATTCGCTCCGGCCGGTCTTGGCGGTGATGTTGGAGACCGACTGGACGGTCATCTCGGTGTCGACGAAGCCGGGGCAGACCGCGTTCACCCGCAAATTCCCTCGCGCATATTCGGCGGCGAGCGCCCGGGTGAGACCGACCGCGCCGTGCTTGGCCGCGATGTAGGGGGCGGCGTAGGCGAAGCCGTGGAGGCCGGCCATCGAGGCGACGGTGACGATCCGCCCGGCCGTCGCGGCCAGGAGATCGGGCAGCGCCGATTGGCAGCAATGGAACATGCCGTCGAGATTGACGGCCAGAATGTCCCGCCACAAGTCCTCGCTCACCTTTGCGAATGCGACGCCCGCCGCCGCGCCGGCATTGTTGATGAGAATGGTGATCGGGCCCTGGGCTTCGCGGGCGAGGGCGAAGGCGCGGTCGACCTCGTCGCGGATTGTGACGTCGGCGGGGGCGACCAAGGCGTCGAGGCCGGCTGAGCAGACTTCCTCCAGCTTGTCGCGGCGGCGGCCGACGAGGGTCAGGCGCGCGCCCTCCGCCCCCAGCGCGCGGGCGATGGCGGCGCCGATGCCGGTGCCGCCGCCGGTGATGATTGCGTGGTGGCCCTGGAGTTTCACGGGCGGCGCCCCGAACCGTCATTCCCGCGAAAGCGGGAATCCCGCTTCTTTTCACACCGGCGGTAAGGAGGAAATAAGCGGGATCCCCGCTTTCGCGGGGATGACTTGAAAAGGATCGCGAGCCTCACGCCTTGAACTCCGCTTCCCGCGCCATGTTTCGAGCCAGCTGGGCCATGCCGCCGAGATATTGCGGCGGCACATGGACCCCGCGATAATCGACTGCCGCGGCGGCGCGGAGGGTCCACATCGGATCGACGAGGTGGGGGCGGGCGAGCGCGACGAGGTCGGCCCGGCCGGCGGCAAGGATCGAATTGGCGTGGTCGCTCTCGTAGATGTTGCCGACCGCCATGGTCGCGACCCGCGCCTCGTTGCGGATCTGATCGGCGAACGGAGTCTGGAACATTCGACCGTAGACGGGCGCGCTCGTCGCCCAGGTCTGTCCAGCGGAGACGTCAATGAGGTCGGCGCCGGCCTCCGCGAAGGCCCGGCCGATGAGGACGGCCTCGTCCGGGGTAACGCCCTCTTCCCCCATCCAGTCGTTGGCCGAGATACGGACCGACATCGGCCGCTTGGCGGGCCATGCAGCGCGCATCCCCCGGAAGACTTCGAGAGGGAAGCGGAGGCGGTTGTCGAGGCTTCCGCCATATTCGTCGGTGCGCCGGTTGGTGAGGGGGGTGATGAAGCTGGAGAGGAGATAGCCGTGGGCGGCGTGGAGCTCGACCATGTCGAAACCGGCTTCGAGGCCCATCAGCATCGAGGCCACGAACTGCTCGCGAACCTCGTCCATGTCGGCGCGGCTCATCGGCCGGGGGATCTGGTTGCGATCCGACCAGGGCACGTCCGAAGCCGCCATGACCGGCCAGTTGCCGCTCTCGAGCGGGACGTCATAGCCTTCCCAGCCGACCCGGGTGCTGCCCTTGGGCCCCGAATGGCCGAGCTGGAGGCAGAATTTGGCCTCGCTGTTGCGGTGGACGAAGTCGACGATCCGACTCCAGGCCTCGACATGCTCCGGAGCGTAGAGGCCCGCGCAGCCGGGGGTGATCCGCCCTTCCGGCGAGACGCAGGTCATTTCGGTATAGACGAGGCCGGCGCCGCCCTGGGCCCGGCTCCCGTAATGGACGAGGTGGAAGTCGTCCGGACTGCCGTCCCGGGCCGAATACATCGCCATCGGCGAGACCACGACCCGGTTGGCGAGGCTGAGCTCGCGGAGCCGATAGGGCGCGAACATCGGCGGGACGGGGTCGTTGACCGGAACGCCCAGCGCCTTCGACTGGAACCAGCGCTCGACCCCTTCGAGCCAGGGCCTGTCGCGGAGACGCAGATTTTCATGGCTGACCCGCTGCGAACGGGTGAGCAGCGAGTAAGCGAACTGGATCGGCTCGAAGTGAAGATAGCGTTCGAGGGTCTCGAACCATTCGGTCGAGTTGCGAGCGCTGTTCTGAAGCTTGAGCACCTCGATCTGACGCTCTTCCCGATACTCGGCCAGCGCCGAGTCGCGGGCGAGGCCGGGCCGGTTGAGCACTTCGGCGAGCTTGATCGAATCCTCGAGCGCGAGCTTGGTGCCGGAGCCGATCGAGAAGTGCGCCGTATGGGCCGCGTCGCCGAGCAGGATCAGGTTGCGGTACGACCAGCGCTCGCAAATGATCCGCCGGAACTGAAGCCACGCTTCCGGTCCCTTGAGATGGGCGGCGTTGGACATCAGGGCCTGGCCGTCCAGGTAGCGGGCGAAGATCCGCTCGCACGAGGCGATCGCCTCGGACTGGTCCATCCGGTCGAAGCCGAGCCCGCGCCACGTCTCCGGCGCCATCTCGACTATGAAGGTGGAAAGGCCGGAATCGAAGCGGTAGGCGTGGGCCCAGACCCAGCCGGCCTCGGTCCGCTCGAAGGCGAAGGTGAAGGCCTCGAACACCTTGTGCGTCCCGAACCAGAAGAATTTGTTCTTCCGGACTTGGATGTCGACCCCGAATTCACTCTCGTAGGCATTGCGGATGCGGCTGTTGGCGCCGTCGGCGGCGATGACGAGGTCGACATCGGCATAGTCATCGAGGTCGGCGCTCGCCTCCCGCTCGAAATGGAGGCGAACGCCGAGCGCGCGGGCCCGGTCCTGGAGGATGTTCAGCAACCGCCTTCGGCCGATGCCGATGAAGCCGTGGCCCGAAGAGCGCATCGTCTCGCCATGGATATGGACTTCGATGTCGTCCCAGTGCGCGAACTCGCTTTGGATGACGGCGCCCGAGACCGGATCGTTGGCCATCAGGTTCTCGACCGTCTGGTCCGAAAAGACGACTCCCCAGCCAAAGGTGTCGTCGGGCCGGTTGCGCTCATAGAGGTCGATGTCGTGCGCAGGATCGCGCAGCTTCATCGAGATCGCGAAATAGAGCCCGGCCGGTCCCCCGCCCAGGCATGCGATGCGCATCATGCCCCTCCGCTGTCGGCTCGGCCTAAAGCGGCGGCGGCGGCGAGGCAAGGGCACCTCGGGCCTCTCGTCCGAAGCCCTGGACGAGGAGCACGACGCCGTCGGAAGCGGCAAGCCTGTCGACGGCGATCGCCCGATATTCCTCCGATGACATCCAGCGGCGCGCGGATCGGGAATCCGCGAAGCTGATGATGTTGAGCTTTTGGCCGCCCCATTCTCCCTCGACGACGACCGGGGTCTCGTCCGCCGCGAGCAGTCGCCCGCCATATTGAATGAGCACCGGCATGAACGCGGCCGCATAAGCCTCGTAACGGTCGCGGTCGTGGATCCGGATCTGGGCGACGACATAGACGGTCATGACAGGATCCAGTCGAGTGCGGCCCCTGGATGGCCGGTCCGGGAGGGATAAGCTAGCATGACGGCAACCTAGTCGATCCGGGGGCGTCGTGGCAGGGCTGTTGAGATGGGCCATGATCGGGCTGGCGCTGCTCGCGATCCTCAGCCTGCCGTTCATCCTGTTCGAGGGACAGGTCCTCGAGCTGGGGTCGGAGCTCTTCGGTCCGAACGGAAGGGCCGGCCCGCTGCTGGCGCTGGCCATCCTGGCGCTGTTCGCGGGCGACGTGCTCCTGCCGGTCCCGTCGAGCCTGGTCAGCGTCGCGGCGGTGGCGCTGTTCGGCTGGGCTGGGGGCGGGCTGCTCATCTGGGTCGGAACGTCGGCCGGCTGCGCGCTCGGCTACTGGCTCGGCCGCCGGGCGGCCCACCCGCTGGCGCTGCGCTACCTCGGCAGCTCTGAGCTTGAGAAGGCCCATCGCCTCGCCGCCGGGATCGGGCCGGTGACATTGGTCCTGACCCGCGCCGTCCCGGTTCTGGCGGAGGCCTCGACCGTGGCCGCGGGGCTGGGGGCAATGCCGTTCCGGCGGTTCGCTCTGGTCACTTCCCTCGGCAATGCCGGCATCGCGCTCGTCTATGCCGCAGGCGCCGCGGCCGGTTCCGGCTCCGCAGGATCGGTCCTGCTGCCGTTCGGCGCCGCGGTCGCTCTTCCGGTCCTCGGCTGGCTGGCGCTTCGCCTGGTCCGTCCGGTCTAGCGAGGGCATCAAAGGAAAAGCGCCCCGGCCGGAGCCGGAGCGCTTTCCTTTTGCCTGAAGACGGTCGGGAGACCGTCCCCGCCTGCTTACATCATGAAGTCGCTGACCGTCAGGTGCGGAGTGTCGACGAACACCATCGCGAAGTCCGGCTGGCCGCCGTCGACGTTGCCGAAGACCACGGTGACCGGGCCGCCAAACGGGCTCTTCCCGTCGACGCCGTCCAGCTCCATGCCCAGGGCGTTCTCGGCCGCGTTCATGTTGCCGAAATGCTGGATCGAGATTTCGCCGGCATTCTTTGCGTTGGAGCCGTTGACGAGGGTGAAGGCCTGGTCGCCCGCGAGGCCGGTGTTGGCGTCGATTCCGCTCAGGTCGATGATATCGCCCTTCGCAAAGTCGAGCACGACGTCGAGGGAGATGAGACCGCCCTTGCTCGCCACCTGCGAAGCGTTGATCTCGCCCACGAAGATGTCGTTGCCGGCACCGCCCGTGAGATAATCGACGCCGTCGCCGCCGATCAGCCGGTCGTCGCCCGCGCCACCATTGAGGTGGTTGGAAAGAGCGTTGCCGGTGAGGACGTTGTTGAGCGCGTTGCCGGTGCCGTCGGTCGCCGATCCGGTGAGGATCAGGTTCTCGACATTGTCGCCCAGCGTGTAGCTGATCGAGCTCGACACCGTGTCGGTGCCTTCGCCGCCCAGCTCGGTCACCACGTCGCCGCTATTGTCGACGAAGTAGAGATCGTTGCCGGTGCCGCCGACCATCTTGTCGGCGCCGAGGCCGCCGTTCAGGGTGTCGTTGCCCGCCATGCCGTACAGCGTATCGTCGCCGGCGCCGCCGAGAAGCACGTTGTTCAGCTCGTTGCCGGTGAGGACGTTGTCGAGACCATTGCCGGTGCCGTTCAGGGCCAGCCCGGTGAGGGTCAGGGTCTCGACGTTGTCGCCCAGCGTGTAGCTGATCGAGCTCGAGACGCTGTCCGTTCCTTCGCCGGCCGCTTCCGTGACGATGTCGCCGGAATCGTCGACGACGTAGGAGTCGTTTCCGATACCCCCCCACATGGCGTCGGCGCCGAGGCCGCCGTTCAGCGTGTCGTTGCCGGCCTGTCCGTAGAGGAGGTCGGTTCCGGCCATGCCGAGAAGGACGTTGTCGACGTCGTTGCCCCTGATCACATCGTCGCCGCCGCCGCCCGTCGCATTCTCGATGATGGTGCCGTAGGCGATCGAGATGTTGTCGTGGAGCAGGCCGTCGACCGCGTTGTAGCGGGTGCGGAGCGCCAGATACTGGGCTTCGGTGTAGCTCGCCGGCAGAAGGCCGCGGGCCTTGAGCACGTCGAGGGGAACGACTCCGCTGCCGCCGCCGCTGGAGAAGGCGCCGGGGTTGAGGTCGATCTTCGAGTTGGAGTTCCAGCCCGAGAAGTCGAGCGTGTCGATGCCGCCGGCGTCGTAGATCGAGATGACGGGCATGGTGTTGGTGGCGAAGTTGTAGACGTCGCGATCCGCCGTGCTGTTGAAGCCGTAGACGGTGCCGCCGGCGCGGGTCGTCGGATCGGCGCCGTACATCGCCTGGATGGTGGCGATGTCATGGAGCAGCGGAGTCTGACCGTAGACCCAGGTGACCCGGTTCCAGTCGATGTGGCCGGCGCCGCTGAACTCGGCGTTGAAATAGGACATCTGCGAATATTGGCGGGTGTCCTGATAGAATTCGGCGTTGACCGGATAGGTGATCGAGAGGCCGGGAGCGGCGTTGTAGGCGCCCGGATGCTGGAGGCCGATGGCGTGGCCGGTCTCGTGGATCAGGGTGGCGAGGCCGTAATAGCCGTTCTGGACCTGGAGGTTGCTCGCCTGCGACAGGCTGACCCAGACGTCGCCCTGAAGGCCGGCAGAATTACCGCCGTAAGCATAAGGCAGATAGGCATAGGCCTGGGTCTGCGGGGCGTTGGTGAGGTTGCCGTAGGTGATGTCGGCGTTGTTGATGTTGCTGACCTTGACGAAGCTGACGTCGACGAGGTCGTCCCACAGCATGATCGCCTTTTCGGCGGCCGCCTGCTGGGCCGCGGAGAAGGGCGCGAAGCCGAAATATTCGCTGCGGCCCACGAGACCGGTGCCGGTCGCGTTGGTGTAGACGTAGGGAACCTGGAAGAGCTGGCTCTGCGAGGTGTAGAAGCCGTACTGGATGATCTTCGGGTCGCCGCTCTTGTTCTGGCCCATATAGTCTTCGCCGTAGCTCCACTGCGGACCCGGAATGCCGCTGCCCGGATAGGAGGTACGGTTGAGGTTCGCGATGACCTGGTCGATCGTGTAGACCGGCTTGCCCGAAAGCGTGCCGCCGCTGCCGTCGACGTTGGCATAAAGGGCGATCACGTCGCCGATGTTGACGATCGGATAATCGGTATCCGATCCGGGCTGATTGGTCGTGGTTTGCGTATCGGTCATGAATGCCTCCCCTAAATAGGCGTTGGGTTTTGCTGTTGATTAACGAGCCTGCCGCCAGGGCAGGGTCTCCGCGAGGGCGGCGGCGATCGCCGCCTCGAGCTTGTCGCCGCCCGGGCCGGAGCCGGGGATGCGAACGGCGCGCGGTGCGGCGCCGAAAAGGACTGCATTTTGGTCGCCGCCGGGCCGGAACGGCCGAATGTCGAGCGCGACCAGGCGCCCGTCGCCGTCGCTGGCGACCGAAGCATGGACGAGAAGCGTGACCGTTCCGGGCTCCAGCACCACGGGATCGCCGAAGGCGGCCCGGGCGACCGGCGCCGGAGCGCCTTGCGCGGCGAGCGCGCGTACCGTGTCGCAAATCTCGTCCTGAAGCCTGTTCGCGTCGGCGCGGGTCTTGGGACCCACCACGCAAAGGACATGGACGGCGTCGGCCTGCTGCCACATGAGCGGCTGAGTCGCGGCCGGAAGCGCCGCCGCCGCCGTCAACGACGCGGCCCCGAGGGGAAGCAGAGCGAGCGCGCAAAAAGCGCGCAACAATCTTGCCGGAAAATCCATGACATGCCCCACGGCCCCATCAAACGCGCAAGCCGCGCCCCACGGCTGCGTTTGCTAAGTCGCTCGATTAGTTGGCAATTTTCTAGGCGTCAATTCGCGAATAAAGCGAATCTTCATATTTCTCCTCCACTTACCGGGTAAAAGTGCCGGACTGACGCAAAGGACGGCCGCAAGGAACGGAATTCCGCCGGATCGTGGTCGAAGACGCACTCGCGACGCCGAGGAATGGCTTGCGCCGCGCCCGCCATCGGCGCTAGTCCGCGCCCCCATGGGCGTTCTCAAAAAGCTCTTCACCTGGTGGGACGGGGCCACCTTGACCACCTCGTTCCACCTGTTCCGGCACGGCCGGCAGGTCGGCAGCGACGCGGAGGGCAACCTCTATTATGCGTCGAAGAAAGGGGCGCGCCGCTTCGTGTCCTACAAGGGCGCGAACGATCCCAGCCGGATCCCTCCCGAATGGTATAGCTGGCTCCATCACCAGATCGACAGCGTCCCCGACGAAGCGTTGCCGCCCCCGCCGAAGTTCCTCAGGGAGCCGGAGCCCAACCGCACCGGGACCCCGCTCGCCTACCGTCCTTCGGGCGCGCTGGAGCTCGGGGCTCAGCGCCCGGCGGCGAGCGGCGACTATGAGGCATGGACCCCGGGCCAGGCATGAGGCTTCCGCTCGGCGCCGTCCTCATCCTTGCCGCTGCGCTCGGCGGCTGCGATCAGACCGCGAAGCAGAGCGCCGTCGCCGGCCGGCAATCCGCCGGCGAGCCGCGCACCGTCGACATCCCGCAGACCGTCACCGCCGAGGCCCCGGGCACTACGCCCATGGCGCAGCGGGTGGCGGTGCTCGGGCTCATCAACAAGCGCAACGGCATCTCGAAGGCGATCACCCTCAAGCCCGGACAGGCGGTGAGGGTCGGGGATGCGATCGTTCGCCTGCGCGCCTGCGAGACGACCGCGCCCTGGGAGGTGCAGTCGCTGACCGGGGCCTTCGTCCAGCTCGACGTTCGCAACCCTCAGGGCCGCTGGCAGCGCGTCTTTTCGGGCTGGCTCTACAAGGAGACTCCGTCGCTCAACATGGTCGAGCACCCGATTTACGACGTCTGGCCCAAAAGCTGCGCGATGACGCACCCGGAGGCCGGCGAATCGACCGTTCGGGCCTCGTCGGCCGCGAGCAGCCGGTCGAGCGCTCCGAATTCGGCGCCGACGCCGCGCGCTTCGGCGCCCGCCGCTCCGTCCGCCGCCACCCCCTCGGCCCGGGAGCCGTCCGGAGCTCCGGCCGACAATGCCGAATCCAACAGCGCCAGATAATCTTCCTGGCTGACCTCGACCGCGCCGAGGCTGCGCAGGTGATCGGTCATGAACTGGCAGTCGAGCAGCCGATAGCCGCCGACCTTCAGCCGGGCCACCAGCCAGGCGAGCGCGACCTTGGAAGCGTCGCGCCGGGCGGAGAACATGCTTTCCCCGAAGAAAGCGGCGCCGAGGCTGACTCCATAGAGGCCCCCGGCGAGCTCGCCCTCGTGCCAGCATTCGATCGAATGGGCGTGGTCGCGCGCGTGGAGCAGGCCGTAGCTTTGCTCGATATCGCCGTTGATCCAGGTTTCCTCGCGCTGGGCGCAACGCCGAACGACCTCGGCGAAGGCGGTGTCCCGAGTGACTTTATAGTCGCCGGAACGGATCGTCTTCCGGAGCGAGCGCGCAAGCCGGAATTGGTCGAGCGGAAGGATCGCCCGCCGCCGCGGCTCGACCCAGAAGACGTCGTCGGCGTCGCGGCTGTCCGACATCGGGAACACCCCGATCGCATAGGCCCGAAGCAGAAGGTCCGGATCGATCGCCGCCATAGCCGCCCTCTAGAGGCGGTTACACCCGGATTGAAGCCCCGTTGCGGGGGGAAGGCGGAAATGTACCCGGGCGAATTAGAGGATTTCGCGGACCCGGTCCTGGGGACGGCACAGCCTCACGCCTTTCTCGGTCTCGACCACGGGTCGTTCGATCAGGATCGGATTGGCCACCATGGCGTCGAGCACGGCGTCTTCACTTTTGTCGGCGAGGCCCGCCGCCGATTCTTCCTTGCCCCGCAGCCCTTCCGCCGGCGACAGGCCGGCGCGGGCGTAGACGCGCCTCAGCTCCGCCTTCGAGGGCGGCGTCTTGAGATAGTCCACCACCGTCAGATCGGCCCCGCTCTCGCGCAGGATTTCCAGCGTCTTGCGGGACGTGCCGCAATTGGGATTGTGCCAGATCGTCGCCTTCATTGCCTTCTCCGCCGCCAATCGGGGCGCCGTCATTGCGCCCGCGCCAGCCATTCCTCCAGCCACTTGATCGTATAATCCCCGGCCAGGAAATCCGGCTCGTTGATCAGCTTCTGGTGGAGGGGGATGGTCGTCTTCATCCCCTCGATCACGAACTCCTCGAGCGCCCGCCTGAGCCGCATGATGCAGCGTTCGCGGGTGGAGCCGTAGACGATCAGCTTGGCGATCATGGAATCGTAATAAGGCGGCACCTTGTAGCCCACATAGAGGCCGCTATCGACGCGCACATGCATTCCGCCGGGCGCGTGGAAGCCTTTGACGGTGCCCGGCGAGGGGGCGAAGGTTTCCGGATCCTCGGCGTTAATCCGGCATTCGATGGCATGGCCCCGGAACTGCACCTGCTCCTGGGTGCAGGAGAGCGGCTCGCCGGCGGCGATCCTGATCTGCTCGCGGACGAGGTCGATTCCGGTGATATATTCGGTGACCGGATGCTCGACCTGGAGGCGGGTGTTCATCTCGATGAAGAAGAACTCGCCATTCTCGTAAAGGAACTCGATCGTTCCGGCGCCGCGATAGCCCATGTCGGCCATCGCCGAGGCGACGATCCCGCCCATCCGGTCGCGCTCTTCCGGGGTAATGACGGGGGAGCCCGCTTCCTCGAGCACCTTCTGGTGGCGGCGCTGGAGGGAGCAGTCGCGCTCGCCCAGATGGATGGCGCGGCCCTTGCCGTCGCCGAACACCTGAAATTCGATGTGGCGCGGGTCGCCGAGATATTTCTCGATATAGACGGTGTCGTCGCCGAACGCGTTCTTCGCTTCCGAACGGGCCTGGCTGAGCTGGCTGTCGAGCTCGTCTTCGGACCGGACGATCTTCATTCCGCGCCCGCCGCCGCCCGAGGCCGCCTTGACGAGCAGGGGGTAGCCGGTTTCGGCGGCGACCTTGCGCGCTTCCTCCGGTCCCTCGACGGGGCCGTCGGAGCCGGGGACGAGGGGAAGGCCGAGCTTGGCGGCGGTGCGCTTGGCCTCGACCTTGTCGCCCATCACCCGGATATGCTCGGGCTTGGGGCCGATCCAGATGATGTTGTGCAGCTCGACGATCTCGGCGAAGCGGGCATTCTCGGACAGGAAGCCGTAGCCGGGGTGAATGGCGTCGGCGTGGCTGATCTCGGCGGCGGAGATGATCGCGGGGATGTTGAGATAGGAGTCCGCCGCGGCCGGCGGGCCGATGCAGATCGCCTCGTCGGCGAGGCGGACGTGCATCGCGTCGGTGTCGGCGGTCGAGTGGACCGCGACCGTCTTGATGCCCATTTCGTGGCACGCGCGGTGGATCCGAAGCGCGATCTCGCCGCGATTGGCGATCAGGACCTTCTTGATCATGGTCTCGTCGCCCCAGCGAAGGCTGGGGCCCCAGGGGGTGAAAGGCGCGGCGTTCTTATCTCTCTGGGACCCCAGCCTTCGCTGGGGTGACGCGAGGTGGCTGCGTCCACTCGCGTCATTCCAGGATCACGAGCGGCTGATCGAATTCGACCGGCTGCGCGTCGACGACGAGAATTTGGGAAACGGTGCCGGCGCGGGGCGCGACGATCGGGTTCATCACCTTCATCGCCTCGATGATCAGCAAGGTGTCGCCCTGCTTCACGCTGTCGCCCGGCGAGACGAAGGGTTTGGCCCCCGGCTCGCCGGCGAGGAAGACCGTGCCGACCATGGGCGACTTGACGGCGCCCGGATGGTTGGCCGGAGCCACCGGGGCGGCGGGGGCCGACGCGGCCGGGGGAGCGGCGGGAGCCGGTGTCGTCGGGGCCGCGGCCGCGGCGACGAAGAGGTTGCGCTTGACCGAGATCTTGCGGTCGCCGTCCTCGACCTCGATCTCGGTCAGATCGTTCTGGTTGAGAAGCTCGGCCAGCTGGCGCACGAGATCGGCCTCGATCCGCATGCCGCCCTCGGGGGCGCCTTCTTCATCGCTCATTTCGACGTCTCTTTCCTGTTTCGGAGCCGCGGTCCCGAAGCGCGGCTTCCTGTCAGAGACGGACCGCCGCGTCCAGAGCCAGCAGATAGGAGAGCGTCCCGAAGCCGGCGATCGTGCCCCGGGCGGCTGGGGCGATCAGGCTCCTTCGCCGGAAGCTCTCGCGCGCCTGCGGGTTGGAAAGGTGGACCTCGATCACCGGGGTCGAGACGGCCTTGACCGCGTCGAGCAAGGCGACCGAGCTGTGGGTGAAGCCGCCGGCGTTGAGGATCACCGCCTTGGCCCCTTCCCCCTGCGCTTCGTGGAGCCAGTCGATCAGATGCCCTTCATGGTTGGACTGGCGGATCTCGACCTCCACCCCAAGCGCCCGCGCCTGGTCTTCGAGCTGTCCGGCGATATCGTCGAGCGTGTCCGATCCGTAGATTCCGGGCTCGCGGGCGCCGAGCAGGTTGAGATTGGGCCCGTTCAGCACATAGATGATGGGTAGCGAGGCCATAACGGGGGCTATAAGGCGGCGCGGCAAGGAGCGCAAAGGTGGACGAGACGGCTTCGATCACGGTCAACGGCGAATCCCGCCGGGTTCCGAAAGGAATCAGCGTCGCCGACCTCGCGCTCGAGCTCGGGCTCGAGCCGACCCGGGTGGCGGTCGAGCGCAACCTCGAGATCGTGCCCCGCTCGACCCTCGCCCAGGTCGTCGTCGAGGACGGCGACGACTTCGAGATCGTCACGTTCGTCGGGGGCGGCTGACCCAGGCCCGTCGCCCCAGCGAAGGCTCGGGCCCAGGGGGGTGAAAGGCACCGCGCCCTTCACCCGCCGGGGCCACAGCCTGCGCTGGGGCGACG
>JAXDPE010000072.1:0-2628 GCA_034668565.1 Sphingomonadales bacterium | reverse complement strand
TGTGCTGCCCTACAAGCAGGCGCTGGAGCGGATCGGGATCGGCGTCGACGTCCGGTTGGTTGACGCGGCGCAGTACCAGAACCGGCTCCGCAGCTTCGATTTCGACATCACGACGTCCGTGTTCCCGCAATCGCTCTCTCCGGGCAACGAGCAGCGCGAGTTCTTCGGCTCGGCCGCGGCGGATAGGCCGGGCTCGCGCAACATCATCGGCATCAAGGACCCTGCCATCGATGCCCTGATCGAGCGGGTGATTTTCGCGACCGACCGCGAGAACCTGGTCGCCGCGACCCACGCGCTCGACCGTGTGCTGCTGGCCCACGACTTCGTGGTGCCGCAATGGACCTCGCGCGTCTCGCGCACGGTGCGTTGGAACCGCTTCGGCCGTCCGGACAAGCTGCCGGAATATGGCGGCTCCGGCTTCCCGGGCATCTGGTGGTACGACGAGGCCCTCGCGGCCAAGACAGGCGCCCCGCGGTGATCCGAGACGCCGGCGTTACCCGCCGAGGAGCTTTCACTGGTGCGTCGGCCCTGCTCGGAGCGGGTTTTCTCCGGTCTGCACGTGCGGCAGAAGCGGTCGAAGTGCATGGAATGTCCATTTTCGGGGACCTGAAGTACGGGCCCGACTTCCAGCACTTCCAGTACGTGAATCCCAAGGCGCCGAAGGGAGGCAGCTTCTCCAGCCAGATTTCCGCGACGGCCGGAAACCAGAACTTCGACACCTTCAACACACTGAACATCTTTGTGCTGAAGGGCGACGGCGCGGCCGGGATGGGGCTCACCTTCGACAGCCTGATGGCGCGCGCGCTCGATGAGCCGGATGCGCTCTATGGCTTGGTGGCCAAGAGCGTGGCGGCAAGCACTGACGGGCTCACCTGTCGGTTCCGCCTGCGGCCGGAGGCACGCTTTCGCGACGGCGCGCGGATTACGGCCGAGGACGTGGCTTTCACGTTCAACCTGCTGAAGAGCAAGGGCCACCCCCGCATTTCGCAGAGCCTCCGCCTGATGAACAGCGCCGAGGCCGAGGCGGATGACCTCGTGCGGGTGACCTTCGCACCGGAGCGGGCCCGCGACCTGCCCCTCCTCGTCGCCGGCCTGCCGATCTTCCAGGCCGCCTATTACAAGACACACGATTTCGAGGCGGCGACGCTGGAGCCGCCCCCGGGCTCCGGCCCGTATCGCGTCGGTCGCTTCGAGGTGGGCCGGTTCATCGGCTTCGAGCGGGTGAAGGATTATTGGGCGGCCGAGCTGCCGGTGAATGTCGGCCAGAATAACTTTGACGAGATCCGCTTCGAGTATTTTCGCGACCGGCAGGTGGCCTTCGAAGCCTTCAAGGCCGGCGCCTTCACCTTTCGCGAGGAGTTTACCGCCCGCGTTTGGGCGACCGGCTATGATTTTCCGGCGCTGACCGAGGGTAAGGTGAAGCGGGAGACGCTGCCCGACGCGAGGCCATCCGGCATGCAGGGCTGGTTCTTCAACCTGCGTCGCGACAAGTTCCGGGACCCGCGGGTGCGCGATGCGATCGGGCTCGCCTTCGATTTCGAATGGATCAACGCGAACGTCATGTACGGCGCCTACAAGCGCACGGCGTCCTATTTCGAGAACTCGGAGCTGAGGGCGAGCGGCCGCCCCTCGCCGGAAGAGGCTGCGTTGCTGGAGCCGTTCCGCGGCCGCGTGCCGGACGACGTCTTCGCCGAGCCTTATTCCCCGCCGCAGTCGGATGGCTCCGGTCAGGATCGGGGGCTGCTGCGCCGCGCCAATGAGCTTCTCACCCAAAGCGGCTGTCGGCGCGATGGAAACGTGCTGAAGCTGCCTTCGGGCGAGCCGTTGACGATCGAATTCCTCGACTTCCAGCCGACGCTGCAGCCGCATACGCAGCCGTTCATCAAAAACCTCGCGCTGCTCGGCATCCAGGCGACAAGCCGTATCGTGGACGCCGCCCAGTACCAGCGCCGGGAGGAGGAATTCGACTTCGACATGACCGTGCGGCGCTACGCGACGTCGCCCACTCCGGGAGAGGCCCTGCGCCAGGTCTTCGGCTCGGCCGCGGCCGTGACCCGTGGCTCGAACAACCTCGCCGGGATCGCCGACCCGGTGGTGGACGCCCTTCTTGAAAAGATGCTCGCTGCCGAGACCCGCAAGGCCCTGACTACGGCCTGTCGCGCCCTCGACCGGGTGCTCCGCGCCGGTCGCTACTGGGTGCCCATGTGGTATCGCGGCAGCCACCCGATCGCGTATTGGGACCTCTTCGGGCACCCCGAAGCGCCTCCGACCTACGACCTCGGCGCGCCCGCCACCTGGTGGTACGATTCCGACAAGGCCGGCCGGATCGGAAGGGGCTGATGGCCGCCTATATCGCCCGCCGGCTTCTGCTCATGGTGCCCACCATCCTCGGCATCATGTTCGTGTCCTTCGTCATCGTGCAGTTCGCGCCCGGCGGTCCTGTCGAGCGCATCCTGGCGCAACTCCAGGGCACCGACGCCGGCGCGACCGCGCGCGTCTCCGGCGGGGGCGGCGATTTTGCGGCCTCCGGCGCCCGTACTCAGCCGGGCTCGGGCGGCGAGAGTTCGTCGCGCTATCGCGGCGCGCAGGGCCTCGACCCGCAATTCATCGCCCAGCTCGAGAAACAGT
>JAXDPE010000071.1:0-39304 GCA_034668565.1 Sphingomonadales bacterium | reverse complement strand
CCACCCCGCCTTCCTGATCACCGGCTCTCCGGCCGGCGTCTACGAGCCCTTGCCCTGGATCGCGCCCCTGCTCGACTTCCTTCGCGAGGCGAAGGGCCGGACGAAGCTGGTCGGGATCTGCTTCGGTCACCAGGCGATGGCGGAAGCGCTCGGCGGCCGGGTCGAGAAATCGCAGCGCGGCTGGGGCATCGGCCTCCAGGATTACGAATTGTGGGATCGCGCCTCCTGGATGGGCGAGGCGCCGCCCGAGCGGATCGCCATTCCCGTCTCCCACCAGGACCAGATCGTCGTGCCGCCGAAGGGAGCCCGAATCCTCGGCGGCAATGCCTTCACGCCGTTCGGGATCCTCGACTACGGCGACTCGATCTCGATGCAGTTCCACCCGGAGTTCGGCGCCGATTATGCGACCGCCCTGATCGAGCACCGCCGCGCCCGGGTGCCCAATCCCGACGCCGCCATCGCCTCCCTCGAACGCCCGGACGACCGCGCTCTGGTGGGCGAGTGGATAAGGGCGTTCCTTCGCTCCTAATTCCTCCCCTGCATTTGCAGGGGAGGGGGACCACCCGAAGGGTGGTGGAGGGGGTTCTTCCGGCGCCGAAGAACCCCTCCACCAGGCTTCGCCTGGTCCCCCTCCCCGCGAAGTCGCGGGGAGGAATTATTTCAAGAACGCCTTCAGCTCGCTCCGGAACCTCTCCGGCGCGTCCAGCATGATGAAATGGTAGCTGTCGGGGATCCGCTTCAGCACCGCCTGGGGAGCGCCGGCGTAGCTCGCCGCATAATAGCCCTCCATCTGGGCGTCGCTGATCGGGGCGCCGTCCGGCCGGACGAAGAGCACGGTCAGCGGCACCTTGATCCGGGCCACGTCGGGCCGGAGGTCGGACGTGATCAGGTCGTACATGGCCTGACCGGAGGCGGCGGGGTCGCTGGCCAGCGAATCGGCGGCGATCCGGGGCCGAAGCGCCTCGGTGCGCACCATTCCGGCGATGGTCTGCTCGACTTGCTTGCGCCGCGCCTCCCCCGCCGAGGACGCGATGCCCTTGCGCATCTGCTCGGCGATCGGCCTGACGCTTTGCGCCGTCGCCGCCGGCCCGCCGAACATCGCGCCGAGGAACGGCATCATGTCGACCACCATGACCTTCGACGCGAGCTCGGGATGCCGGGCGGCGACCATCATCGCCCAGGATCCGCCGAGCGAATGGCCGACGAGGGCGGGCTTCTTCAGCCGCTTTTCCCTTATGTAGCGGGCGATCTCCTCCGCCACCGGCTCGACCACCGGTCCCGACGCATTGGCGCCGGCGGCCTTGCCGGCAAAACCGGCGACGTGGACGAGATGGTAGCGATAGCCCGGCACCGCCTTGACGGTGCTGCGCCAGACATCCGGCGACGAGCTGAGGCCTGGGATCAGGACCACGTCCGGCCCGGAGCCGACCGTCTCGACGCTGATCCGCTCGCTGGCGAAGGCGGCGCGAGGAGCGGCGTGGGCGGCCGTCGCGCAGGCGGCGCCGAGAGGTAGAAGCGCGGCGATCAGGAATCGGATCATGGCGTTGGTCCTTCTTCATGGGGATTGGGGAATATCTGCTCGACCGGAAGGCCGAATGCGGCGGCGACCCGATAGGCGAGGTCGAGCGAGGGGTCGTGGCGCTCGGTCTCCAGGGCGTTGATCGCCTGGCGCGAGACGCCGACGGTCTCGGCGAGCCTTTCCTGGGTCCAGCCCAGGCCGGCGCGAAGCACTCGAAGGCGGCTCTTCACGGCTTCGACGTGCCGATGAACGGCGTGACCATCCCGAACGCGCCCCAGAACAGGGGATAGACCAGCCACATCGGCAGGTGGGACAAGCCCAGGAACTGCTCGGCCAGCCCGGCCAGGACCGCCAGAGCGATGGTGAGCCCGGCGGCGGCGATCATCCGCTTGGCGGTGAGCGCCCGAACGAACTCGTCCTGCCGGGCGATAAGCCGGTAGGCCAAGGCGAATTGCAGCCCGACCGAGCCGGCCTGGACCAGCGCCAGCGCCCACAAGGCCGCGGCCGGCCAGCGCCCCTCGCCGCTCCCCCAGGTCAGGGCGACCAAGCTGGCGAGGAAGAACGCCCACAACAGGAGCGACTGGACGATGTAGGGACGATAACGCGGCCAGCCGGCTTCCATGACAAGAGGTCCTTACCAAATGTAAGGATCTCTTTCCATTCCACCAGCCTCGTGTCAAGTGCTCCTTACATTAATTCCTCCCCCGGATTTCCGGGGGAGGGGGACCATGCGAAGCATGGTGGAGGGGTTCTTCGGAGTCAGAAAGGCCCCTCCACCGTCCTTCGGACGGTCCCCCTCCCCTGCAAATGCAGGGCAGGAATTAAACTCAAACAGCGCCCGAGAACGTGTCGCAGGCCGCCGGATCGCCGCTCTCCAGCCCGCGCTTCAGCCAGGCGGTGCGCTGCGCCGAGCTGCCGTGGGTGAAGGCTTCCGGCACCACCCGCCCCTGCGCCTGGCGCTGGAGCGTGTCGTCGCCGATCGCCTGGGCGGCGCGAAGGCCCTCCTCGACGTCGCCCGGCTCCATCACGGGCCGCCCCTGAGCGTCCTTGGCGTTGGCGGCATAGACTCCGGCATAGCAATCGGCCTGAAGCTCGACCCGGACCTGGATCGCATTGCCCTCGCGAGTCGATGCTCGCCGCTGCTGCGAAGAGGCCTGTTCCAGCACTCCGGTCAGGTCCTGGATGTGGTGACCGACCTCGTGGGCGACGACATAGGCTTGGGCGAAATCGCCGGCCGCACCGAATTTCGTCTGGAGCTCGTCGAAGAAGCTCGTGTCGAGATAGATCGACTTGTCAGTCGGGCAATAGAAGGGGCCCATCGCGGACTGGGCCGCGCCGCATCCCGAATTGGTGCCGACACCGTAGAAGTTCAGGTGCGTGGGCTGGTAGCTTTGGCCCTTGGCGGAAAAGAGGGTCTTCCAGGTATCCTCGGTGCTGGCCAGCACCTGGCATGAGAAACGCTTGGCCGGCTCGCTGGAACAGGCCTGGGCGGCGTCGTTCGTGGCCCCGCTTCCCTGCCGTTGCGGCGCCACGGTCGTACCGGGACCGCCGACGCCGAGACCGCCGCCTCCGCCGAGGCTGCTCAGTGCGCAATAGCCGAGCGCGAGGATGAGCACCCCGCCGATGCCGAAGCGGCTCATCACCATCGGCAGCAGCGCGAAGAGGCAGCCCCCGCCTCCGCCCCCGCCGCCCCCGCCGAAGCCGAAGCCGCCGCCGCCGCCCTGCCCCTGGTCGGAAACATTGTCGCTCGTCCGATAGCCGCCAAGACGCATGCCGCTCTCCCTGTTTCGCCGGACAATGCTTCGCCGCGGCTCAGGTTGCAAATCGAGCGGATTGGGCCCGTCATTGCGAGCGAAGCGAAGCAATCGAGCGCGGCGTCCGGTGCGTCCGCTGAAACTGGATTGCTTCGTCGCTGCGCTCCTCGCAATGACGGCCTCGCCACACCGCGCGCAAGGACCAGCAACATGTTCCTCAAAGGCAAGACCGCCCTCGTCACCGGCTCGACCTCGGGCATCGGCCTCGCCATCGCCCGCGCCCTCGCCGCCGAGGGCGCCCGGGTCACCCTCAACGGCTTCGGCGACCCGGCCGAGATCGAGCGCCTCAAGGAAGAGCTCGGCGCCGGCTACAGCGACGCCGACCTTACCCAAGCCGAAGCGATCGAGGCGATGATGGCCGAGGCCGGCCCCGTCGACATCCTCGTCAACAATGCCGGGATGCAGCATGTCGCCCCGATCGACGAATTCCCGGTCGCCAAATGGGACCTTCTGATCGCCCTCAACCTCAGCGCCGCCTTCCACACCATCCGGCTCGCGCTTCCGGGGATGAAGGCGAAGGGCTGGGGCCGGGTGATCAACACCGCCTCCGCCCACAGCCTCGTCGCAAGCCCCAACAAGGCGCCCTACGTCGCCTCCAAGCACGCCATCGCCGGCCTCACCAAGGCGGTCGCCCTGGAGACGGCCACGGCGGGCGTCACCGTCAACTGCATCAGCCCCGGCTACGTCTGGACGAGCCTGGTCGAGAACCAGATCCCCGACACGATGAAGGCCCGCGGCCTCACCCGCGAGCAGGTCATGAACGACGTCCTCCTCGCCGCCCAGCCGACCAAGAAGTTCGTCACCGTCGACCAGGTCGCGGCTTTGGCCCTGTTCCTCTGCCGCGACGAAGCGAGCGCGATCACCGGCGCGAACCTCAGCATGGACGGAGGGTGGACGGCGGCTTAGCCGATCCTCGGCTCAACGGACCGGCCGAGGATGCAAGGTCATTTGCCAAGCTTCTGGCCGAACTGTTCTTCGGCGGCCGAGAGCGTCGCTCCCCACAATCTGGTCTCTTCGGCCATGGCGGCATAGGCGGCCGTGCACAGCGCGCGCAGGAGAGCGAAACCTTCCGCCTCGACTTTTGCTTCCTCGCCGGGAGCTGCGGCCGCGGAGCGCCTTTTCCAGGCCTGCCAATCGAGACTGAAGCCTATGAGCAGAGCCTCGAGCGCATATTGAGCGGTCGTGTAGCGGATATGGCCCAGCGTCCCGCCGAACAGCCGGTTCGCCGCCAGCGAAGCCGCGGCGAGCGCCAGCAGAACGTAGCCATATCCTGGCGGCAGGGCCAGGCGCGGTTCGGCAGCGGCCAGCAAAGGCACCATCAGCCCGACAGTGCCGAAAACGAAGGCGAACAGCCTGCTGGGCATTGCGAACATGCTGCGGCGATGCCGGAGACGGAAATAATAACGCACCTCCTTGGCGAACAGCAGCTTCAGAGCGTCGGAAATCCCGTCCAGCCCGCCGTCCCCCATCTGCCCCGATCCAAGCGCCGCGAGGGCATCGTGGAATTCCTGCAGGCGCTGGGGGCCGGTGTCCGCCCGCTGCAGGCTTGCTGCGTCGAGGGCCCGTGAAATCAGCCAGGCCGCCAGTCCGGCCGCGGCGACGACAAGGACAGCAATCAAGGTCGAATATCCGGTCGGCATCACCCCTCCTTCGCTGCCGCACCGTCGCCCGCGCGACGATGAGCGCAGATGATGCGGCTTCGAACCGTTCGTGGCAATGGCCGCTGGGGACGGCGGTGACGAGCCCCCCGCGGGGGCTCAAGCGTAGCGATCGACCACCGCCTGGTGGAGTGGCCGGTCGAAGCTCAGGCCGGCGCGGTCGCCCTGGAACCAGGCGATGCGCGACGGCCAGCTTTCGAGGCCGGGAAGCTTGAGCCAGACCCGGGCGCCGACTTCGCAATGGCCCGCAACCTCGATCCCGCAGCCGCCGGTCGAAAGGTCGACGACGATGACGGGCGCGCCGGGCCGGTCGTTGGCGGAGGCGAGGCCGGCGCCGACGCTGACCGGATGGCGCATGAAGCGCCGCCGATCCTGTGCGGCTCCCCTTTCGAGCGTGGCGGCAACCCGCATCCCCTCCTCCTTTTCCCCGTCCGGTCGACGGGCCGGAATCTCGGCGGAAAAGGGTAATGAGTCGTTACTTCGGCGCTTTTCACGTAGTTTTACGAGGGCGGGAAAAGCGGGCGTTCGATCCCGCCGGCGTCGGCCCGGTGCGCAGGGTCTCGGCAGGGTCTCGACATGGTCGTCGACCGCTCCGCTTCGTCGTCAGGCCCCAGAAGTCGGCGAGGGTGGCGAGGCCGAGCGGCGGGAACAGCCAATATTTGATCGGCCGCCAGAACGGGCTCTTCGCCTTAGTGAGCGCCGGCAGGATGAACTTCACCTCCATGGCGCCCGGCATAGCCTCCGGGACGCGATCGGTGGGGTGAGGCTATCGCCGAAAGTGCGTGCAGGTCCGGTCCGCGCGACTGAATTCAACGACTTATAAATCGGTGTCTGACACCGAATTTCATAAATCGGTGTCTGACACCGAATTTTCGAGGCGTCGGGCACCGATGGCGGCACGGCTCGGCAAGGCGGCAATCCTTTTCCTGCGTCGTGCCTCCGCGCCTTTTCTCAAAAAGTCGGGCCGCCGGCGAGACGAACGGACGCCGGCCGAGTCGACGTCGCGGCTTGCCCTTGGCCGGCCGCCGCCGAGGGGCGCCGCACGCCCGGCCACCCTGTCTTGAAGAGAAGGCGCAAGGCACAAGGTAGAAAGGGAGGGCCGCCGGGGCGCGGGGATCGGCGAGGCGGTCCTTGATTACTATCGCGGCGCCATCCGGATCGCGCCGTCGAGCCGGACATATTCGCCGTTCAGATAATCGTTCTCGGCCATGAACACCGCAAGCCGCGCATATTCCTCCGCCCGGCCGAGCCGCTTCGGGAAAGGCACCTGGGCGGCGAGCGCGTCCTTCACGTTCTGGGGCATCATCGCCACCATCGGCGTCTCGAACACGCCCGGAAGGATGGTGTTGACCCTGATCCCCTCGTTCATCAGGTCGCGGGCGATGGGCAGGGCCATTCCGAGCACGCCCGCCTTGGACGCGCTGTAGGCGGCCTGGCCGATCTGCCCGTCCTGGGCGGCCACCGAGGCGGTGTTGATGATCAGCCCGCGCTCGCCGTCCTCGAGCGGCTCGAGCGACACCATGCCCAGCGCCGACTGGGAAAGGACCCGGAAGGTGCCGATGAGGTTGATCTGGATGGCGAGCTCGAACTGCTGGATCGGATAGCCCTTGGCCTCGCCCGTCGCCTTGTCGCGGCCGACCGTCTTGGCGGCGTTGGCGACCCCGGCGCAATTGACGCAGATCCGCTCCTGCCCGTGAGCCGCCCGAGCCTTGGCGAAGCCGGCGGCGACGGCTTCGTCCGAGGTCACGTCGACCTGGGCGAAGATTCCGCCGATCGCGGCCGCCACCGCCTCGCCCTTCTCCGAATCGCGGTCGAACACCGCCACCTTGACTCCGCGCCCGGCGAGCGCCCGGGCCGTCGCCTCGCCGAGGCCGGAGGCGCCGCCGGTGACGATCGCGGCGATATCGGGTCCAAGCTTCATGATTCGGGCTCCTTTAGATGCGCCCTTACGCTCCTAGGCAGTCGCCGCGCCGCCATCAATCGAGTCCTGTGATTGTTCATTGCATGCACAGGATTGCATAACTATGCATGAGTCATGCTTAGCTGTTCTCCTGAGCGCCCCTGGGGCATGCATAGCATGGTGCATAACGACGAGGATTGTCCCCGTTGCGGCTGGACCGCTCCGGGGCCGAAAGGCGATGCGCTCGAGGCCGCCGAGGCGGCTCGGGCCTGGCTGGCCGAGCTCGGGGGATCGTTTCGAGGCGAAGCCGGCCAGGCGCTGGCCGCCTGACCGCGCAAATATCGCGCCCGCCATTGAATGCGGGCGACCGCGGCGCCATTTCAATTTGGATCCCATGCAACTCACCATCGATAAAGAGGCGTCGGCGGCGATGAGCCGCCTCACCGCCATCCGTCTCGCCCTCCTCACCTCGCGAACGATGGAGAATTGGCGCGCCGGCGTCGGCGACAATGAATCGGCGATGATCCTGCTCGCCGTGGTCGCGATCACCGGCGAACGGCTGACCCGGGCCGATCTTCCCGAGGATCTGCGAAGCGTCGCCGTCCCGCTTCCGCCCGGCTACGCCGCCGGCTGCAACATCAGCTCGATCGCCGCCGCCACCGGCCTCAACCGCGAGACCACCCGCCGCAAGGTCAGCGCCCTCATCGGGCGCGGCTTCCTCGCCCGCTCGGAGGGCGGCGAAATCTGCTTCCCCATCCATCGCCAGCAGGATCCGGCGACCTTCGATTTCGTCGCCCGGCAGCTCGAGGCGGTCACCCGTTTCGCCAACGACGCCCTTCGCGACGGGGTGCTCAAGGCCGCTTAGGGAGCCTGGGGCGCCGACTTCAGCCGGGCCGCTTCGGCTTCATATTCCTCCGCGATGGCGAGCAGGGCCGCCTGGTCCTTCGCGTTCTTCAACTCGCCGGCCAGCCGGCGGAAGACCGCCGCCCGAGCCCCATATTCCTCGCCAAGATCCGCCATCGCGCCGCGCTACCGGCTCGAGCCCCGGCCGGGGGGCGTCGGGCGCACAAAATGAGCCCCACCCCGGTTCCGCCCGGGTCCGCCAGGGCGAATGGAGGCGCGAGCGGGCGGCGCCCCCCCATGCCGCCCGCGGGCCCGCCGGGCATGTCCGACGCCCGGCGGGCCCTTTTCGAGCAGCTCAGGCCGCTTCGTCCCTGCGCACCCATCCCGGCGGGATCCAGTTGCCGTCCTCGTCCCGGGTCCAGCCGGCGGCGAGCTTCTTGGCATCGCGGACCCGGGCGATCGCCGAAAGCTTCTTGATGATGCTGTCGCGCATTTCGTCCAGCGAGCGCGGCCGCGCCGGCCAGGCGCTCCGCCCGCGCGGGCCGCCCTCCTCTCCCTGCCGGTGATAGAGCCGCTGGATCTGGATCGCCTCGGCGAGGGTCGGGCGGGGCAGGCCCTCGGACACCGCCATCACCTCCGGATCGAGCGCGCGCGGCACCGCATCGATCAGCAGCGCGTCGTTGCGCGCAAGCCCCTCTTCGCGAACCGCCGCCCAGCGCGCCGCGAAATCCGGATCCTGGCGCCGCCGCTTGTAGAGCGCCGTGGTCGAAAAGCCGATTTGCCGGGCGGCATGGTTGACCCCAAATCCCGCCGCCAGCCAGGCGAAGAAGTCCGCCTCGATCTGCGGCGACCAGCGCCCCTCTCCCGCCCGGACGATCTGCGATCCCTCCCGCTTCGAAAGCCGAACGATCAGCGCCCGCGCATCGGCCGGCGCTTCCCCGGCCCGACTTTGCCGCGGCCGCCCGCCCACATGGACCGGCCGCCCCTCGGCCCTGACCCGGGCCCGCCCCCAGTCCCGAGCCCGGATCCAGTCCGCCGCGAAGGCGGGATCGCGCTGCCGAAGCGCGAAGGCCGTCGTCCGGTCCACCCCCGCCATCTGCGCCGACAATCCCGCATTCGCCGTCCGCGCCATCGCCGCCAGGAACCGCTTCCGCCACTTGCCTGCCACTTCCTTCTTATGCGCCATCGCCTGCTCCCCACACATCCCGAGCCTGTCGAGTTCCGCTCATCCCGAGCCTGTCGAAGGACATCCCGCCCAGTCGTCATCCCGGCCCAAAGTCGTCATCCCGGACTTGATCCGGGATCCACCTTCACCACCCCCCGATTATAGCAGTTTCGCGCTCATAAGAAAAATCCTATTTGGAATCCTATTTTCCAACGCCTCAGCCCGCGGAAGACCGCGCCGAATGGAGGATTCTACTTAGGCGGAATTGGGGAATGGCGCCTCGAGATAGGGGGCGAGGTGAGTAGAGTTGGACGGCCCCGATTCGCGACTCAACGCCGCGCCGGCTGGCCCTTGCCGAAGCCGGAATTGACGATCCCAATCCAGCCCTCATAACCGTACCAGCGGGCGCACTCGACGGGAAAGCCTTCGGTCAGGATATCGTCGCCGATCGAATGGGGCACGCCCCGCGGCAGCGGGCCGCCCGTACCGACGAGATAATCACCCAGCCGCAACGTGACGCCGCTCGCCGTGTCGCTGAGCAGCAGCCCGCGCCGGTCGAATTCGAGCCGAGCCGTCTCGGGCCAGATGATCGTCGCGAATCGTCCGTGGATGGTCAGCCCCAGGCACGGGCCCCGCTGCGTCAGGTAACCGCCATAGGGAGCCGTCAGCGTCACGGGGCGGGGAGCCCCTGCCCGGTAGGCGGAGAAGGTGGGACGGGGCGCGCCGGCCGGTGCCCGGGTCGATCCCGCGCAGGCGGAGGCCAGCGCGAGGGCAAGGAGCGGTAGGATGGGATTTGAATTCATGCCTGCCCGATACGCCGCCATGCCCTCATCGGCCAACGGCTTTTCATCCATTCCACCCAACTCCCCGCGCATGGCTCCCGAACAGAATAATCTTGAGCAGCTTCCCCGTCCGGAACCGG
Organism: Sphingomonadales bacterium; assembly: GCA_034668565.1. Classification (GTDB taxonomy): domain Bacteria; phylum Pseudomonadota; class Alphaproteobacteria; order Sphingomonadales; family Sphingomonadaceae; genus Allosphingosinicella. The sequence continues at coordinate 29,483 of JAXDPE010000071.1, read as the reverse complement.
GGCTGGGTCCGATGTGCGATCGCTTTCGCGAAGCCGTCGCGGATGACACCGACGACGAAGTGCAGCTCGCGGCGTTTGCCTTCAGGCAGATGGTCCAAACTCTTCTTCATTCTGTACAGTGTCGCTGTGTGTGAGGGGGATTCCAAGCACGTTTTGCAGTCGCGCGGACCGGCACCAGATCTACGGTTCTACCCTGATCCGAGCTGACCTCCGTAGCGGTCGCTTTCAAGAGGGGCACAGGTTTACCCTAGCACCCCTCTGTCCATCTGCGTAGGCGTGCCTAGTCTTGCCCGGCGAGGTGCAGTAGGTCTCCACAGGCCAAGCGCAAATGTTTAGCGACCGCGTCAATATCGGATTTGCGCGCACGGTGACGCCGGTTGTGAGCCGACCAATCTCCAACGTCTTTCAATTGTGCGCTGGCCTGCTTTGTCTGGCGGCTGATCCCAAAGGACCGTGTTTTTCCCAGCGCAGCGATAAGGCCAGAGAGTTGGAGCAGATTGCCATTGGGGTCCGTAATTTCGGCAATGCACCCCTTCGCTTCAAACGAGTCTACAATCAGCGTTTCGAAAAGTCTCCTGATCATAACGGCCGCACAGTCTTGGCAGTCGTTCTCGTAGCTAACGTTAATTTGCTCGACAACATTTTTGACGTAGTTGTGGGCATTCGTAAATAGTCCCGGGTCAATTACCGTAGCCAAAACTTCTGGTCTGATTGGGCCGAGCAATGGCTCCGCGAGCGCACGAATCTCCTGCGCCCGCCGGGGATTGACCTTAAAGGCTCCGCCAACCCCCTTAACCCCCCTACCGTCACCTTCGAGCCGACACTTTAGCCTCGCTCTATTGACAGAGGCCGACCCCGCTCCTTCTAAGAACGAAGCAATTTCAGCAGGTGTCAGACCAGCATGATGGCCTGAATTATGATCCACCCATAGGATTACCAAGGCCTTCTCGACCTCCTTAAGGGAAGTCGCAACGAGCCTTTGAAGCAGAGGCAGGTGAGCTTCAGCAAACGACATGATACAGGCTACTCGATTGGAGTGCGCAAAATGTACGCTCGAGCAATCTTTTTTGCTGTTTCTACGCGTGCAGGGTTAAGACGCACTCCCTCGTCCCGAACCTGAAGCCACTCACAATTGCGTAGCGAGCGCGCCTGATTTCGCTCCGAATGGCCAATCTTTTCCAAAACTGCATTGCAAGCAGATGTATTCACCTTCCCGACGTTAGCGTGCCGTCCCCATAAAAGCAGCAATGTCGCAGCGAGTACTGTGCCAGCGATTGAACCCGGACCCCTTAGAGCGGTATTCGATTTAAGTGCCTCCCAGTTTCGATGCTCTAAGATAATGAATGGCTTGTCTTCCGAAGGGCTACATGCTGCCACTAGCTCCTCGAAAGGAACACCGATCTCTTGCGCCAACGTCCGTAGGCCTTTGGGGCCATGGACAGTCTGATCCTCCTGCGATGCACGCCCTGCACTATCTTTGTGCACGCCAGCGACTTCAGGAGGTGCGTTCCCGGTAATCATGGCCATAGTCGCAAGCCAAATTTTGCTGTCGGATGAGGTGGCCACCTCCACTCCTCCAGCGCACAGCACCACTTTCAAAATTGGAGCATCGGTCATCGCAAATCTCCTGATTCGCTACATACTTTCCCGATGGAATAATAGCAATAAATAGATGCATGTTTTGCACTATTAATGTGCACCGGGAGGCTCCTTCTACTGCGTGCCAATGATGGCACTGATATCTGTCTGTTTTTGTTTTCTTTTTTTGCCTGCTTCCTCACTCCATCTCCTGTCGGATTTCGTCTAAGTGCTCTTCAAGGGAGCCATCGTCTCGCGGAGAGGGTGGCAAGAGGTACGATGCTAGGTGCCTAGCTGACGCATAGCTCGCAAGGAGTTGGCAGCGTCGGGGCAGCACCGCAGCAACCAGCTAGATTCTCACCGCCCGATAGAACGAAACTTCTTCCCACTAGCCGGCACCTCGAACACCCCGTTCGCCGTGGTCTTCATATGCGACACCATCTGCGGCCAGATCGTGAGCACGCGGGCCGCCTGCACGCTGAGCGGCGCCTTCTGGAGCGAGGGGCTGAAACGAAACCACCCAATTGCGAGACAGTTCACCAATTTCGATTGGAAGGGACTCGTCTGCCTTGTCCCTTTGCGTCTTCGCGGTTTCGCGTGAACCCATCCTCCACCTGTCCCGCCGCAACCGGAGCCAGACAGGGGGGTCTCACGCAAAGCCGCTAAGCCGCCAAGCTACTCTGCCGCCTTCAGCGCCGTCAGCGGCACGTCGATCGCCTCCAGCGTCGACAGGTCGAGCCTGCTCGCCCCTTCGATGTCCAGCCCTACGATGGTCCCGTCGGCGCCGAAGTCCGCGTTCACGCCCGGCGCCACTTCGCGGCTCTCGCTGCCCGCGGCGGCCTTCAGCTCGATGTAGAGACTGTCCGTTTCCGGATAATAATGCAGCTTCATCGACAAACCCCGCCTCAAGCCGCGGCGCGGCGGGGTTCCGGGACCGGCCGCCCCATTTCCCTGCAGGCTTCGATCCAGCAAGCGATCGCGTCGTAGACATTCTCCAGCGCCTCCTGCGGAGTCCCGCCGTCGGACATGCAGCCCGGCAGCTCAGGCACCATGGCGCCGAAGCCCCCGCCTTCTTCCCCGGTAAGCGGCCGGATGACGATCTCGTAATCGTGCGGCTTCACGAGCGTGTTTCCCTCACAGCGTCCACGAATTTCACCAGGGCCTCGATATACCACGGCTTGATCGGCTTGTGGGCCGGCACCGTCAGCATCTCCGCCCGGCTCTCGTGCTTCACCTTGTAATGTGAGCCCTTGCGCGGCGGCGTGCAAGCGATGCCGAACGCCGCGCAGACCGACGCAACGTCCTCGATCCGCCAGTCGCGCGGATTCGCCCGCATCCGCTCCAGCAGCTTTTCGCCCCGCGCCACATTTCATCGCTTAGCGCAGAATCTTCGCTGCAGCGAGTCCGAAAACGAAAAGGCCGCCCCTTTCGGAACGGCCCTTCGTGGATCATTCTGGCAGGTGGAAGTATCAGCCGAGCAATACCTGGCACCAGGGGACATCTTCCTTGGAGTCCCGCTGTCTCTGCGGCCCGAAGTGTTACTCAGCTTGGTTTGCACATGCCGCTGTCGATCTCGTTATTGCTGGGAGCCTGTGCCACGCGTGATCCCTTCGGGAATGTCCCAACTGAGTTCTTGAAACCTTCATCTGCGAAGAGGGTCCATGTTCCCTTCTCGACGACGAAACTGCTCACCTGCTTGTAAACCTCGCCGACTCCCTTCAAGTCGGGGAAAGTGGCTACCAGTCGCCTGTCCGGGCCGGCGAAGTTCGCATCATGATAGAGTATGATCGAGCAACCGGCCTTCGGCTTAGGCTTGGGCCTCGCGGCAGTGGCTGTCGGCAAAGTGAGCGCAATGGCTGCCAATCCAGTTAAACCTATCAACGCGATTTTCATGGTTCTACTCCTTCAAATTAGTCGCATCTGAAAGCCACCAGCGGCAACGTTCCGTCAGCTGAGGCGGAAAGCGGGACAGCTATGTCTTTTCATAAAATGGGATGAGACGAGCGTGATGGACGTCACGGAGTCGCAACTTCTAAGACCTTGAAGATGTAAAAAGGGCCGCCCCTCCCGGGACGGCCCTTCCTGTCTCTAACCCGACTCCAAGTATCACTTGGAGACGAGCGGCTTTAGCCGAGCAATTCCTGCTCCAGCTTCTTGGCCATCTCTCTTTTGTCAGGGATCAGGCCCTCAGCGCGCTGAGAGCCTTTCAGTGATCGGGCCATCAGCGTACCACGCTGCCGGCTGATCCGATCACTCTCCGACGGCCAGCAGGCTGGCCTCCCGAAACGAAATGGCCAAAAAAGAAGGCCGCCTCGCGGCGGCCTTCTGGGGGTCTAGCCGAGAAGCTCCTGCTCGAGCTTCTTCGCCATCTCTTCGATATTCTCCGGCGGCCAGCCCGGGATATCCATCCCGAGCCGCAGCCCCATCGACGAAAGCACTTCCTTGATCTCGTTCAGCGACTTGCGGCCGAAGTTCGGCGTCCTCAGCATCTCCGCCTCGGTCTTCTGCACCAGATCGCCGATGTAGATGATGTTGTCGTTCTTGAGGCAGTTCGCGCTGCGAACCGACAGCTCCAGCTCGTCCACCTTCTTGAGGAGGTAGCGGTTGAGCTGGTTGGCGTCGGCTTCGGTCTCGGCCTGGGTCGGCATTCCGTGGCCGTGGCTGGGGACGTGCGCGGCGAGGCTGTCGTCGAAGTGGACGAAGAGCTGCAGCTGGTCCTGGAGGATCCGGGCGGCATAGGCGACGGCGTCGTCGGGCGTGATCGTGCCGTCCGTCTCCACGGTCAGGGTGAGCTTGTCGTAGTCGAGCTCCTGGCCGACGCGGGTATTCTCGACCTTGTAGCTGACCTGGCGGACGGGGCTGTACAAAGCATCGACCGGGATGATCCCGATCGGGGCGTCGGCCGGGCGGTTGGCGGCGGCGGGCTGATAGCCTTTGCCGGCTTCCGCGGTCAGCTCCATGTTCAAGGTCGCGCCGTCGTCGAGATGGCACAGGATCAGGTCGGGGTTCATCACCTCGATGTCGCCGGTGGTGGCGATCTGACCGGCGGTGACTTCGCCCGGGCCGGTCGCGCTGAGCGCGAGGCGGCGCGGCTGGTCGCCTTCCATGCGCAGCGCGACCTGCTTCACGTTGAGGACGAGATCGGTCATGTCCTCGCGGACGCCGGCGAGGCTGCTGAACTCGTGAAGCACGCCCTCGATCCGGATCGAGGTGACGGCGGCGCCCTGGAGCGACGACAGCAGCACCCGGCGAAGCGAGTTGCCCAGCGTCAGGCCGAAGCCGCGCTCGAGCGGCTCGGCGACGAAGGTCGCGCGGCGGCGGCTGTCGCCTCCGCCCACCTTCTTCTCGAGGGCGTTGGGCTTCTTCATTTCCTGCCAGTTCTTAGCGTTGACGGCCATTATCTACCTCTGGCTTGCGGAAGGCGGCTTGCCTTCCTCTTTGAATTTCTAGTCCCTCGGCCGAGACGTAGTCGACCGCAGGTCAACTACCACTTCGGCCGAAGCACTCAGACCCGGCGGCGCTTGGACGGGCGGACGCCGTTGTGCGGGATCGGGGTGACGTCGCGGATCGAGGTGATCTGGAAGCCGACCGCCTGGAGGGCGCGGAGCGCGCTCTCGCGGCCCGAGCCGGGGCCCTTCACTTCGACCTCGAGGGTGCGCACGCCGTGCTCGGCGGCCTTCTTGCCGGCGTCCTCGGCGGCGACCTGGGCGGCGTAGGGCGTCGACTTGCGCGAGCCCTTGAAGCCCATCATCCCCGCGCTCGACCAGGCGATGGCGTTGCCCTGGGCGTCGGTGATGGTGATCATCGTGTTGTTGAAGCTGGCGTTGACGTGCGCCACGCCGGCGGTGATGTTCTTGCGTTCGCGCCTGCGAATGCGCTGCGGTGCCTGGGCCATGATTGCCGTTCCTTACTTTTTCTTGCCGGCGATCGGCTTGGCCTTGCCCTTGCGGGTGCGGGCGTTGGTGTGGGTCCGCTGGCCGCGGACGGGAAGGCCCTTGCGATGGCGAAGCCCTCGGTAGGAGGCGAGGTCCATCAGGCGCTTGATGTTCATCGCGACTTCGCGGCGAAGGTCGCCCTCGACCTGGTGGTCGGCGTCGATCGTCTCGCGGATCTGGAGCACTTCCTGGTCGGAAAGGTCCTGGACCCGGCGCTCGGGGGCGATGCCCAGCTTCTCGGCGATCTGGACCGCCTTGGTGCGGCCGATGCCGTGGATATAGGTGAGCGCGATGACCACGCGCTTGTTGGTCGGGATGTTAACCCCAGCAATACGAGCCATGAATGTCCTTCTCCTGCTCCACAGGGCGGAAACGCCCCATCTCGACGCATCGATGGTCCGTCAAAACAGCGACAGCCGACGAGCGCACGAAGGCGCCGCCGGACGACCGGTTATCGGGATGAGCGCGAGATAGGGTTCGAGAGAGGCGCTGTCAACGGTAAGCGTGGCGTGGAGAGCGGCTTTTTTGCCATGCCGTTACCAGGCGCTTCCGGAGGCTATTCGCGGCTGCTGCGCTAACTCATTTTTTAACGCAAAGACGCAAGACGCAAAGACGCAAAGATTCCGCGAAGCGGACAAATGTTGGATCATCCCGATAAATTCGCGTCTCCCGCCGGCACCGGAGGTGGTGAAGCGCTCCGCGCTCTTTGCGTCTTTGCGTCTTTGAGTCTTTGCGTTGAAAAAATCGATCGGCACGGCGGCCGCGGATTGGCTCCGATGGCGCCGACGTCAGCCCAGCAGCCGCTCGTGGACCACTTTCCCGCTTTGGGTCAGCCGCACCCCCTTTACGATCTCGTCCTCGTCGGGAAGGACGGGCCGGCCGGCGTCCTTGTCCCAGAAAGCAAACAGGAAATTGTAGAGGTTGCGGGCGTAGAGCGCCGAAGCGTCCGCGGCGAGCCGGCTCGGCACGTTGCGGTGGCCGACGATACGCACGCCGTGGCGAACCGCGACCTCGCCCGGCGCCGAGCCCTCGACATTGCCGCCCTGCTCGACGGCGAGGTCGACGACGACGCTTCCCGGCCGCATCGAGGCGAGCTGGGCGTCCGAGATCAGCCGGGGCGCCGCGCGTCCGGGGATGAGCGCGGTGGTGATGACGATGTCCTGCTTGGCAATATGGCCGGAGACGAGCTCGGCCTGGGCCGCCTTATATTCGTCCGACATCTCGGTCGCGTAGCCGCCGGCGCCCTCGCCCTCGATCCCCGCCACCTTCTCGACGAAGACGGCCTTGGCGCCGAGGCTCTCGATCTGCTCGCGGGTGGCCGCACGGACGTCGGTGGCGGAAACGATGGCGCCGAGCCGGCGGGCGGTGGCGATCGCCTGGAGGCCGGCGACCCCCACTCCCATCACGAAGATGCGGGCGGCGGGGATCGTGCCCGCGGCCGTCATCATCATCGGGAAGGCCCGGCCATATTCGGCGGCGGCGTCTAACACCGCCTTGTAGCCGGAAAGATTGGCCTGGCTGGAGAGCACGTCCATCGACTGCGCCCGGGTGATGCGCGGCATCAGCTCCATCGCCAGCGCCTCCAGCCCGGCGGCGGCATAAGCGTCGACGCGCTCGCGCTGGCGGAAGGGGTCGAGGATGGCGACCACCAGGGCGCCCGGTTTCACGCCCTGGAGCGCCGCCGGATCGGGCCCCTGGACGGCGAGGATTGCGTCGGCGCCGGCGAGAGCGGCCTCGCGCGGCCCGACCTTCGCACCAGCGCCTTCATAATCGGAATCGGCGATGGAGGCGGTCAGGCCGGCCCCGGCCTCGACCGCGACCTCGGCGCCCAGCGCGATGAACTTCTTCACCGTCTCCAGGCTCGCCGCGACCCTGCGCTCGCCCTCGGCCGTCTCCTTGAGGATCGCGAGCTTCACCGCCGGACTAATTGCGGATGAGCAGGATGACGATGAAGCCGGCGACCAGCGCAATGATCGCCCCCCACTTCATCATGAACAGGAAGCCTTCATAGCCCTTTTCGTGGACGATGACTTCCTTCTCGATCTCGCCTTCCGCCGCCATTTTTTTCGCTTCCCTGTTTATAGCCGGCGGCCCTTCTAGCGCCGGATCGGCGACGGGTCCAAGACCGAAAAGAGCTTTGCCTGATCGCCGGCACGCGACCGCTTTGATGTGCCCGCTTACAGAAGCCGTCAGACGAGACCGCGGATACCTAGGGCATCCACGAAGGCCTGGCAGTCGTACAGCCCGGCCTGCCGCAACGCGTAGAGGCCGGAAAGGCTGGCGTCCCTCATATCTTGGTGCACGGCGCTGGGGCTGTAGACGTCCTCGATTACCGCGCGCGCCTCGACCTCGGGGAGGCTGCTTGCGACGAGCCAGCGGCGGATCGATCCCAAATCCGGCTGCAGGAAAGCGGCGACGAACTCCGCCAGGAGGGGCGCGTAGCGGGCGCGCTGGTCCGGGGCCCATCTGGCCCACGCGATCTGTATGATCTGCGCGAAAACGAGATGGTGCCGTGCCTCGTCCCGGGCGTGGTCCAGGACGGTCGAACGGACAAGTGGTAGAACCGTCTCGTCGCGTGGGAGCTGGGTCAGCATCTTGGTGATCAGGGTTTCGCTGACGATGGCGAAGAGAAGGTCGATCATCGTCTGGTCGCCGGGCTGTGCTTCTTCCCGCGCCCGCCGCAGGCAGTGCAAATAACCGGGGGTGGCCGACGGCTCGGCGAAGATCCCAGTCATGGCGATGACTTCGTGCTTGGTGCTCATCGCCTCCCAGGCGTGCTTCCCCTCGTCATAGACGATCTTGAGAGCGTCGCGCTGCAGCTCGAGGCCACCCCCGAGGTCGTAGCCGTCTTCCACGATCGCCTTGACGACGGGCAGGATCGCATCCGTCTCGAGGACGATGGTCCAATCCATATAAGCGTAGAGCCGTTGGGCGAGCAGCCGGTAGGTGACCGACGGCCCAAGGCGGGTGACCAGCGGGTGCGTGGCCACGGGGAACAATGCGAGGCTGAACGGGAGGCCGGCCTGTTCCGCTTCACTGCTCGCCCTTCCGTCACCTTGGTGCAGAGGCTCAGCCCAGCTTTCCATTCGCGATCTGTATGGACGAATCATAGCGACACCTATTGCCCGAAGCCCGCCACTCTACATGTAGGTATCAAGGCGTGGAGTTGCGAGATTACGCAACTGAAGTGACCTTGCGTGACTTATAGAATTCAGAGATCCTCCGGCTGGAAGGCGAATGGCTCACAAATTTGAAACTCCAGGAGCGCGGTTACGTGAACTTTTGAAGGAGACGGGTGTCGGCCAGACCCGGCTAGCTGGGGCGCTTGGAGTGGACGGCCCACGAGTCAGCAAGATGCTAAGCTCGAAAGAGCCGGTGCCCGTGGAGTTCTTCAGGCCGATCACGGCCGAGCTTGGTCTCCCGGACAGCGAGGTCTCGAATTTATTGTGGCTGCACACGATTCAGGAGTGGCGCAAACGTCTCGTAGCGCTTGCTCGTGCCAAGGCGCTCCGACCCTATCGTCCGGTCACCGATCGTCTCGCCGGCTACCTGCTGGAGCTCATCGACCGTCTCGCCATGGTGGACGAGCAATTCTATGGTTGCGCGGAGGAAACCTATCTCCAACACCTAATGGCGGCGCATTTTGCGCTGACCAGCGTAGTCGAGGCGCTCAAGCCGGAGCAGGAGCATATGGTCTTCCGGCAAGACAACGTCGCGCGACATGTACGCTATCCGACGAACTATTACATGGCCGCGCTCATGAACCTGTCCGACGACGTAGTCGCCGGCGGCACCGCCTTTGGCGAGGAGGTGCAGCGGCTCGTCAACGACGTGATCGAATGCCAGGACGGCCGCCGCTTTCTGGAAAAGCTTTCGCGCCAGCATGGTCATCACATGAATGCGCGCTTTGGCCGTGTGGACCGCGACCCGGAACAGCCCGCCTCGCTGCTTTGCTCGGGCGACATCCACGATCGGCGAATGTACCTGATTGGAAGGGCCCTTCGCGAAGGCGCCGCGGACAGCGACTGGCACAATCTGTTCGACGCGATGCGAAGGGAGGACTTTCAGCAAGCCGTGCTCGCTTTCGACACCAGCCACTACGGGGATGTCCTGGTGGACCGGGACGGCTGGATGCCGCACCCGGGGGCCATCAGCCAGACCGCGCTCCGCTACATGGTCGGCTTTATCGCACCGGACCCCCGGATCAGGAGCTTCGCCGCAATGCGGATGAAGGTGCTGATTGAACATTCGGCGCCCAGCATGCTGCGTCACCCGGCGCTCCTGAGAGGGCTCAGCGTCATCTCGGAACCGGCATTGTCCCTGGCAGCCGACGCGCCGGAAACCGAGGCACTGCTACGACACCTGCTGAAGGGGGAAAGAGATGGTTGAGGAAGCCAGGCCGGTCGCAACAACCAACGCCGCGAGAGCATGGGAAGAGGAGTATCGCCGGGGCGGCATACCCTCGTCGGTGCGCGGCGCCCCGTCGGGCTCGGTGGTCGATTTCATCGGCTTTGCCCGCGGTCGCGGCATAACGGGGGGCGAAGCCGTGGACGTGGGCTGCGGCTCCGGGCGAAACTCGATCTACCTCGCCACTTCCGGCTTCCGGGTTACCGCAATGGATTATGTCGAGGCGCAGACCGAGGCGCTGGCTGCTTGCGCTGCCGAGGGCGGTCTGCCGATTCGAGCCTTTCATCAAGATGTTCGCGAGCCCTGGCCGGTAGGGACTCGCTCGCAGCGGGTTGGGATCGACACTTTCTGCTTCAAGCATCAGATAAGTGCCTGGGACATCGAGGCCTATGTCCGCAACGCGGCCCTGTCGATTGCCGAGGGCGGAATATTGATGATCAGCTTCGCAGGACGCGAAGACGGCTATTATTCCCAGTTCCCTATCGATGCCGAGGGCGGTCCCGGGCAGGTCATCCGAGACCCCGGCAATGGCATATTGTCGCGGCTGTACCGCCCGGAGGAGGTCGTTGCCCTGTTCCCGGAGTTCGACGACCTGTCGCGCCTGACCAAGCAAGGCTCGAACGAGATGCACGGCAGACCGTTCGACCGGCAAACGCACATAGTTTACCTGCAGCGGCGCTAGGGTCACATGGACAATAGTTTGGAAGGCCGGGCGCCGTGCCCGCGGCTGCTGTGGAACGAGCCTTCCGGATCCGAGACCTTGGCCGAGCCGGCGCGAGGCACCCTTGTCCCCAGCGAACAGCGGCGGGAACGGCAATGGAGTCAGCTGCTTGCATTCGCCGATTGTCAAGTCGGCGAATGCGCCCAAGAGCTCCTAGACCGCTGCCGCGCGACGGTAACCGGCCCCGTAGACCTCGTTCGGTGCACCCTTGCCTGGCTCGGTCTTCACGAGGGAGGAACCTATCGGGCCATATTGGATGCCGCGCGGGAACGCGGCCTTGGGCTGTGCCCCGACACCGTCGCGCCTGAGATCCGGCTCGCTTATGTGAACCAGCCGCGTGGTGAATGGCTGCTTGTGGCGACCAGGCCGATCAAGGACGGGGCCGACGAAGCCTGCCTGTTCGCCGTCGATCGAGATGAGGGGAGCCTGAGGCTGCGCGCCGTCGCCGTGCCGGCGGCGCGCCGATTCCACCCGCGCTGCGAGCTGATCTTCCGGGCGAAATCCGCCCGTGCGCGCCGACGCTGAGCTTTAGTTGCGATAAAACGCATCTCCGCCTTGTGAGCGCACGCAGATGCCGGCCACGCCCGAATCGCCTGAATGGCGCCATGGGAAGGAGGTGGTGACCGTGTCTGTATTCGACTGGATTGAGGCCGTCGAAGGAATCATGACGCTCCTCGCGTGGCTGCGCAGGATCGTCCGCGCCGCGACTACGCTCCGGATGCGTTGATCGGTGGGGCCGCTCCGCTTCGTACGGAGCGGCTTCCCCCATCCCCTGAATGAGGGCGCTAATGGTGATTAAGCCGACCTTTACCCACTTGGCCTAAACCGGACCGACGAAGCCCGTGGGGAGTGAAGATGCGGCCGGACCCGACTCGTTGCCTGCTGCTGATCGACGACGAGCCCGCCCAGCGCCGGCTCGTCACCGCCATAGGCGCCCGCGCCGGCTGGTGGGTTCGGGGCGCGCCCGACGTCGAGACGGCCGCCAGGATGCTCATGGACGTCGAAGGCCCGCCAGTCGACGCCATCCTGCTCGACCATTGGCTGCCCGGGCCCGACGGCACCGGAGTCATCCAGCAGATCCGCGCGCTTCGCCCCGACCTGCCTTTGCTCGTCATGACCGCCCAGACCTCGGTCGCGGTCGCCGTCGAGGCGATGCGGGCGGGAGCCCATGATTTCCTGGTCAAGCCGATCGCTCCGGACAGCCTGCTCGCCGCGCTCAACGCCGCCACCGACCGGCGCCAGCGCGGCGGCGGCGAGCTCCGGCCGCTTTCCGAGAAAATCTCCAACCGCCCCCTCGCCTTCGAGGAGATCGTCGGGTCCGCGCCGCCTTTCCGCTCCGCTCTGGCGGTCGCCGCCAAGGCGGCCCGGGCCCGGGTCTCCGTCCTCATCGAGGGCGAGAGCGGATCGGGCAAGGAGGTGATCGCCCAGGCCATCCACACCGCGAGCCCGCGCGGCCGCAAGCCGATGGTGACGGTCAATTGCGGGGCGATCCCCGAGAACCTCGTCGAATCGGTTTTGTTCGGGCACGAGAAGGGCGCCTTCACCGGCGCCTTCGACCGCCATGTCGGCCGCTTCGAGGACGCCGACGGATCGACCCTGTTTCTCGACGAGATCGGCGAGCTTCCGCTCGAGACCCAGGTCAAGCTGCTTCGGGCGTTGGAGACGGGCGAAATCCAGCGCATCGGCGGCAGGGCCATCCACATGGTCGACGTCAGGATCATCGCCGCGACCAACCGGCGCCTCGCCGAGGAAGTCGCTCGCGGTCGCTTTCGCGAGGATCTCTATTACCGGCTCAACGTCGTCCACGTTCCGATCCCGCCCTTGCGGGACCGCGCCAGCGACATTCCGCCGCTCGCCCGCCACCTCCTCGCCCGGATCGCCGAGCAGCCGGGGATGCGGCATCTCTCGATTACCGACGACGGGCTGGAGGTGCTGATGCGCTATGGCTGGCCGGGCAACGTCCGCCAGCTCCAGAACGCCCTGTTCCGGGCGGCGGTGCTGTGCGACGGCAATGCCCTCACTGCCACCGACTTCCCGCAGATCGCCCAGGAATCGACCCTCTCGCGCCGCGCCAGCGACTATCACCGCCCGGCGCTGAACGGCGCCTCGCAGCAGGCGGCCTTGTCCAACGGCCCCGGAATCACCCTCTACGATCCCGACGGCAACCTCCGCCCGCTCGACGCGATCGAGGCCGACGTCATCCGCCTCGCCATCGGCCATTATCGCGGACGCATGACCGAGGTGGCGCGGCGGCTCGGGATCGGGCGGTCGACCTTGTACCGCAAGCTCGGCGAGCTCGGCATCGGCGAGGTGGCCTGACTCCACCCCTCCCTTGCCGGGATGGGAACAGTCGCTACACTCCCCCCAATGCCCGACTTCACCCAAGCCATCGTGCTCATCACCGGCGCCGCCTCCGGGATCGGCGCCGCCACCGCCACCCGGCTCGCCGAGGCCGGCGCGCGCAAGCTCATCCTGATGGACCGGGACGAGGACAAATTGCGCGATTTCGCCTTCACTTTGCCGTGCGAGCGCCAGATCCGGATCGGCGACGTCGCCGACGAGAGCCTGTGGGAGCGCGAGGATCTGACGGGGCTCACCCACGCCGTGGTCAATGCCGGGATCGGCGCCGGCGGGCCGATCGCGGAGACCAGCTTCGCCGATTGGCGGCAGGTGATGTCGATCAATCTCGACGGCGCCTTCCTCACTCTGCAGGCGGCGATGAAGGCGATGCGCGACACCGGCGGGTCGATCGTGCTCACCGCTTCCGCGGCAGGAGTGAAAGCGGAGCCCGGAATCGCGGCCTACGGGGCGTCGAAGGCGGCCGTCATCCACCTGGCCCGGATCGCCGCCAAAGAGGGTGCTGCGCTCGGCATCAGAGTCAATTCGATCGCTCCGGGCGGGGTCGAGACTCCGATCTGGGAAGGCGTGCCGTCGTTCAACTCCCTGGTCGAGCGCCAGGGCAAGGAAGCCGCGTTCAAGGCGATGGCCTCGGGCACTCCGCTCGCCCGCTTCGGCAAGCCGGAGGAGATCGCCGCCCAGATCGCCTTCCTCCTTTCGGACGATTCGGCTTTCATGACCGGCGCCTGCCTGGTCAGCGACGGCGGCTACTCGCTTTAAGGCCGCCCGGGTCCACTAAGCCGGCTTTAACCTGGCCGCTTTATGTCGGCGGCCATGCGCCGCCCGCTTCCCCTGCTGCTGCTCGCAACGGCCGCGCCGGCGGCGGCCCAGCGCCTCGACTACCGACCAGTCACGGACGACACGCTCGCCGAACCCGCGCAGCTCGCCTACCAAGCCGTCGACACCCCCGATGCCGCCGTCGACGCGACAGACCCCGGGCGCAAACCCAAATGGCTTCAATGGGCCCTGCTCGACCGCTTCGAATATACCGCGCAGAGCGGCCGGGACGGCTATGCCTGGGACTTTTCCGCCCTCGTCGGCGGAAGCCGCCACCGCTTCTGGCTGGGCACCAGCGGCGACGGCCCGGCCGTCGGGCGGCCCGAATATGTCGAGCTCGACGCGCTCTACAGCTACCATCTCGGCGACGGACCGGTGGACCTCAATGCCGGGCTTCGCGTCGACGCCCGCCCCCGCCCCACCCGCACCTACGGCGCGGTCGGCGCCCAATATGACGATGGCACGCTGTGGCTGGGGAGCTGGGGCTATGCCTCGACCAAAGGTGAGCTCAGCGCCCGGGTGGCGGGCTATTACAACCAGAAATTAGGGAAGGACTCGCCGCTCGTCGTCCAGCCCAGCGCGGAGCTGGATTATTATGGCGAGGACGTGGCCGAGCTCGGCCTGGGCAGAGGCTTCGGCTATGCCGAAGCGGGCCTTCGCCTCCGCTACGAGATCAAGGAGGCGTTCGCACCCTATGTCGGCCTCAGCTGGTCGCGCGACCTCGGCCGCACCGCCCGCCTGACCCGCGAGGAGGGCGACGATCCGGAGACGAAGAGCCTGGTGATGGGGGTGCGTTCGAGCTTTTGAAATTCCTCCCCTGCTTTTGCAGGGGAGGGGGACCACCCGAAGGATGGTGGAGGGGCCTTACGGAGTCCGAAGAACCCCCCAACGGGCTTCGCCCGGTCCCCCTCCCCGCGAAATCGCGGGGAGGAATTAGGAATTTCAGGCCAGCAAATCCTCCGTCTCCGGATGCGTGTCCATATAATGCTTCACGAATGGACAGGCGGGTATGACCTTGAGCCCCTGGGCCCGGGCATCCTCCAGCGCCGCCTTGACCAGTCTCTTGCCGATCCCGTGCCCTTCGAGGGCGGCGGGCACCTCGGTGTGGGTGAAGGTGATCCGCCCGTCGCGAAGCCGGTAGGCGGCGAGCGCGAGCTGGCCTTCCACCTCCAGCTCATATTGATGCGCCACTTCGTTGTTCCTGACTTCCCGGTCCATCCGCTCTCTCCTTACGCCCCCTTCATAGGCGCGATCACCTGCTCGGCGAAGCGGTCCATCTCCTCAGCCTGCGGGCTCATCTGAAGGAGCAGGAGGTGGAGGCCGGCCGCTTCATATTCCTCGATCCGCTCGCGCAATTGTTCGGGCGTTCCGACGAAATTGGGCCTGAGGCCGCGGTTTGACACCGAATATTCCTGGAGCTTCAGCTCGCGCTCGAGCTGGGTTCCGGACAGCCACTGGTCGAAATTATCGAAGCCCTTGGGCGGCTTGGGCGGGAGCGCGGTGACTCGCTCGAGCTCCCGCTTCGCCTCGGCCTCGCTGTCGCGGACGATCGCAAACGCCGCCATCCCATATTGCATCGGCGGCGCCCCCGCTTGCTCCCGCCGCTCCGCCATGTCGGCGATCTTGGGCGCCACCGCGTCCACCGGATCGCCGTGCATGACATAGGCGTCGCACTGCGCCGCGATCATCGCCTTGGCCGCCTCGCTCTCGCCGCCGGCATAGATGGTCGGCCGCGGCCGGCGCACCGGCTTGGGCTCGCAGATCGCGTCCTTCAGCCGGTAGCGTTCGCCTTCGTAGGTGAAGCGCTTTTCGGTCCACAGGCCGTTGACCACGTCGAGCCACTCGCGGGTGCGCCCGTAGCGGTCGTCATGCTGGTCGAACTGCAGGCCGTATTGGGTCGCCTCGTCCGCCCACCAGGAGGAAACGACGTTGAGCGAGAGCCGGCCGCCGCTGATATTGTCGATATTGGCCGCCTGCTTGGCGAACAAGGCCGGCTGGTGGAAATTCGGCCTGACCGCGACCATCAGCTCGATCCGCTCCGTCACCGCCGCCAGCGCGGCCGCCGTCGACCAGGCGTCGAGCGCCGGCTCTTCGACACCCTTGATGTCGTTGAGGTTCAGTTCGGCGATCAGGCTGAGGTCCCAGCCCGTCTCCTCGCTCCTCAGGGTGAGTCGACGGACATAGTCCCAGCTCGCCTCCATGCACTCGTCCTCGATATTGCGAAGCCAGCCGCCAAAGACCGGCATCCAGTAACCGAACCGCATCATCTGCTCTCCCCGATCGCCGCCTCGAGATAATCGACGAGCCGATCGTGCGGGTCCCAGCCGAGCACGTCCAGGGGCCTGGCGACGAAGTTCGAAAGCGCGTTGATGTCGTAGAAGCGGGTCGAGCCGTCGCGGTCGTCGATCAGATATTCGACCCCGCCGACGTCGAGCCCGGCCGCCGTCGCGATCCGTTCCGCCGCCTCGATCAGCTCGGACGGCGGGGTCACCGCCGTCATCCGAACCGCATTCCGCCCCGGCTGGGCCAGGCAGGCGTCCGCCGGGCACAGATCGAAGCTGTCGCCGCCCGTTTCCACCTCGATCGCATAGAGGAACTTGCCGCCGAGCGTTTCGACCCGGACGATCGAGCCGCCCCGCGCCGGGACGTAATCCTGAACCAGGACGACGCTGTCGACGCTCGTGGGAACGCTGCCCTCGGCCAGCGAGGCCGCCAGCGCCGCTTCGTCGGGGTAGCGGACGATACCGGCGCCGGAGCCGCCGATATTGGCCTTGACCAGGATCGGCCAGGCCATCGTCCGGGCCGCCGCAAGCAGGTCTTCGCGGCGGTGGACCACCCGGGTTTCGGGCACCTTGTAGCCGAGGCGCGAGATGAGCGAGAGCTGCCGGGCCTTTGAGCTGTCGATCGCGATCACCTCGGCACCGTTCAGGACTCGGGCGCCGTTGGCGGCCCAGTGGGCGAGAAGGGATTCGGCGTAGAAGATGCCGTGCTCGGTTTCCCGAAGGAAGCTCGACATGGCGACCCGGCTGAGGACGACCGGGGCAGGGATTTCGCAGGACGCGGGATCGAACGCGTGATCCGACAGCCTGATCGCCTGATAGCGAACGCCGCGCCGCTCGAGCGCGGCGAACAGCGGCTCGAACCATGAAGGGTGCTCGTAGACGATGGCGAGATCGGGGTTCATCGGCAGGCACTTGGGGGGCGGAAAGGCGGATTGGAAGGAGAATAATCCGTCATCCCGGCGAAAGCCGGGAACTTGGGACAAGAAGTCTCGGCGGGTCTCCAAGAGATCCCGGCTTTCGCCGGGATGACGGCTAAAGCCCGAACGGGTAGGTCTCGTCCTCGCCGCCTCTCGGCTCCTCGCCAAGCGGGGTCACCGCACGGGTCTCGTCGAACCAGACCCAGGCGTCGAACTGGTTGGGCAGCACCGCTTCCGAATAATGGCTCCAGCGCTCCGTCTCCGGCCGGTAGATGACCCCGATGAAGCGCTCAAGCCGCGGCTCCAGCAGAGCCTCGACGATCTCGTTGTCCGGAACGCCTTCGCGAAGGTCGAGGAGGAATCGGGGAAGCCCGCTGTCGTGGCAGAGGCGCTCATAGCTTTCCGGAAGCGAGGGGCGCACCGCCTTCACTTCCAGCGGCTCGTCCCAGTCGGTCGCGGCGGCGACGGTGCCCGTATGCGTGCCGAAGCCGACCAGCCGCGCCTTGTGACCGAACCTTTCCTTGACCAGCTGGCCGATGTTGAGCTCGTCGCGGACCTGGCCCATCTCGGTATGGGCGGCGTTGCCGATATGGCTGTTATGGGCCCAGACCACCGCCTTCGATTCCGGCCCCTTCGCCTCGAGCAGCTGGCACAAGGTCTCGAACATGTGGGTGTCGCGAAGATTCCAGCTCTCGGCCGAGCCGTAATACATCACCCGATAATATTGCTCGGCGTTTCGGATCAGGCGGGCGTTGGCGGCGGCGTCGAGCCACTCGTCGCATTCGGGCGAGAGGCAGTTCATTCGCCGCTTCATCAAGTCCGTCAGCATCTGGACGGCGCCGGTCTCGCAGAAGGCGAAGCCTTGGGTGACCGCCATCCGGCCGTAGGCGGTGGGGTCGGCGCTCCACGGCTGGAGGCAGCCGTAGCGCTCGCGAGCGAGCCTCGCCGCTTGCGGATCGGCGCCTTCGAGAAAGTCGATCACCGCCCGGATCGACGCCCCCAGATTGTAGAGGTCGAGGCCGTAGAAACCGGCCATCTCCTCGTGGGCGAGGCCGCGATTATGGTTCCTGAGCCAGCCGACGAAGGCATCGACGTCGGTGTTACGCCACATCCAGGTCGGGAAGCGTTCGAACGGGGCCTCCTCCCCTTCCCGCCTCGGCCGGTGGCGGACGTAGCGGTCGATGCTTGCGGCGTCGGGCCAGTCGGCCTCGACCGCGACGATGTTGAAGCCGTGGCGCTCGACCAGCCGGCGGGTGATCGCGGCCCGGGCGCGGTAGAATTCCGACGTTCCGTGGCTGGCCTCGCCGAGCAGGACGATGCGGGCGCCGGCGAAGCGGTCGAAGGCCTCGGCGAAAGCGGGGTCGTCGATCTCCGGCAGCGCCTCGGCCGCGCTCGCGATCAGCTCGGGGACGGCCATCTTCTCTCTCCTTCGCGATCGGCCCAGCCATGGGCCCCGATCAGGGGCACGAAGCGCACCGGCCCCAGATCCTCCTGCTCGAATTCGTCCTCGCCGCGCCGGGTTACCTTGACCAGCGCCTGGACGGCGTCGGGCTCGCCCAACGGCATCACCAGGATCCCGCCGATCGCAAGCTGGCTGCGAAGGACGTCCGGCACATGGCTTCCGCTGGCGGCGCACACTATCGCTTCGAACGGCGCCTCGTCGGGAAGGCCGCCGGTGCCGTCGCCCTCGACGATGCGAACATTGCGCAAGCCGAGCCGCTCCATCCGCTCCCGTGCGAGGCGAACGAGCTCCGGGTGGCGCTCGACCGCGATCACCTGCGCGCCGAGCCGGCTCATCACCGCCGCCGCATAGCCCGAACCCGCGCCGATCTCGAGCACCCGGTCGCCGGGCGCGATCCCGGCCGCCGCGATCATCAGGGCGACGATATAGGGCTGCGAGACGGTCTGGCCGGCTTCGATCGGCAGCGGCGAATCGTCATAGGCGAATTCGCGCAGGCCTTTGGGGACGAACTGCTCGCGTGGCACCGACCGCAAGGCGTCGAGGAGCAAAGCCCCCTCGATCCCGCGGCCGGCGATCTGCCGGACCATCTGCTCGCGCCGGGCCGCGAAATCCGCCATCTGAGCCTCCTGCGAAAGGCCATAACCGGCGCCAGCGAAGGCCGTTCCGGCTCATAATTCCTCCCCCGGATTTCCGGGGGAGGGGGACTATGCGAAGCATGGTGGAGGGGCTCTTCAGAGTCAGGAAGGCCCCACCACCGTCCTTCGGACGGTCCCCCTCCCCTGCAAATGCAGGGTAGGAATTTAGGTCACGGCACCGGGCTTTGCAGCAGCGGCGGGGAGCCGCCGCCGCTGCGGTGGCGGATGATCCTTATATAGCCGTCGACCAGCGCCTGGTTGACCTCGTCCCAGCCGTAGCGGCGGCTGGCCTCGCAGCCGGCCCGGCCCGCTTGCCGGCGAAGCTCGGGATCGCGGCAATAGTCTTCGAGCGCCGCGGCGAAGCCTTCGATCGCTCCGGCGCGGACGAGGCGGCCGGTGACCCCGTCCGCGACCAGGCTCTCGCTGCCGGTGGCGATTGCCGCGACGACCGGCAATGCGGCCGCCATCGCCTCCAGGGTCACATTGCCGAACGTCTCGGTCACGGAGGGGTTGAAGAGCATGTCCATCGAAGCGACGGCGCGCCCCAGGTCCGGGCCCTGCTGGAAGCCGGCGAACACCGCGTCGGGAAGGCGCCGCTCGAACCAGTCCCTGGCCGGCCCCTCGCCGATCACCAGCACCTTGTGTCGGACCTGGCGGCGCTCCAGGCAGTCGATCGTCTCGGCGAAGACGTCGAGGCCCTTCTCCATCACCAGCCGGCCGACGAAGCCGATCACGGGCTCGTCGTCGTCCAGGCCGAGCGAGCGCCGCCAGGCCGGATCGCGGCGGCCGGGGTTGAAGATCTCGCGGTCGATGCCTCGCGTCCAGATGCCGACATTGTAGCTCATCCGCTGGTCGCGAAGGAGCTGGGCCATCGAATCCGACGGCGCGAAGATGGCGTCGCAGCGCCGGTAGAAGCGGCGCAATATGGCTTCCATTCCCGGCTCCAGGAAGGCGAGCCCGTAATAGCGGAAATAGGTCTCGAACCGGGTGTGGACCGAGGCGACGGCGGGAATGCCCATCCGGCGCGCGAGGGTCACGGCGCGGTGGCCGAGCACGTCGGGGCTGGCGACGTGGAAGATGTTCGGCGCGAACGCCTCGATGTCGCGCTTCGCCCGCGGCGGAAGCATGATCGGGAATTTATATTCCTTGCGCCGGGGGATGGACAGGCTGGGTATGTGGACCACCTCGCCGTTGGGCGGGAAAGCGGGCTGCGCCACCGTCGGCGAGTAGATCCGAACCGCCGCCCCCTGCCGAAGCAGATATTCGACGAGCCGGTTCAGCGCCTGGTTGGCCCCGTCGCGGATGTAATTGTAGTTGCCGCTGAACAAGGCGATGCGAAGGCCGGTGGCGTCCATCGGGAGGGGGATAGACGTTCGGCCGGGGAAGGCCAACCTCGCCGCGCCACTGCTAGCGCCCCTCGCCGCTCCCCTGCCCCCGATCCCGCTCGCTCAGAGCGCGCCGGTACCGGGATCGGGCCACCACCGCCGCCGGCAGGATGGTCAGCGCGATCAGGAGCAGGACGAAGGCGATCTTGACCTGCACTTACTCGCCCCTCGCCAGCCGCGCCCGATAGGCGTCGAGGCTGAGCGGCCGGCCGAGGAAGTCGGCGACCAAAGTGGCGGCGGGCTTCGAGGATCCCGGCGCCAGCACCATTTCCCGGTAGCGCCGCGCCGTCGCCGGGTTGCGCAGCCCTTCCCGCTCGAAGCGGGTGAACAGGTCGGTCGAGATCGTCTTCGACCACATGTAGGTATAGTAGATGGCCGAATAGCCGGTGAGGTGTCCGAACGACGCCTCGGGATGAACGCCCTCGGGCAGCGGAATCGGCGAATATTTCTCGTAGGCGGCGCGATAGACGCCGGTCAGGTCCGCATCGCCCGGCGGCGACTGGTGGTAAGCGAGCGACGCGGCCGAAAGGCCGAGCTGGCGGGCGTCGCCAAACGCTTCGGTGAAGCCCCGCGCCCGGTTCATCTTCTCGACCAGCGCCTTCGGGATCGGCTGGCCCTCGGCGTTGACCGCGAAGCGCCTCAGCGTCTCATAATCCCACACCCAGTTTTCGAGCATCTGCGACGGCGCTTCGACGAAATCCCATTCGAGACCGAACGGACCCTCCTGGGCCCAGCGCTGGCGGCCGGCGAAGATGACGTGAAGCAGATGGCCGTATTCGTGGAGGAAGGTCTCGACGTCGCGATGCTCCATCAGGCCGGTGCTGTGATCCCCGGCCGGGAAGTTGCAGACGAGGATTCCGACCGGCAGCGCCCGGTCGGTCAGCCCGGTGCGGATCGGGATGACGTTGGCATGGCTGTATTTCCCCTCGCGGGGGTGGTTGTCCATGTAGAAGCGGCCGATCACCTTGCCGCCCTCGAGCATTTCATAGGCCTCGACGCCCGGCGCCCAGAGCGCCGTGTCCCATTTGCGGATCTCCACGCCGAACAAATCGCGGGTAAGCTGGAGTATGCCGTCGCGGACATTGTCGTAGGCGAAATATTGGCGGACCTCCTGCGGGTCGACCGCATATTGCTCCTTGCGGATCAGCTGCGAGAGGTAGGCCGTGCTCCAGGCCGGCACCGAAGTCGCGGCGGGATCGATCGCCTTCAGCCGGACCAGCATCTTGCGCAGGTCGCGCCTGGCCGGCGCATCGACCACCGTGGCGATCTCGTCGAGGAATTTGGAGGCGTTGGCCGGCGAACCGATCATCTTGTCCTCGGTGATGAGCGTCGCGTAATTGGGCCGCGCGAGCAAAGCCGCGAGCTCGGCGCGGTCCGCGAAGATTTTGCGCAGAAGCGCATCGTTCGCCGGCCAGGCGCGCTGCAGATTGGCCTCGAACAGGCGCCGCCTAAGCCCCTCGTCGGAGGCATAGGACTGGACGGGCCCCAGATCCGGATAATCGGTCGTGATATGGACCCGCCCGTCCGGGCCGGGCTTGTGAGCGGCGATATAGTCGGCGGGGAGGCCGGCCAGCTCGGCAGGCGTGGCGGTGACCTCCTTGCGGCCGTCGGCGATGTTGCGCTCGAAGGCGATGCCGTTCTCGCTGATCCGGTCCTGGAGCGCCTTGATCTTCGCCCGGGTCGCGTCGTCTGCGCCGACTCCGCCGCGGTCGTACTGGGCAATCGCCCGATTCAAGATCAGCCGCGTATCGGCGGGCGCGGCCTTCGCGTCGATCGCCTTTAGGCGGGCGTAGATCGGCCGCGACAACGCGATCTCGTTCCCGAGCGAGTCGATCTTCTGGCTGCAGGCCCGAGCCGCGTCCCGGGCCGCCGGATCGAGATTGGTCTGGGTGACGACTCCGGAATCGCCCGAGGCCGCGCCGAGCACGAGGGCAAGATTGTCATACTTCCTGAAGGTCGTCTCGAGGCGCGCCGGCCCTTTTTCGCGCTCGAGGTCCGCCCGGATCGCCGCCGCCTTGGCGAGATAGGCGTCGCAGGCCGCGGTGAACTCGGCCGGGTTGCGCGGATTGAGGTGCGGGGTCGCGAGGAAGGCGTCGAGGGAGCGCGTCGCCGGATCGGGGGCGGCGCCCGTCAGCGCGACGAGGGCGACGCCGGCGAGAAGTGTGAGACCGATCTTATTTGGCATGTTCGCTCTCCTGAAGTGGAGGGAGAGCTAGCGTCCGACCTTGCCTGGAGCAATCGTCATTGCGAGGAGCGAAGCGACGAAGCAATCCAGCGGGCGCCGGATGCCGCACTGGATTGCTTCGCTTCGCTCGCAATGACGGTGGAAAGAAAGCGCCCCGCTGAATTTCTCCGACGGGGCGCTTTCAGTCCATATTCATGCCAGACTTCAGCCCTGCAGATACTCGCCGGCGTCCGCGTCCGTGCCGTGGCCCTCGGGCGCCACCGCCGCGAGCGGATCGTCGCCGATCGCCGCTTCGGGACCCTGGGCCAGCTCGGCCGCATGCTCTTCCGCCGCCGAATTGGCCGCGATCAGCGACTCCTGGTTGGCCGCGACCAGCGACTCCTGAAGCTTGCGGTGCTGGGCGCGCAGCGCCACGTCGCGGCTGGTCGCCGCAACGCGCATCCGGTTCATGCCCGCGCCGGTACCCGCCGGGATGAGCCGGCCGACGATGACATTCTCCTTCAGCCCGTCGAGCGTATCGATCTTGCCCTGCACCGAGGCTTCGGTGAGCACCCTCGTCGTCTCCTGGAAGGAGGCGGCCGAGATGAAGCTCCGGGTCTGGAGCGACGCCTTGGTGATTCCGAGAAGCACCGGCTTGCCTTCGGCAAGGCGCTTCTTGTCCTTTTTAAGCTTGGCGTTGATCTCGTTCATCTCCTGGCGGTCGACCTGCTCGCCGGCGAGCAGCGTGGAATCGCCGCTGTCGGTGATCTCGACCTTCTGGAGCATCTGGCGAACGATCACCTCGATATGCTTGTCGTTGATCTTCACGCCCTGGAGACGATAGACTTCCTGGATCTCCGAAACGAGATATTCCGCCAGCGCGACGATCCCGAGCACCTCGAGGATGTCGTGCGGATCGGGGCTTCCGCCGATCAGATTGTCGCCGCGCTTGACGAAATCGCCTTCCTGGACGTCGATGACCTTGGACTTGGGCACCAGATACTCGACCGGCTCGCCGCCCTCGTCGGGGATGATCGCGATCTTGCGTTTGGCCTTGTAGTCCTTGCCGAACGCGACCCGGCCGGAGACCTTGGCGATGATCGCATTTTCCTTGGGCTTCCTCGCCTCGAACAGCTCCGCCACGCGCGGCAGACCGCCGGTGATGTCGCGGGTCTTGGCCGCCTCGCGGGAAACGCGGGCGAGCACTTCGCCGCCCTCGACCCGCTGGCCTTCCTCGACCGACAGCATCGCGCCCGGAGCCAGCATGTAGCGAGCCGCCTCGCCGCTCTCCTCGTCGAGGAGGGTGATGCGCGGACGCAGATCCTCCTTCGTCCGGGCAGAGCCGCGATATTCGGTAACCACGCGCTGGGCGATTCCGGTCGCTTCGTCGGTCTGCTCGGCCAGCGTCTTGCCGTCGACCAAATCCTGGAACTTCACGATTCCGCCCTTCTCGGTGATGACCGGCATCATGAACGGATCCCATTCCGCCAGCCGCTCGCCCTTGGAGGCAATATGGCCGTGGTCGACCACCAGATGCGCGCCGTACGGGATACGGTGCGAGGCACGCTCGCGGCCGTCCATATCGACGATGGCGAGCTCGCCGCTGCGCGACATGGCGATCCGGCGGCCACGCGGGTCGACGATCGTCGGTAGGTCGCGAAGCTCGACCGTTCCGTCCACCGAGGCTTCGAGGCTCGAAGTCTCGTTGAGCTGGGCGGCGCCGCCGATGTGGAAGGTCCGCATGGTGAGCTGGGTGCCCGGCTCGCCGATCGACTGGGCGGCGATGACTCCCACCGCTTCGCCGATATTGACCGGGGTACCCCGGGCGAGATCGCGGCCGTAGCATTTGCCGCACACGCCATGCTCGCTCTCGCAGACCAGGGGCGAGCGGATGCGCACCGCCTGGACCCCGATCTCGTCGATCCGCAGGGCCTGGGGCTCGTCGATGAGAAGGCCTTCCTTGGCGATCACGTCGCCGGACTTGCCGTCGACGATGTCTTCGGCCGGCGTACGGCCGAGGATCCGGTCGCCGAGCGAGGCGATGACCGCTCCGCCCTGGACGATCGCCCGCATCTCGAGCGCATTCTCGGTCCCGCAATCCTCCTCGACGATGACGCAATCCTGCGACACGTCGACGAGCCTGCGGGTGAGGTAGCCCGAATTGGCCGTCTTCAACGCCGTGTCCGCGAGGCCCTTGCGGGCGCCGTGGGTGGAGTTGAAATATTCAAGGACGGTGAGGCCTTCCTTGAAGTTCGAGATGATCGGGGTCTCGATGATCTCGCCCGACGGCTTGGCCATGAGGCCACGCATACCGGCGAGCTGCTTCATCTGGGCCTGCGAGCCGCGAGCGCCGGAATGGGCCATCATGTAGATGGAGTTGATCGGCGCCATCCGCCCGTCCTCGCCCTTCGGCTGGGCCTTCAATTTGTCCATCATCGCGTTGGCGACCTTGTCGCCGCAGCTGGACCAGGCGTCGATCACCTTGTTGTACTTTTCCTGCTGGGTGATGAGGCCGTCCTGATATTGCTGCTCGTAATCCTTGACGGTGTTACGGGCGTCCTCGACCAGGCCGATCTTCTCCTCCGGGATGATCATGTCGTCCTTGCCGAACGAGATGCCGGCCTTGAAGGCGTGGCGGAAGCCGAGCCCCATGATGGCATCCGCGAACAGCACCGTCTCCTTCTGGCCGGTGTGGCGATAGACGACGTCGATGACGTCCCCGATCTCCTTCTTGGTCAGAAGCCGGTTGACCGTCTCGAACGGCACCTTGTGGCTCTTGGGCAGAGTCTCGCCGAGCAGCATCCGGCCCGGGGTCGTCTCGAACCGCTTCATATACTGCTTGCCCTGCTCGTCGGTCTGCGGGACTCGGCTGACGATCTTGGAATGCAGGGTGACGGCGCCGGCGTTGAGCGCCTGATGGACCTCCGACATGTCGGAAATCATCATGTTCTCGCCCGGCTCGCCCTCGCGCTCCAGCGACAGATAATAGAGGCCGAGGACCATGTCCTGCGAAGGCACGATGATCGGCTTGCCGTTGGCGGGCGAGAGGATGTTGTTGGTCGACATCATCAGCACGCGCGCTTCAAGCTGGGCCTCGAGGCTCAGCGGCACGTGGACGGCCATCTGGTCGCCGTCGAAGTCGGCGTTGAACGCGGCGCAGACCAGCGGGTGGAGCTGGATCGCCTTGCCCTCGATCAGAACCGGCTCGAACGCCTGGATGCCGAGGCGGTGGAGCGTCGGCGCGCGGTTGAGGAGCACGGGGTGCTCGCGGATCACCTCGTCGAGGATATCCCAGACTTCCTTGCGCTCCTTCTCGACCCACTTCTTCGCCTGCTTCAGGGTCATCGAGAGACCCTTGGCGTCGAGACGCGAGTAGATGAACGGCTTGAACAACTCGAGCGCCATCTTCTTGGGCAGGCCGCACTGGTGGAGCTTCAGCTCCGGACCGGTGACGATGACCGAACGGCCCGAATAGTCGACGCGCTTGCCGAGCAGATTCTGGCGGAAGCGGCCCTGCTTGCCCTTCAGCATGTCGGACAGGGACTTCAGCGGACGCTTGTTGGCGCCCGTGATCGTGCGGCCGCGGCGGCCGTTGTCGAACAGAGCGTCGACCGCCTCCTGCAGCATGCGCTTCTCGTTGCGCACGATGATGTCGGGCGCGCGAAGCTCCATCAGCCGCTTGAGGCGGTTGTTGCGGTTGATCACCCGGCGATAGAGGTCGTTCAGGTCCGAGGTCGCGAAGCGGCCGCCGTCGAGCGGCACCAGCGGGCGAAGCTCGGGCGGGATGACGGGAACGACGTCAAGGATCATCCACTCCGGCCGGTTGCCGGATTCGAGGAAGCTCTCGACGACCTTCAGTCGCTTGATGATCTTCTTGGGCTTAAGCTCGGACTTGGTCTCGGCCAGGTCCTTCAGCAGCACTTCGCGCTCGCCCTCGAGGTCGAGGTCGATCAGCATCTGCTTGACCGCTTCGGCGCCGATCCCGGCCGAGAAGGCGTCCTCGCCATATTCGTCCTGCGCCGAGAGGAGCTCGTCCTCGGTCAGCAGCTGATACTTCTCCAGCGGGGTCAGGCCCGGCTCGACGACGACATAGGATTCGAAATAGAGGATGCGCTCGAGCTGCTTGAGCTGCATGTCGAGCAGCAGGCCGATGCGGCTCGGCAGCGACTTCAGGAACCAGATATGGGCGACCGGCGCGGCGAGCTCGATATGGCCCATGCGCTCGCGGCGGACCTTGGAGACGGTGACCTCGACTCCGCACTTCTCGCAGACGATGCCCTTGTACTTCATGCGCTTGTACTTGCCGCACAGGCACTCGTAATCCTTGATCGGACCGAAGATGCGCGCGCAGAACAGGCCGTCGCGCTCGGGCTTGAACGTGCGGTAGTTGATGGTCTCGGGCTTCTTGATCTCGCCGAACGACCAGCTGCGGATCCGCTCCGGGGAAGCGATCCCGATCTTGATCTGGTCGAACGTCTCCGGCTTGGCGACCGGATTAGAGAAAGTGGTCAGTTCGTTCATGTCTTATTCCCTCAAGCCCTCTCCCCTTCTGGGGAGAGGAAGAGCCGCCGAAAGGCGGCGAAGGAGAGGGGGAGTCAGTGCCGCTTCGCCCGACCTCCCCTCTCCCTGACCCTCTCCCCTGAAGGGGAGAGGGAGAAAGTTTACTCCGCAGCCAAAGCTATGCCGTCGGCGTCCACCTCTGCACTGTTGAGCTCGACGTTCAGCCCGAGGCTGCGCATCTCCTTGACCAGCACGTTGAAGCTCTCGGGAATGCCGGCTTCGAACGTGTCGTCGCCCTTGACGATCGCCTCGTAGACCTTGGTCCGGCCGATGACGTCGTCCGACTTCACCGTCAGCATCTCCTGGAGCGTGTAGGCGGCGCCGTAGGCCTGGAGCGCCCAGACCTCCATCTCGCCGAACCTCTGCCCGCCGAACTGCGCCTTGCCGCCCAGCGGCTGCTGGGTGACGAGGCTGTACGGCCCGATCGAACGCGCGTGGATCTTGTCGTCGACGAGATGGTGGAGCTTCAGCATGTAGATGTAGCCCACCGTCACCTTGCGGTCGAACGTGTCGCCGGTGCGGCCGTCGAACAAGGTGACCTGGCCCGACTGGTCGAGCCCGGCTTTCTCCAGCATCGCCGAAACGTCCGCCTCGCGGGCGCCGTCGAACACCGGCGTTCCCATCGGCACTCCGCCGACCAAGTTCGACGCCAGCTCGTGCAGGTCGTCCTCGCTCAGGGCGTCGATCTGGACGTCGTAATTCTCGCCATAGATGTCCTTGAGCTTGTCGCGGACGCCGCCCGCGTCCTTGCCTTCGAACGCGGCGCCGCGGTGGTGGATGTCGTCCAACATCTCGGCGATCTGCTTGCCGAGGCCGCGGGCGGCCCAGCCGAGATGGGTCTCGAAGATCTGGCCGACGTTCATCCGCGACGGCACGCCGAGCGGGTTGAGGACGATGTCGACCGGGGTCCCGTCCTCGAGGAACGGCATGTCCTCGTTGGGCAGGATTCGGCTGATGACACCCTTGTTGCCGTGGCGGCCGGCCATCTTGTCGCCGGGCTGGAGCTTGCGCTTCACCGCGACGAACACCTTGACCATCTTGAGGACGCCCGGGGGCAGCTCGTCGCCGCGCTCGAGCTTCTCGATACGGTCCTCGAGCCGGCGGCGGATCACGCCTTCGGCGTCGTCATACTGGGCCTTCACCGCCTCGAGATCGGCCTGGACCTTGTCGTCCTTGACCGCGAACTTCCACCATTCGAAGCGCTCCACCTCTTCAAGGCCGGCAAGGTCGATGACGCTGCCCTTCTTGAAGCCCTTCGGCGCCGCCGTGGCGGTCTGGCCGACCAGCATCTCGCGAAGGCGCGAGAAAGTGGCGCGCTTCAGGATCGAGCGCTCGTCGTCGGCGTCCTTCCTCAGGCGGTCCTTCTCCTCGGCCTGGATGGCGCGGGTACGGTCGTCGATGTCGATGCCATGGCGGTTGAAGACGCGGACCTCCACCACCGTGCCGGAAACGCCCGGGGGCAGCCGAAGCGAGGTGTCGCGGACGTCCGAAGCCTTTTCGCCGAAGATGGCGCGAAGCAGCTTCTCCTCGGGGGTCATCGGCGATTCGCCCTTCGGCGTGATCTTGCCGCACAGGATGTCGCCCGGCTCCACCTCGGCGCCGATATAGACGATCCCGGCCTCGTCGAGGTTGCGGAGCGCCTCCTCGCCGACGTTGGGGATGTCGCGGGTGATGTCCTCGGGCCCGAGCTTGGTGTCGCGGGCCATGACCTCGAACTCCTCGATGTGGATCGAGGTGAAGACGTCGTCTTTCACGATCCGCTCGGAGATGAGGATGGAGTCCTCGAAGTTATAACCGTTCCAGGGCATGAACGCGACTAGCACGTTCCGGCCCAGGGCAAGCTCGCCCATGTCGGTCGACGGACCGTCGGCGATGACGTCGCCGGCGTTGACCAAATCGCCCACCTTCACCAGCGGCCGCTGGTTGATGCAGGTATTCTGGTTGGAACGCTGGAACTTCATCAGCGTGTAGATGTCGACGCCCGACTTGCCGGCCTCGACGTCGCCGGTGGCCCGGACGACGATTCGCGCGGCGTCGACCTGGTCGACCACGCCCGTCCGCCGGGCGGCGATCGCCGCCCCGGAATCGCGGGCGACGGTCTCCTCCATGCCGGTGCCGACCAGCGGCGCCTCGGCGCGGATCAGCGGCACCGCCTGGCGCTGCATGTTCGAGCCCATCAGGGCGCGGTTGGCGTCGTCGTTCTCGAGGAACGGGATCAGCGAAGCGGCGACCGAGACGAGCTGCTTGGGGCTGACGTCCATCA
>JAXDPE010000070.1:0-18394 GCA_034668565.1 Sphingomonadales bacterium | reverse complement strand
TAGCTTGTCCTGGAGTCTCAAAGCTCCCTGCCAATCGCCTGAAAGGCAAGCATTCTGGAATTCGGCGCACAGCCTCGGCGCGACATTGGCGGTGACGGAGATGCAGCCCACGCCGCCCATCGCCGAGAAGCCCAGGGCCATGTCGTCATTGCCCGAGAGCTGGACGAAATCCTCGCCGCAGGCGGCGCGCTGGGCGGAGACCCGGGCGAGGTTGCCGGTGGCGTCCTTGACCCCGATCACGTTGGCGATCTTCGCGAGGCGCGCCATCGTCTCGACCGAAATGTCGGTGATCGTGCGCGAGGGCACGTTGTAGAGGATGATCGGGATGTCGACCGCCTCGGCGACCGCCGCGAGATGGGCGTAGATGCCTTCCTGGTTGGGGCGGTTGTAATAAGGGGGCACGTGGAGGGCGGCGTCGGCGCCCGCTTCCTTCGCCGAGCGGGTCAGCTCGATGGCGTGGGCGGTGCTGTTGGAGCCGCAGCCGGCGATCACCTTCACCTTCCCGGCCGCACCCTCGATGGCGAGCTCGATGACCCGCCGGTGCTCGGCCGAGCTTAGCGTGGCCGATTCGCCAGTGGTCCCGCAGGGGACCAGCGCATGGCTTCCTTCGGCCACCTGCCAGCGCACGAAATCGAGAAAAGCACGTTCGTCCAACGCTTCGTCGCGGAAAATCGTCACCAGAGCCGGGATCGACCCGCGGAACATCACAAGACTCCTTCACGTGAGGCTGCAGGCCGGACAATAAGGACAATATCGGGCCGGCCGTTCAGCGCCTGATAAGGAGGGGGTTGGCATTCTGTCCAGCATGCAGAAAAAAGCGTTGGCCTTGAGCCTGTTGGGCGTCTCCGCCATGTCCGTCGCGGCCGTCGCGACGGGCGTGAAGCCGGCGCACGTCGCCAGCATCCTGCCGGCGGCCATTCAAAGCGTCATGCCGCTGCAGCCGCCGCCGCCTTTCGTCCAGGCGCCGCCCGCGCCCGCTTATTCGCCGGTGCCGGCATCGGTCGCCGCCGACATCGCGCGCTGGAACAGCCTCAGGCAGAGCGACAGCCTTCCTTTCTCCTCCTACGCTTTGTTCCTGATCGGCCATCGCGGGTGGCCCGGCGAGACTTCGATGCGCAAGACCGCGGAGAAAGCCAATGCCGACGGCGGCGCCGCCTATGAGGTGCTCGCCTTTTTTGCCGCCTTTCCGCCGCTGACGCCGGCGGGTCATGCGCGCCAGGCTTTCGCTTTGCAGGCGTCGGGACGGGGCGAGGAGGCGCTGGAGGCCGCCCGCAAGGCCTGGACTGGAGGCGCCCTGCCGGCCACGGACGAGGCCAGGATCCTGGGCCAGTTCGCAGGTCGGCTGACCAGCGCCGACCATGATTCTCGCCTCGAGACCCTGCTCGGCAATGGCGACACCCAGAGCGCGGCTCGCCAGCTGCCCTTGGCCTCGGCCCAGCGCCAGGCGCTCTACGCCACTCGGCTCGCGCTCCAGACCCGGGCCGCGGACGCCGCCGCCCGCCTCGCCGCTTTGGGACCGGTGGACGGCGATCCCGGGCTGCTGATCGACCGCGCCAACTGGCTTCGCGGGACCGGCCAGAGCCTCGCCGCGCGCCAGCTGATGGCCCAGCCGCACCAACTGGTCAGGCCTCCGGCCGACGCCGAGAAATGGTTCGAGTCGATGACGAGCCTCGCCAAGGGCGCCGCCAACGACGCCCAATGGTCGATGGCTTATGCGATCGCCTCCCAACTCGACGACGCTTACGCCCCCGGCACCGACGTCAGCGCCCGCCCCTATGGCGAGCGCGACGAATATACCAACCTGGCCTGGCTCGCCGGCACCGCCGCGAGCAAGCTCGGCCGCCACGCCGACGCCGCCCGGATGTTCGAGCGCTACGGGCGCGCCGCCAAATCCTCCCAGACCCGGACCAAGGGATTCTATTGGGCGGCGCGCTCGGCCTTCCTGGCCGGGCAGCAGGCCCAGTCCAACAGCCTGCTCGAGCAGGCGGCGGCGAGCCCCGACCAGTTTTACGGCCAGCTCGCCCTCGAGCGGCTCGGCCGGCGGGTGACCCCGCCCTCCCCGTCCATGGCGGCGCCGTCCTCGGCGCAGCGCTCTGCCTTCGCCGCTCGGCCGCTGGTCCAGGCCACCAGGGCGCTGGGCGACATGGGCCGGTGGGGCGACCAGTCCCTGTTCGTGCGGGCTTTGGCCGAGCAGTCGGAAACGGAGAACGACCGGGTCCTCGCCGCCCAGTTCGGCCGAACCATCGGCCGCCAGGATCTCGGCGTGTGGGTCGCCCGGGAGGCGCGCAACAAGGGCCAGAGCTTCTACGATCCCGCCGGCTTCCCCGAGGTCACCCTGCCCCAGGCCTATCAGCATCATTGGGCCCTGGCGCACGGCATCACCCGCCAGGAAAGCTCGTTCGACCGGGCCGCGACCAGCCCGGTGGGCGCCCGCGGCCTCATGCAGCTGATGCCCGGGACGGCCCGCGAGCAGGCGGCGAAGATCGGCCTGCCCTACGATCTCGGGCGGCTGACCAGCGATCCGACCTACAACGTGATGCTCGGCTCCAGCTATTTCAGCCGGCTGCTCGATGAATGGGGCGGCCAGGCGGCGATGGCGGTCGCCAGCTACAATGCCGGCGCCGGCAACGTCCGCAAATGGGTCAGGGCCAACGGCGATCCGCGCGGCGGCGCGGACATCGTCGCCTGGATCGAGGCCATCCCTTATTCCGAGACCCGCAACTACGTTCAGCGCGTGCTCGAAAATGCGGTGGTCTACGACGCGGTCCGGGCCCAGCGCAGCGGCGGGCAGGCGAATAGGCTGTCTTATTATCTCGGCAAGAGTGGACCGGGCTGAACGTCATGCTGAACTTGGTTCAGCATCCAGTTTCGAGCAGCGGTGCGGGTGGAGGCCTGGATCCTGAAACAAGTTCAGGATGACGGAGGAATATGGCCGACCGTCCCAATTACATCACCCCTGACGGCTATCGCAGGCTTCGCGAGGAATATGAGGCGCTATTCGCCCTCGAACGCCCGAAGCTGGTCGAGACGATCAGCTGGGCGGCCGGCAACGGCGACCGATCGGAGAATGGCGACTATATCTACGGCCGCAAGCGGCTTCGCGAGATCGACCGACGGCTGGGCTGGCTGTCGCGGCGAATGAAGGACGCGAAGGTGATCGACGCCGCGGCCCAGCCGGAGCGCGGCAAGGTGTTCTTCGGAGCGACCGTCACCCTCGTCGACGAAGACGACAAAGAGCGGGTGGTCACCCTCGTCGGCGAGGACGAGACCGATGCCGCCATCGGGCGCATCGCCTGGACCTCGCCGATCGGCCGCGCGATTCGCGGCGCCGCGGTGGGCGACCTGCGCCGGGTGACATTGCCGGGCGGGGAGCGGGAGCTTGAGATCGTGGCCATCGACTACCCGCCCCCGTCATTGCGAGGAGCGTAGCGACGAAGCAATCCAGTGGGCGCCCGAAGCCGCGCTGGATTGCTTCGCTGGGCTCGCAATGACGGACCCGGACGCTTATTTATCTTCCCCGAAAGCCTCGCGCGCCAGTCTCAGCACCTCCGGATCGGGCTCGGGCGGCTTGACCGGGCAGGCCGCCTCCAGCGCCTCGGCCACCGCGGTCAAAGCCGCGATCCGGGCGGCTTTCTTGTTGTTGCCGTCGATCACCGTCCAAGGCGCCCAGCGGGTGCTCGTGCATTCGAACATCTGCTCGGCGGCGGCGAGATAATCGTCGCGCCGGGCCCGGTTGCGGAAATCCTCGGCGGTCACCTTCCATCGCTTCCAGACATGGTCGAGGCGGGCCCTGAGCCGCTCGTCCTGGGTTTCCCTTGTGACGTGGAAGAACAATTTTACGATGGTGGTGCCGTCATAGGATTGCTGGGCCTCGAACTCGTTGATCTCGTCGTAGGCCCGGCGCCACTGGCTTTCCGACGCGAAACCCTCGACCCGCTCGACCAGGACGCGCCCATACCAGCTGCGGTCGAAGACGGCGATCTCGCCCGAGCCGGGCAGCTTGTTCCAGAATCGCCAGAGAAAGTGGCGGGCCTTTTCCTCCTCGGTGGGCGCCTTCACAGGCCAGACCTGGAAGGCGCGCGGGTCCCAGCCCGAGGTCAGGCGCTGGATCGCCCCGCCCTTGCCGGCCGCGTCCCAGCCTTCGAAGACGATCAGGCTTCGGCGCTTGTGGACGATATGAGAGACGAGAACGCGCGACAGCCGCTCCTGGAGCGCGGCGAGATCGTCCGAATAGTTGCCCCGGTAGCGGGCGCCGGCTTCGAAGTCGGAAAGATCGATCATGGGCTTCCTAAATTCCTCCCCCGGGTTTCCGGGGGAGGGGGACCATGCGAAGCATGGTGGAGGGGTTCTTCGGACTCGGCAAGGCCCCTCCACCGCGCTTCGCGCGGTCCCCCTCCCCTGCAAATGCAGGGAGGAATTTCACTCCGACGCGGCCGTCGCCGCCGGATCCTTCTTCGCCGCGCCCGCGGGCTCGACGAGGCGGATATTGAGCTCGCGAAGCTGCTTCGCGCTCACCACGCCCGGGGCGCCCATCATCAGATCCTCGGCGCGCTGGTTCATCGGGAAGAGCACGACCTCGCGGATATTGGGTTCGCCGGCGAGCAGCATGACGATCCGGTCGATTCCCGGGGCCGAGCCGCCGTGCGGCGGGGCGCCATATTTGAACGCGTTGATCATCCCCGAGAAATTGGCGTCGACGTCGGCCTTCGAATAGCCGGCGATCTCGAAGGCCTTGTACATGATGTCGGGGCGGTGGTTGCGGATCGCGCCCGAGGAAAGCTCCACCCCGTTGCAGACGATGTCGTACTGGAAGGCGAGGATGTCGAGCGGGTCCTTGCTCTCGAGCGCCTCCAGCTCGCCCTGCGGCATCGAAAAGGGATTGTGGCTGAAGTCGACCTTCTTGGCCTCTTCATCATATTCGAACATCGGGAAATCGACGATCCAGCAAAAGCGGAACTCGTCGTCGCGGATCAGGCCGAGCTGCTCGGCCACCCGGGTGCGCGCCGCGCCGGCAAGCTTCGCCGCCTGGTTTTCCTTGCCGGCGGCGAAGAAGATACCGTCGTCCGGGCCGAGGCCGAGCTCGGCGATCAGCTTGCGCATGCCTTCCTCGCCGTGATTCTTGGCGATGGGGCCGCCGAGCTCGCCAGCCTTCTGGGTGACGTAGCCGAGGCCGGCATGGCCCTCGGAGCGGGCCCAGTCGTTCATCTCGTCGAAGAATTTGCGGCTCTTCTCGGCGGTGCCGGGCGCCGGGATGGCCCGGACGGTGCCGCCGCCCTCGACGATCCGGGCGAAGAGGCCGAAGCCCGAGCCCTGGAAGTGGCTCGACACGTCGGAGATCAGGATCGGGTTGCGAAGGTCGGGCTTGTCGGAGCCGTATTTGAGCATCGCTTCCTTGTAGGGGATGCGCGGGAACTCGCCGGCAGGGGTGACCATCTTCCCGTTCGCGAACTCCTCGAACACTCCGGCGAGGATCGGCTCGATCGCCTGGAAGACGTCTTCCTGGGTGACGTAGCTCATCTCGAAATCGAGCTGGTAGAATTCGCCGGGCGAGCGGTCGGCACGGCCGTCCTCGTCGCGGAAGCAGGGGGCGATCTGGAAATAGCGGTCGAAGCCGGCGACCATGATCAGCTGCTTGAACATCTGCGGCGCCTGCGGAAGCGCGTAGAACTTTCCCGGATGGACCCGGCTCGGGACGAGATAGTCGCGCGCGCCCTCGGGGCTGGAGGCGGTGAGGATCGGGGTCTGGAACTCGGTGAAGCCGCCATCCACCATCCGGCGCCGGATCGAGGAGATGACCTGCGAGCGAAGGACGATGTTGCGGTGGAGACGCTCGCGGCGAAGGTCGAGGAAGCGGTAGCGGAGCCGGATGTCCTCCGGATAATCGGCCTCGCCGGCGACGGGGAGCGGAAGCTCCTCGGCGGTGGACTGGACGACGACCTCTTCGGCCGAGATCTCGATCTCGCCGGTGGGAAGGTTGGGGTTCGCCGCATCCGGCCCGCGAGCAACGACCTCGCCGACGATCGTCACCA
Source organism: Sphingomonadales bacterium (assembly GCA_034668565.1). Lineage (GTDB taxonomy): Bacteria > Pseudomonadota > Alphaproteobacteria > Sphingomonadales > Sphingomonadaceae > Allosphingosinicella. The sequence goes on along the minus strand of JAXDPE010000070.1, from coordinate 12,365 downwards.
CCGATTCGGCGCGAAGATGCTCGAGCGCCCGAAGCGGCTCGCTGTTCGCCTTGGCGACGATCTGGGTGAGGCCGTAATGGTCGCGAAGATCCACGAACAGCACTCCGCCATGATCGCGCTTGCGGTGGATCCAGCCCGAAAGCTTCACCCGCTCCCCGACATGGGAGGCGCGGAGCTCGCCGCAATGGTGGGTCCTATACGCGTGCATCGGCGGCCGCCTACTTTCACTTTTTGGATGAATTTGGATGGGCGGCGCTTCGCGGCGCGGGTTGGCTTTGTCAAGCCGCGAGGCCGCCGCTATGGCCCTGGCGATGCACATCCACCCACTGATTACCGATTCCGAGTCGCTGAAGTCCCTTTGCGAGCGCCTGGCGAAGTCGCCCTTCGTCGCGGTCGACACCGAATTCATGCGCGAGAACACCTATTGGCCCGATCTGTGCCTGATCCAGATCGGCGACATCGACGAGGCCGCGGCCATCGATCCGAAGGCGGACGGGCTCGACATGACGCCCCTCAACGACCTGCTGGTCAACAACGAGGACGTGCTCAAGGTCTTCCACGCCGGAAGCCAGGACATCGAAATCATCTACAACATCACCGGCAAGACGCCGCACCCGCTGTTCGACACCCAGATCGCCGCCATGGCGCTCGGGCTGGGCGAGCAGGTGGGCTATTCCAACCTGGTCGAGAGCCTGGTCGGCAAGACGCTCGACAAGGGCGCCCGCTTCACCGACTGGGGCCGCCGGCCGCTCGACCGGCGCCAGATCGACTATGCGATCGGCGACGTCACCCATCTCGCCGCCTTGTTCCCCAAGATGCTCGAGCGGCTCCGGCGGACCGGGCGGGGCGAATGGCTCGATGAGGAGATGGAGAAGCTCGCCGACCCCTCCAATTACGAGAACGACCCGGCCTTGTCCTGGAAGCGAATCCGGATTTCGAGCCGCAAGCCCGAGGTGCTCGGCCGGCTCAAAGCGCTGGCGGCGTGGCGCGAGCAGGAGGCCCGGGGCAAGAATCTGCCGCGGGGACGCATCATGAAGGACGAGACGATCGCCGACGTCGCCGCCCACCCGCCGGCGAGCCAGGATGCCCTGGCGCGGGTCCGGGGTCTGTCTCCGGCCTGGGCCGGCAACGAGATCGGCGCCCGATTGATGTCGGCGCTGGCGGCGGCCGTGCCGATGCCGGCCGAGGAGCTGCCCGCCCGGGAAGACCGGGGCCCGGGCCTCGGCAAGGAGGGCGCCCTGGTCGCCGATCTCCTCAAGCTGCTGCTCAAGATCCGCTCGCGCGAAAGCAATGTCGCCGCCCGGCTGATCGCCCGAACCGAAGAGCTGGAGCTGCTCGCCGCGGGGCGGCGCGAAGGCCTCGCCATCCTCGAAGGCTGGCGCTTCGACCAGTTCGGCCGCGACGCCCTCGATCTGGTCGAAGGCCGGCTCGCCTTCGCGGTGCGCGGCGGCAAGCTGGTCATGACGTTGACCGCGGACGGGGAATAGAATCCGTCGTCCCAGCGAAGGCTGGGACCCCAGGGGGGTGAAGACCGCGGCGCCTTTCACCCGCCGGGGCCCCAGCCTTCGCTGGGGCGACGAGCTATTCCGCCACCATCTCCGACTTGCAGTCCAGGGCCGAAGCGAGCTTCCTGAGGCGGCGGTCGACGGTCTCGCCGTAGAGCGCCTCCTCGCCCTTCGGCAGAGTGAGGCGGATGATTCCGTCGCGCCTCGACAGTCGGCTTCGCTCCAGGCTCGAAGCAAGCCCTCCGCTCAGTCGCTGGCCGAGCCGCATGGCCAGGCCCCAGCGCGACGCGCAGCCGAGCTCTGCCGAACTGCACAGGTCGGCGATGCGCCGGTCGGGAAAGTCGCGGCCGCCGCCGAAATTGGAGAAGAGCGCCTGGGCCACCATCACCCGGCCGCAGACGTCGATCCCGACCCAATTGCCGTGAAGCGCCATCTCGACTCCACGCTCGGCCCGGAAATCGGGATGCGCCTGCCAGGCGACGTCGGCGAGCAGGCAGGCGGCGAGCCGGAGCCGGGCGTTGGCGGGCGAACCGTTGAAAATGGGCGAGATCCAGCGGTCGAGCAGGTCACCATGCTCGCCGAAGCGGCTGAGGCCGCGTCCGGCATCCCGAGCCGCCTCGATCAGCGGGTCCTTGATCCGCTCGGCCGGCGGAAGCTCGTGGAAGAGCAGGCCCTCGCGGATTCCGAAGCTGGAGACGATCAGCTCGCTCGGTTCCAGGGCGTCGACCAAAGCGGAGAGGATCAGCTTCGCGTTCGGCAGGGTCGGGATCCGGGACGCCGTCAGCATCGGCATGCTCTTGGGGTCGCTCCGGCTCAGCGAGGCGATCAGCTTCCTCAGCTCGGCGGGGCGTTCGGGCGGCATCCGGTAATGGTGGGTGATAGGCAAGGGATAATTGCGCGAGATGATGTCGAGCCTGGCCAGGGCCCGCCAGGAGCCGCCGACCATGTAGAAGGGCCGGCCCCGGCCGCGAGCGCCGAGGCCGGAATCCTTCAGGGCCGAAGCGAGCTTGTGCCGCAATCCTTTCTCCGCCGCGGCGTCGGGCTGGCCGATCCGAAGCACTCCGAACGGCAAAGAGATGCTGGAATGGACGGCGCCGCGGCTCACCTCGGCGAGCTCGAGGCTGCCGCCGCCGAGATCTCCGACCAGCCCGTCGGCATCGGGAAAGCCCGAAAGGACTCCCTCGCCCGCGAGCCGGCCTTCCTCCTCGCCGGAAATCACCTGGGGGACGAAGCCGAGCGCCCGAACCTTGTCGAGGAAGGAATCGCCGTTGCTGGCATCGCGAACGGCGGCGGTGGCGAGGACCCGGACGTCCCGCACCTCCATCTGGCGGACGAGGAGCCGGAAGCGGAGCAAGGCGGCGAGGGCGCGGCTCATCGGGCCCTCGCCGAGCATGCCCGTCTCATTGAGCCCGAGGCCGAGTCCGGCGAGCACCTTTTCATTGAAGATGATCGAGGGCGCGCGAGGCGCGCCGGCATAGACGACCAGGCGAACCGAGTTGGAGCCGATGTCGATGATCGCCATCGGCTCGGCGTGAAGCAGGGCCCCTTCCCTCACCTATTTTCCCTCATTGGCCGCGTCGCAGGCGCAGCTTCGGAACCGACCCGCTCTCCTTGAGCGCCGCGCCTCGGCCGGAGAGCGACGGATTGGTCATGAAATAATGGTGGAGGTTGAAGGCCCGGTCGGCGTCCGGGACCAGCCGCTCATAGCGTCCATCGGGGTGCAGCCGCCAGCTCTGCTCGTTGTCGATGAGATTGGCGACCATGACCTGGTCGAGCACCTGGGCATGGACCGTGGCGTTTTCGAGGGGCATCATGAATTCGACCCGCCGGTCGAAGTTGCGAGGCATCCAGTCGGCCGAGCTGATGTAGACCCGCGCCCTTCTGTTGGGCAGCTCGTCGCCATCGCCGAAGCACCAGATCCGGCTGTGCTCGAGGAAGCGGCCGACGATCGACTTGACCCGGATATTCTCCGAGAGGCCGGGCACGCCCGGGCGAAGGCAGCAGACGCCGCGAACCACGAGCTCGATCTCCACCCCGGCCTGGCTGGCCTCGTAGAGCTTGTCGATGACCGGCGGGTCGACCAGGGCGTTCATCTTCGCCCAGATGACGCCGGGGCGGCCGCCCCGGACATGCTCGATCTCCGCCTCGATGAGGGCCAGCAGCCGATCGCGCAGCTGGTGCGGGGAGGTCGTAAGCAGCTCCAGCCCGCGCGGCTCGACATAGCCGGTGATGTAGTTGAACAGCTGGGCGACGTCGCGGCCGACCCTGGGATCGGCGGTGAAGAAGCTCAGGTCGGTGTAGATGCGCGCCGTGACCGGATGATAATTGCCGGTGCCGAGGTGGCAGTAGGTTCGGTAGCCCCGCTCCTCGCGGCGGACGACCATCGAGACCTTGGCGTGGGTCTTCCAGTCGATGAAGCCGTAGACGACCTGGACGCCGGCCCGCTCCAGCGCCGAGGCCCAGAGCAGATTCTGCTCCTCGTCGAACCTCGCCTTGAGCTCGACGACGGCGGTCACCGACTTGCCCGCTTCGGCGGCGTCGATCAGGGCTCGGATGACGGCCGATTGCTTGCCGGCGCGATACAGGGTCTGCTTGATCGCGATGACGTCGGGATCGGCGGCCGCCTGCTTGAGGAACTCGACCACCACCTCGAAGCTCTCATAGGGGTGGTGGACGACGATGTCCTTGGTCTGGATCGCGGCGAAGCAGTCCCCGCCATGCTCGCGGATGCGCTCGGGGAAGCGCGGCGCGAACGGTGCGAACTTGAGGTCCGGCCGCTCCTCTTCGTAGAGGGCGTCGAGATCGGCGATGCCGAGGAAGCCGGTGGATTCGGTGACGATCGCGTCTGCCGCCCCGACGCCCTCGCGAACCATGTTGAGGAGCTCGTCCGGCATGTCGGCGGAGAGCTTCAGCCGGATAACCCTTCCCCGGCGCCGGCGCTTGATCGCGCTTCTGAAGTAGCGGACGAGATCCTCGGCCTCCTCCTCGACCTCGATGTCGCTGTCGCGAAGGATCCGGAAGGCGCCCCCGCCGACCAGCTCATGGTCCGGGAACAGAACGGCGATGTTGCGCCGGATCAGGGTCTCGACCGCGATGTACCGCGCCTCGGCCCCCGGCAGCCGGACGAAGCGCGGCAGGGTCGACGGGACCATCAGCAATTCGCGGATCGGCGTGCCGGTGCGCCGGTGCCGAAGGTCGAAGATCAGCGAGAAGCCGCGATTGGGGATGAACGGAAAGGGATGGGCCGGATCGATCGCCTGGGGCGTCAGCACCGGGAAGATCTGCTCGCGGAAATGGCGCTCCAGCCATTCCGCCGAGTCCGAATCGAGGGCTCCGCTTCCGATCACCGCCAGGCCCGAATCGGCGAGCGCCCGGCGAAGCTCGGACCAGACTTGCTGCTGGCTCTGGGTCAGCTCGTCGGCTTCGGCGACGACCGCGGCGAGTTGCTGGGCGGGGGTGAGGCCGTCGACGGAAGCCTCCTCCACCCCGAGCAGGCGGTGCGCCTTGAGGCCGGCGACCCGGACCATGAAGAATTCGTCGAGGTTGCTTCCCGAAATCGAGAGGAAGCGAAGGCGCTCGAGCAAAGGATGGGCGGCGTTACGGGCCTCGTCGAGCACGCGCCAGTTGAAGGCCAGCCAGCTCAGCTCGCGATTGAAGTAACGGTCGCTCGCGGCCAGCAGCGGCGGATCGGGCGAAGGCGATGAGGCTGTCTCGTTCATTCAACCTGGCTTTTCGCTCTCTTGATGATGCCCGCTTCCGACAAGGCTCGCTTCGCCATTGCCACCGTCATGCGTCGGTGATGTGACAATGCGGCGCGGTCGAGCGCGGCGACGACATGCTGAACGGCGAGATAGGATCGTTCGATCCGGGGGACGATGAAGGCGGGCACTTCGGGCGGCACCGCGATCCCGCGGTCGCCGAGCAGCTTGACGATCAGGTCTCCGATCAGCCGGTCGTCGGGCTCGCCGATGGCGACATGGGGCGTCGCCGCGAGGCGCGAGCGCAAATCGGGAAGCCCGACGCTCCACGAAGGCGGAGGCGAATCGGCGACGATGAGCAGCGGCCGGCGCGAAAGCTGGGCCTCGTTCCAGGCGTGGAAGAGCGCTTCCTCGTCATGATCCTCGGCCTTGTCGAACAACCGGCCGCCGGTCTTGCGGACGAACAGGCGGCCGAGCAGGCTTCGGCCGGACTTGCGGGGACCGGTCACCAAAGTCGCCATGACCGGCCACAGCGACCAGCGTTTCAGATGCTCGAAGGCGGCCCGGTTGGATTCGGAGATGAGGAAATCCTCATCGCGGTCGGCTACCGGCCAGTCGAGCGGCAGCGCGATCTGGGCCACGTCAGTCGCCGCCCCGCGACAGGCGCAGATTGTTGCCCGAGCCCGACACCTGCCAGCCCTGCGATTCAAGGGCCGCGGCCAAGGCGGCCGGATCGCCCATGAAGCTGACCCGCATCGCGGAGGTGCCGCCGATCGAGGGGTTGGTGGTGAAGGCGGAGGTCACCCCGGGAACCCGGCTCACGGCAAGCTCGGCCCGGCCGATCGCGGCCTGGTCGGGCGTATCGACTTCGATGCGAAGGACGGTCACGGCGCCGACCGGGGTGGTGCCGGGAGCCGGCAGCGGCCGGGCCGTCTCGACGACCGCGGCCTCGGCTTCCTGCTCCTCGATCTCCTCGACCAGGGGCGGCTCGGGGACGATCAGCGACGGGTCGGGGGTCAGCTCGCCCGCGGCGAGCGCTCGGCTGTAGATCAGGTCGAGCCCGCGCACGCCCTCGTCGAGAAGACGCGGGATGAGCGCGCTGTTCTCGACCCGGAGGGTGAACTGGCCGAGCACCTTGTTGTCCGGGCCGTGGCGGGCGACGAAAGTGCCGATCGCCGGGCCGCCCGGGAAGAGGCGCTTCAGATGCACTTCGGGGGTGACGACGTCGGCCGCGCCATATTGGTCGAGGAGCATCCGCCACCAGGCCCGCCCGGGCCGCCGGGTCTGAGCGACGTTAAGAAGCAGCGGGTCGATCCCGGAACCGGTCGGCCGGACATAATCGACCGGGCTGTTGCCGGTGCGGTAGCGGGCCCAGGCGCGCTGCCACTCGTTGCGCGATTCGAAGGTCTGGAAGGAGGAGCCGGTCAGCATCACCGGAATGACGAGCACCGGCGCCGAGCGGCGGACCGAGCCGCTGACTCCGAGCAACTGGCCGGTGCGAGCCCGGTCGAAGAGAATTCCGAGGGTGGCGATATAGCGTTTCGGGCCGATCTGCTCCTGCTCGACGACGATCCCGGCGACCATTCCGTTGAGAGCGGCGTCGGTAAGCCCCGGCGCCTGCTCGATCGGCCGGCCGTTGGTCTTCGCCCAGAGCGCCTTCCAGCCCTTCTGCTGGGCCTGTCGCCAGCCTTCGTCGCGCGCTTTGTCGGCATTGTCGGCGGTGACGTCGACCTCGATTCCGGTAATCTCGAAGGTGCTTGCGCTGTCGATCGGCGGAACGCCCCGGTCCGCGCCTTCCAGCTGCGCCCAGACCGCCCGGCCCGCGAACACGGAAACGAGGATCGCTAGCAGCAGGAGGGACAGACGGCGGGTCGGCTTCACGCCCGCCTTTTGGCGAGTTGGGCGTGGAAATCCAAGCGCGATGTGGGTACCCGTCCTTCGATACACGGCTTCGACAAGCTCAGCCGTTACTCAGGATGAGCGGGAGGCGCTTTTTTTCCCGCTCATCCTGAGTAGGGACTGAGCCAGGCGAAGGCCGTATCGAAGGACCCCGGTGGAAGACGAACAGCCCTACACTTACGCCAAAGCGGGCGTTTCGATCGCCGCCGGGAACGCGCTCGTCAGGGCGATCGGCCCGCTCGCCAAGGCTACGGCCCGGCCGGGCGCGGACGCTTCGCTCGGCGGCTTCGGCGGCTTCTTCGACCTCAAGGCGGCCGGTTATCGCGATCCTTTGCTGGTCGCCGCCAATGACGGAGTCGGAACCAAGCTCAAGCTCGCCATCGATTCGGGGCGGCACGAAGGGGTCGGGATCGACCTCGTCGCCATGTGCGCGAACGATCTCATCGTCCAGGGCGCCGAGCCCCTCTTCTTCCTCGACTATTTCGCCTGCGCCAGGCTCGACGGCGGGATCGCCGAGCGGGTGATCGCCTCGATCGCCGAAGGCTGCCGCCAGGCCGGCTGCGCGCTCATCGGCGGCGAGACGGCGGAAATGCCGGGCATGTATGCCGAGGGCGATTACGACCTCGCCGGATTCTGCGTCGGGGCGGTGGAGCGGGACGAGGCGCTGACCGGCGCGAAGGTAGCCGCCGGCGACGTCGTCCTCGGCCTCGCCTCGTCGGGCGTCCATTCCAACGGCTTCTCGCTGGTGCGAAGGCTCGCCGCCGACCGCGGCTGGAAGCTTGACCGGCCCGCTTTGTTCGACCCCGACGCCCTGCTGATCGACGCCCTTCTGGCGCCGACGCGGATCTACGTCCGGTCGCTGCTGCCCCCGATCCGGGCGGGGTCGATCCACGCTTTGGCCCATATCACCGGCGGCGGCCTGCTCGAGAATGTGCCGAGGGTCCTTCCGGACGGGCTTCACGCCCGGATCGACGCCGCGGCCTGGCGGCTGCCCCGGCTGATGGCATTCCTCCAGGGGCAGGGCAATATCGAGCCGGAGGAAATGGCCCGGACCTTCAACTGCGGGATCGGCATGGCCTTGATCGTCTCCCCCGCAAATGTCAGCAAGGTCTCGCAAGCGCTTGAGGAAGCTGGCGAAACCGTGTTCGCTATCGGGCATGTGGAGCAAGGCTCCAAGGGCTGCACCGTTGCCGGCCCGGCCGGGAGCTGGAGCGCGCGGGGGGATTGGACCGCGACCCATCATGGCTGATCGGGTTCGGGTCGGCGTGCTCGTCTCGGGGCGCGGCACCAACATGGTTGCGCTCAGCGAATATAAGCGGCGCGAGGCGCGCAGCTACGATCTCGCTTTGGTCGCCTCCAACGTCCCCGAAGCGCGCGGCCTCGTCGTTGCCAGGCGGCTCGGAATCCCGATCTGGGCACTCAGCCACAAGGGCATGGAGCGCGAGGAATTCGACCATCTGCTCGACCTCGCCCTGCGCGAGGCGGACGTGGAGGTCGTCGCCTTGGCCGGCTACATGCGACTGCTCTCGGCCGAGTTCATCGGCAAATGGCGGGGCCGGATCCTCAATATCCACCCTTCCCTCCTGCCCGACTATAAGGGCCTCGACACCCACCGGCGCGCGCTCGAGGCGGGCGAGATCTGGGTCGGCTGCTCGGTCCACCTCGTCACCGACGAGCTCGACGGCGGCCCGGTTTTGGCCCAGGCCAAGGTTCGGGTGCGGGAGCGCGAGACCGCCGAGCAGCTGGCGGGGCGCGTGCTCAAGGAAGAGCACCGGCTCTACCCGGAGACGCTGGACGCCTTCGCCGCCCGTCTCCTCCCGCGTCGGGAAATGATCCTGGGAGAGCGAAAATCATGAGCGACGACAGGCAGACGCCGGCGGAGCGCAAGGAAGCGGCGGCGATCAGGCGCCGTTGGATCACGCTCGGCGAGGTCCTCGCCGTGGTCGGAGTCCTGATCTCGGCCCTCGCCCTTTGGAACAGCTGGTCGGAGCGAAGCGCGGCCGAGAAGGAGCGGGCCGCGGAGAGGGCCGAGAAGGCCAATGTCTCGCGGATCGTCATCCTCAAGGCGAACGGTTCGGGCAAGCGCCTGACGCTCGCCGCGCACGATCCGGATCAGGCGATCCAGGGCCAGACCCTGCTCTTCCCCTCGGCCTTCGGGCTGGGGACGTTCGAGACGACCGAGCCGAGGATCGAGGCGGAATGGGTCAAGCGCGCGATCAAGAAGGCTCACGAGAAGGACGAAAAGGTTCGCGGCGACCTGCGGATGCCGGTGGCCATCGCCACGCGCTTCATCGCCGACGGGCGCGCCTTCACGGACGTCGCCCTGTACGACGTCGGTTACACGGAAAGCGGCGGCGGCCTGTTCGACGGCAGCGACGTGGAGCTGAAAGGCCTGTCGCTTATCGGGCGGACGAATGCCGCAACCGCGCAAAAGCGGCTCGACACGCTTTGGGCGGCGCGGGCGAAGTAGCTTAAATCCTCCCCGCGTTTTCGCGGGGAGGGGGACCGCGCGAAGCGCGGTGGAGGGGTTCTTCGGAGTCAGAAAGAACCCCTCCACCATGCTTCGCATGGTTCCCCTCCCCGGCAAATGCCGGGGAGGATTTTCGTCAGCCGACGATTTCTTCGGGCTTGAAGAAGAAGTCGATCTCGGTCGCGGCATTCTCCGCGCTGTCGGAGCCGTGGACGCTGTTCGCCTCGATCGATTCGGCGAAGAGCTTGCGGATCGTGCCTTCGTCGGCATTGGCCGGGTTGGTGGCGCCCATCACCTCGCGGTTGCGGGCGACGGCGTTGTCGCCCTCCAGGACCTGAACCACCACGGGACCTGACGTCATGAAGGCAACCAGATCGCCGAAGAACGGCCGCTCGCGATGGACCCCGTAAAAGCCCTCGGCCTGCTCGCGGCTCATCCGGATTCGCCTCGAGGCGACGACTCGAAGGCCCGCTTCCTCGAGCTTGGCGGTGACCGCGCCGGTGAGATTGCGCCGGGTGGCGTCGGGCTTGATGATCGAGAAAGTGCGTTCGGTCGCCATGGCCGGCTCTATGCTCCGTATGTGAGGGAATTGGCGCGCTCTCTAGGGGGAGATGAACCGGAGGGCAATTCCCCCGACCGTCACGGCCCCTGCACCCACTTCCCGCGCTCGTCCTGCTTCCAGTAACGCGCCTCCACCTCCGGGCGGCCCTTCAGCGATCGCCAGGCCTCGCGGGCGGAGTCGCGGCTTTCGCCGTCGAAAAAATAAAAGGCGCGCTCGAAGCCGAGCGCCTCGTCGCGCCAGCGGCCGTCGGCGAGCGCGATGTTGGTCGCGCCGTTCGCCGCCAAAGGCTCGGGCGACAGGAGGATCGGCTGGCTTTCGGGCCGCTCGCGCCCGTGGGGGAGGAAGCTGTCCTTCGCGAAGCTCCACAATTGCTCGTCGAGGCGGGAAAGAAGATCCGGCCCGGCCACCAGCAGCAAGCGACCGCCGCCGGCCACCACCTTCTCGGCGATGCTCGGCAGCACCCGCTCCAGCGACGAGGCGCTGAGGTGGTAGAAGTCGACGATCATATCTTCGTCATCCCGGCGAAAGCCGGGACCTCGGGTCGAGAAGTCTCGGCGGGTCTCCACGAGGCCCCGGCTTTCGCCGGGGCGCGGCTACGCCTCGAAATTATCCGAGATGAAACGGTCGAGCAGCGCCACTCCGTAGCCGGTGGCGCCCTTATCGAAGAGGTGGCTGGCCTTGTCGGCCCAGGCCATTCCGGCGATGTCGAGATGGGCCCATTTGACGCCCGTCTCGACGAAGCGCTGGAGGAAGACCGCGGCGGTGATCGAGCCGCCTTCGCGCGGGCCGACATTCTTCATGTCCGCGATCGGCGAATCGATCAGCTTGTCGTAGGGGTCGCCGAGCGGCATCCGCCACAATTTGTCGCCGCTCGCCGCGCCCGCCGCCACGAGCTGCCCGGCGAGGCCGTCGTCGTTGGAGAAGATGCCGGCATATTCGTGGCCGAGAGAGATGATCATCGCGCCGGTCAGGGTGGCGAGGTCGACGATGACCTCCGGCTTGTACTGGCGCTGGGCCCAGGTGATCGCGTCGCACAATACGAGCCGGCCTTCGGCGTCGGTGTTGATCACCTCGATCGTCTGGCCGGACATCGAGGCGACGACGTCGCCGGGGCGCTGGGCGTTGCCGTCCGGCATGTTCTCGGCGAGCGCGCAAACGCCGACGATGTTGGCCTTCGCCTTGCGGCCGGCGAGCGCGGCCATCGCTCCGGCGACGGCGCCGGCGCCGCCCATGTCCCACTTCATCGCCTCCATTCCGGCGGCGGGCTTGATCGAGATTCCGCCGGTGTCGAAGGTGATGCCCTTGCCGATCAGGACGACGGGCTTGCCGCCGGGCGAGCCGCCGTTCCAGCGCATCGCCAGAAGCCGCGGAGGCCGGACCGACCCCTGGGCGACGCCGAGCAGCGCCCCCATGCCAAGCTCGCGCATCTGGCCCTCGTCGAGCACCTCGAACTCCACGCCGAGCGGCTCGAGGCGCTCGCGGCAGCGCTCGACGAAGCTTTCTGGATAGAGGATGTTGGCGGGCTCGGTGACCAGCTCGCGGGTGAAGGACAGCCCGTCGAGGAGGGCCGAGCGCTCGTTCCAGGCCTGGCCGCCGTCGCCGCCGCCGACGATCACCACTTCCTCCAGCGTCGGCTTCTGCTTCTTGGTGAGCTTCGTCCGGTATTGGTCGAAGCGCCAGCTTCGAGCGGCCGCTCCGAGGCCGATCCGGGCCGCGGCCTTGCCGTCGAGGCCGAGGCCGGTGACATCGACGACGAGCCGGGTCTCGCCCGAAGTCAACAGGCGGGCGGTGAGCGTCCCGCCGATCTTCTCGAACAAGCTATCGTCCTGGCGGCGGTCGCCGAGCCCGACCAGCAACAGCCTACGGGCCCCCTCCCCTTCGGCGACGAAGGTCTCGGCGACCGAGGCGGCCTCGCGCTCGAAGCGCTGGGCTTCGGCGGCGCGGGCGGCGACAGTGCGCACGGCCGGGTCGAAACCGGCGAGGCGGTCGGCGATCATGTCGTCGCTCCACACCGGAAGGGCGAGCGCATAGGCGCCGGCGGGGCGCTCACTGGCGAAGCTGATTTTCATAAAAGGGGCATGCTCCTGGCTTTGGCTTTCGCCTCTAGGCGCTCGCCGGGTTTGTGCAAAGGGGGGCTTGCTGCTGGCCGTCATCCCGGCGAAAGCCGGGACCTCGGGTCGGAAAGGCGCCTTTGTCGAACAGGGATCCCGGCTTTCGCCGGGATGACGGCG
>JAXDPE010000069.1:0-7645 GCA_034668565.1 Sphingomonadales bacterium | reverse complement strand
AGGGGCTCGGCCGACCGCTATTTCCAGCACGATATCAAGGACCAGCTGAAGCTTGTCCCCGAAGGGATCGAAGGCCGGGTGCCCTATAAGGGCCACGCCAAGGACGTGATCCACCAGCTCGTCGGAGGCATCAAGGCGGCGATGGGCTATACCGGGGCGGCGACCCTCGAAGAGCTCCGCTCGAAAGCGAAGTTCGTCCGGATCACCAATGCCGGCCTCCGCGAAAGCCATGTCCACGACGTCGCCATCACCCGCGAGGCCCCCAATTACCCGACTTCGGGCTGAATCATGACCCCGGCGGCGAAAGCGGAGGCGGCGATCGAGCTGCTCGACGAGATCATCGCCGCGGCCAAAAGCGGGGGCGCGGCGGCCGACACGCTCATCGTCCGCTATTTCAAGACCCGCCGCTATGCCGGCTCCGGCGACCGCCGGGCGGTTCGCGAGCTGGTCTACTGGGCCATCCGCGCCTGGCCCGAGCCGCCGCGTTCCGGCCGCGCCGCGCTGCTCGGGCTCGCCTCGCAGGATCCGGCCCTGCTCGCGTCGTTCGATGGCTCGCCCCACGGCCCGGCCGAAGTCTCACCGGGAGAAACCGGCCTGACCCCCCGATCGACCGCGGTTCCCAAATGGCTCGTCCGCCGGTTCGATCCGGCCTTGTCTCCGGCCGATCTCCAGTCGCTCCTCGCCCGCGCCCCTCTGGATCTTCGAGTCAACCGCCTCCGCGCCGAGCGCGACGCGCTCGTCGAGGCCTTTCCCGGCGCCACCCCGACGCCCTTGTCCCCGATCGGCCTCCGGCTCCCGGAGGCGGTGCCGGTCGAGGACAGCGAAGCCTGGCGATCCGGCCTCGTCGAGGTGCAGGACGAGGGCAGCCAGCTCCTCGCTCTGGCCTGCGCCGCAATTCCCGGCGAGACGGTGCTCGATCTGTGCGCCGGAGCCGGGGGCAAGACTCTCGCCTTGGCCGCGGAAATGGGCAATTCCGGCCGCCTCGTCGCCTCCGACACCGACCGGGGCCGGCTCTCCCGCATGGACCTTCGGCTGAGGCGCGCGGGGGTCACGATCGTCGAGCCGCGATTGCTCAATCCCGGTCGCGAGCGCGAGGCTCTGGCCGACCTCGTCGACGCCCCCGATCTGATCCTGGTGGATGCCCCCTGCTCGGGCACCGGAACCTGGCGGCGCAACCCCGAGCTGCGCTGGCGGCTCGATCCCGACAAACTCGCCCGCTATGTGAAGCTTCAGGCCTATCTCCTTGATCTTGCAGCAGAACTCGTGCGTCCTGGTGGGCGCATCGTCTACGCCGTCTGCTCGCTCCTGGGCGACGAGGGGAGGGGTCAGGCCGCGGCCTTCGAAGGCCGTTCAGCCATGGTTCCGGAACTGGGTGCAATGGCGGGAGGACGGGCCGCCGGCTCGGGGCGAATCCTCACCCCGGCGCAGGACGGCACGGACGGCTTTTTCGTCGCGCGGTGGCGGGCGCCATGCTAGACCGCCGAGCGACAGGATCATGGAGTTACTGATGCGCCTCACCCCCATCGCCCTCACCGTCGCCATCGCTTTGGCGACCATGGCGAGCGCCGGCCAGGGCCAGAAGCCCGACGATCAGATCGACTCCCGCTCCGTCGCGCTCACCCAGCAGGGGCAGGCGCTGACGGCTCAGTCGCGCTACCAGGAAGCCGACGATTTGCTCGAATCCGCGCTGGCGATCGATCCTCGCAACCGCCAGGCCTATATCGGCCTAGCCAAGTCCGCGCTGGGCTCGAAGCTCCCCGGCAAGGCGATCAAATTCTATTTCGAGGCCCTGAAGCTCGAGCCCAACGACGTCGCCGCGCTCGCCGGCCAGGGCGAGGCCCTGGTCCAGCGCGGAGCGGTGGAGCGCGCCAAGCAGAACCTCGCCCGGATCAAGACGCTTTGCGCCAATCCCTGCCCGCAGGCGACCCAGCTCGCCGCCGTCATCGCCAAGGGCCCGCCGCCCGAAGTGACCACGGCCCAGCGGCCGGACGTGGGGGCGCCGAAGAACTGATTGCCCTAAATTCCTCCCCGCGATTTCGCGGAGCAATTAATCAGGCGCCCATCGCCCTGGCCACCGCTACGAACTCATCCACGGACAGAGTCTCCGCGCGTCGTTCCGGGTCGATCCCGACCTGGGCCAGGGCCTCCAGCGCGCCCGGCAATCCCTTCAAGCTCTGCCTCAGCATCTTGCGCCTCTGCCCGAAAGCGGCGCCGGTGAGCCGCTCAAGAACGGCCGCCTTCACCCCATCCGGCGCCAGTTTCGGCACGATGTGGATCACCGCCGACATCACCTTGGGCGGCGGGACGAAGGCCGAGCGGTGGACCTTCATGGCGATCCGCGGCTCGCCTCGCCACTGGGCGAGCACCGCCAGCCGGCCGTAGGCGCCGGTGCCCGGACGGGCGACGATCCGCTCGGCGACCTCGAGCTGGAACATCAGGGTGAGCGACGCCCACCAGGGCGGCCAGGCCTCGCCGCCCAGCCAGCGGACCAGCAGGGCCGTCCCGACATTGTAGGGCAGGTTGGCGGCGACATGAGCGCCTCGGCCCGCTTGGTCGGGCTCGTCGATCGCGAGCGCGTCGCCTTCGATGATTCTCAAGCGGCCGCCGGCCGCCTCGGCGACCTCCGCCAGGGCCGGCAGACAGCGGCGGTCGCGCTCGACCGCGACCACCTCGGCGCCGGCCCTGAGCAGGGCCCGGGTGAGGCCGCCGGGTCCCGGGCCGACTTCGTAGACCCGCTGACCTCGAAGATCGCCGGCAACCTCGGCGATCCGGTCGAGCAACTGCTCGTCGAGCAGGAAATTCTGGCCGAGCGACTTGGCGGCCCTCAGCCCGTGCCGCGCGATCACCTCGCGCAGCGGCGGCAGCTCGATCACGCCGCCGCCATCCTTCCGGCGCAGGCGGCGGCCATCTTCAGCGCCGCCAGCATTGCGGTCGGCTCCGCCCGGCTCTGGCCCGCAATGTCGAACGCGGTGCCATGATCGGGCGAGGTGCGGACGATCGGAAGCCCCAGCGTTATGTTGACGCCTTCGTCGAAATGAAGGGTCTTGAGCGGCACCAGGGCCTGGTCGTGATAGAGGCAAAGCGCCGCGTCGTAGGTCGATCGCATCCGGGCGTGGAACAGGGTGTCGGCGGCATGCGGGCCGCTGACCTCGGCCTCCTCCTCACGCAGGCGATCGATCGCCGGGATGACGAGGTCGATTTCCTCGCGGCCGAGCGATCCGCCTTCGCCGGCATGGGGGTTGAGGCCGGCGACCGCGAGCCTCGGCCGCTCGATTCCGAACAGGCGCCGAAGGGCCCTGATTGTGGTCCGGCCGCGCTGGACGATGAGCTCGGCGGTCAGCAGGCCGGGAACGTCGCGCAGGGCGACATGGGTCGTGACCGGGACGGTGCGCAGGGTCGGGCCGGCCAGCATCATCGCGACCATGTCGGCGGCGATCCCGCAGCGTTCCGCGACGAATTCGGTCTGGCCGGGGTGGGTGAAGCCGATGGCGTAGAGCTGGGCCTTGGAGACGGGACCGGTGACGATGGCCGAGCTCGCGCCCGAGCGGGTAAGCCCGACGGCGAGCTCGAGGGCGTCGAGCGCGTTGCGGGCTCCCTCGAGCGTCGGGTGACCGGGCCGGGTCTCGCCGGCCGCGTCGATGCGGATGACGGG
This sequence comes from Sphingomonadales bacterium, assembly GCA_034668565.1. Taxonomy (GTDB): domain Bacteria; phylum Pseudomonadota; class Alphaproteobacteria; order Sphingomonadales; family Sphingomonadaceae; genus Allosphingosinicella. The sequence goes on along the minus strand of JAXDPE010000069.1, from coordinate 3,993 downwards.
AAGGGCGTATTGGAAGCAGGCGGCGGCTTCGTCGGGGCCGGCGACAACCTGGAGCGGGCCACCCCAGACCGCGCGCAGCGCCTCAGGCGCTCCGACCGCGAAGAAGGGCGCCAGCCGGTCCGCCACCCGCCGCTCCCAGGCCTTGGCCGTGATCTCCGGGCCGATCCCGGCCGGATCCCCGAGCGCGACCGCAAGCGGCGCGGTCAAGGCGCCCGCAGCCTAGCGATAGTCGACCACCGCATCGCGGCGAAGATCGCGCAGGAATCGCCGGGCGCGCAGGTTGACCTGGTTCTCGGCGATCTGGTTGTAGACCTGCTCGAAGCTGACGTTGGTCGCCGTATCGGGATCGTCCCGGCCGCACAGGACGAGCACGCTCACCCGGTCGTCGGCGGAACCGAAGGCCGGAGTCGCCTGGCCGAGGCTGAGGGCGAGAAGAGTCTGCTGCAGCTGCGGCGGCAGGTCGCGAACCTTGACCACGTCGTTGGTGATGACCTCGGCGCCGATCGGCGCCGCCGCGGCTTCCGCACCGCCGCAGCCGCCCATCGTCTGGGTCGCGTGAAGCAGGGCCTGGACCTTCTGCTCGACGACGTTCTTCGGGCTTCCGGGAGTCATTCGGACCGTCATCTGCTTCAAGCTGAGCACCGCGTCGCGCGGGTCGGCGGTGAGCACCTGCCGCGTGTCCGCGACCTGCACGATCGAGAAGCCACCGGGGATGGCAATCGGATCGCTGATCCCTCCGACCGGGATCGACTGGACCGTTGCGGCCAGCGCCTCGGGCAGTTGGGCCGCCCGGACCCAGCCGAGATCGCCGCCGACCGCGGCGGTCGACGCTTCCGAGAATTGCCGCGCATAAGCGAGGAACGAGGCTCCGCCGCGCAGCTGCTGGACGATCCGGTCGGCATTGGCGCGCGCTTCCGCGGCGGTCTCGGGAGTCGCCGAAAGGAAGATTTCGGAGACCTTGAACTCCTGGGTGCCCTTGGCGGCGTTGAGCCGGTCGATGACCGCCGTCACTTCGTCCTCGCTGACGTTGACGAACGGCTCGATCTTGCGGCTCTGAAGCCGGGCCCAGGCCATCTCGCCGTGGATCTGCCTTTTCAGAGTCTCGGGCGACGCACCGTTGGCGCGAAGGAAGTCGGCCATCTGAGCGGGAGTCATCTTGAACTGGGTCTGGGCGTAGCGGGCGAAATATTGGTCGACCTCGGCATTGGTGATCTTGATATCCGCCTGCTCGGCCGCCTGGATCTGCAGGACCTCGTCGACGAGGTTGCGAAGCACCTGCTGGCGAAGGCGCGGCTCTTCCTCGGGCGGGATCGGGCCTCCGGCCGCCATCCTGATGATCGCGAGCCGGTGGTCGACCTCGGACCGGGTGATGACGGTGCCGTTGACGATCGCCGTCGCCTTGCGGACGTTGGGGTCGTCATCGGTGAGGAATTGCGGGTTGGCCGGAATGTTGAGGCTCGCGGCCGGAGCGGTCGGAACGGGATCGCCGACGGTCTGCGCAAAGGCCGCGGCGGCGGCCAGCGAACCGGCCAGCAGGATCGCCGCCCCGTGAAAAATGCCGAGCTTCATCATTCCTCCGATTAATGCAGGCCGCCAGAATGCCTGAAACAGGCTGAACCCCAGCTTACGCGAACCTTTAGCGCCCGAGATTCTTCAACGCCACCCGGAACTGGAAGGTGTTGCCGCGGGCGATGTCGCCGACCCTGTCATAATCGCGGCGCCAGGTCACGCCGATCTCCAGGCAGTCGTCGTCGTAGCTGATGCCGATCCGGTGCCTCACCGGCTCGTAGCCGTCCGCCCGGGACAGCGGGCTTTCCTTGGCGTCGGTGAGGTCGATGACGGTCGAGCCGAATATCGACCAGTAGCGCCGGAAGCGGACCCGCCCGCCGAGCCTTATCTCCTCGCGGTCGCGCAGATCCTCGATCGACGGATCGATATTTCGGTCGAGGCGAAGGTAGCCGATCGTCGCATAGGTCTGGCGGCCGCCGACCACGGCGTCGATCTCGTTGCGCCTCAGAGCGAGGGTTTCCTTGTCGATCCGGAACCGGTGGACGAGGTTGACCTTACGGCCGACCTTGACGTTGGTACGGCCGACATAGTCCGAGAAGCGGCCGGACAGGCCGGTGCCGGGGGGAAGGATGCTCGGCTTGTTGTCGAGCCGATAGCTTTGGCCGATCGTCGTCCTGATCGCGATTCCCGGCAGATCGAGGCCCCAATCCACCCCGTAGGTCGCCCGCGGCCCGTTCTCCCAGCGATCGTAGCCGGGGAAGCGGTTGAGGGCGAAGAGGTTGGAATCCTCCAGGTCAACGGCCCGGGCGTCCTCGTTCGGCACTTCGAGATTGTCGGTCGCGCCCGAGGCGACGAGCTGGAGGCGAGGGGTCAGGCGCTGGGTGCCTCCCAGGAACGGCCCGACCAGCGGCCAGCGCAGCTCGGCGGCGAGCGCCCCGATCGCCCGGCCGTGCCATCCTTCCTCGCCGCGATAGATGATCGTGTCGGTGAGGGCGGTGTCGCTGCTGTGGTAGAGATCGCCCCGGGCATAAGCGGTGAAAAGCATCTCCTGGCCCCAGGGGGTCAGGCTGCGACGGTCCCAGCGCGCGCCGGCGAAGGCCCGCTGGGTGTCCTGCCCGCCGGTCCTGAGGATGGCGAGGCTGTTCGCCTGGAGCTCCATTTGGCCGCCCCAGACCTTGCTTGCCGGGCGCCAGCGGGCGTCGATGGCGGGAAGGGCGATGGGCTGCTGCCCGGCGACGTCGGTGACCCGAAGGCCCTGGAACGCCCAGCCCGCGATAGAGATGTAGCTGTCCGAAGTGATCCGCTCCGCCTCGATCACCGAGCGCAGCCTGGTGTCCCTCGAGATGTCGTAGCGGCGCAGGAAGGTCCGGTCGGTGACGTAGCGGCCCGACGCGGTGACGGTCCAGAGCGGGCTGAGCTGGAAGCGGCCGCTGCCCTCGAGATAGGCGCGCACGCCCTCGTCCCTGAGGGCCGTCACCGGCTGAGCGATCGGAATCCGCGATCCGTAGGTCAGATAGCCGCCGATCTGGAAGGCGCCCAGGCTCGTCAGCTGGCGGAATCGGCCCTCCAGCATCGGCGCCACCTCGGTATAGACGTGGGGCGTGATCGTGGCGTCGCGATTGGGCGCGAGCTTCAGATAATAAGGGGCCGAGAGCTCAAAGCCGTTGCTCGAGCTGACCCGGATGTCGGGGACCAGCAGGCCGCTTCCGCCGCCCTCGCTTCCGTCCGGATGCGAGAGGAACGGCAGCGCGACGAGGCGGGCGCCGAGCAGGTTGAGCGAGGCGCCTTCGTAGCGGATGCGGTGCTTGACCGGGTCGTGGACGACCTTGACCGCGTTGATCTGCCAGGTCGGGTTCTTCGGGCAGCCTTTCCGGCTCAGGACGGCGCAGGGGGAATAAGCGGCTCGATAGAGGGTGGTGTAGCCGTCCTTGCGCTCGGCCTTGTCGGCGGCGAGCCGCCCGCCGTCGGCGAGCACGAGCAGCATGTTCTGGACGATTCCGTCGCGCAGCGCATTCGTCAGGACGGCGCTGTCGGCATAAGCGACGTCGCCGCCGGGATTGACGACTCGGACATTGCCTTCGGCGCGGACCTCGTCGGTGGCCCGGTTCCAGGTCACCCGCTCGGCGCGCAGCTTGTTGCCCTCGCTGTTCATTCGAACGTCGCCGCTGGCCGTGACGAGCTGCGCCTCGCTGTCGTAAATGAGCTCGTCGGAGCTGAACGCCACCTCGCGCGAATCCGCGGCCGGGGCGGCCGGCGCGGCCGAGCCGTCGTCGACGACGGGACCGGTCTCCTGCGCGCGCGCCGCGCCGGGGGCGACGACCAGCAGCGGCAGCGCGGTCAGGCAGATGAGATTGAGCTTCTTCACTTTCCCCGCCGCCAGGAGCACGCAACCCTTTCCGGGCCTATCGCACTGGAAAGGCAATGCCGCAATGCCGCAGGGCGGAGTGTGCGCCGTCATCCCGGCGAAAGCCGGGATCCCTGTTC
>JAXDPE010000068.1:0-28154 GCA_034668565.1 Sphingomonadales bacterium | reverse complement strand
GCCCGGCCGCAGAGGCTCCGCCTGTCAAGATAGAACGGCCCGCCGATCCCCGGCCTCCGGCAACCGAGTCCCAAAAAACGGGGAGCGCTGCAAAAATTAACGAAGCGAACCAGTCGGCTGGCAAATGAGATCGCATTCTGACGCTCATGATGGTTCGCCCGGAAAGTGAACTCGTCCGGATAGCGCTGCGAGCGGATCGTTATTTTGAGACAAGGCGCAAAGGCCCGACGTAGAAAAATGATCTTCTCTACGTCGCGCCTTTGCGCCGTCTCTTTGAATAAACGGGCGCCAAGGCGCCGGGGGGCAGGCGGCAACGCTCGGCCCCACAGCCTGACCCTTGGACCCGCCTATTCCGTCCCCTTGCCAGCCCGCTCGCCCAGCAGGTTGCGCTGCCAGAACATCAGGCTGGTCCAGAAGGCGTAATCCTGGTTGGCCTTCTTGGCATAGCCGTGGCCCTCGTCCTGGGCGAGGAGGTGCCAGGCGGTGCCGCCGTTGCGGCGCACCGCCTTGACCGCCTGCTCCGCTTCGGACGGCGGGACCCGGGGATCGTTGCCGCCGGTCTGGACCATCAGCGGCAGCTTGAGCTCCTTGATCCGGGTGAGCGGCGAGATGGCGAGAAGCTTCTTGCGCTGCACCGGATCGCGCTCGTCGCCATATTCGACCCGCCGCAAGTCGCGCCGGTAGCTCTGCGTGTTCTCGAGGAAGGTGACCCAGTTGGAGATGGCGACGATACAGTTCGCCGCCTTGAAGCGCTCGCCGTAGCGGATCGCGCTCGCATAGCACATGTAGCCGCCATAGCTTCCGCCGGTTTCGGCGAAGCGCGCCGGATCGAGCGACGGATCCCGGGCGAGGACGTCTAGGAAGGCGCCGATGTCCCTGACGCTGTTTTCGCGAAGGTCGGGACCGTTGTCGAGCGCGACGAACCGTTTGCCGAAGCCGGTCGAGCCCCGGACATTGGGATAGAACAGGGCGATTCCGAGCTCGTTGAGGAGGTAATCGTTTCGCCCTAGGAATCCGGGGCGCGACTGGCCTTCGGGGCCGCCATGGATGCTGACGATCAGCGGACGCCGTCCCGGGAATCGCGCCGGATCGGGGCGGTAGAGGAAGCCCGAAACCTTTTCGCCGTCGAAGCTGGTCGTCTCGACCAGCACCGGCTCGACGTTCCGGCGCGGATCGAGGCCGCCGGTCTCGCTCTCGGTCCAGCGGGTCACCGCCAGGCTCTTCGGGTTGACGACATAGACGTCGGAAGGGCTTCGGGCGGAGGAAACGGCGACCGCGATGTCGCCCCACGGCGCGATCTCGACCCCGCCTATCGTCCCGACCGGAAGGCCGGCGACGGTCCGAACCTTCCGCGTGCGCGTGTCGAGCAGCTTCAGGCGACTGATGCCGGCCTCGTTGACGACATAGGCGATGAACCGGCCGTCTTCCGAAATGTCGAAATTCTCGACGTCCCAGCGCGCCTCGGGCGCTATGGCGGTGAATCGTCCGGTCGCCGGGTCGAGAATGCCGAGGCGCTGGAAGTCGGAGCCTTCGTCGGACGTGACCCACAAAGTGCCATTGGGCGCAAAGCGGACGCCGCCGTAGGAGATCGGCTTCATATGGTCGCCGATCGGGGTCATTCGGCCGGTGGCGACGTCGACCCGGTAGAGGTTGGTCTTGGTGACCGAGAGATATTCGCCGACGATCGCGCTCCGCCCGTCCGGAGCGAAATCCGCCAGCGCCCAGCCGCCGCCCTTGACCTCGGCGAGCAGCCGGTTGCTCGACGGGTTGCGCGGGTCGACGATGTAGATGTCGCTGTCGGCGCCGTTGCGGCGGGTCGAGGTGTAAGCGAGCCAGCGGCCGTCATGGCTCCAGCCGTTGATCTCGTTGCGGCTCTTGCCGTCGGTGATCAGCCTGAGCCGGCCGTTGTCGAGCACGTAGAGCTGCCAGAACTCGCTTCCGCCGACATCCTTCTGGACGACGAGCACGTCGCCGACCTTGCGCGCATAAGAGGCGCCGGCGACGGCGTCCGTCTCGAAGGTGATCTGCCGCCGCATCCCGAGCGGGCGGGCGACTTCGTGGATCTGGGCGGTGTTGCCGAAGCGGGTGGAGATGGCGAGCGAGCGCCTGGCCGGGTTCCAGCCGAGGAGGCCGGCGGTGCGGAATTCCATATAGGGGCGAGTGCGCTCGGCGAGTGCGTCGGGCACGGCAGGGATCCCGTCGGCGACGATGGCGGCGGGCTTCTCGACATCGGCGACCGCGGGCGAGGCAAGAAGCGAGGCGGCGGTGAGCAGGGCAAGGCGAAGGCGCATGGGGAGTCCTCGAACGGAAAGACGCCGAAACGCTAGGAGCGCGGGGACGGCGGGGCAAGACCGGTGCCCCCCGCGAGCGTCAGAAGCGGATCGGAATGCCGAGGAGCCAGTGGCTTCGCTGGTTGTCCAGGTGCCTGAAATCCAGCCTTACGCCGATGTTCGAAGACGCGCGATATTCGACACCGGCTCCGATCGTGAAGCTGCTTCCCCATTCATCCACGTCGGCGACGGCCGCCGTGCCGCCAAGCCTGTAGCGATGGCCGCCATAGCCGAACGTGCCGTACGCCATGACCCGGTCGGCAAGCAGATAGCCAAGCTTTCCGGTCGCCTCGAAACCGTAGCGCGGATGCTGAGTGTAGAACGTGCCGTCGCTGAAGCGCGCAACGGGATTGTTGCCCCCGACGCTGACGCCGATTTCGGCGCCGAGCCTGATCCTGCGCGTCAACGCCGCGTCATAGCCGGCAAAGGCGCCGCCCCCGACCCCCCATGCCCGGTAATAACGGCCTTGGCTCGTCCCCGTTCGCTTATCCGTTTCCGTGAGGTAGAAGTGGTGCTCGTGGACGCCCAGTTCGGGCCCGGCATAGGCGCCGGTGAAGGCCCTGTCCCCGGCCTTCTCGCCCGCGGCGGCGCTGGCGGCCACGCAGGGTGCCGCAAGCCCCGCCAGGACGATGCCCAACCACCCCAGATGCCGGCCCCGCGCTCCCATCGTCTTCTCCACCCTTTGCATCGTCTACCCGATTCGTCCGTCCGAAGGGATGGCGCTGTCGGCTAAAACCTGCGTAATATAGAAATATATTATCGTCAAACAGAAAGATATTGATGCATAACAGGTATTCCATCACAGCGGGGCAGGCGTTCGTGTGCCGAGCTGCCGCCGGGTTGTGCTGGACTATCGCGCTCGTCCAGCTGGGCGCGCTTCTCTTTGCGATCGCGGTGCCGAGCGCCGATCTCAGAGCGCGCTGCGGCGCCGCCGGCTGCACGGCGGCGACGGTACCCCACTTGCCGATCACGCCCGAGCAAGTCGCCGCGGCCGGCGTCCGCCCGGCGACGCCGGAGGCGATTCTCGCCCGGATCGGCCGGCCGGCGGTCCGGCTGCCGCTCGCCGCCCTGGACGTCGCCGGCCAGCTGCCCTTCGTCGGCTTCCTCCTTTGCGTCGCGCTTGGCCTGTGGCGACTGTCCGGGCGGAGCGACGGCGCCGTTGCCCGAGCGCTTCCGTGGCTCTTCCGGGCCGCCCTCTTCGCCCTGATTTACGCGCTTGTTTCCCCGCTCGCCCAGATCGCCCGGCTGTCGCTGCTCTTGTCGGCCCTCGAGGGCGGAACAGTCTTCTTCGCGGAGCTCGACCTCAAGGCGGCGGCGATCAACCTGTTGCTTTCCTTCATCGCCTTCACGGCCACATGGGCGCTGGCCTCGGGCCATCGTGCCCGGCGCGAACTCGCCGAGATCGTCTGATGCCGGTGGTCGTCAATCTGGACGTCATGCTTGCCCGCAGGAAGGTGCGATCCAACGAGCTCGCCCGCGCCGTCGGGATCACCGAATCCAATCTCTCGCTGCTGAAGTCCGGCCGGGTGAAGGGCGTGCGCTTCTCGACCCTGGCCGCGATCTGCCGGTATCTCGACTGCGAGCCGGGCGATATCCTGGGCTATGAGCCCTCCGACGAGGACCTCGCTCCGCCGGATGAGTGATAACTTCGGCGCGCTTGGGTGCTCAGCACGCCACCACGTTGACAGCCAGCCCTCCGAGCGAGGTCTCCTTGTAGCGGACGTTCATGTCGAGGCCGGTCTTGCGCATCGTCTCGATCACCTGGTCGAGGCTGACGAGATGATCGCCGGTGCCGACCAGAGCGAGGCGGGAGGCTTCGATCGCCTTGATCGCGCCGACCGCGTTGCGCTCGATGCAGGGGACCTGGACGAGGCCGCCGACGGGGTCGCAGGTGAGGCCGAGATTATGCTCCATCCCGATCTCGGCGGCATTCTCGATCTGGCCCTGGGTGCCGCCGAGCGCGGCGGTGAGGCCGGCGGCGGCCATCGAGCAGGCGACCCCGACCTCGCCCTGGCAGCCGACCTCGGCGCCCGAGATCGAGGCGTTCTCCTTGAACAGCGAGCCGACCGCGGCGGCGGTGAGGAGAAAGGTGCGAACGCCCTCGTCGGTCGAACGGGGCGTGAAGCGCCGGTAGTAGCGAAGGATCGCCGGGACGATTCCGGCGGCGCCGTTGGTCGGTGCGGTGACGACCCGGCCGCCGGCGGCATTCTCCTCGTTGACGGCGAGCGCCCAGAGATTGACCCAGTCGAGAACGGTGAGCGGATCGGAGAGCGTGCGCTCGGCCCGGTCAAGGAGGAGCTTGTGCAGGCCGGGCGCGCGGCGTTTGACGTTGAGTCCGCCGGGGAGGATCCCGGCGCGGCCGATGCCGCGGTCGATGCACCCCTCCATCGCCTCGACGATCGATTCGAGGCGGGCGTCGATCTCCTCGTCGGAACGCGCCGCCCGCTCGTTGGCCCGGGCGATCTCGGCGATGGTCAGGCCTTCGCGCTCGGCGATGGCGAGCAGCTGGTCGGCGCAGCGGTAATTGTAGGGGATGTCCCAGAGGCCCTCGGGCGGGGCGTTGCCGGCGATCGCCGATTCGTCGACCACCGCGCCGCCGCCGGTCGAGTAAGAGACCGAGGATTCGAGCGTTTCCCCCGATGCGTCGAAGGCGGTGAAACGCATTCCGTTGCTGTGGTGCGGAAGCCGCTCCCGCTGGAGGAACTTGAGGTCCCGGGGCTCGTCGAAGGCGATTTCCCTGGCGCCGCCGAGGCGAAGCCGGCCGCCGGTCCGCACCGCCGCGACGACCTGATCGGCGGCGTCGGGGTCCATCCGGTCGGGCCGTTCGCCCGACAGGCCGAGCAGGATCGCCCGGTCGGTCGCATGGCCCTTGCCCGTCAAGGCGAGCGATCCGTAGAGCTCGACGAGCACCCGTTCGGTGCGCTCGATCATCGCCTTTTGCGACAGCGCCTCGACAAAGCGGCACGCGGCCGTCATCGGCCCCATGGTGTGCGAGCTCGAAGGGCCGACCCCGATCTTGAAGAGGTCGAAGACGCTGGTGACCAAGCAAGTCTCTCCTGACGCCCCGGCAGATGGGCCCGCTTCGCGCTTCTGGCAAGTCGGGGCGCCGTTCGTCCTGCTCGAGTTCGACGGACGTCCGCGGCTCTACCGGGCGCCGGCGGAGGTGGTGGAGGCTCGGCGGCCGGACGAAATCGGGCCGGCGCTGGAGCGTCTGCGCGGGCGGCACGCCGCCGGCTTCATCGCCTATGAGGCGGGTCGCGGCCTCGAGCCGAAGCTGGCGCCAACGGCGCGGCCGGCCGAAGCGGACGGACCGCCCTTGCTTTGGTTCGGACTGTTCGAAGGCTGGGAAGAGGTCGACCTGGGGGCGCTTCTGCCGGATCCCGCCGGCGCCTGGGCGGGACGGCCCCGCCCGCTCGTCGAACGGGAGGCGCACGAGTCGGCAACCGCCCGGGCGCTCGAGCATATCTTCGAGGGGGACATCTACCAGGCCAACCTCACCTTCCAGGCCGAGGTCGCGACGGCCGGCCATCCGCTCGCCCTCTTCGCCGCGATCCGGCCGCGGGCCCGGGCCGGATGGGGCGGCGTCGTCTTTACCGGCGAGCATTGGCTGCTCAGCTTCTCCCCCGAATTGTTCTTCACTTTGGAAGCGGGGCGGGTGACGGCCCGGCCGATGAAGGGGACGGCCGCGGCCGGAAGCGATCCGGAGGCGCTCAGGAACGACCCCAAGCAGCGCGCCGAGAATCTGATGATCGTCGACCTTCTGCGCAACGATCTCTCGCGCCTGTCGAAGCCCGGTACGGTCAAGGTGCCGGCTCTGTTCCAGGTCGAGACCTATCCGACCGTGCTCCAGCTGACCTCGACCGTGATCGGGGAGCTCGAGGACGGCCTCGGCGCGGTCGACCTCCTCCAGACCATCTTCCCCTGCGGATCGGTAACCGGAGCGCCCAAGATCAGGGCGATGGAGATCATTGCATCCCTGGAGGGGGAACGGCGGGGCCCCTATACCGGTAGTATCGGCAAGCTTGCGCCGGACGGCGAGGCCGAGTTCAATGTCGCGATCCGGACCCTGGTCCTGCGCGACGGCGAAAGGGTCGCCCGGCTCGGCCTCGGCTCGGGAATCGTCGCGGACAGCGTGGCCGCGGACGAATGGCTCGAATGCCTGGCGAAAGGAGAATTTGTGGCAAGTTCCGGGCGCTTCGACCTCATCGAGACGATGCGCTTCGACCCGCGCGAAGGCCTGTACGAGCTCGACCGCCATCTCGCGCGGATGAAGCGAAGCGCCGAGGCTTTCGGCTTCGCCTTCGACCGCCACGATGCGCGCAACGAGCTTCAGGCGGCGACCTTCTTCCTGAGGGAGGCCCGCAAGCTGAGGCTCTTATTGTCGAGCAGTGGCGCCCTGGCGATCGAATCGCGGCCGCTTCCGGAAGCGCCCGAAGGGCCGGTCGAGGTGGCGCTGGCACCGCTTCCGGTCGAGCCGGAGGATTTCCGGCTTAGGCACAAGACCAGCGACCGGCGCTTCTACGACGAAGCGCGGGAGGCGGCGGGGACGTTCGAGGTGGCGTTCGTCGACCGCGGCGGATTTCTGACCGAGGGGAGCTTCACCAGCCTGTTCGTCGAGCGCGGGGGCCGGCTGCTGACTCCGCCGCTGGCGCGGGGGCTGCTGCCGGGGGTGCTTCGCGAGGTGTTGATCGCAGAGGGACGGGCCGAGGAGGCGGATTTGCGGGCGGAGGACCTGGAGGACGGCTTCTTCGTCGGCAATGCGGTTCGGGGATTGATGGGGGCGCGGCTTGTCTGAGGCCGTCATTGCGAGCGAAGCGAAGCAATCCAGTGCGGCTCCCGAGGCCCGCTGGATTGCTTCGTCGCTTGGCTCCTCGCAACGACGGAAGTGGGCTTCACGCCGCCAGCGGGAACCTCAGCAGCCGGTCGGCTACCGGGATCAGGGCCTCCGCTTTCGGCCCGACCGCCCGGACGATCTCCGGATGGCCGGCATCGAGCCCGCCGGTAAGCGATCCGAACGCCGGCAGGATCAGCTTTCGCTCCGTCGCGACGAAGCAGCGGCGGGAGATCTGGCGGCCGCGATGGCGGACCCTGAGCTTGGGGTGGAAATGGCCGGACAGCTCGGGCCGCGTCTCGGCCGGATCGGCCTCGTGGCGAAGGAGCAGGCCGTCGACCTCCGCCTCCTCGACGATGGCGCCGCCGCAATGGTCGGCGATTCCGGGGTCGTGATTGCCGGTGATCCAAGTCCAGCGCGTCGACCCGGTCAAGGCGACCAGCATCTCGCGGGCCCGGGCCGGGAGACGCTCGCAGCCGTGGCGGTCGTGGAAGCTGTCGCCGAGGCACCAGATCTCCGCCGCCTCCGTGGAGACGGCGAGCGCGGTGAGATCGGCCAGGGTGGCGATCGAATCGTAGGGCGGAAGCATCTGGCCCAATCGGGCGAACCAGCTCGCTTTCTCGAGATGGAGGTCGGCGACCAGAAGCGCTCGGCGCGACGGCCAGTACAGGGCCCCCTGCGGCAGCGCCATCAGCTCGTGGCTACAGAACGAAAAGCGAACCATGGCGCCCAGCTATAGCCGGGGCCCGGCGCGGTTCAAGCGCTCAGCGCGAAGCGGCGGGAATTACCGACGAATCGAGGGCGGGCGGCGGCGCCGGATGGGAATCGACGAGGCTTGGGGTCGCGGTCGCGAACAGGATGGCGCCGACGACGAAGCCTTCCGCGACGAGGGCGAAGGGGTTGGTGAGCTTTTTGAGGAAACGCATGAGAGGGGGGTGCGCCTTCGAGTGTAAACAGGAGATGAATTATAAGATGGGTAGTTTGACAGCAGCGGCAAGGCGCGTCGCCCCAGCGCAGGCTGGGGCCCCAGGGGGTGAAAAGCGCCGTGCCCTTCACCCCCTGGGATGCCAGCCTTCGCTGGCATGACGGATTACGCGACCTCCGGCTCCTTCTTCGGGGACCTTTCCGCCTCGATCTCGTGCGACCGGCCGCTGCCGATCTCTATCTTGCGCGGCTTCATCGCGTCGGGAATTTCGCGGACCAGCTCGATGGCGAGCAGGCCGTCCTTCATGTCGGCGGCTTCGACCCGGACGAAATCGGCGAGCTCGAAGCGCCGCTCGAAGGCCCGGGTGGCGATCCCCATGTGGAGGAAGCTGCCGTCCTTGCCCCGGCTCTCCGACTTGCGGCCGACCACGACCAGCATGTTCTGGCGGGCGGTGATGTCGATGTCGGCGGCCGCGAAGCCGGCGACGGCGAGCGTGATCCGGTAGCGATCGTCGCTCAATTTCTCGATGTCGTAGGGCGGGAAATTGTCGGCCTGCTCGGCGCGGGCGCTTTCGAGGAAATCGAACAGTCGGTCGAAGCCGACGGTGTTGCGGCGATAGGGGGTGAAATCGGTGTTTCTCATCGCAATGTCCTCCGTGTGAGCAACATGATGAGGCGCGGCGGCAAAGAGCGCGTCGCCCCTCGCGGATACAGGCCGGACACCATGAACGGGTCGTCCGACGGCGGCGATTTAGGTTCGCATTTTCCGAGTTCAAGAGCCCTGTCCTCCCCGCCGCCGAGCCGTGGGGAGGGGAGCCTTCGACAGGCTCAGGCCGAACGGAAACGGCATGGGGCCTTGCCGCGGGAAGAGGCCGCTTGCGCTGCCGGGGCGCCTCCCTTATTGAGCGCGGCCTGTCTCCCGGGCGGCCTCGCGGCCGGATCCGGTCGGGGAGTAGCTCAGCCTGGTAGAGCACTGTCTTCGGGAGGCAGGGGCCGGAGGTTCGAATCCTCTCTCCCCGACCATTTTCTCGCCGGTACCGCCGTGACCCGCTAAACCAGCCGGTAGCCCACGGCCGGCTCGTTGAGGATCAGCTTCGGCTTTGCGGGCTCGCGCTCCAGCTTTTGGCGAAGGCCGCGGACGGCGACCCTGAGATATTCCGTCTGGCCTTCCTGCGCGGGCCCCCAGGCCGCCCGGAGCAGCTGGGCGTGGGTGAGCACCTGGCCGCGGTGTCGGGCAAGCTCGGCCAGTACGGCATATTCCTTGGGCGTCAGATGAATTTCCTCGTCGTTCCGGGCGACCCGCCGCTGGAAGAGATCGATCGTCACCCCGCCGGCCTCGATCGGCTCCGGCAGGCCTTCGAGATCGCTAGCGGCGAGGTTGGCGATATAGCGTCCGGCCTTTGCGGTCTCGGCCCCGATGGCGGCCAAGCGCTCCCGGTCGCCGCAACCGCTTCGCCTGAGCTCGCCGATCTCGAGGTCGATCCTTTCCAGGCGCGGTGCGAGCTCCTGGCCGATCGTCGCCAGCAGCACCGACCGAACCCGATTGCGCTCGCGCAGCGCCGCGAACCCCCGTGCTTCCCGTTCGAGCCGAGCCCGTTCCAAAGCCAAGGCGACCTGATCGAGCAGGTTCTGGAGCAAGGACAATTGGCCCGGATCGACGGGAGGAGCGCCGTCGTCGCGGCCGAGGCCAGCCGCCGCGATGACCGCCGATTCGGAACGGATCGCGTGGAACTGCCAGTCCGCCGGATCGGCCCGCCTGACGGCGCGGCCGGCGGTCTCGCCTGAGTCCAGGGTGAGCGCGGCCGCGGCGAGGTCGCTCGGCGTGAGCGTCGCCGAGCCGGGGGCGGAGGCGAGCAGCTGCGGCACCGGACTGCCGCCGACGATGACCGCGTTGCAGAGCAGCAGCTCGGCCAGCTGCCGGGCCGATATCTCGGCGATCTCCGCTTCGCCGGAGCAGGAGAGCAGCCGGCGCGCGAGTCCGGCGATGGTGGCGTTGCGCGAGGCATGCGCCCCGGCGATTTGCGCCTGCCGGCGGACCGCCGCGGCAAGCTGGCTGGCGGTGACCGCCACCAGGAACAGGATGACGACCGTGACCAGATCCGCCGGGCTGTCGATCCTCAGGCTTCGCTTCGGAGCGGTGAAATAATAATTGTAGGCGAGCGCCGAAACCAGGGCGCTGAAAAGAGCCGGGCGCGAGCCGCCGAGGATCGCCGCCCCGAGCACTGCGGGCAGGTAGAGGAGGTCGACGGCCGAGGTGCCCCAGCGCGGCGCCATGGCGAGCCCGGCGAGGGTAGAGACGGCGACCATCGCCGCCGCTTCGCCATAAGCGCGCAGGGCTCCGGCGGCGACGGATCGGTTTGGGCGGAGCGGGTCAACGATCATTCCGGCGGCATGCGCCCTCGGGCCTTCGCCGTCGAGACGGCAGGGGCCCTCGATCGCTGTTTCCCAACGGCGGCGGCGAACAATCCACATGGAATCTTTATGCGGCGCAGCGCCACATCGCCGCCATGGCCACCCTCGCTCAAACCGCTCAAACCGCTTCCGCGCCGCCCGCAACGTCCGCCGGACCGAAGCATCCCCTGCCTGCTTTGATGCTCGGTGCGGTCGGCATCGTCTATGGCGATATCGGCACGTCGCCGCTCTACGCGATGAAGGAGAGCTTCATCGGGCCGCACCCGTTGGCCGTCGACCGGCTCCACATCTTCGGAGTCCTGAGCCTGGTCTTCTGGTCGCTGATGCTGGTCGTTACCCTCAAATATGTGCTTGTCGCGATGCGCGCCGACAACAAGGGCGAAGGCGGGTCGTTCGCGCTACTCGCCTTGATTTCGCGCAACCTGGGGGACAGGCGGTGGAGCTACGGGCTTGTCCTCCTCGGCGTCCTCGCCACGGCCTTATTCTACGGCGACGCGATGATCACGCCGGCGATCTCCGTCCTGTCGGCGGTCGAGGGCCTGAAGCTGGTCCATCCCGGGTTCCAGCCGCTCGTAATCCCGATTTCCGTCGTCATCCTGATAGCGCTCTTCCTCGTCCAGTCGCGCGGCACCGCGCGGGTCGGTGCGATCTTCGGTCCGGTCGTCCTGCTTTATTTCGCCGCCCTGGCGGCGCTCGGCATCGCCAACATCGCGGCTCACCCGGACATCCTCGCCATCGTCAGCCCGCACTGGGCGCTGCGCTTCTTCATCGACGACCCAAAGCTCGCCTTCCTGGCGATGGGATCCGTATTCCTCGCGGTCACCGGCGCGGAGACGCTCTATGCCGACATGGGCCATTTCGGGCGAAAGGCGATCTCGATCTCCTGGCTGACGCTCGTCTACCCCTGCCTGATGCTCAACTATATGGGCCAGGGCGCGCTCCTGCTCGGGACCCCCGCCGCGGTTGAGAACCCCTTCTACATGATGGCCCCGGACTGGGCCCGGCTGCCGCTCGTGATCGTGGCCACCGCGGCGACGATCATCGCCAGCCAGGCGGTCATCTCGGGCGCCTTTTCCGTCACGCACCAGGCGGTGCAGCTCGGATTCCTGCCACGCCTCAAAACCAAGCACACAAGCGCCAAGGCGGCAGGCCAGATCTATATCCCGGCGGTCAACTGGTCGCTTCTGGTCATGGTCCTGCTGCTCGTACTGGGTTTCCGGGAATCGACCAGGCTGGCCTCCGCCTACGGAATCGCGGTCAGCGGGACGATGATCATCACCACCTTCATGCTCGCCGCCCTGATCGTCCATGTCTGGAAATGGAACCGGCTGCTGGCGGCGCTAACCCTGGGCCTTTTCGCGATCGTCGACGGCGCCTTCTTCGCCTCAAACGTCGCCAAGGTCGCCGACGGCGGCTGGTTCCCGCTACTCGTCGCCGCGATGATCTTCACCCTTCTGACGACCTGGGCGGCCGGGCGGCGGCTGATGCGGCAGCGGCTGGAGAAGGAGGCGATCCCGCTCGCGATATTCATCAGGTCGACCGTCGGTTCGGTCCACCGGGTGAGGGGGACCGCCGTCTTCCTTTCCTCCTCGGCGGACTCGATTCCCTCAGCTCTGCTCCACAATCTGAAGCACAACCAAGTGCTCCACGAGCGCGTCCTGATCCTGACGGTGAAGGTCGAGGATGTGCCGCACATGGCGTCCGAACGGCGATTCGAGATGGAGGATGCCGGACACGGCTTTTATCGGGTCACGCTCCATTACGGGTTCATGGACGAGGTCGACGTTCCCCGCGACCTTCAAGCGGCAAGGTCCTGCGGCGCCGGGTTCGACATGATGAGCACCAGCTTCTTTCTCGGGCGCCAGAAGCTCATCGCCGCAAAAGACGAGCCCGGAATGGCGCTGTGGCGCGAACGGCTGTTCGCCTGGATGATGAGGACGTCGGAAAGCCCGATGGAGTTCTTCAGGCTTCCGACCAACCGGGTTGTCGAGCTCGGCAGCCAGCTTCGCCTGTGAGCCGGGTTTCGAAACGCCGCTCTCGGCCGGCGGTGCTCGCGCGGATTCTGCTCTTGTGTCCGGCGGCGGCGATCGCGCGGGAACCCCCCATCTGCACCGACCGCCCAGCCAAGGCGAACACCGTTTGCACCGTGCCGTCGGGAATGGCGCAAGTGGAGACCGCCGTCGTCGGCTGGAGCCTGGCTCGATCGAAGGGCGACCGGACCGCGCAGCTGTCGGTCGGCTCGACCATGGTCAAGGTCGGCCTCTCCGACCGGTCCGACCTGCAGGTCGGCCTTGCGCCTTATACGCTGCTGAAGGTGGAGCGGGAGGGATTGCGGGACCGTGTCTCCGGATTTGGCGACCTGATCGTCCGCTACAAGCGCAGGCTGACCAGCGACGGAGCCGCAGTGCAGGTCGCAGCGATCCCGTTCGTCAAACTGCCTACCGCCGCCCGCCGCCTCGGCAACGGCGAGGTCGAGGGCGGTTTTGCTATTCCGATCGGCCTATCGCTGGCCCACGCCGCCGTCACCCTGGGCCCGGAGCTCGACCTGCTCGCCGATTCCGACGGACGCGGCCGCCACGTGGCCGCGATCAATCTGGTGAACGTCGCGGTTCCGGCCGGCAAGCGGCTTACCGTGGCGGGCGAGCTTTGGACCAGCTTCAATTTCGACCCTTCGGGAACTCTTAAGCAGGCATCGGCGGACGCGGCCGTAGCTTATGCGCTGTCGAGGACGGTCCAGATCGACGTCGGCACGAACCTTGGCCTGAACCGGCGGACGCCCGATCTTGAAGTCTACGCCGGCATTTCCCTCCGCTTTTGATCACGAAAGCATGGCGGCCGACAGCGACTCCCTGACTCGGGCCAAAGCCAGCTCGACCGGCTCCGTCTCCCCCATCAGGGCAAAGGTGCCGTTGAGGGCGAAGGTGCAGTGGCCGTGCACCGTGGCGACGAGGGAGCGGGCGAGGCGTGGGGCGTCGTCTCGGGCGGGCTCGGGAAGGACCGCCGCGACTTCGCGGGTGACGATTTCGGTAAGCACGCCCCGAACCGCCTGGTCTTCGGGCGGGATCGTCACGCCCGGCGGAAGGCGGTGGTCGTAGATCGCCATCCACAGGTTCGGATTCTCCCGCGCGAAGCTGAAATAGCCTTCGACGAGGGTGCGGATGCGGTCCCCTTCCGCCGAATCGAGCCGAACCCGGAGATGGTCGACCCAGAGCTCGAACGTCCGGGTGTTGATCGCCAGGATCAGCCGGTCGTGGGTTCCAAAGACATTGTAGAGGGTGCCGATCGAATAGCCGATCCGCTTGGCGACCTCGCGGGCGGAGAAGCGCGCGAAGCCGACCTCGGCGAGCTGGCGATGCCCCTCGAGGATGATCATCCGCTCGAGCTCGGCTCGGCTATGGTCCGATCGTCTCCCCATGGGAGTCCATTCGCACATAAAAATGAACACTGTCTATTATTTTAATTGAACAGTGACTATTTACCGCTTATTAGAAGCCTCGTGCCATCAACGTCGACGGCGGCTACGAACGCCAAGGGGGAATTTCTCAATGTCCGCGCCCGATCTCTCGCTGCTCGGCAAACGCCGTTTCGGACCGCTGTTCGCGGTCCAGTTCCTCGGCGCCTTCAACGACAACCTCCTCAAGTTCGCCTTGCTGTTCCTCGCCAATTTCGGGCTCTACGCCGCCCAGCCGGCGAAGGCGGAGATGCTCGCCACGGTCGCCACGGGCCTGTTCATCCTCCCTTATTTCCTGTTCTCGGCGCTGGCCGGGCAGATCGCCGATTCCTGGGACAAGGCGAAGCTGGTCAGGGCGGTGAAGCTCGCCGAGATCGGGATCATGGTCCTCGCGCTCGCCGGCTTCTGGACTCAGTCGGTGCCGACGCTGCTCGGCAGCCTGTTCCTGATGGGTATGCATTCGACTTTATTCGGGCCGGTCAAATATTCGATCCTTCCCCAGCATCTGGGCGAAGGCGAGATCATGGGCGGCACCGGCCTCATCGAGGCGGGTACCTTCGTCGCCATCGTCGGCGGCCAGCTGCTCGGCGGGATCCTCCCGCCCTGGCAGGCCGGGCTGGCCGCGACGGCGCTCGCCGTCGCCGGATTCGCCGCCAGCCTCGCCGTGCCCGCCGCTCCGGCGACCGCTCCAGGGCTCAGGATCGACCTCAACGTCTTCCGGAGCACCTGGCAGATCCTCAAGTCGGCGAGGCACGGCCGCGGGGTGTGGCTGTCGATCCTCGGGATCAGCTGGTTCTTCGCGGTCGGCGCCGTCCTTCTCGCCCAGTTCGCGCCTTTGGTCGCCAACGTCCTCCACGCCCGGCAGGAGGTCGCCACCCTCTTCCTGCTCGTCTTCTCGATCAGCATCGCTTTGGGATCGATGGCGGTCAACCGGCTGCTCAGGGGCGAGGTGTCGGCTCGCTTCGTCCCGGCTTCCGCCCTCGCCCTCGCCGGCTTCATGATCGACCTCTGCTTCTCGACCCGAGGCTATGCGTCCGCCGCGCCCGGCGCCGACATAGGCCGGTTCATGGCGGGCGCCGGAAGCTGGCGGATCCTCGCCGACCTCGCCGGGATCGCCTTCGCGGGCGGCATGTTCATCGTCCCGCTCTACGCGATCCTCCAGACCCACAGCCCGGCCGAAGAGCGGTCGAGGACGATCGCCGCCAACAACGTCGTCAACGCCGCCGTCAGCGTGGCGATGGTCGGGATCCTCGTATTGCTCCTGACCGCCGGGGTCTCGATCCCTTCGATCATCGGCATCCTCGGCGCTGCGACCCTGGTCGTCGCTTTGGTCTCCTGCTGGCTGCTTCCGGAAACGGTGATCAAGAGCCTGGTCCGGGCCGTGCTTCGGCTGCTCTACCGGGTCGAGGCCGCCGGCGCCGAGAACATGCCGAGGCCCGGCGAGCGCGCGGTGGTGGTGGTGAACCACGTCTCCTTCCTCGACGCCCTGCTCCTCGCCGCCTTCCTTCCCGGCAAGCCGACCTTCGCCATCCACACGAGAATGGCGCGGGCCTGGTGGGTGAGGCCGTTCCTCGGCCTGTTCGAGGCCTTCCCGGTCGATCCCACCAACCCGATGTCGGCCAAGGCGATGGTCCGGGCGGTGAAGGAAGGGCGGACCCTGGTCATCTTCCCGGAAGGCCGGATCACGGTGACCGGGGCGCTGATGAAGGTGTTCGACGGGCCGGGGATGGTCGCCGACAAGGCGGACGCCCCGATCGTCCCGGTGCGGATCGACGGCGCCCAATATTCCCCCTTCTCCCGGCTTCGCGGCAAGGTCAGGCTTCGCACCTTCCCGAAGATCCGCCTCACCATCCTGCCGCCGCGGCGGTTCGCAATCCCCGGCGAGATGAGCGCCCGCGCCCGGCGGGCGATCGCCGGGCGGCGCCTGTACGACGAGCTGAGCGAGATGATCTTCGCCACGTCCAACCTCGATCGAACCCTCTTCCAGGCCCTGCTCGACGCCCGCAAGATCCACGGCGGCAAGGCGGCGGTGGTCGAGGACGTCAGCCGGGCGCCCTTGAGCTACAACCGGCTCGTCACCGCCAGCCTCGCCCTCGCCCGGCCGCTGGCCCGGATCAGCGCGCCGGGCGAGGCGGTGGGCGTGCTCCTGCCCAACGTCGCCGGAGTCGTGGCGACCTTCTTCGCGCTCCAGGCCTGCGGGCGGGTCCCGGCGATGCTCAACTACACCGCCGGGCTCGCCAATCTGAAGGCGGCGTGCACCGCCGCCCGGATCCGGACCATCGTCACCGCCCGAGCCTTCGTCGACCAGGCCAAGCTCGGCGAAGTCGTGGCGGGGCTCGAATCCGAGGGGCTGTCGATCCGCTATCTCGAGGATATCGGCGCCGGCATCGGCAGGCGCGCCAAGCTTCGAGCCCTCCTCGCCGGCCGTTTCGCCCGCGGCCCGAAGAACGTCGCCTCGGACGCACCGGCGGCGATCCTCTTCACCAGCGGTTCCGAAGGGCTGCCCAAGGGCGTCGTGCTCAGCCACCGCAACCTGCTGGCCAACTGCCACCAGCTCGCCGCCCGGATCGACTTCAACGCCTCCGACGTCGTCCTCAACGCCTTGCCGGTCTTCCACAGCTTCGGCCTGACCGGCGGCACCCTGCTGCCGATCCTGAACGGCGTGAAGACCCTGCTCTACCCGAGCCCGCTCCACTACCGGATCGTCCCCGCTCTGGCCTACGATTCCAACGCGACCATCCTGTTCGGGACCGACACCTTCCTCGCCGGCTATGCCCGGATGGCGCACAGCTACGATTTCTACGCGCTCCGCTACATCTTCGCCGGAGCCGAGCGGGTTCGGGACGAGACCCGAAAGGCCTATTCGGAGAAGTTCGGCCTTCGCATCCTCGAAGGCTATGGGGCGACCGAGGCGGGTCCCGTGATCGCGGTCAACACGCCGATGCACTATCGCGCCGGTACCGTCGGCCGGCTCCTGCCGGGGATCGAGGCGGTGCTCGAGCCGGTGCCCGGGATCGAGGGCGGCGGAAGGCTGAAAATCCGCGGCCCCAACGTCATGTCGGGCTATCTCCGGGTCGCCGCCCCGGGCGTGCTCCAGCCGCCCGAGGGCGGCTGGCACGACACCGGCGACGTCGTCGCCATCGATTCAGAAGGCTTCGTCACCATCAAGGGGCGGGCCAAACGCTTCGCCAAGATCGGCGGCGAGATGGTCTCCCTCCCGGCGGTCGAGGGCTATGCCGCCGCCCTGTGGCCGGAAGCCGACCATGCCGTCGTCACCCGCCCCGATCCGCGCAAGGGCGAGCAGCTCATCCTCTTCACCACCCGCAGGGACGCGGACGCCAAGGGCCTTCAGGGCTGGGCCCGCGCCAACGGCGTCACCGAGCTGATGATCCCGCGCGACGTCAGGGTGGTGGACGCCCTTCCCGTGCTCGGGACGGGTAAGCTGGACTATGTGACGATGACGGCGATGGCGGCGTGAACTCTTGATTCCTCCCCCGGCTTTCCGGGGGAGGGGGACCAGCCGAAGGCTGGTGGAGGGGTTCTTCGGAGTCAGAAAGGCCCCTCCACCATGCTTCGCATGGTCCCCCTCCCCTGCAAATGCAGGGGAGGAATTGAAGAGCACCCCGTCTTCCGCTTCGCGCCCCCACCTGCTAGGGGCCCCTCATGCTCAACCTAAATTCGATCACGGTCCGCCTCGGCGGGCGGACCATCCTTGACGGCGCGACCGCGTCGCTGCCGCCGGGCGGGCGGGTCGGGCTGATCGGGCGCAACGGGGCGGGGAAGTCCACCCTGATGCGGGTCGTGGCGGGACTTCTCGATCCCGACGGCGGCGCCGCCGAGATGCCTCGGGCCGCCCGGATGGGCTATATCGCCCAGGAGACTCCGGCCGGCGCCGCCACCCCGTTCGAGACCGTGCTCGCCGCCGACGAGGAGCGGGCGCGCCTTCTCCACGAGGCGGAAGTGACCGACGACGCCCATCGGCTCGGCGATATCCACGAGCGGCTGAACGCGATCGGCGCCCACGCCGCGCCGGCGCGGGCGGCCCGGATCCTGGTCGGGCTCGGCTTCGACGAGGACATGCAGCAGCAGCCGCTCGACAGCTTCTCGGGCGGATGGCGGATGCGGGTCGCGCTCGCCGCCTTGCTGTTTTCGGAGCCGGATCTGCTTCTCCTCGACGAGCCTTCCAACCATCTCGACCTCGAAGCGACGCTCTGGCTCGAGAATTTCCTCAAGGGCTATCGGGCAACGATGCTGATCGTCAGCCACGAGCGCGATCTTCTGAACAACGTCGCCGATCATATCCTCCACCTCGAGGCCGGCAAGGTCACCCTCTACCCCGGCGGCTACGACGCGTTCGAGAAGCAGCGCGCCGAGCGCCTCGCCCAGCTCGAATCGGCGCGCGCCAACCAGGCGTCGCAGCGCGCCCGGCTCCAGGATTATATCGCCCGCAACTCGGCCCGGGCGAGCACCGCCAAGCAGGCCCAGTCGCGGGCCAAGGCGCTGGCCAGGATGGCGCCGATCGCCGCGGCCGCCGAGGATCCGAGCCTCAGCTTCGACTTTCCGAGCCCGGCCGAGCTCAAGCCGCCTCTGGTCCAGCTCGACATGGCCGCGGTCGGCTACGTGCCCGGCACGCCGATCCTGTCGCGGCTCGACCTCCGGCTCGACCCGGACGACCGGCTGGCTTTGCTCGGCCGCAACGGCAACGGCAAGACGACTCTCGCCCGCCTGCTCGCCGCCCAGCTGCCGGCGATGGAGGGCGAGATGCGCGCGCCCGGCAAGCTCAAGGTCGGCTATTTCACCCAGTACCAGGTCGAGGAGCTGAACGGGGACGAGACCCCGCTCCAGCATATGAGCCGGCTGATGCCGAACGCGGCCCCGGCGGCGGTCCGGGCGCAGCTCGGCCG
Organism: Sphingomonadales bacterium; assembly: GCA_034668565.1. Taxonomy (GTDB): domain Bacteria; phylum Pseudomonadota; class Alphaproteobacteria; order Sphingomonadales; family Sphingomonadaceae; genus Allosphingosinicella. Next base: position 9,302 of record JAXDPE010000068.1, on the reverse strand, counting down.
CTTCGGCTTTTCCGGCCTCAAGGCGGTGATGCGGGTCGGCGACATGTCGGGCGGCGAGCGGGCGCGGCTCGCGCTCGCCCTGATCACCCGCGAGGCGCCGCATCTGCTCATCCTCGACGAGCCCACCAACCATCTCGACGTCGACGCCCGCGAAGCGCTCGTCCAGGCGCTCAACGATTATGGCGGCGCCGTCGTCCTCGTCAGCCACGACCGCCACATGCTGGAGCTCACCACCGACCGGCTGGTGCTCGTCGACGGCGGCACGGCCCGCGAATATTCCGGAAGCCTCGACGATTATACCGACCTGATTCTCGGCCGGAACCAGGAATCAGGCGGCGACCGCCCGGCGGCGAAGCGCAACCGCAAGGACGAGCGCCGGGCCGAGGCCGAGGCCCGGGCCCAGGGCCAGTCGCTGCGCCGGACGGCCCAGGCGGCCGAGGCCGAGATCGCGAGGCTGGAGAAACGCAAGACGGAGGTCGAGCGCGCGATGTTCGATCCGTCGTCGGCCAGCGCCGAGGACGCCAAGCGGACGATGAGCGAGCTGATGAAGCTTTCCGCGGAGACCGGCGCCAAGCTCGCCGACGCCGAGCGGCGCTGGCTCGAGGCCTCGGAAGCGATGGAGAAATCGAAGGCGGCCTGAGGCCGTCATTGCGAGGAGCGGCGATGAAGCAATCCAGCTGGGGCTCCGAGGCCGCTCTGGATTGCTTCGCTCCGCTCGCAATGACGGGCTTACGCGACCACGACTCCCACTTCGCGAAACTTCGCCTCGGCTTCGTCGGCCGTGGTTCCGCCCGCCGCCCCCGGCATGGCGATGGCCCGGGTCAGGTCCTTGAGCACGATCGCTTCGAAACCGTCGCGGACCGCATCCACGGCGGAATAAGCGACGCAGAAATCGAAAGCGAGGCCGACCAGGACGCAGCGCCTCACGCCTTTGTCGCGCAGGTAGCCGGCGAGGCCGGTCCGGGTGGTGCGATCGTTTTCGTAGAAAGCGGAATAGGAATCGACGCCGGGATGGAAGCCCTTGCGGAGGATGAGGTGGGCCCTCTCCAGCGCCGGCGCGAGGTCCGCGTGGAAGCCCGCCCCGGCGCTGCCCTGGACGCAATGATCGGGCCACAGCACCTGCTCGCCATAGGGCATTTGCGTCATCCCGAACGGCGACGCGCCGTCATGGCTGCTGGCGAAGGAGGAATGGTTCTTCGGGTGCCAGTCCTGGGTCACCACCACCAGCTCGAAGCGCGAGGCGAGGCCGGCGATCCCGCCCATGATCTCGTCGCCGCCGGCCACGGCCAGGGCGCCGCCCGGGCAGAAGTCCAGCTGCGGATCGATGACGATCAGGGCGTCGCCCGGCTTCACTTCAAAGGCGCTCATTGCGCTCTCCTCAGACTTTCACGGGGGCATCGGCAATGCCTTCGCTCCCGAACACGGCGCGATAGGCGGCGATCTCCTCGGCGGGACCGGTCGCCTTGGCGAAATTGTCGCTGAGCTTGACCGCCGGCTCGCCGTTCACGGCCGCCACCTTGCAGACCAGCGACAGCGCCTTCATCCGCTCCGCCCCTTGCGGGTGGCAGCCGATGAAGTCGTTGGTGAAATTCGTCCCCCAGCCGAAACCGGCCTGAGCCCGGCCTGCGAAGTGGCGCTGGATCGCCGGAATGTCGGCGCCGTTCGGCTCCGCCCCGGGCAAAGCCACGTCGAGCCCGTCGGCGAAGATGACCAGCTTCTTCGACGCCGCTTCGGGCGTGACTCCAAGCCGCTCCCAGAAAGCGAGCAGCTCCTCCCCGGCGGCGATCGGCGCTTTCGAATCCGGCCGCGCCCCGGTCCAGTAGCTCACCCATTGCGGCGCCCCGTTCAGGAACTGGGTGGTGCCGTAGGTATCGGGTAGGAAGACGAGCAGATTGCCGCGATACTGGTTCTGCCATTGCTGCAGCACCTTGTACTGAGACTGGCGAAGCGCTTCGTCGTCGCCGGGCGAGCGCTGGCGGGCGAGGGCCGCGAACACCATCGGCAGCTCGTGGGCGTTGGTGCCCTTGGCCTCGAGACCGTGCTTCATCGCCAGATAGACGTTGGAGGTGCCGGTGAAGCCCTCGCCGAGAAGCTCGCGGGCGGTGAGGATGCAATGCTCTTGCCACAGGAAGCCGTGGCGGCGCCGGGTTCCGAAATCGGAGAGATTGAGGCCCTCGAGACCCTGAAGCCGCTCGAGCTTGGCGTAGAGCTTCACCTTCGCGCGGGCGTAAAGGATGTCGAGCTGGCCCCGAGCCATCGCCTTCAAAAGCGCTCGCGAGCGAAGTTCGTTGACGACGGCGAGGGCATATATCTCCCAGAGCGTCGTCTCCCACCAATGGCCGTCGAAGAGGAGCTCGATCTGGCCGTCCTCAGTCCGCGACAGAGCGTAGTCGGGCAGCTTGAAAGTGCGCAGGGTGTCGAGATAGCCGGGCTTGAAGATGCCCGACTGGCCGTAGAAGCTCTGGCCGCGCAGATAGACGATCTCCGTCGGCGTGAAGCGAAGGGTGCGGACATGGTCGAGCTGTTCGCGGACGGAATCGAGCTCGATCTCGTCGGCCAGCCTGACCGACTTCGTCCGATTGGTCAGCCGCCAGGTCACCCGCTCGTTGGGATAATGCTCCCAGATGAACTGCTGCATCAACAGCTTGTAGAAATCGGTGTCGAGCAGCGACCTGACGATCGGATCGAAGGGGAAGCCGTGATCCCAGGCGCGAGTGGCGAAGTCCATGGCGGGGGACTAGCCGTCATCCCGGCGGAAGCCGGGACCTCCGGGAGGCCCGCCGAGACTTCTTGTCCTGTGGACCCGGATTACGCCGGGATGACGCCTCCTCACCACACGCCCACCGCCTCGCGGACGCCCTTCATCGTCGTTTCCGCCCGCTCCGAAGCCGCCTCGGCGGACCGGCGGAGGAAGGCGATAAGGCCGGCCTCGTCGCCGCGAATCTGCGCGAAGCGCGCCTGGATCGGCTCCAGGCCGGCGATCACCGCCTCGGCGACCCCGGTCTTGAGATTGCCGTAGCCCTGGCCGTCGAAGCGCCTGAGGGCCTCCTCCCAGCTGCCGCCGGCGAAGGCGTGGTAGATGGTGATCAAATTCCTCACGCCCGGCGACAGATCGGAGGCGTCGACCGCGGTCCGGGAATCGGTCTTGGCCGACTTGAACTTCTTGAGGATCGCCGCCGGCGGATCGAGAAGGCCGATCGCGTGGCCGGGCTTGTCGGCGCTCTTCGACATCTTCGCTTCGGGATCGTCGAGGCCCATGATCCGGGCGCCGACCTTCTGGACCATGATCTCCGGGCGGGTGAACGGATAGCCGAACAGATGCGTGAAGCGCTGGGCGATATCCTGGGCGATCTCGATATGCTGGCGCTGGTCCTCGCCGACGGGGACGAGATCGGTATGGTAGAGGAGGATGTCGGCGGCCTGAAGGATCGGATAGGAATAAAGGCCGACGCCGCTGCTGTCCGAACCCTTCGACTTGGACTTGTACTGGGTCATCCGGTTCATCCAGCCTTCCGGGGTGACGCAGGTGAGGATCCAGGCCAGCTCGCTGTGCTGGCGGACCTGCGACTGGATGAAGACCAGCGATTTTTCGGGATCGATCCCGCAGGCCAGATAGAGGGCGGCGACGTCGAGGGAGTTCGACCTGAGCCGCGGCCCCTCGATCGCCTCCGGGATGGTCAGGGCATGGAGGTCGACGATGCAGAAGATATTGTCGTGCTTGTCCTGCTCGCGCACCCACAGCGACACCGCGCCGATATAATTGCCGAGGTGAAGCCCGCCGGTCGGCTGGATCCCGGAAAAGACGGTCTTCTTCGCTTTCGTCTCGGTCAAGTCGGCCGCTCCTTCCAGCCGCGCCGTAACCGGGCGGGCGGGGCGAGCGCAAGCCGTTCCCCGGCGACGGCCGGGGTCCAGCGGCCCCGGCGGAGCGACTGGACCCGGCCTGCGCCGGGGAACAGAGGCTTCCGGAACGCTCGAACAACCTCTAGCCTGCGTTGCCATGACCAAGCCCGTCCTGTTCGACTATTTCCGCTCCTCGGCGAGCTACCGGGTTCGGATCGCGCTCAACCTCAAGGGTGTCGATTATGAGAGCCGGCCGGTCAGCCTGCTCGACGGGGCGCAAAAGTCCGCCGATTATGTCGCCCTGAACCCGCAGGGGCTGGTGCCGGCCCTGGAGATCGACGGCCACCGCCTGACCCAGAGCCTCGCCATCATCGACTATCTCGAGTCGACGCGTCCGCAGCCGCCTTTGCTGCCGCTGGACGAGGGCGACGCCGCCCACGTCCGGGCTATGGCGCTCGCCATCGCCTGCGACATCCATCCGCTCAACAATCTTCGAGTGCTCAAATATCTGAAGGACGAGGCCGGCCAATCGCAGGAAGCGCGCGACACCTGGTACCGGCACTGGGTCGCCGAGGGCTTCGCGGCGCTGGAGGCGATGGCGGCGCCGCGCTCGGGCCGCTTCCTGTTCGGCGACTCGGTCACCCTGGCCGACATCTGCCTGGCGCCGCAAATGTTCAACGCGCGCCGGCTGGAAACTCCGCTGGGCGATTATCCGACCCTCGTGCGCGCCGATGCCGAGGCGACTCGACTCGACGCCTTCGCGGCGGCGCATCCTGACGCTATAGGTTCCCCCATCTAGGAGACGCGAAATGGGCAGAGTCGAAGCGATCGGACAGAATATGGCGGAGCTGGCGCCGCTGGCCAGGCTCGACATTCCGCCGATGAAGGATCGCGTCTCCGCCGAAGAGTGGAAGATCCGGGTCGACCTCGCCGCCGCCTATCGGCTGGTCGCCCATTACGGCTGGGACGACCTCATCTTCACCCATCTTTCGGCCCGGGTGCCGGGGCCGGAGCATCATTTCCTGCTCAACCCCTATCAATTGATGTTCGAGGAGGTGACCGCCTCGAGCCTGGTCAAGGTCGGAATGGACGGCCATCCCGTCGGCGAGACTGCCTTCATGACCAACGCCGCCGGCTTCACCATCCATTCGGCGATCCACATGGCGCGCGAGGACGCCCATGCCGTCATCCACCTCCACACCCCGCACGGCCAGGCCGTGTCCGCCCACGGCGAAGGCCTGCTCCCGCTCACCCAGACGGCGATGCTGATCCGCGACGAAGTCGCCTATCACGATTATGAGGGCGTGGCCGTCGACCTGGACGAGCGAGAGCGGATCGTCGCCGATCTCGGCGCCAAGGGCGCCATGCTTCTTCGCAACCACGGCACCCTCGCCGTCGGCGAGACCGTCGGAGAGGCGTTCGTGAAGATCTATTTCCTCGAGCGCGCCTGCGAGGCCCAGATCCTGGCGCTTTCGGCGGGCGAGGGCAATCTCAACAACCCGCCCCAGGGCTCGCCGGAAGTGACCGCCCAGCAGGGCAAGGTCGGCCTCAAGATGGCGGCCGGGGCGCTGGCCTGGCCGGCCCTCCTGCGCAAGGCGTACCGGTTGGATCCGGGGTTCGCGACGTAGACAATAAATTCCTCCCCGCGTTTTCGCGGGGAGGGGGACCATGCGAAGCATGGTGGAGGGGTTCTTCAGACTCCGAAGAACCCCTCCACCGCACTTCGTGCGGTCCCCCTCCCCGGCAAATGCCGGGGAGGAATTAAATCAGAACCGGAACCGTCCCGTCAGGCCGAAGGTGCGCGGCTCGGCGAGGAAGGCGGAGAAGATCTGCCTGCCGCCCGGGAATTGCGGATCGGTGAAGGCCGCTGTGCGGGCGCCCTCCTGGAAGGGCGAGTTGAACGCCACCTGGGTATAGTTGGTGTTGAAGATGTTCTGGGCCCAGGCCTCGATCGCCCAGCGCTCGCCCTTGCCGCGAATTCCGACCCGGGCGTTGAAGATGGCGAAGCTGTCCTGTTCCTTCTGCGGGAACAGGTCGGAGCCGGTATTGTAGCCGTCGGTCAAGCGGCCGTCGACGTAGAAGAGCGCGCTCAGCCCAGAGGCGCCGAGCCTGGGCGTATAGGACAACGAGCTGGTGACGACGACCTCGGGGGCGTTGGAGAGGTTGTCGCCGGGCAGCTTGCGAAGCGCCGGATCGAGCGGAGCGCCGGTTTTGTTGCCGACGAGCTGCGACCGGTAATGGGTATCGGCGTAGGTGAGCCCCATCGTGATGTTGAGATCGCGGCGGACCCGAAGCGCGCCTTCGAGCTCGAGGCCTTGGGAGCGCACTCCGTAGCCCACGTCCTTGGTCGGGCAGGCCCCCGTCGCGGCCGCCGGGTTGGCGGTCGGATTGGTCGCCGGCGGAGCGACGAAGTTGGGCGAGCCCGGAAGGGTGCTCTGGTCGCGATCGCCGCCGGCGAGATCCACTCCGCAGCCGTTGATCGTCTGCACGAGGAAGACGCTGCCGTTGAACGTGTTGAGCTGGAAGTTCTTGAAATCCTGCCGGAACAGGACGGCGTTCAAGGTCACCGGGCCGCGCGAGAATTTGGCGCCGAGCTCGTAGGCCCTGTTGATCTCCGGGTCGAACTCGAGATTGCCGACCAGGGCCTGGGCGCCGCCCAATGCCGAGAAGGGCAGGACCGGGTTCTTCAGCGCCGAACGGTCGAGGTTGAAGCCGCCGGCTTTGTAGCCGCGCGATGCGCTCGCATAGACCATCAGGTCGCGGCTCCATTTGTACGAAAGGATGGTGGTGCCGGTGAACTCGTGCTCGCTGCGCCGGTCCTTGATGTTGACGCCGTTGAGCTCGGCGGTCGCGTTGCCCTGGCAGGCGAGGCCGATCAGGCCGGCGGCAAGCGGGGCGAGGCCGGCATTGGCGAGGAGCGGCACCAAGGCGTTCTGCTGCGCGACGCAGCCGACATTGTCGTTGCCGAACGTGGCGTTCAGCTTCTTCTTCTCGGTGGTGTAGCGAAGGCCGACGGTGAGCGCGAGCTTGTCGGTGAGGTGGATGATGTTGTGCGTGAACAGGGCGTAATTGCGGCTGTCCTGGCGATAGGTGTCGAGCGTGCTGCCTTTGTCGTTGATCCCCTCCAGCCGGTCGAAGGCGGCGAGGATGGTCGGCCCGGCGGGGCCGAACGGCGACTGGACCGCCGGCGCCAGGGCGCCGCTGATCACCGCGCGACCGGTCGGGCTGATGCAGCCCGGGGTGGTCGGGCTGTAGAAGCCGGCGAGCCCGGTGCCCGAGAGAAGCCGGCAGGTGGCGAAGCGGCCGTACTGGGTGCCGAAGCGGAGATTGTCGGTCACGGTCAGGCTCTCGTCGGCGAAATAGCCGCCGACCAGCCAGTCGAGATGGTCGTTGAAGGTCTTGCCCTGGAGCCTGAGCTCCTGGGTGAAGGTCTTGAACTGGCGCTGGAGGCCGCCGTTGACGGGCGAGCGGTAGAGGATGTCGACCGGGCTGTAGTCGATGTCGCCCGGCTGGCCGGAAGTATAGTCGCGATAGGCGGTGATCGAGGTCAGCGAGGCGCCGCCGAGATCGTAATCGACCTGTCCTGAAAAGCCCCAATCCTCGGTCGTGCCTTTGTAGGTGCGGCCCGGAGTGACGTAGATGTTGCGGCTGAACGGATCGTTGAAGGCGATCGCCGGAGTGCCGAGATCGCGAAGCACGTTGATGATGTTGTTGCCGCTGTCGTTGGTGCGGGCCGGAGTCGCGCCCGGCTGCAGAAGCGGGTTGGCCGGCTCGTTGAGGTTGCCGATCGCGGGATTGAACTGGCGGTTGAGATAGACGGCGCCGCAGCAGGCTTCGGTGCGATGGGTGTAATCGCCGATCAGCCGGATCGACAGGTCGGAATTGGGCTCGAACAGCAGCTGGCCGCGGACGAAATAGCGGTTGCGGTTATTGACTCCGCGGTCGTTGTTGACGTCGTGGTAGAAGCCGTCGCGCCGGGCATAGACTCCGTCGATCCGGAAGCCGAGCGTGTCGCCGATCGGACCGGTGATCCCGGCGTCGGCCCGGATAAAGTCGTAATTGCCGTAGGTCAGCGAGCCGAAGCCTTCGAACTCGTTCATGTTCGGCTTCTTGCTGATGACGTGGATCAGGCCGGCGGAAGCGTTGCGGCCGAACAAGGTGCCCTGCGGTCCGCGAAGCACCTCGATCCGCTCGATCTCGCCGAGCTCGTTCAATCCGACGCCGCTGCGCGAGCGATAGACCCCGTCGACGAAGACCGCGACCGAGCTTTCCAGGCCGGGATTGTCGCCGACCGTGCCGATGCCGCGGATTCGCGCCGAACCGTTGGCTTCGCTTCCGGTCGAGGAGACGAGCAGCGACGGGGCGAGCTGGTTCAACTGGCGGATGTCGGAAGCGCCGCTGTTCTGGAGCGACTGGGCCGAGACCGCGGAGACGGCGATCGGCACGTCCTGGAGGATCTGGGCCCGGCCCTGGGCGGTGATGACGATGTCGCCCTCGCCATTGGCCTCGGTCGAAAGCGTATCGGTCGGAGCAACGTCCGTATCCGTAGCGACTTCGCCGGCTTCGGCGACCGGACCGGGCTCGCCGGTCGGGCTGGTCTGGTCCTGAGCAAAAGCGGGCGTTGCGCTCAGTGCGCAAAGGCCGGCCGAAACGAGCCAGAATGACTTCGACATATTCCCCTCTCCCTTATTGGGTTTGGGGCCAGAGCTACTGAAAAGGACTCGCGCCTGCCAGCCGGAATCCGCACTTTTCTGCGGGTTTCCGGCCCTCATGGCAATCGCGCAACATTCCAGTTTCGAAACGAAACTTGGTATAATCGGCTGCCGCTACGGAAAGCTGCCGTTTGCGTAAGGGGAAGGCTGGCGTTGCTTGGAGCGGGAGAGAAGGGATCGTGCCACCAACATCCCTCGTCATTGCGAGGAGCGAAGCGACGCGGCAATCCAGCAGGCCTCCGAGGCCGTGCTGGATTGCTTCGCTTCGCTCGCAATGACGGTGGATCGGTGTTCGGCCGACCAGGCCTCGTCCCCCGGCCCGCTTATTTCGGCGCCAGCACCATCAGCATCTGGCGGCCTTCCTTGCGGGGATGCTGCTCCACCTTCGCGGTCTCGGCGACGTCGGCCTGGACGCGCTGGTGGAGGCGCATGCCGAGCGCGCCTTGGGCGAGCACGCGGCCCCGGAAGCGCAGGGTGATCTTGACCTTGTCGCCCTCCCTGATGAAGTCGCCGACCTTCTTCATCTTGGTGTCGTAATCGTGGTCGTCGATGTTGGGACGCATCTTGATCTCTTTGATCTCCTGCGTCCGCTGCGATTTGCGCGCCAGATTGGCCTTCTTTTGCGCCTCGTACTTGAACTTGCCGACGTCGAGGAACTTGCACACCGGCGGATCGGCGTTAGGCGAAACCTCGACGAGGTCGAGGCCGACTTCTGCGGCCTGCTCGATCGCTTCGGCGGTCAGCAGCACC
>JAXDPE010000067.1:0-27741 GCA_034668565.1 Sphingomonadales bacterium | reverse complement strand
CTCGACAATCTTTCTGTCGGACAAGCCGCTGTTTACGGAGCGGGCCGAGGAACTGCTCGCGTTTATCGAGGATTCCCCGCTGGTCGCGCACAACGCCAGTTTCGACTTCGGCTTTCTCAATCACGAGCTCAACAATTGCGGACATCCTGTGATCTGCCTGAGCCGGATGGTCGACACTCTGCAACTTGCGCGCAGCCGCCACCCCGGCGCCAAGCACAGCCTCGACGCGCTGTGCACCCGCTTCGGCGTCGATCGCAGCCTGCGGGTCAAGCACGGCGCCCTGATCGACGCCCAGCTGCTCGCCCAATGCTATGTCGAGCTGACCGGCGGCCGCCAGATCGGCCTGACCCTCACCGACATCGCCGCCGAGCGGATCGAGGAATCGGCCCAGGCGGGCTCGGCGGGCGCCGATACGATCCTGCTCGAAGTGCGGCCGCCGCGCGCCCATGCGCCGACCGAAGAAGAGCTTCAGGCGCACGCCACCTTTCTCGCGACGCTCATCGATCCCATATGGCACCGGCTGGACCGGCGCGGTTGACGTCGAGCCGCGGCGGCGCCTAATCGCCGCGGCCCTTTACTGGAGCCATCCTTTACTGGAGAAAGCCATGGATATCCGCGTCTCCGGTCACCAGCTCGACACCGGCGAAGCCTTGCGGGAGCGGGTCAGCGCCCGGCTCGCGGCAGTGGCCGAAAAATATGCGTCGCGCCTCGTCTCCGCCCAGGTGACGTTCGGCAAGGGCCCCCATGATCATGGCTTCACCTGCGAGATCCTCGCCTACGCCCCGCAGGGCGTGGTGCTGAAGGCGACCGACAAGGCCTCGGCGGCTCCGCAAGCGTTCGAAGCCGCCGCCGACAAGGTCGAGAAGCAGCTTCGCCGCCACACCCGCCGGCTCAAGGACCATCACTCGCAGGACGCGGCCGAATTCGCGGAGGCTGACGGGCTCGCCTACCGAAGAGGCCAAAGCGAGCCGCACGGCGAATAGACTATCCGGGCGGGCGACCCTCGCTTTTCCTTCCTTTTTCAAGAGCGGCCGGGGGCGACCGCATCCGGTGAAACGATGAACGACATCATAGACATCCTCAGCGTCGACTGCGTCGAGGCCGGGATGAATGTCCCGAACAAGAAGGGCCTGTTCCAGCTGCTCGCCGCCGCCGCGGCCCGCCGCACCGGCCTCGACGCCAAGACCATCGCCACCGCCCTGGCCGACCGCGAGAAGGTCGGCTCGACCGGCTTCGGCGGCGGAATCGCCATCCCGCACGGGCGGATCGAGGGGCTGAAAAGCGTGTTCGGCTATTTCGCCCGGTTGACCGCTCCGGTCGAATTCCACTCGGTCGACACCCTGCCGGTCGACCTGGTCTTCCTGATCCTGTCCCCGCCCGACGCCGGCGCCGACCATCTCAAGGCGCTGGCCTCGGTGAGCCGGGTGCTCCGCGACCGCAACATCGTCGCCAAGCTTCGCGGCGCCCGGTCCCGCGACGCTTTGTTCGCTTTGCTCTCGGGCGTCGAAAGCCGAAATGCCGCCTGAGGCTCCGCCCGGTCCCGACGCGGGCGCGGGGGCCCATTTCCGGGCGCTCGAATCCCTTTACCGGCATGCCCCGGTCAACGGCCTGTTCGAATCGGAGCTCGAGATCGTCGAGAAGGGGTTCGCGCGGATCCGATTCGAAGTGCGCGAGCCGCTCTTCCACGCCGCCGGCGCGGCCCACGGGACGCTCTATTTCAAGATGATGGACGACGCCGCTTTCTACGCCTGCAACAGCCTCGTCACCGACCGCTTTCTGCTCACCACCGCCTTCAACCTGCTGTTCACCCGTCCGCTGCGCACCGGTCCGGTGACGGCGGAGGGGCGCTGGGCGAGCGGCCGGCGGCGGGTGCTGGTCGGCGAGGCCCGGCTAATCGATTCCGACGGCGAGCTCGCCGCCAGCGGCACCGGCACCTTCATGCGCTCGCACATCCCGCTGAGCGGCCTCCCCGGCTACGCGGCCGGCTGATGGAGCCGCGGATCGCCGCCTCGGTGCTGGCGAGCGCCCTGATTCGCAAGGCGGAGGGCGAAGGCGGGTTCGGCGCGGTGCTTGCCAAAGGCGATGCCATGGCCGGGTCGATTCTCGTCATCCTCTTGGAAAAAGGGGGAAATCCCCGCCTGCTGGAGCGGCTGCTGCAGCCGGACGGATATTATGCCTGGCAGGAGAGCGGAAGCCAACGCATTGAGAATCCTAGGGATGTTCCGGACTTCATCGCGCGCCAAAGGCGGTTCGACCCGGATTTGTGGGTAATCGAACTGGATATCCCGTCCCGCGAACGGTTCGCCGCTGAAATGAACGGTCTCGATTGACTCTGCTGCACCGCACAACCTAGCCCCCGATCGTCCTTCGAGAGCGGGGGGCCGCAACGAACCCCGGGGTATTTGGGAGGGGAGCGGCCACGCGAGACGGAAGGCGGTCCGGGATGCGCTTTTTCGCTTAAGCATCCGGCTTGGGACCGCTCGCCGCATTGACTTGAGATTGAATGATCCGCTTTTTTCGAGCCGCGTCCCTCGCGGCCGCTACTTTCGTTTTCGTCCTGGGCACCCCGTCTTCGGCCTGGGAAATCACCGGGACTCCCACCGCCACCGGCCTGAGCGCCGGACTTGCCGACCCGCCCGGCCTCGGCGCCCCGCTTCCGGCGGCTTCCGCCCCGCCCGTCGCCGCCGTCGAGCCCCAGGCCGAACTGAAGGTGCGGCGCACGCTGGCCGAGCTCGTCGCCGACCATAGCGGCACCCAGACCGCCGACGCCCAGCAGGAATGCCTCGCCGGGGCGGTCTATTTCGAGGCGAAAGGCGAGCCCCTGAACGGCCAGCTAAGCGTCGCCGAGGTGATCCTCAACCGCGCCCGTTCCGGCCGCTTCCCGGCCTCGGCCTGCGGAGTGGTCAAGCAGCCTGGCCAATTCTCCTTCATCCGCGGCGGCCGCTTTCCGGCCATCGCGCGGACGTCGCCGGCCTGGAAGCGGGCGGTCGCCATCGCCCATATCGCGGTCCAGGACCTGGCCGATAGTCCGGCGCCTCGAGCGCTCTTCTTCCACGCCAAGCGGGTCTCGCCGGGCTGGCGCCTCACCCGGGTCGCGGCGGTCGGGAATCATATCTTTTATCGGTAGGCTTGCTCGCCTCGTCATTGCGAGGAGCGAAGCGACGAAGCAATCCAGAGTCTCTGATGCCGCACTGGATTGCTTCGCTTCGCTCGCAATGACGGGAATCGCGCTGGGAGCGAGTCGCACACTTCCCACCGTTCCCGATTCATTCTAGCCTGCGCCGATGGCCGCCCATCCGAGTCTCCAGCCTCAGCTCTGCTTCGCGGATGCGCCGATTGCCGCCCAGGACGTGGCGCGCGGAGTCACCCGCTTATTCTTCAATCAGGATATGTTCGCCCTGTGCGAGGTGCCGCTGCCCAACGGCCGGCGCGCCGACATGATGGCGATCGATTCGTCCGGCCTGATCACCATCGTCGAGATCAAGGTATCGCGAGCCGATCTGATGGGCGATTCGAAATGGATCGAATATCTCGGTTACTGCGACCGGTTCTTCTGGGCGGTGCCGGCGAAGTTCGACCTCGCGCCGTTCGAGCAGCCGGGATTCCAGCCGCAGCTTTGCGGGCTGCTCGTCGCCGATCGCTACGATGCGGCGGTGATCCGCGAAGCGCCGCTGCGCAAGCTCGCGCCGGCCCGCCGCAAGGCGGAGACGTTGCGATTCGCGCGCAGGGCGGCTCGGCGGCTGGTCGGGGATCTGGACCCCGGGCTGGCGGGATTCGCTTGAACCGTCATCCCGGACTTGACCCGGGACCCATGAACACCGCCCTGCGCGAATCCTCGCCGCGCCGTGTTCATGGATTCCGGCCTTCCCCGGAATGACGGGCAGGTCAGCGAGTCGGACCGGCAGCCGGCCTGGCCGGCCCCGCCTTCGCCTCGAGCAGCCTCAGCACCGCCGCGGCGCGGGGATCCTGCCTGGCATAATCGAGCGCCGACATTCCGGCGACATTGTCGGTGCGCTTGGGATCGGCCCGGCGAGCCAGGAGCAGCCGGACCATCACCAAATCGCGGCGCTGGGTGGCGAGGATCAACGGCGTTTCGCCGCGGCCGTTGGCGAGGTCGACGCTGGCCCGCCTCGCCAGCAGCTCATCGGCGCCTTCAACCCAGCCGATCTGCGCCGCCAAGGTCAGCGGCGTGTCGCCCCGGTTGCTTTGGAGGTCGGGCCGGGCACCCTTGCCGAGCAGGAAGGTGAGCCAGTTGAGATCGCGGCCGCGAACGACGATGTGAAGCGCGCCCTCGCCGCTGCCGCGGTCGCGGGTGTTGATCACGACCATGCCCGACGCCGGCTCGCCGACCAGATCGCTGACCTTGGCGCCGTCGCGCTCCTTCACCGCCTTCAGGAAATTGTAGCTGTCGGAAAAAGACTGCTGCCCCGAAGCCGGGACGGCAAGCATCATCACCGTGGTTGCCGCCAGAGCGCGGCCGAACTTGTTGAACACTCGCATTTCCCCGTCTCGACTTGTCCTCGCGGCTATAGCAAGACGGACCTGCTTCCGCCATGAACGAAACCCGCCCCTCCCGCCTCCGGCCGACCTTTCTCCTGACGCTCGCTTTGGCGCTCGCGGCCTGCTCGGGCGCAGCCGAAGAGGCTCCGCTCAAAGGCGCCTCGATCGGCGGACCGTTCACCCTGACCAATCAGGACGGGCGGCAGGTCAGCGAGCGCGATTTCGCCGGCCGATATCGGATCATGTATTTCGGATTCACCCACTGCCCCGACGTCTGCCCGACCGACCTCGCGACCCTCGGCCAGGCGCTTCGCCGATTCGAGAAAAGCGACCCGGCCCGGGCGGCGCGGGTGTCGCCGATCTTCGTCAGCGTCGATCCGGAACGCGACACCCCGGCGGTGCTCAAGGAATATGTCGCGGCCTTCCATCCCCGGCTGGTCGGGCTGACCGGGACCCCGGCCCAGGTCGCGGCGACGATCAAGCGCTACGGCGCCTACGGGGCCAGGGAGGATAACGAGACGGGGGGCGGCTACACGATCAACCACAGCCGGCTCGCCGAGCTGTTCGGCCCCGACGGCAAGCCCATCGCCCTCCTGCCCTACGAGAAAGGCGCCGAAGCCGTCGCCGCCGAGCTCGATCGGTGGGTGAAGTGAATTTCTGGGAAAAGCCTTTGGCCGCGCTCGACCGGGCCGAATGGGAAGCGCTTTGCGACGGCTGCGGGAAATGCTGCCTCCACAAGCTGGAGGACGAGGATAATGGCGCCATCCACGCCACCAACGTCGCCTGCAAGCTACTCGACCGCCATACCGCGCGCTGCACCAATTACCGCGGCCGTAAGGCCTATGTGCCCGACTGCGTCCGGCTGACCTCGTCCAAGGTGGGCGCGCTCGCCTGGCTGCCCTCGACCTGCGCCTACCGGCTGCGCTCGGAGGGCAAGGCGCTTCCGGACTGGCATTACCTCCTCTGCGGCGACCGCGAGGCCGTCCACCGCGCCGGAATGTCGGTGCGCGGCTGGACCGTGGGCGAGACCGAGGCCGGCGACCTCGAACATCATCTGGTCGAGCGTGAGCTTTGAGCTGAAGCTCGCCGTTTCGCCGACGGCCCGGGCGATGCGGCTTCGGGTCGACCGGCGCACCGGCGAGGTCGTGCTGACCATTCCGAGGCGGGCGTCACGGCGCAAGGCCCTGGCCTGGGCGGACGGCCATCGCGACTGGATCGAGGCCCGGCTCGCCGAGGTCGTGCCAGTCCTGCCGCTCGCCCCCGGGGCCGAATTTCCCCTCCACGGCCGGCCGTACCGGATCGACTGGAGCCCCGATCGGCCGCGGACTCCGCGTCTGGCCGAGAACGACCGGCTGGTGGCGGGCGGACCCCTGGACGGGCTGGAGGCCCGGCTGCTGCGCTGGCTTCGCCGGCACGCGCTCGACACGCTCGCCGCCGAGACCGCCGAGTTCGCGGCAAAAGCCGACGTCGCGGTGACCCGGATCGGCATCGGCGACCCGCGCTCGCGCTGGGGGAGCTGTTCCGCGGCGGGCGGGATCCGCTACAGCTGGCGGCTCATCCTCGCGCCCAACTGGGTGAGGCGGGCGACGGTCGCGCACGAAGTCGCCCACCGTATCCACATGAACCACGGCCCGGATTTCCACGCTCTGGTGGAAACCCTGCTGGAAGCGGACCCGAAGCCGGCGCGTCTGTGGCTGCGCCGCCACGGACCGTCACTGCATCGGGTCGGGCGGGCGGTCTGAGCGGCGGTCGACCGGCGGCGCGATGTCGGGGTCCTGGCGCCGGTCGCGGCGATCCCGATCGCGCTCCCGCTCCGGGAACCGCGGCTCGGGCTCCCGGTCGGCCGCCCGGTCGATGAAATCCTGGTCGAGCCGGTCCTCGCGGTCCGGATCGGGTTCGGCATCCTCCTGGCGCGGCGGCGGGGGCGGCTGATAGGCGCCCGACGGCCCGCTGCCGTCGGGGTTGACGAGAACGCCGTTGTCGGGGGCCTGGAACCAGGTTTCCTCGTCCGGCTCGCCGACCGCCCATTCGGGCATCTGGACCGAGATCTCGAAATTCTCCGCCGGGCGGTTGGCGACCGCCCGGATCATGAAATCGTGGAAGGCCTTCGCCGGCGCCCGGCCGCCCTGGAGCCCGGGAATGGCCTTGTTGTCGTCGCGTCCCATCCAGACTCCGGTGGTCAGCCCGCTGGAAAAGCCGAGGAACCAGCCGTCCTTGTTGGAGCTGGTCGTTCCGGTCTTGCCGGCGACCGGGCGTCCGATCTGGGCGCCCCGCCCGGTCCCGGTCAGGACCGCCGCCTGGAGCAAATCGGTCATCTGCGCCGCGACCCAGGGCGCGACCAGCACCCGGTTTTCGTCGGGCTGGTGCTGGTAGAGGATCTGGCCGCTGGCGGTGGTGACCCGCTTGATTCCGTAGGGCGTGACGGCCGTCCCCTTCGCCGCCACCGACGCGAAGGCCCGGGTCATGTCGATCAGGCGCACTTCGGAGCTTCCAAGCGCCATCGAAGGATGGGTGACGACCGGGGTGGTGATCCCGAAGCGCTGGGCCATGTCGGCGACCGTCCTGAACCCCACCTCCTGGGCGAGCCGGACCGAGACCGTGTTGATCGACTGGGCGAAAGCCTGGCGGACGGTGACCTGCCCGGCGAAGCCCCGGCTGTTGTTGCGCGGGCTCCAGCCGTTGATGGTGATCGGCGCGTCGAGGACGACGTCGTCGGGTTTGTAATGGGCCTCGATGGCGGCGAGGTAGACGAACAGCTTGAACGACGAGCCCGGCTGCCGGGTGGCCTGGGTGGAGCGATTGTAGAGCGAACGGACATAGTCGCGGCCGCCGATCATCGCCCGGATCGAGCCGTCGCGATCGAGCGCGATCAGCGCGCCCTGGGCGCCCGCCGGGGTCGCCGAGTTGATCACCTGGTCGCCAAGCCGCTGCATGTTGGGGTCGAGCGTCGTCCAGACCTCGATCGGATCGACCGATTCGTCGATCAGGGTATCGAGCTGCGGAAGCACCCAGTCGGTGAAATAGCGGACGCTGTTCTGCTTCGGAGTCGGGACCATCTGCACCTGGGCCGGCTCCGCGGCAGCCGCCACCGACGGGCTGATGTCGCCATTTTCCTGCATGAGCCGGATGACCACCTCGGCGCGGCTCCGCGCCGCCTCGACGTCCGCGGTCGGCGAATAATTGGACGGCGCCTTGACCAGGCCGGCGATGATCGCCGCTTCGGAGAGGCTCAGCGTCTTGGCGGAATGGCCGAAGAACCGGCGCGACGCGGCGTCGATGCCGTAGGCGCCGCCGCCGAAATAGACCCGGTTGAGATAGAGTTCGAGGATCTGGTTCTTGGAGAAGCGGCGCTCCAGCGCCAGCGCCAGCACCGCTTCGCGCCCCTTGCGGCCGAAGGTCCGGCTGTTGGTGAGGAAGATGTTGCGCGCGAGCTGCTGGGTGATCGTCGAGCCGCCCTGGGAGAAGCGGCCCTTGCTGAGCCGGACCTTGATCGCCCGGGCGAGGCCGATCGGATCGACTCCGATATGCGAGCGGAAGCGCTTGTCCTCGACCGCGACCATCGCGTCCTTCATGATGTCGGGTATCTGCTCGTAGCTCAGCCATTCGCCGAAGCTTGGGCCGAGCGCGATCAGCTCGGAGCCGTCGGCGGCCCGGACCCGGATCATCTGGCCGAGATCGTCGCGCTTGACCAGTTCCTGGTAGCTGGGCAGCGAGCTCATCGCGACCCCGACCGCGACGACCAGGGCGACGAGCCCGATGAGCGCGGCGTACAACCCGATCTTGAGGGAGGTGATCAGCGCCCGGCGAAATCGGGACGGTGGAGAGGAAGCATCACTGGCCATCGCGGGCGCAGCCTAGGGCCGGATGAGTCGGGCGACAAGGGAGGGACGGGGGAGAAGCGGAGGAGGAGAAGTGCATTCCCGTCATTCGTCATTGCGAGCGCAGCGAAGCCATCCAGTGCGGCGTCGGGGCCGGCCTCGAAGCTGGATTGCCGCGTCGCTGCGCTCCTCGCAATGACGGCTTCGCCGTCACTTCTTCGCCTTGAAGTCCAGCGAGGCGCTGTTGATGCAGTAGCGAAGGCCGGTCGGCGCCGGCCCGTCGGGGAAGAGATGGCCGAGATGGCCGTCGCATCGGGCGCAGCGCACCTCGACCCGTCGCATGCCCTGGCTCACGTCGGCATGCTCGCTGACCGTCGGCGCCGCGGGCTCGGTGAAGCTCGGCCAGCCGCTGCCGCTGTCATATTTGGACCCGCTGTCGAACAGCAATTCGCCGCAGCCGGCGCAGCGATATTCGCCGTCCTCGTGATTGTCGACGTAGCGGCCGCTGAACGGCGGCTCGGTCCCGGCCTCGCGAAGCACACGATATTGCTCGGGGCTCAGCTTGTCGCGCCATTCCCGCTCCGACATTCGCCCGCGTTCCTTCACCTCGTCCGCCATCCGGCCTCATTCCTCGACTGTCGATGAAGCCGCGTCAACGGTCCGGGCCCGCAACAGGTTTCGCCGCATCAGCAGATAGACGGGGACTCCGGTCGCCAGCAAAGCGAGGCCCCACAGGCTCGCCTCCAGGCCGGCCCCGTAGAAGGTCCACAGCGCGAACAGGGTGCCGCCGGTCGCCGTCGCCACCACCAGCCGCCCGCCCAGCGCGCCGCGCCGGCGAAGCACCAGGGCCGACAGCGCGGCGAGCAGATAGAGGACCAGGGTCGCCGCGGTCGCCACCAGGATCATGAACTCGAACAGCCCCGCCATGCCGCGGCTCAGATTGCTGGCGATCAGCGTGCAGCTGAGCGCGCAGCCCAGCGCATGGCCGACGATCGGCGTCCCGGCCGGGTTCAGCCTGGCGAAGGCGGCCGGAAAGACTCCGCGGTGCGCCAGCGCCATCGGCACCTCGGCCTGGATGAACACCCAGCCGTTGAGCGCGCCGAGCGCGCTAATCGCCGCGAACAGGGCGATGACGGCCGCGACGCCCGAGCCCCAATAGCGCCCGATCAGGTCGGCGAGCGGCGCGGAGGATCGGGCCGCTTCGTCGGTCGGAAGCAGCAGGAACACCGCCCCGGTGACCAGGAGATAGAGGATTCCGACCAGGAACGTGCCCGCCAGGGTCGCGCGCGGCACCGTCCTTTGCGGATCGCGAACTCGCCCGGCCGGCAAGGTCGCCGATTCGAGGCCGAGCATCGCCCACAAGGTCAGGGTCGCGGCGGCGGCGACCGACGAGGGCCGGAGCGGCGCCGGGGCGAGGCCGCCCGCCGCCTCTCCCAGCCCGCCAAGGACGGTCGCCGCCAGGGCGATGACGGCGGCCAGGGGCAGCAGCTTGAGGATCGTCGTCGCCACCTGGACCCCACCCGACGCCCTGGCGCCGCGAGTCGCGATCCCGGTGAAGAGGAGGACGAACCCGGCCGCCGCCAGCGGCCCGGCGTAGAAGGGCGCGAAGAGGCCGGGCGCCAGCGACGACAAATAGCTGACCGCCCCGATCGCCACCGCGGCGTTCGTCACCCAGGTCGAGATCCAGTAGCTCCACATGACGAAGAAAGCGGCGGGCGCGCCCAAAGCAGGGCGGATATAATCGTAAGGCCCTTCCGCCTCCGGAAGCGCCCTCGCCAAAGCGGCGAAGACCTGGGCGAGGCACAGGCATCCGGCGATCGTCACCAGCCACCCCGCGACCGCGTTCGCGCCGTAAGGCGCGAGGGCGGCGGGCAGGAGGAAGATGCCGGTGCCGATGACGTTGCCGACGACGAGGGCCAGGCAGATCCAGAAGCCGAAGGCGCGCTTGGGGGGAAATTGAGGTTCACTCATTACAGCAGGGCCGCGGCTCAGCTCCACAAGGCTTGGACCTCCCAGCCAAGAGGAAAGCCCGATTGTGTCACCGGTACGCCCTCAATCGAGGGAAAGGTGCCGAAGTGAGCTTTCAGGGCGTTTGACCACTTCGTCGCAAATTCCGCGTCGATTTGCCGGAGCAAGAATTGGAGGATCGCAGCTACGACATAGAGCCGGACATGGGCGAATGTGTCCGTCGCCACATGATCAAGCAGGGCGTGCTCGCCCGGCTTCGGCGGAACTGCCTGATCCGATGGCGAGCGGTTCCAGAGGCGAGAATAGTGGGCGCATATATTTCGGACGTGATTGATAGCCCGGAGCCAGCTCGGGAAAAGGCCCGTACGCCCGAGTCCGAATGGCATACTAAGAGCCTTTTGGTCGGCAATCGTCATTCCGCCGATTGCCTTGGACAACATTCCGAAATCCCACACCTCGATGCTGACCCATAGCGGAAACGGAAGCCCGTACTTCCCGCGAAAATGGAGTGCAAACTGCTCCTTGGATCGCTGCTCGTGAGCGTCGACCCGCTGCAGCCAACTGTCGAACGATGTCTGGCCGGTCTTGGGATCAAGCTGAGTAGTGAATTTCGGATAGTACTGGTTCATGGCCCGGTGCGAAAGCGCCCCGCGGCTTCCGAAGAGCGTCGCTACCCGCACGCGAATGCCGATTTCAATCCGCTCGATGGCCTCGAGAAAAAGTGATCTCAATCGCCGGTCAAATTCAGCAAGCCCGGTCACCTGAAGCAGCGTTGAGCCGGGTCTGAATTCTTCCTTGTAGAGAATGCAAGCGCTCTCGGCATCCCATTCGCACTGGCGTAGCGGATGCCAGTAGCCGCTGAGGCGGTAATAGCCGAACTGAGTGAGCAAGGCTTCAGCCTCGCCGTCCTCGCCGACATCAAGCCCACGAGCTTTGAGCAGGGCGACTTGCTGGGGCACCGTTAGGAACGGCTTGGTGTACGCTGTCGCCATCGAAGCGCCTCGCACATAAAAAAACCGACCCGCTCACACCAAAAGGTGCCGGGGCCGGCCGTGTTAGCTCCTAGCTAGGCCTCGGCACGCGTGATGTCAAGAACAAAGTCCGAACTTGTGATTGGACATGCCTTGTTCCCCACCCCGCCGAACAGGTGCCATTCCGAACTGGTGCGGTCGAGAAGACTCGAACTTCCACGGCCTTTCGGCCACAGCGACCTCAACGCTGCGCGTCTACCAGTTCCGCCACGACCGCACGTCACTGCCCCCCGAAAAACGCTCCGAGGCCGGTAGGAGCGGGGCCTCTAGCAAAGGGGTCGAGGGGACGCAATGCCGCGCTTCGTCCAAGACGCCTACCCCTTCCGCTTACCCTTGACCGGAAGCGGCCGCATCACCTTGGCCAGCGCCATGGCGGCGACCTTGCGTCCCATCTCCTCGCCGGCTTCGTTGGAGAAGCGATAATGGACCCCGCCATAGGTGCGCGAGAGCGAGACCTGCCTGACCCATTCGTCCCAGCTCGGCAGCACCTGGACGATGCTGTTGGGGATCGAGCGCGAATTGACCCGCACCCCACCCGGCGGCGCGGCTCCGACCTCGGCTTTCAGGACTTCGGCGATGGCGGCGGAGCCGCTGCAATGGGCACAAGGATATTCGGGATGGTTGGGGGTCGTGATCAAGGGCTCCCAGGCGGGATCCTCGGTCGTGGCGTCGTTGCCGTCGTCGGAGGCGTTGCGCACCGCAGTGATCGGGCGCCAGAAATTGTAATAGAGCTTGGCCTCGCCGGTGGCGATTCCGACATCGTCGCCGACCATCGCGACGAGCGCGAACATACGGGCATTGGCGACCGCCGATCGCCCCTTGGCGTCGGCGATCAGGCGAAGGCTCGGAGTCATGTTCGGAGTGATCCGGTAGCGCGCCATAAGCGACTGCTCGGCCGTCCGTTCGGTGCTGGCCTTGCCGCCGAGCCTCTTGATCTCGTCGAAATCGCGAGCCCAGCGCGCGCTGGTGAGTGCGGGCGGCGGCCCCGGCCGCACCGAATCGTAGCTCGGCAGGATCCACGGCTTGAAGGTGAAGCTGTAGGGCTGGAAGACGGGCAGCTGAGTCGCCGTCCACATCCCGGCCGAGGTGCGCGGACGATAGGGCACCGGCTTGCGCGCCGGGTCGAAGCCGCCCGCCGCAAGCGCCAGCTTCGCCGCCGCCTCGCCGACCGCCTTGCCCTTGTCGCGGGCGGTCGCGTCGGCAATGCCCATCATCGCGACCTCGTAGCTGTCGTCCAGCCCCGCTTTCTGGCTCGGATAATGGGAGATCAGGACCTGGTAGGCGGCGGTGGCCGCAGCGGCGTCCTGAGAGGCGCCCGGCTCGGCCGCCGCCATTCCCAGATAGCTTTCGTAGCGCCGGTCGATCGCGTTCAGGGCCTCGAACATGGCGATCGCGACCTGGGTCTGGGCGCGGTCATGCTCGCCGGTCCGCGGCGCTTCCGGCGGAGGCGCCGCCGCCGTCCCGATCGCCTGAGCGTAGTCGATCCATTCGCAAACGGTGTCGGCGGAGGCCGGCGAAGCGGCAGCGAAGGCGGCGCCGGCCGCGACAATCAGTAATTTCCTCATGATCGATTCCCCCCGGGACGATCCTGCGTTCGGCTCGCCCCCGAATCAATAGAGGAACATCGGCATGCCTTCGATCCGCAGCAGTCGCGCCCGATAGGTGGCGGGGTCGTAGAGGCCGCCGACGTCGACCGACTTCTGCCCACGGAGCAGGGTGTCGATCGGGACATGGCCGTAATTGCCGTCGGCCAGGATCACCATCCGGCCGGTCTCGCCGCGCTGGAGGAGCTGGACGGCGAGGCCGCCGAAAGCGAAGCCGACCATCCGGTCCATCGCGTCCGGCTCGCCGGCGCGCATCAGGTAAGCGAGCTCCTGGATGACGGTTCCGAAGCCGAGCCGGGCCTTGATCGCCCGGCCGAGCTGCTGGCCGATCCCGATTTCACCGCGCTCGCTCGCCGGCCTCGAAAGCCCGGAATCGCCCTCTTGCGACCCGAGGATGGTCGCGCCTTCCGAGATCACGCACATCGCATAGCCGGCCGGGTTGGACGCCTTGTCGTCGGCGAGGAGCGGAAAGAGGATATCGAGATCGGCCGGGACCTCGGCGATGATCGTCCGGTCGACCTGGGCGAGGAAGCCGGCGAGAAGCGCCGTCTCGCCGCTGCGCCGGCCGAACAGCTCGACGACGCCCACCCGCTCGTGGCTCTCGACCGTCGTCCTCAAAGCGTTGATCGCCTCGACCGAGCGGCTGACCGCGGTCGAGAAGCCGATGCAATAATCGGTGCCGAAGACGTCGTTGTCCATCGTCTTGGGGATCGAGACGACCGGAACGCCCTGCGCGGCGAGATGGGCGGAGAAGCGAAGGGTGCCGTCGCCGCCGAGAGTGATCATGGCGTCGATGTCGAGCCTGGCGAGGGTTTCGATCACCCGCTTGGTCTGATCGCCCTGGGCCAGGGTGCGCGGGTCGGTGCGCGAGGTGTGGAGGATGGTACCGCCCATCCGGTCGATCCCGCGGACGCCCTCGCGGGTCAGAGCCAGGCTGTTGGCGGCGACGCTGGCCGGATCGGCCGGGTCGATCGCGAGCACGCCTTCCCAGCCGCGGCGGAAGCCCGTCACCTCCCAGCCCAAAGCGTCGGCGGACAGGGTGATCGAACGGATGCAGGGGTTGAGCCCCGGCACGTCGCCGCCGCCGGTCAGCAGGCCGATTCGCAACGGGATCAGGCCCCGGGCGGGAAGGCGACGCGCAGCTTGCGGCCCTCGCCGGTCGGCACGTCCATTTCGGCGCTGTTGAAGGTCGCGCTCTGGCCCGGCTGAAGCTCCGACACCGGCGGCGAGATCGACCAGCTGTGGACGGTCTTCCCGGCGGCGTCGCGGACCTCGGCGCGAAGCTGGGGCACGCGCTGGACCTTCTGGGTCGGGTTGACGATATGCCCGGTCACGCTGAGCAAAGCGTTGCCGCTCGCCAGGGTCCGGTTTTCGGCCGTGTAGTCGAGCTTGAGCGGCGTGGCCCCGCGGCCGGGCAAGGCGATGTCGACCCCGAGCTCGGGAAGGCCGAACGAGAGCACGGAGGCGGTCGCGGCGAGCATCGATGCGGCGGCGACGATGGCGACGATCGTCCACATCCGCGCCGGATTGCGCCTCGGGCGGAACGGCGGCTCGTGCGCGAAGGCGTCGTAATTTTCCGGCTCCGGCTCAGCGGCCCGCACCAAAGGCGCCGGCGCCGGGCGCACGGGCGCCGAGTCGCGCAGGGGCGGCGGGGGCGGCGGCGAATCCGGAGTTTCCTGCCACTCGGCGGAGGTCCGTGGCGAAGGCGGCGGCTGAAGCCAGCTGTGCCGGCACGAAGCGCAGCGTACCTGGCGGCCGGACGGACCGACCGCGCTGTCCGGCACCACATAGCGGGTCTTACAGGCGGGGCAGCTCAGGATCATCTTTACGCGAGGCCCCAAAGGCTGGTGCTCGCCGGAATCCAAGCACTTCGGGCCGCGCCATGCAAGCCATTGCCGCCATTCCGTCATGCTGAAGCCTGTTCCCCGGGGAAGGCCGGGGCCCAGCGACGCGGTCGGTGCGGCTGGATCCCGGCCTTCGCCGGGAAACGGAGCCACTCCGTCCGCAGGCGATTGAGCCCATTGAATGGTTTACGGGCCCGCGCGGCCCATGCCATTGAGGAAACGGGCAAGGCCCCGAGCGGAGGCGGGTTTTCTGAGCGGTAACGGCACCATCGTCCAGTTCGACAATGTCGGGCTGCGCTATGGAACGGGGGCGGAGACGCTCTCGGACCTCAGCTTCTCGCTGCGCCACGGCGGCTTCTACTTCCTCACCGGCCCGTCGGGCGCCGGCAAGACCTCGCTTCTGAAGCTCCTCTACCTCGCCCAGCGGCCGAGCCGGGGCCTGATCAAATTGTTCGGCGAGGACATCGTCACCATGCCGAGGAAGCGGCTGCCCGGCTTCCGGCGGCGGATCGGGGTCGTCTTCCAGGATTTCCGCCTCGTCACCCACCTTTCCGCCTTCGACAATGTCGCTCTGCCCCTGCGGGTCGCCGGAGTCGACGAGAAGGACCTGCAGGGACCGGTCAGCGAAATGCTCGCCTGGGTCGGCCTCGGCCACCGCGCCAGCGCCCGCCCCGCAACTCTCTCGGGCGGGGAGCAGCAGCGGGTCGCCATCGCCCGAGCCGTCATCGCCCGCCCCGAGCTTCTCGTCGCCGACGAGCCGACCGGCAACGTCGATCCGGAAATGGCCAAGCGGCTTCTCCACCTGTTCGATTCCCTGAACAAGCTCGGCACCACCGTCGTCGTCGCCACCCACGACCTCCACCTCATCTCGAGCATCGGCAGCTCCGAGATGCTCCGCCTCGATCGCGGCACCCTGCTCGATCCGACCGGAGCGCTTCGCCATCCGCCGCGGCGGGCCGAAGCGTGAGCGCCCTTCTCCAGACGATGGGCGCGGCCGACCGCCGGCTGCTTCCGGAAGGCCGGCTGGCCGGGCCGATGCCCTGGGTGATCGCGATCATGATGTTCCTCACCGTCCTTGCGGCCGCCGCGGGCCTCGGCCTCGGCGGCGCCGCCGCGAGCCTGGGCGCCGGGCTCGGCAACCGGGTGACGGTCCAGATCCTCGAGCCCAATCCCGACCGCCGCGAGGCCGAGGCCGGCCGGGCCGTCGCCCGGCTCCAGGGCCTGCCCGAGGTCGAGAGCGTGCGCCGCCTCCCCCCCGCCGAGATGGCGGCGCTGCTCGAGCCCTGGCTCGGCGCCGGCGGCCTCGAGGGCGATCTCCCGATCCCGGCGATGATCGACGCCCAGCTCATCCCCGGCGCCCGGGCGGACGCCCTCCGGCCGGCCGTGACGGAAGCCGCGCCCTCGGCCCGGGTGGACGATAACGGCCAGTGGCTCGCCCCGCTCGGCCGGCTGATCTCGGCCCTCAAATGGCTCGCCCTCGGCCTCGTCGCGCTGATGATCGGCGCCACCGCCGCCACCGTCGTCCTCGCCGCGCGCGCCGCTCTCGACACCCACCGCGGAACCATCGAGGTCCTCCATCTGATGGGCGCCACCGACGTCCAGGTCGCCCGGCTCTTCCAGCGCCGGATCGCGCTCGACGCTTTGTTCGGAGGCCTGGTCGGCTTCGGCGCGGCCGCCCTGGCTCTGGTCCTGATCGGCCAGCGCATCGGCGCGCTCGGCTCCGACCTGCTCGGCTCCGCGAACCTGCCGGCGACGAGCTGGCTCGCGCTCGCTCTGCTTCCGGCCCTCGGCGTCGGCCTCGCCATGCTGGTCGCCCGGGCGACCATATTGCGCGCGTTGGGGAGGATGCTGTGATCCGCCGTGCGCTGTCAGCGATCCTGCTCCTCTACGTGCTCGGCTACGCTTTGTTCGCGGTGCTCCTGCCGAGACCGGCCGACGAGCGGCCGACCGACGCTATCGTCGTCCTCACCGGCGGCGCCAAGCGGATCGAGCGCGGCCTCGATCTCATGGCCCGCAACAAGGCGAAAAGGATGCTGGTCTCCGGAGTCGCCCGAACCGTCCGGGCCGAGGAGCTGGCCGCCCAGTATCAGGCCGACGAATCGCTGTTCCGCTGCTGCGTCGATCTCGGCCGCGAATCGGTCGACACCCGCTCCAACGCCGAGGAGGTGGCGCGCTGGATGAAGAAGAACGGGTTCAAGTCGATGCGCCTGGTCACCACCGACTGGCACATGCCGCGGGCCCGGTTCGAGCTTTCCCGTCGGCTCGGCGGCGACATCGCGGTGCTCGGCGACGCGGTGGAGAGCAACCCGAGCTTCGCCCAGCTCTTCACCGAATATAACAAATATCTGCTCCGCCGCTCGGCGGAGTTCGTCGGCATCTGATGAGCCGTCTTCGCTCGCTCCTCTACGCTCTCGTCTTCTACCCGGGCAGCGTCTTCTACGTGCTCGCCGGGATCGCCGTCATTCCGCTCGGCACCGGGCCGGTGCGCCGGGTCTCCGACGCCTGGACCCGCTACAATTGCTTCTGCGCCCGCTACCTGCTCGGGATCCGGACGCGGATCGAGGGCGAGGTTCCAATGGGCGCCGTCATCGTCGCCTCGAAGCACCAGTCGATGTTCGAGACCACCGAGATGCAGCGCATCCTCGACTCGCCGGCCACCGTGATGAAGGTCGAGCTGACCCGGATCCCGCTCTGGGGGCGGGTCACCCGCGCCTACGGGATCATCCCCGTCGATCGCGACGGCGGCGCGGCGGCGCTTCGAACGCTGCTCCGGGCGGCGGGGGACGCGGTTGCCGACGGCCGCCCGATCGTCATCTTCCCCGATGGCACCTGGGTCGTGCCCGGCGAGCGGCCGCCGCTCGAAGCGGGCTTCGCCGGCCTCTACCGAGCGCTTGGGGTGCCGGTCGTGCCCGTCGCCCTCGACAGCGGCCGGATCTGGCCGCGTAGGGGCTTCGTCAAGCATCCGGGCATCGTGACGCTGCGCTTCGGCGAGGCGATCCCGCCGGGCCTGCCGCGCCGGGAGGCCGAAGCCAGGGTCCACGCCGCCATCAACGCTCTCGAATCCCCTTAATTCCTCCCCCGGAAAGCCGGGGGAGGAATTAGGCGAGCCACTTCACCCAGGCGCCGTGCGGGTGGCAATAAGCCAGGAGCTGCTCCTCCCCCGGCCAGGTTCTCAGGCGAAGCGCGATCTTCTCGTCCGAAGGGTCATATTCGTAGCGCAACCAGGCGAGCGGCGCCTCGGCCGTCGCCCCGGCTCCCGCCGCCTCAACCGCCGCGGCGATCCGGGCTTTCACGCCATCCGGAAAATATTGGAACGCGATCGAATGGAGCACGACCCTCGTCGCGCCCGCCTCGGCGGGCTCGGCGAGACGGGCCTCGAGCCAGTCCGCCGCGTCGCCCGGCTCGACCTGGGGCGAATCCTCGGCGGCGATCGCAAGCGCCGATTCCAGCAAGGCGAGGCGCCGCGCCTGGTCCGGCCAGACATAAGCGAGCAGCCGGTCGCCGTCGCGCCGGGCATCGAGCGGGTGGAGATCGACCCCCCGCCGCCCCGCCACCGCTACCCGGGCGCGTGGCGGCGGCCCGCCCTCCCATTCGGGCCGGAGCTGGAGCGGCGATCCCGGATCGCCGGCCCGGACACCGCCTAGATCGTAGCCGTAGCGGTCCAGGACCAGGTTGAGCCCGGCGCTCGAGCCGAGCTCGAGCAGCTCCACCGGCTGCCCGAACATGTGGGCGATCACCATCAGCCCGCTCATCAGAACCGCCGAGCGCCCGACCTCGTTGGTCTGTGGGGCGCTGTCGAGCCAGGGCAGGAGATCCGGCTCCGCAAGCACCGGCGCAAGCGCGGCCCACAAGGCCTCCTCGTCCGGAAGCGGATTGGGCGGATAGCAGCCGGCGAGCTCCTGGGCGTCCCCGCGCCGGACCAGCGCATGGAGCCCGCCGGTGAGCCGAAGCACCAAAGCGTCGGCGAAGGCGTCGGCCTCGCCCGGCCAGTCGAGCACCCTTCGCCCGGCCCCGGTCGTCCGGTCGAGCCGCTCGCCGAGCAGGGCGCAAAGCCTCGCCATGAACGGCGAGCCGAGCTTCACCGCCCATTCCGACTGCCGCTGGAAAACGGCCCGGACGGCGGCTTCAGTCGCGGAGCCGGGCACCGGCCTTGGCCGCGGCGGCGACGATCCGGGCTGAGATCGCCTTCAACTCGTCCTCGGTGAAGCTCTTCTCGCCCGGCTGGAGGACGATCTCGACCGCCAGCGACTTCATGCCTTCCGGTACTCCGGCGCCGGTGAAGACGTCGAACAGCGAGACTCCGGCGATCGCGTGCCGGTCCGCGCCCCGGACCGCTCGAAGCAAAATGTCGGCCGGCGCATCCGCCAGCACCAAAAAGGCGAAATCGCGCTTCACCGCCTGAAGCGCCGGCGGCGCATAGGGGTCGCGCATCCGGCCGCCCCGTCTTTGCGGCACGGCGTCGAGGAAGATCTCGGCCGCGACCAACGGCCCCTCGAGGTCGAAGGCGCGAAGAATGGCGGGATGGAGCTCGCCATATTCGGCGAGGACGTTCTTGGGCCCGAGCGCGAGCCGCCCGGAGCGGCCGGGATGGTAGACTCCCGAAGCCCCGGCCAGCGACTGCAGGTTGTCGGCCGGCGCTCCCGCCGCCGTGAGCAGCGCCAGGGCTTCCGCCTTGGCGTCAAAAGCGTCGAAGCCTTGCCCCTTGCCGCTTCGCCAGGAGCGCGGCGCCCGCTCGCCGGCGAGCACGAGGCCGAGCGTCGGCCGCTCGCCGTCGGCGAGATAGCGCCGGCCGATCTCGAACAGCCTCACGCTCTCCGCGCCCCGCGCGATGTTGCGCCGGGCGGCCGAGAGCAAACCGGGCAGAAGCGACGGCCGCATCGCCTTCAAATCCTCGCTGATCGGATTGTCGAGGACCCAGGCCGATCCTCCGAACGGCGCCGCTTCGCTTTCCGACAGGAAGCTCCAGGTAACCGCCTCGTTCAGGCCCCGCGCCGCCGCGCTGCGCCGGACCTTGCGCTCGACCCTCTGCTCCGGCGTCGCCGTCGGCGCGGCCACGCCGGGTCGGCGCGGCAGCGGTTCCACGAGGAGCTTGTCGAAGCCGTGGATGCGCGCGACTTCCTCGACGATGTCGGCCGATCCGTCGACGTCACGCCGCCACGAGGGGACGTTTATGCGCCAGGGCTCGCCGGTCTCGACGCCGAAGCCGAGCCGCTCGAGGATGGCGGCCTGCTCGGCCTCCGGCACCTCGACCCCGCCCAGCTCGCGGGCCCGCGCCGGTCGGTATTCGACGATCCTTGCAAGGTCCGGCGGCGATCCCGCGCGGACCGGCTCGGAAGCCTCGCCCCCGGCCAGCTCGATCGCAAGCGCCGTCGCCAGCGCCAGTCCGGTGTCGAGGAAGGCCGGATCGACGCCGCGCTCGAACCGGGTTCGGGCATCGGAGGCCAAAGCGAGCTTCTGCCCGGTGCGGGCGATTCCTTCCGGATCGAAATAGGCGCATTCGATGAGGATGTCGGTGGTCGTCTCGGTGACGCCGCTATGCTCGCCGCCCATGATCCCGCCGATGTCGTGCACCCCGGCTTCGTCGGCGATGACGGTCATCGTCGGGTCGAGCCGGTAGCTTTTGCCGTTCAGGGCCAGCACCTCCTCGCCGTCCCGGGCCCGCCGCGCCGACACCGCGCCGGTCAGCTGCGCGAGATCGTAGACGTGGAGCGGGCGGCCATAGCCGAGCATGACGTAATTGGTCATGTCGACGAGCGCGCTGATCGGCCGCTGGCCGACCGCCTTCAGCCGTTGCCGGAGCCAGCGCGGCGACGGCCCGTTGCGAACGCCCCGGATCACCCGTCCGTAAAATGCGGGGCAGCCCTCGCGATCCTCGATCCGGATCTCGACCGGGCAGGGGAAGGTCCCCGGCGTCTCCGCCACCGCGATCGGCTTCAGGGTCCCGAGCCCGGCGGCGGCAAGATCGCGGGCGATGCCGTAGACGCCCATGCAATCCTGGCGGTTGGGGGTGATGGCGACGTCGATCACCGGATCGTCGAGGCCCGCATAATCGGCGTAGCGCGCGCCGACCGAGGCGTCGGCGGGAAGCTCGATGATTCCGTCATGCTCGTCGCCGAGCTCGAGCTCGCGGATCGAGCACATCATCCCGCGGCTCTCCACGCCGCGGATCGCCGCGACCTTGAGCGTCAGGTCGCTGCCCGGCACATAGGCGCCCGGCGCTCCGAACACCCCAAGCATGCCGGCGCGGGCGTTGGGCGCCCCGCACACCACCTGCACCGGCTCGCCGCCGCCGGCGTCGACGGTCAGCACCTGGAGCTTGTCCGCCTGCGGGTGGCGCTCGGCGGTCAGGACCCGGGCGACGGTGAAGGGCGCGAGCTTTTCCGCCGGATTCTCGACGCCTTCGACCTCGAGGCCGATCGCGGTCAGCTTCTCGACGATCTGGTCGAGCGAAGCCTGGGTTTCCAGATGCTCGCCAAGCCAGGAAAGGGTGAATTTCATGACGCCACCGTCATCCCGGCGAAAGCCGGGACCTCGGGGATACCCGCCGAGACTATTCGACCTGGGGTCCCGGCTTTCGCCGGGATGACGAGCTTGCTCATGCCCCCACTCCCCCGCTCAACGTCGGCACGTCGTGGGCCGAGAAGCCGTAATGCTTCAGCCACCTGAGATCGCCGTCGAAGAAGGCGCGCAGATCGTCCATGCCGTATTTGAGCATCGCCAGCCGGTCGATCCCGCAGCCGAAGGCGAAGCCCTGAAATTCGTCGGGGTCGATCCCGCAGGCGGCGAGCACCCTGGGGTGGACCATCCCGGAGCCGCCCAGCTCCATCCAGCCCCCGTTGCCGCCGAGCACCCGGCGCCCCTTCACCATCGTATAGCCGACGTCGATCTCCGCCGACGGCTCGGTGAACGGGAAGTAGGACGGGCGCAGGCGAAGGACGATGTCGTCCCGCTCGAAGAAGGCGCGAACGAAGGTCTCGAGGGTCCATTTGAGGTGCCCGAGATGGATCCCGCGGTCTATGACCAGCCCCTCGACCTGGTGGAACATCGGCGTGTGGGTGGCGTCACTGTCGGAACGATAGGTGCGGCCGGGCGCGATGATCGAGATCGGCGGCTTCTGGGTCTGCATCGTCCGGATCTGCACCGGCGACGTGTGGGTGCGAAGCAGCATGCGAAGCGCATTGCCGGCGAAGCCGGGGTCGAGCCCGGCCTGCTCGGCGCTTCGGTTCATCTGGGTCGGGAAATAGAACGTGTCGTGCATCGCCCGCGCCGGATGGCTTTCGGGGATGTTGAGCGCGGTGAAGTTGCGCCAGTCGTCCTCGATCTCCGGCCCGGTCGCGACCGCGAAGCCGAGGTCGGCGAAAATCTCGGCAAGCTCGTCCATCACCTGGCTGACCGGATGGACGCTGCCCTGCGGCGCGGCCGCGGCGGGAAGGCTCATGTCGAGCCCCTCGGTCGCCAGCCGCCGCTCCAGCGCCTCCCGTTCCAGTGCCGCCTTGCGCGTAGCGATTGCTTCGCTCACGGCCTCGCGCAGGGCGTGGATTCGCGGCCCTTCGACCTGCCTCTCCTCCGGCGTCATGCCGCCAAGAGTCTTCAGCAGCTGCGTGATCGTGCCCTGCTTGCCAAGCGCGGCCACCCGCTCCGCTTCCAGCGCGACGAGGTCCGGCGCAGCGGCGATGCGTTCGATCAGCGCCTGTGTGTCACTAGCCATGCGCGCCGCTTAAAGAAAATTTCCGCTCCTGCGAACCCACCCCTGACCGTCATGCTGAACTTGTTTCAGCATCCAGGGCCGAGCCGCTCCATGAAAACTGGCGCCAACGCGCCGCGACGGAAGGTGCAGCCGTTTGTCCCACAGCCCGAGGCCGGGGCTTCCCTTGACCCTGCGGAATCGACAGACTGCCGCGATGTCCTGGCCCCGACTCAGCGAAGCCCGCGACGGTCCGACCATCGCCGCGCTCCATCTCTACAGCCAGATATTGGGCAAGGCCGCGGTCGCCCTTCTGCCGTGGCGCAACCATGGCTGGCAGGTCACCTTGCACGTCCATCCGCGCGGCCTTCGCACCGAGCCGCTGCACGGCCCGGGCGGCGCCTTCGAGCTCGGGCTCGACCTCGCCGCCCACGAATTCACCTTCGCCGACTCCGCCGGCCTGCGCCGCCTTCCGCTTCGGCCCATGTCGGTGGCTCAATTCCACTCGGAGGTGATGGCGATTCTCGAGGAATCGGGACATCCGGTCCGCATCCACCCGGCGCCTAACGAGCTCGACCCGGCAATCCCCTTCGCCCGCGACGACGCGCCGCGCGCCTACGACCGGGGCAGCGCCGAGCGCCTGCTCGGCGCGCTGGTCGCGGCCGACCGGGTGTTCAGCCTCTTTCGCTCCGCCTTCCTCGGCAAGGCGAGCCCGGTCCATTTCTTCTGGGGCAGCTTCGACCTCGCCGTCACCCGATTCTCCGGCCGAGCGGCGCCGCTCCATCCCGGCGGAATCCCGAACCTTCCCGATGACGTCACCCGCGAAGCCTATAGCCACGAAGTGTCGAGCGCCGGCTTCTGGCCCGGTGGCGCCGGCGGGGGCGGCGACCCCTTCTTCTATTCCTACGCTTATCCCTCGCCGGACGGCTTCGCGGCGGCGCCGGTCCGGCCGGAGGCGGCGAGGTTCGAGCCGGCGCTCGGCGAGTTCGTCCTGCCCTATGAGGCCGTGGAGTCCGACTCCAACCTCCTCGCCTTCCTCGAATCCACTTACGCCGCCGCCGCAGATCTCGCGAAATGGGACCGTGCGGCGCTGGAATGCGCGCCCGGCGTGCCGCGGGTGCCGCGGCCCATTTAATTCCTCCCCGAGATTTCTCGGGGAGGGGGACCATGCGAAGCATGGTGGAGGGGTTCTTCGGAGTCTGAAAAGGCCCCTCCACCATGCTTCGCATGGTCCCCCTCCCCTGCAAATGCAGGGGAGGAATTCTCTAGCCCAGAAAAGGATAAGGCGAGATCGTCTTCTGCTCGACGTTGAGGGCAAGGGTCCGCCCGGCGGGCGCGGCGGCGCGCTGGGGGCAGCGCAGGCGGGGGCAGATGGTGCAGGCGGGGCCGATGGGGGTGACGTAGGGCTTGGCCAGGTCGCTGCCGTCGGCATAAACGATCCGCGGCGCGTATTTGACGTCGCAGCCCAGCCCGATGGCGAGCTGCGAGCTTTCGCGCGGGTCGAGCCGGACGGCGCGGTCGACGGTCCGGGCGATGGTGAAGAAGCGCAAGCCGTCGGGGGTCTCGACGATCTGGGTGGCAACCCGGCCGGGGGTCTGGAAGGCGGCGTGGAGGTTCCAGCGCGGGCAGGTGCCGCCGAAGCGCGAGAAGGGGAAGCTCTCGCCGGCGAATCGCTTCGAGATATTGCCGGCGGCGTCGACCCTCAGCATGAAGAAGGGAATGCCCCGGGCGCCGGTCCGGGCCAGTGTGGTAAGCCGGTGGGAGACCTGCTCGACGCTCGCCCCGAAGTCGGCGCAGAGCCGGTCGACGCCGTAGCGATGCTTCTCCGCCGCCGCGAGGAAGGCCGCATAGGGCATCATGATCGCCCCGGCGGCATAATTGGCCAGGCTCATGTGGAGCAGCCGCCGGGTCGGGGCGTCGGGGGCTCCCGCGGTCTCCACCATCCGGCTGAGCATCGGTCCGAACTCGACCAAAGCGAGCTGGTAGGCGGCGGCGAAGGTCCGGCTTTCCGGCCTAAGCATCGCCGAGAGCATCAGGCGCCGGCGGTGGACGTCGAAGGCCTGGCTGGCGGGCTCCAGCACTTCGAGCGGAACCACCCTTGTGTCGATCCCGAACCCCTCCTTGAGCCGGCGCCGAAGCGCCTCGAAGATTCCGGTCGGCTCGCCAAGCGCCCCGGCCAGGGTCTCCGCCGCTTCCTCGATATAAGGGAAATGGTTGCGCTGCGCCTGGATATGGTCGCGGACCCAGGCTTCCGGAGTCACCGGCGAGGTCTCGTCCGGGACCGCACCCGCGGGATGCTGCCGCCGCTCGACCAGGGCGGCGTAGAGCCTCGAAATGGCGTCGGCGACCGAGGGCGCATTGTCGGCGACCTCAAGCAATTCGTAGCGCGGGATTCCGAGGTCGCCGAACATCGGGTCAGCAAAGATCTCGCCGAGCTGGTCGATCCCGGTCCCGTCCGGCCCCTCGGCGGCGAAAGTCCGAAGATCGACGTCGTAGACCTCGGCGAGCCTAAGCAGCACCTGCGCGGTTACCGGCCGCTGATTGCGTTCGAGATGGTTGAGATAGGAGGGCGAGACCTTGAGCTCGACCGCCATCGCGCTCTGGTTGAGCCCGAGCTCCCGGCGGAGACGCCTCAACCGGCCGCCGAGATACAGCTTTCTCTGGGGTTGCGCCGCCATTTGAGAAGATTGTCATGAATTCACAAGTGTCGCAAGTCGACTCGTGACACCACGACCCTTTTCAGAGGGCCCTCGTCCGGCATTTGCGCTTTCTGTCGTGTACTTCCTGAACCTGAGGGCCTTCCATGTCGTCTTTCGCAAGCCTTGTCCCCGCCACCGCCGGTCGCTTCGACGGCATCGCCCGGCCCTATTCGTCGGAGGACGTGCTTCGACTTAGAGGCTCGGTGCCGGTCGAGCACAGCCTCGCTCGCCGCGGCGCGAACCGCCTGTGGGAGCTTCTCGCCACCGAGGATTATGTCAACGCCCTCGGCGCCGTCACCGGCAACCAGGCGATGCAGATGGTCCGGGCCGGCCTCAAGGCGATCTACCTTTCCGGCTGGCAGGTCGCCGCCGACGCCAACACCGCCGGCGCCATGTATCCCGACCAGTCGCTCTACCCGGCCAATGCCGGCCCGGAATTGTGCCGCAAAATCAACCGCACCCTGCAGCGCGCCGACCAGATCGAGCATGCCGAGGGCGGCGCCCAGCGCGACTGGCTGGTGCCGATCGTCGCCGACGCCGAAGCCGGCTTCGGCGGGCCGCTGAACTGCTTCGAGATCATGAAGGCCTATATCGAGGCCGGGGCCGCCGCCGTCCATTTCGAGGACCAGCTGGCGTCCGAGAAGAAGTGCGGCCATCTCGGCGGCAAGGTGCTGATCCCGACCCAAGCGCATATCCGCAACCTCGTCTCGGCCCGGCTCGCCGCCGACGTCTGCGGGGTCCCCACCCTGGTCGTCGCCCGGACCGACGCCGAGAGCGCCAGGCTGATCACCTCCGACGTCGACGAGCGCGACCGCGAATGGCTGACCGGCAAGCGCACCCCGGAAGGCTTCTTCCGGCTGAGGGAGGGGACCGGAGTCGATCATTGCATCAAGCGCGGCCTCGCCTTTGCGCCTTATGCCGATCTGCTGTGGTGGGAGACGAGCAATCCCAATCTCGACGACGCGAGGCGCTTCGCCGAAGCCATCCAGCAGGAGTTTCCGGGCAAGATGATGGCCTATAATTGCTCGCCGAGCTTCAACTGGGAGGCCAGGCTCGACAAGGAGACGATCGCCCGGTTCCAAGAGGAGCTCGGCGCGATGGGCTACAAATTCCAGTTCGTCACTTTGGCCGGCTTCCACAGCCTCAATCATTCGATGTTCGAGCTCGCCGGCGCCTATCGCGACCGCGGCATGGCCGCTTATTCGGAGCTCCAGCAGGCCGAATTCGCCTCGGAGGCCGCGGGCTATACCGCCACCCGCCACCAGCGCGAGGTCGGCACCGGCTATTTCGACCTCATCGCCCAGACCATCTCGGGCGGCGACGCCTCGACCACCGCGCTCGCCGACTCGACCGAGTCCGCCCAGTTCATCACCGCCGTCGCGGCGGAATAAGGAGACAGGGCATGACCAAGCGATTTTGGGTGATCGGGGGGGAATATGACGGGCCCGACTTCCGCGCGTTGATTCCGGGCACTGAAAGGATGGCCGGTCCGTATGACGATGAGCGGCGCGCCAAGACGGAGTGGACCCGGCTGAGCTGCTGCCCGGACAAGAGCGGCTGTGCCACGGTGCGCTATTCGATCGCGGCCGAGAGGTTGCACTAAAGCGTCGCCCCAGCGAAGGCTGGGGCCCCAGCGGGTGAAGGAAGCAAGCGCTTTTCACCCCCTGGGATCCCGGCCTCCGCCGGGATGACGGACAAAAGAAAGGCGCGGCGGGGCCTCCCCTGCGGGTGTCAGGCTGAAGCCGGCGCCCATCGTGGGTTGACGACCTTCTCGGCGCGCCCACGGAAGAAGAAGCACCACCACGCGCCGGCCCAGAGACCGAAAAAGGCCCCGATAACCGCGCTGCCGAAGGCCGCTGGGGGGTCGAACGCTTTGTGAGGGTCGGGACTGCTCTCATATAACATGATCAGGGCCAAAACGGCCCCTGCGCAGATCGCCACGCAGATTCGGCTCCACCATGATCGGTGCCCAAAGAGTGTCAGAGCGATCAGGAACGGCGAGGCCAATAGCAATCCCGCGCCCGCAAGCGGCACCAAGAAGAGCATACCAAACAGGAAGTCGCCGAGATTCCCGGCGGACAAGAAGGCGATGAAAAGCGATCCCGGAACCGCGGCCAGCAGGAGCACCAAGGTGACATTCCCAATGTCGGTAAGCAAACGGCCGATCACGAAGCCTCCTGGGCCCCTTTGAGCTAACCCACCCTTTCCTACCGAATGATTAAGCGCATCAGAAAAGGCGCGGCAGGGTCTCCCCTCCGCGCCTTTCCTTTTCTCCACGAAGCTTCGGCTCAGGCGGTCGCCTGGGCCTCCGGCGCGGGAAGCGCCCCGCGGGCCTGGGCGATGATGCCCTTGAAGGCTTCGCCCTCGTGCATCGCGATGTCGGCGAGGACCTTGCGGTCGAGGTCGACTCCGGCGAGCTTCAGGCCGTGCATGAACTGGCCGTAGGTCAGCCCTTCCTGGCGGACGGCGGCGTTGATGCGCTGGATCCAGAGCGCCCGGAACGAGCGCTTCTTCACCTTGCGGTCGCGATAGGCATATTGGCCGGCCTTCTCGACGGCCTGCTTGGCGATCCGGATCGTGTTCTTGCGGCGGC
>JAXDPE010000066.1:0-16437 GCA_034668565.1 Sphingomonadales bacterium | reverse complement strand
TGGCCGGCCTTCTCGACGGCCTGCTTGGCGATCCGGATCGTGTTCTTGCGGCGGCCGTAATAGCCCTTCGCCTGCTCCAGGATCCGTTTGTGACGAGCCTTGGTCGTCACGCCCCTTTTGACGCGTGCCATGTCTCAAATACCTCCTAGTTCAGGCCGTAGGGCGCCCAAAGCTTCACCCGGGCGGTATCGGCCTTGGCGAGAACTTCGGTGCCGCGGTTCTGGCGGATGTATTTGGCGTTATGGCTGATCAGCCGGTGGCGCTTGCCGGCGACGCCGTGCTTCAATTTGCCGGTGGCGGTGAGCTTGAAGCGCTTCTTGACGCCGCTCTTGGTCTTCAGTTTGGGCATTTTCGTCTCCTTGTGCGCCCAGCGGCGCGACGTTTGAGAACGGCCACGGCAGCCCTTACAGCCGGCCCGTTCGTTTCCTCCAAAGCTGGAAAGAAGGCGCGCCTATAGAGTCGTGAGCGTTCAAACGCAACCTTGTACCGGTGCCTCCCCCGTCGCCCTGAACTCGTTTCGGGATCCAGGCCGTATGCGCCTCACGGGCGGAGAACTGGACCTGCGAAACAAGTTCAGGGTGACGGCTGTGGTTGTCACAAACGACACGTTTAAGCCGCCGCCGCGGCATCCTGGCGCGACGCAGCAAGCGTAGCCGATCTCAACCCCGCCCCTGCGCGGGACAGCTGGAACCAGTGATGTCGAGTTCGATAGCCCGCGATGATACCCTGCTTGGCGCCTGCTACGCGCTCGGCGAGGCGGTCGCCGTCAACCCCGTCTACCTGCGCCTGCTGTTCGCCTTCGTCTTTCTCCAAAGCCCGGCGATCGCGCTGGGCGCTTATGCCGTCTTGACCGGGCTGGTCACGCTCTCGCGCCTCGGCGGCTACCAGGGAACCGGCGCCCCTCGATAGTCGAGGAAGGCGCCCGACTCGCTCCGCGGAAGCCCGGCGATCACCCGCCGCATCCCGGCGACGCTTCCGGCCGCCGGCACCGGCGCCTGTGGGCCGCCCATGTCGGTCCGCACCCAACCGGGGTGGAGCAGCAGGAGAATCACCGGCCGCTCGCGCCATGCCAGCGCCAGCGCCCGCCAGGCGGCGTTGAGCGCGGCCTTGGACGCGCGATAGCCGACATAACCTCCCGAACTGTCCGCGATGCTGCCCATTCGGCTGCTGATCGCCGCCATCCGCCCGCCGGCGGCTTCGACCAGCGGAAGCAGGGTCTCGGCGAGCAAGGTGGGCGCGACTGCGTTGACGGCGTGAACCTCCTGCCAGGCCTCGGCATCCTCCGCACCGCGAATCCATTTCGCCTGCGAAAGCCCGGCATTGGCGATGAACAGATCGAGCGGCTCGCCGCCAAGCCGTTCGTGAAAGGTCGCAACCGCGGCGAAGTCGCGCATGTCGAGGGTCTCGACCCGGACCCCGAGGGCGGCGAGCCCGGAGGCTTTTTCCGGCTCCCTGACGGTGGCGATCACGTCCCAGCCGTCGGCGGCATATTGGCGGGCGAGCTCGAGGCCGATGCCGCGGCCGGCCCCGGTGACGAGGACCCGCGGCATCAGTCGAACAGGCTCGACACGCTGGTCTCGTCGGCGATTCGCTTGATCGCTTCGGCGAGGAGGGGAGCGATGGGGAGGGCGCGGATCCGCGGGCTCGCGGTCGCTTCCTGGCTGAGCTGGATCGAATCGGTGATGACGAGCTCGGTGAGCTCGGAATTCTCGACCCGGCTCACGGCGGCGCCCGAAAGGACGCCGTGGGTGCAATAAGCGACGACATCCTCGGCGCCGGCCTCGTGCAGCGCGGCCGCGGCGTTGCACAAGGTCCCCGCCGAATCGACGATGTCGTCGATGAGGACGCAGAAGCGGCCGTTGACGTCGCCGATGATGTTCATCACCTCCGATTCGCCCGGCTTCTCGCGGCGCTTGTCGACGATGGCGAGCGGGGCGTTGTTGAGCCGCTTGGCCAAGGCGCGGGCCCGGACCACTCCGCCGACGTCGGGCGAGACGACGGTGATCGCCCGGCCGTTGAAGCGCGGCTTGATGTCCTCCGACATCACCGGGGCACCGTAGAGATTGTCGGTCGGGATGTCGAAGAAGCCCTGGATCTGGCCGGCGTGGAGATCGACCGAAAGGACCCGGTTGGCGCCGGCGACGGTGATCAGATTGGCGACCAGCTTGGCGGAAATGGGCGTGCGCGGGCCGGGTTTCCGGTCCTGTCGGGCATAGCCGAAATAGGGAAGGACGGCGGTGATCCGCTTCGCCGAGGCCCGCCTCAGCGCGTCGATGCAGATCAGCAGCTCCATGAGATTGTCGTTGGCCGGGAAGCTTGTCGACTGGACGACGAAGACGTCCTCGCCGCGCACATTCTCGTGGATCTCGACGAACACCTCTTCGTCGGCAAAGCGGCGGACGCTCGCCTCGGTCACCTTCATCTCGAGATAGGCGGCGATGCTCTTCACCAGCGGCAGGTTCGAATTGCCGGCCATCAGCTTCATGGGAAGAGTCTCCGGAAGAAGGGGGCGTTCGGGCTTCATAGGGGGAAGGGGGCGGATGGCAAGGCGCTTTGCCTCCCCGCCAGCGAGGCCCTAAGGCCGCCCGATGAACGTCGTCACCCGCTTCGCTCCCGCGCCGACCGGGCGGCTCCATGTCGGCAATATCCGGACCGCCGTCCATAACTGGCTGTGGGCGAGGAAGCATGGTGGGCGGTTCCTCCTCCGGCTCGACGATACCGACCGGGCGCGATCGAGCGAGGCGAATGCCGAGGGGATCAGGGAGGATCTGGCCTGGCTGGGGCTCGACTGGGACGAGGCGCATCGCCAGTCCGACCGCTTCGGCCGTTACGAGGCGGCGCTCGAGCGGCTGCGCCAGGCCGGCCGGGTCTATCCGGCCTATGAGACGGCCCAGGAACTCGATCTCAAGCGCAAGGTCCAGCTCTCCCGCGGCAAGCCGCCGGTCTACGACCGCGCCGCCCTGGACCTCTCCGAAGCGGAGCGGGCCCGGCTCGAGGCCGAGGGGCGCGCGCCGCACTGGCGCTTCCGGCTCGACCCCGATTCGCCGATCGAGTGGGACGATCTCATCCGGGGTCCCCAGCATTTCGACCCGGCCCTGCATTCCGATCCCGTGGTCCGGCGCGAGGACGGCAGCTGGCTCTACATGCTGCCGAGCTGCGTGGACGATATCGAGATGGGCGTCACCCATGTGCTTCGCGGCGAAGACCATGTTACCAACACCGCGCTTCAATTACAGATGTTCGAGGCCCTGGGGGCGGCCCCGCCGGCTTTCGCCCATGAGGCCCTGCTGGTCGGCTCCGAGGGCAAGCTGTCGAAACGCTTGGGCTCGCTCGGCGCGGACGCCCTGCGGGAGGCCGGGATCGAGCCGATCTCGCTGATCGCCAAGCTCGCCCGGCTCGGCACCAGCCTGCCGGTCGAGCCGGTGGCGGAGCCCGGCGCGCTGGTCGAGTCGTTCGACTTCGCGACGTTCGGCCGGGCCCCGGCGCGCTTCGACCTCGACGAGCTCGTCCAGCTCAATGCCCGGATCGTCCATCTCCTGCCCTTCGAGACGGTCGCCGGGCGGGTGCCGGACGGCTTGGGGCCGGACGACTGGGCCGCGATCCGGCCCAACCTCAAGGCGGTGGCCGAAGCCG
Organism: Sphingomonadales bacterium; assembly: GCA_034668565.1. Taxonomy (GTDB): domain Bacteria; phylum Pseudomonadota; class Alphaproteobacteria; order Sphingomonadales; family Sphingomonadaceae; genus Allosphingosinicella. Next base: position 12,804 of record JAXDPE010000066.1, on the reverse strand, counting down.
CGGACTGGTGGGAAATCCTCCACGGCCATGTCGAGGCCAAAGCGGCGGATGAAGACCGGCCGCTGATCGAAGCCGCGGCCGAGGCGCTCGCCGGGCTCGACTGGAGCCAGGCGCCCTGGCCCCAGCTGGTCTCGGCGCTGAAGGAGAGGACCGGACGAGCGGGCAAGGCGCTGTTCCGGCCGCTCCGCCTGGCGCTGACCGGACGGGAGAGCGGCCCGGAAATGGCGGCTTTGCTCCCACTGATCGGCCGTGAAGAAGCGATCGCCCGGATGCGCGCGGCGATCTGAGCTGATTCCGGGCCGGGGCAGGCCCTTCGATTTTAAGAGACGGCGCAACGGCGCGACGTAGGGAAGGCCCTTTTCTACGTCGCGCCTTTGCGCCGTCTCTTTGAAAAAAGGCGCCCGAGGCGCCGGCGGGTTAAGGAACCTTTCCGGCTTGTGTAACATTGTAACATGATGTTATGAGATACTGTCTCATGAGTCGCACGGCACCAAAGCAGGAGAGAGGCCATGATGGAAGGAGCATATTACCAGCAGAAGACAGGCAACCCGAAAGTGCTCGCCGTCGTCGTTCTGATGCACGGAGCGGCGCTGACCGCGCTGGCGATGGCGAAGGGCGAGACGATCAGGCATATCTGGAACCCGCCGATCGTCGTCGACACGATCCCGGAGGATCAGCCGCCGCCCCCCGAAATCAAGCCGGTCGAGAAAGAGGTGACCCCGCCCAAGGACGTCATCACCCATTTCCCGCCGGTCGTCCCGACGCAGCCGCGCGATACGCTGGTCATTTCCGATCCCCTGCCACCGCTCAAGCAGGTCGTGATCGCCGAGCCCGAACGGGTCGTCGTCCCGACCGCCGATCCGCCGCCGGCGAAGATAGAACCGCGCACGGTCGAACCGGCCCGGGCCAAGGCGAACCTCGCTTCCTACGTCTCGGACGAGGATTACCCCTCCAACGCGGTGCGCAACGAGGAGCAGGGGACGACCCGCTTCAAGCTGACCGTCGGGCCCGACGGAAGGGTGAAGGAATGCAGCGTCACCGGGTCGAGCGGCTCGTCCGCGCTCGATTCGACCACGTGCAGGCTGATGAAGCAGCGCGCTCGGTTCACGCCTGCCAGAAACAACAAAGGCGAGCCGACCGGCGACACCGTCGCCAACGCGATCCGCTGGGTGCTTCCGGCCGATTGACCGGGGGCTGGCGGGGGAACGGCTAAAGGCCTATCTTGGCGCCATGCCGCTCCCCCGTCCCGCCTCCCCCCGCGCGCTTTGGGCCGACCTTCGCGCCTTCGCCTCCGAACGCCGGCCCCACCAGTGGATCGCCGCCGCGCTCGCCGTCGCCATCCCGGCGGGGATCATCGGGCTCTTCTACCTCGACGGCAACACCAACATCATGCCGGGCCCCCAGCTCATCTATGTCGAGAGCTGGCCGGCGAACCGGACCGACGCTCAGATCAAGGCCGAGCAGAAAATCGACCAGGCGGCGCGCGACAAGTTCAGGAAGGAACGCCAGGCGCAGTTCAAGCGCCTCGACGAGAAGCTGGAGCGGCTCGGCATTTGACGCCTGACGAACGGTGGATGGGCGCGGCGCTCGCGCTTGGCGAGCGCGGCCGGGGCAACACCGCTCCCAACCCCAATGTCGGCTGCGTGATCGTCAAGGACGATATCGTCGTCGGCCGCGGCTGGACCCAGCCCGGCGGCCGGCCCCATGCCGAGGCGATGGCCCTTGCCGAAGCCGGCGAGGCCGCGTCCGGCGCCACCGCCTTCGTCACCCTCGAGCCTTGCTGTCATCGAAGCGACCGCGGGCCGGCCTGCGCCGATCTTCTGGTCGAAGCCGGCGTGGCGCGAGTCGTCGCGGCGCTCGGCGACCCCGACGGACGAATCGACGGCGGCGGTTTCGATCGGCTTCGAGCGGCCGGGATCGAAATCGAGACGGGGCCCGGCGCCGCCCCGGCGGCCCGTTCGATGGCCGGGTTCCTGACGCGGATGCGGCTGGGCCGGCCGTTCATCACCCTGAAGCTCGCCATGTCGCTCGACGGCAAGATCGCGCTGCCGTCGGGCGAAAGCCGCTGGATTACCGGCGAGGACGCAAGGGCGCATGTTCATCTTGAGCGGGCCCGGTCGGACATGATCCTCGTCGGCCGGGGTACGTACGAGCGCGACCGGCCGAAGCTCGACGTGAGGCTTCCCGGGCTCGAGGAGCGCTCCCCGCGCCGGGCGCTACTGACCCGGGGCGAGGCGGTGGAGGGATGGGTTCGGCTGGGCTCGCCGGACGAGGTGTTCGGGCTGGCCGACGTCAACGACCTGCTGGTCGAGGGCGGCTCGGCGACCGCCTCCGCCTTCCTCGCCGCCGATCTCGTCGACCGGATGCTGATCTACCGGGCGCCGATCCTGATCGGCGACGGCAAGTCCTCGGTCGGCTATATCGGCCTCACCGATCTCGCCGACGCCCACCGCCGCTGGACTCTCGCCGACAGCCGGATGCTTGGCATCGACCGGCTCGAAGTCTACGAGCGCGGCAGGTAAGGCATCCGAACGTCCTTCGATACGCCGGTTCGACAAGCTCACCGGCTACTCAGGATGAGCGGAGGGCGCATTTTCAACCGCTCGTCCTGAGTAGGGACTGAGCCTGGCGAAGGCCCGTATCGAAGGACCATGTTTACCGGAATCATCACTGATGTCGGCCGGGTCGTCGCGGCGGAGGAGCGGGGCGACCTGCGCCTGAGGATCGCGTGCGGCTTCGACATGGCTCATGTCGATCTCGGCGCCTCGATCGCCTGCTCGGGCGTCTGCCTTACTGTCGTCGACAAAGGCGAGGACTGGTTCGCGGTCGACCTGTCGCGGGAGACGACGAGCCGGAGCGCTCCGGGCCTCTGGCGGGAGGGCGCCAGGCTCAACCTCGAACGCTCGCTTCGAGTCGGCGACGAGCTCGGCGGCCATATCGTCACCGGCCATGTCGACGCCGTCGGCGAGGTCGAGGCGGCGGTCGAGGTCGGCGGCTCGGTCCGGCTGACCGTGATCGCGCCCGCCGAGCTCGAAGCCTATATCGCGCCGAAGGGGTCGATCGCGCTCGACGGGGTGTCGCTGACCGTCAACGAGGTCGAGCCGGTGTCGGACGGGATCCGCTTCGCCCTCAACATCATCCCCCACACCGCGGCCCAGACCAGCTTCGCCGAGCTGGCGCCGGGGCGGAAGCTCAATATCGAGATCGACATCCTCGCCCGCTATATCGGGCGGATGCTCGAGCTGAGGCGCTGAGCGATGGAACGCGGCTTTCTCTCTTCGCCCGAGGAGCTGATCGACGAGGCGCGCAACGGGCGCATGTTCATCCTCGTCGACGACGAGGACCGGGAGAATGAGGGCGACCTCGTCATCCCCGCGCAGATGGCGACCCCGGACGCGATCAACTTCATGGCCACGCACGGGCGCGGCCTGATCTGCCTGGCGCTGGCCAAGCAGAGGGTCGACCAGCTCGGTCTCGAGCTGATGAGCCGCAACAACGGCACCCGCCACGAAACCGCCTTCACGACGTCGATCGAGGCGAAGGAGGGCGTCACGACCGGAATCTCCGCCGCCGATCGGGCCCGCACCGTCTCGGTGGCGATCGACGCTTCCAAGGGCCGGGAGGACATCTGCACCCCCGGCCACATCTTCCCGCTCGTCGCCCGCGACGGCGGAGTCCTGATCCGCGCCGGCCATACCGAGGCCGCTGTGGACGTTGCGAGGCTGGCCGGATTGAACCCGTCGGGCGTGATCTGCGAGATCATGCGCGAGGACGGGACGATGGCGCGGATGGACGATCTCGTCGCCTTCGCCCAGCTTCACGGCCTCAAGATCGGCACGATCCGCGACCTCATCGCCTACCGGCTGAAGAAGGACCATCTCGTCGAGCAGACCGGGGAGGCGAGCTTCGAGAGCCGCTGGGGCGGGGCGTGGACGGCGAAGAGCTTCCTCAACAAGGCGCTGGGCACCGAGCAGGTCGCCCTCGTCAAGGGGACGATCGACCCGTCGAAGCCGACCCTGGTCAGGATGCACCAGCTCAGCCTGTTCGCCGACGCCTTCGGGGAGGAAGCCGGGCGCGGCGGCCTTCTGCGCGGAGCGATGAAGATCATCGGAGAGGAAGGGAGCGGGGTCATCGTCGTCCTCAACCGGGCGATGCCCGACGCCTTGTCGGCGTCTCTCAACCTTCGTTCGGGAAAGGCCTCGGCGAGAGGGCCCGACGAGCTCAGGGATTATGGCGGCGGCGCCCAGATCCTCTCGGCGCTCGGGGTGCACGACATGGTGCTCCTCACCAACACCCATCACAGCCCGGTGGCGCTGGGCGGCTACGGCCTCGTCATCGTCGGCGAGCGGCCGATCCCGCTGGAGGATTAAAATGGCCCGGATCCTGATCGTCGAGGCCCGCTTCTACGACCATCTCAACGACCTGCTGCTCAAGGGCGCCCGAGCGGCGATCGAGGCGGCCGCGCACGAGCATGAGACCGTGACGGTGCCGGGCGCTCTCGAAGTGCCGGCGGCGATCGCTTTGGCGGCGGAGACGGGCCGCTACGACGGCTTCGTGGCTCTGGGCGTCGTGATCCGCGGCGAGACCTATCATTTCGAGATCGTCGCCGGCGAAAGCGCCCGCGGGATCATGGCCCTGACCCTCGACGGGCTGGCGATCGGCAACGGCATATTGACCGTCGAGGACGAGGCCCAGGCCCTGGCCCGCGCCCGGCCGGACGAGAAGGACAAAGGCGGCGAGGCGGCGAAGGCGGCGCTGGCGATGATGGGGTTGAGGGCGCGCTTCGCCGGCTAGGCCCGTCATTGCGAGGAGCGAAGCGGCGAAGCAATCCAGCTTCTGACGCAGAGCCGCTGGATTGCTTCGCTACGCTCGCAATGACGGCCGAAGGCCAACCTTTTCGCCTAGCGCCGGAGCCAGTGCCTCCACATGAACCAGCCGAGCACCAGCACGCCCATGACCACGCACAAGGCGACGACGCCCCAGAAGGCCCAGGGCTCCTCCGCATAGGGAATGCCCTTGACGTTCATTCCGAGCAGTCCGGTGATGAAGGTCAGGGGAAGGAAGATGAAGGCGACGATGGAGATGACCAGGGATCGCGAATCCATCTGCTCGCTGCGCAGGTCGGTGAGCTGCTCGTGGAGCAAGGCGGCGCGCTCGCGGACCGCCTCCAGTTCCTCGGCCATCCGGGCGAAGCGGTCGGCCGCCTCGCGGATGTGAAGCCGGTCCTCTTCGGCGAGCCAGTCGAAATCGTGATCGGCAAGGGCGAGCAAAGCGTCCCGATCGGGGGCGACGAAGCGGCGATAGGCGATCGCGTCGGAGCGGATTCGGGCGATCGAGCTGCGCAGCCGGTAGAGGGCCCGGCTGTCGTCGAGCTCGCTTTCATAATCGTCGAGCGTGTCGCCGAGCTGGGCCACCTCGGGATCGAGCTGCTTCGAGATCGCCTTGGCGAAAGCGGCGACGAGATCGCCCGGGTCGAGGATCCGGCCGGCCTCCATCTGGGCGGTGACGGCGGCGGTGGCGGCGAGCCGCCGGCGGGTGACGCTGCTGACCTTGCCCTTGCGGATCCACATCCGGATCGAGACCAGCCGGTCGCTATTGTCGAGCTCCTCGGCCGCGGGGCCGCGAAGGTTGACGATCGCGCCCTCGTCGATCCGGTCGCAGCGAGGCCGGGTCTCGGTGGCGATGAGGGCATTGGCGGCGACGTCGGGAATGTCCTTGCCGCGAAGCAGATGGAGCTCCTCGTCGCTGCCGTCGTCGATATGGACCCAGATGAAGCCCGGGCCGGAATAAAGCGCGGCTTGGTCGGCGGTGACGGGCCGGACGGGCCCGTCGCCGACGAGGAGGGCCGCGCAGCTCACCTAGAGCCCGGCCAGATAGGCGCGCAGCGCCGGCGCTACGTCCTCCCGCTTCAGGCCCAGCGCGATATTGGCGATGACGAAGCCGAGCATGTGGCCGCAATCGTGGCGCTCGCCGTCGAAGGTGAGGCCGTGGAAGGGCTGGGTGCCGATCATCGCCGCCATCGCGTCGGTGAGCTGGATCTCGCCGCCGGCGCCGCGGCCGACCTTGCCGAGCGCCTCCATGATCTCGGGCTGGAGGACGTAGCGGCCGGGAAGCATCAGGTTCGACGGGGCCGTTCCCGGCGCGGGCTTCTCGACCAGGCCCTTGATCTCGGTCAGCCGGCCTTCGCTCGCTCCGGGGCTGACGACTCCGTATTTGTGGGTCTCGTCGGCCGGGACTTCCAGCATCGCGACCACGTTCCCGCCGACCTTTTCATAGGCGTCGACCAGCTGGCGGGTGCAATTGGGGCTGCCGACCATCACTTCGTCGGGGAGGAAGACCGCGAACGGCTCGTCGCCGACGATGTCGCGGGCGCACCAGACGGCATGGCCGAGGCCGAGCGGCTCCTGCTGGCGGACGGCGACCACCGACCCCGGGGGCAATCGCGTGCTGGCGATGGCGTCGAGCGACTTGCCGCGGCCGCGCATCGTCGCTTCGAGCTCGTAGGAGATGTCGAAATGGTCCTCGAGCGCGGTCTTGCCGCGGCCCGTGACGAAGATCATCTGCTCGATACCCGCCTCGAGCGCTTCCTCCACGGCATATTGGATGAGCGGCCGGTCGACGACGGTCAGCATCTCCTTGGGCACCGCCTTGGTGGCCGGAAGGAAGCGGGTACCGAGGCCGGCGACGGGGAAGACCGCCTTTCTGACTTTCTTCAATTGGGTCTCCGGGATCAGATCGTGGCTCCGGCGGATCAGCCGGTCGGTGGAAGATCGAAGGGATCGTCGGCGCGCTCCTCGGAGCGGCGCAGTCCGTCGTCCTGGCGGGCGGGCCGGGCGATCGGGGGCGGGGTCAGCAGCTCGTCGGTGGTCGGCGCCCGAACCGCCAGGGCCGGCTTGGGCGGCATGCTCTGGCCGGCCTTGGGCTGGAGCGGCTCCATATTGCCGCAGGCGGCGAGGAGGGCGAGAGCCGGGAGGAGGAGCGAGAGGCGCATGATGAGGCGCCGCCATAGCGCAGGCGGGCGGGGCCGGCCAAGGGCAATCCGTGCGCTGCGGACACACACCGCTCAGCGTCGCCCTGAACTTGTTTCAGGGTCCAGGTTTCCGCCCGCGACGGGTTCGTCGCTGGATCCTGAAACAAGTTCAGGATGACGGGAAGCAGGGATTGCCGCCGGTGCATCTGCGACTTACGCCGCGGGCATGCGGATCATCCTGCTTCTCGCTCTGGCCATCGCCGCGTGCAAGCCTGCGCCGGAACCCGGCAACGTCGCCGGCCCCGACCAGCCCGGCTGGAACGGACCCGCCGCCGAAGCCGAGCCGACGGGCAAGCTCGACCGCTCCCATGCCGGCAGCGCCGCGCCGGCGACGGAGTTCCAGGATCCGGACGGCGATCCGGCGAGCCTCGCCGACTTCCGGGGCCGGCCGGTCCTGCTCAACCTCTGGGCGACTTGGTGCCCGCCCTGCGTGGCCGAAATGCCGACGCTCGACCGGCTGGCGGCGCGCGAGGGCGACCGGCTGCAGGTGCTGACGGTCAGCCAGGACCTGGACGGGCGGGAGAAGGTCGAGGCCTTCTTCGCCAAGCAGGGCTATCGCAACCTCGAAACCTGGCTCGACCCGAAAATGGCCCTGATGACCGACCTCAAGGCGGATACTTTGCCGATGACCATCCTCTACGACGCCCGGGGCCGCGAGGTCTGGCGTGTGGTGGGGATGGAGGATTGGGAGAGCGGCCGGGCGGCGCTGCTCCTGAAGGAGGGCGTTGGGAAATGAAGGCCGGGCGGGGCGCGGGCGAGCGGAAGCCTCCGTTGCCGGATGGGGGAAAATACGGCCGGCGCGTCCTTGCCACCGGCACCCGGAGCTGGACGACTTTTATGTGCTTTCGTCGTTACTCGAAAGCGTCCAGACTTAAGTGAAGAGCCGCCGGGTCCCAATACCTCGCTCTGCGAGGCTAGGTGGCTCGGCTCCGCTTCCTCGCGGACGCGGCGCCGCCGCTGAGGGCCCGGACCGGCTCGCCGGTCCAGTCCCATGCGGAGGGACAATCCCAGTTACGACATCTCAGTCACGACTCTTCGGTAGACGCGAGCTCAAACGTTCCCGGATGACTTCGCGCCGGCCGCCGGCCTCGAGGAGACCCCTCGGCCGGATTCCCGCCTCCATCGTTTGATCGGGACGACTCGGGCAGAGTTCCTGCTTAGCCGATCAACAAGAACAAGTCAAGAACATATGTTGGATGGGGCCCTCCCCCGTCGCGAAGCCCAGGCGCCGAGACCTTCAATTTTCAACGCGAAGACGCGAAGACGCAAAGATGCCTTTGCGGTCTCGGGCGTGGCACCTGTTCTCCCGAGTCTAGAGGATCGTAAGGCCTCGGATGCGGCGCGACATCGTTGCGTCGTTGCGTTGAAAATTGATTGGCCTGCGGCCGGCGTGGACTTGCGCGAGATGCGGAAGCCTCGCGTTCCCCCTCGGCGAAGACGCCTCAATCCCTCAGCAGCTCGTCGATGCTGGTCTTGGAGCGGGTTCCGGGGTCGACTCGCGGGGTGGCGATCGGTCCCGGTGCAGCATTCATCGCGGCGAGCACCTCTTCGAAATAGGCGTCGTGGGACGCGATCATGCCGTGGGGACCGCCCGTTATCCGGACCATTGCTTTGTGCCCGGGCGGGAGGTCGCCGGGTTGCGAGGTGAAGTCCTGGCGCGAGAAGACGAAGTGATCGGTGGCTCGAAAGGGGGCTGAAGCGACCAGCGTTTTCAAATCCGCCGCAAAGCGTGTGCGGCCGGCGGCCCCGCCGAAAATGCTTTCTTCGAACGCCAGCTGGCCGGCCGAATCCGTGCGGACGAGATCGCCCCGATCAGCCCATTCCTCGGGCGGCCTGAGGCGGAGCAGAGGCGCGGGCATGAAAGCCCCGGCGAACTTTGACCGGTAGCGCGACAAGGCGATCGTAGCGGGGACCCCGCCGAAGCTTCCGCCTTCCAGGAAAATCCGGCGATAGCCTTGACGATCCAGCCATTTGACGACGGCTTCGACATCCTCCTCGATCGCCTTCATGCCGTGGTCGGTCAGCCGGCGGGTGAGCGACAGTCCGCCGCCTACGCTTCCTGCATAGTCGACGGCGATGAGATCGCGGTCTGGCGCCAGCATCCGGAGCCCGGCCAACGGCATATAATAATCGGCAAGGCTTCCGGTCGGGCCGCCATTGAAGCTCACCAGTGCATCGCGGCCTCGCGACGGCCCATCCCGATAGAGGGTCGCGATCGGAAGTCCGGGCCTGTAACTTTCCCGCCCCGCCGCATCGATGCCGAAAATTCGCACCTTCACGTTGTCCGCGGGTGCAAGAGGCATTCCGGCAGGGGTGGTCGCCAGCCGCAGCCAATGGGTGCAAAGGGTTTTTTCGGTAAGGCCGCGAGGGCTCAACCGGCTCACCCCTACCTCTCCGCGCCCGGACTGAGTTAGAAGAACCAAGGTAACGCCGCTGAAGCTCGCATCGAGGATGACACCCCCGCCCGCGAGCTTGCGACGAAGCTGCCCGAGCGCGCCGGCAAGGGCGCCTTCGCCGCGCAGGAGGATCTCGGTCCCGTTATATTTGCCGGCGACACGGCCGGTCGCCAGGTCGATCAGTGGCCGCTGGTAGGGCAGGAAGCGCAGGCCGTCCTTTCCTTCCGCGCCCACATAGGCGACGCCTCCCGTGAAGTCGCTATCGTCCGGAAAACCGAGGATCCAGCGCGTGTAGGAAGCTCGCAGGACGGGCGCCGAGGCGCGCCCCTGTGCCATTCTGACCAATCCCAGATCGCCGGTCCGGGCCCCTATGAAGGTGACGCCGTCCCCCAAGGTCGCATGACCGCGATAAAAGTCCGTTCCGACCCGCTTCGCTTGCGCCAGAAGGGCAGGGCCTTCGAGAGCGCTCAGGTCGCCATGGGTCGTTGCGCGAAAGTCGACATATTTCCAGGCCGGATCGAGCAGCCCTCGCTCCTCGACCCGGCCCGTATCCGCATCGATGGCGACGATGCGGTCGCGAGTCGCCCGGCCATAGAGCGTTCCGCCGGCGGAGGCCCAGCGGATCGGAATGGTCAAATCGGGGCCCCAATAGGTACGGAGGCGGTCGGACTGGTCGGAACCCTTGTCATGCATGAGGCCCACCGCGAGCAGCCCGAAGGGCGGGGGCGTTCTGGTGGCGAGCAAATGCCCCCTCTCGCTGCCCCAAGCGGCGACCTCGCTTCCGGACGGGCCGACCATGATCCTGTTGAAACCGCACGCCTTTGATGGCGTCTCTGTCAGTCGAATAGGCGGATACGGACTCTTCCGAGCCTCGGCCGTCGCCTGTGTCGGCGCTATCGCGGCCAGAGCAACCGCGGCAATAAGTTGCATCAGGTGAAGCAATTAAACAGCCTCCAGGAGGCGGTGCGGAAGCACCTCCTCCGCATCCATCACTATTATTTAAGAAGCTTGGTTGTCGTCATAGGCTCTGAAAGTCCAGCTATCCGTAGCCCCATCGTAGACCCAGACACCTCCGTCGCCGCTAATCTCGACGTAGTCATAATAATCGTTTTGATCTCTATCCAAGAACATGGCGTCGTCAGCCATGTATGAGGTCCATTCGCCGCCGCCGCTAACCGCGGCCGGCCAATGCTCGAACATGTCTTCAATCCGGGCTTCTATCTCGGTTGGTCCACCGCCACCTTTGCCGGGCAAGTTCGGTTGATAGCCTCCGGCTGCCGTCGGGAGATCAATTTCCGTGAGAAGCCGTAGCCCATCGACAGCTTGATCATACGACATATTTTCTCTCCTCCGGCGCTTGGCCAGAAGAAAGCGGGCACCCGCGCCGTAATGCCTCGCGTTGCCGGACGTCCGACGACGGCACGCTGCCGGCCGACATATTCTTGACTCGAACTCGCCCGAGTCAGCTTCACATTTCGGCAAACTCGCAAATGATTGTAAAGGAAGGAATTATCCGAAATGGACCGATCACGGATGGGCACTCGCCTTCGATCATCCTCCTCAAGTCCTTGCGATGGAAGGAGAAGCGGATCGGGACCAAGCTCGGCATTAGGGAATCGGTTATGAGCGAATGCATCACGGTCCTTTCTTGACCCACTCCCGCGCGAAAACGCCTCAATCCCTCAGCAGCTCGTTGATGCTGGTCTTGGAGCGAGTTCGGGCATCGACTCGCTTGACGATGACGGCGCAGGCGAGGCCCGGGCCGCCGTTTTTGCCGGGCAGGGTGCCGGGGACGACGACCGAATAAGCCGGGACGCGGCCGATGTGGACCTCGCCGGTGTCGCGGTCGACGATCTTGGTCGAGGCGCCGAGGAAGACGCCCATGGAGAGGACGGCGCCCTGCTCGACGACCACCCCTTCGGCGACTTCGGAGCGGGCGCCGATGAAGCAATCGTCCTCGACGATCACCGGCCCGGCCTGGAGCGGCTCGAGCACTCCGCCGATTCCGGTGCCGCCGGAGATGTGGACGTTCTTCCCGATCTGGGCGCAGCTTCCCACCGTCGCCCAGGTGTCGACCATCGTGCCTTCGCCGACCCAGGCGCCGATATTGACGAAGCTCGGCATCAGCACTGCGCCCCTGCCGATGAAGGCGCCGCGGCGGACGATCGCCCCGGGGACGGCGCGGAAGCCGGCGCCGGCGAAGCGGATGGGCCCCCATTCGGCGAATTTGGACGGCACCTTGTCCCACCAGTGGGCGCCGCCCGGGCCGCCGCTTATCGCCTCCATCGGAGTCAGCCGGAAGGACAGCAGGACGGCCTTCTTCAGCCACTGGTTGACGGTCCAGCCGCTCTCGCCTCGCTCGGCGACCCGGGCCTCGCCCGAGTCGAGCAGGGCGATCGCCGAATCGACGGCCTTCCCGACATCGCCGTCGTCCGCGCCGAGCGACTCGCGCCGGTCCCAGGCCTCTTCGATGACGGCCCTCAGCGCGTCGCTCATGTCGGCTCTCCCCCCGTGATTTCGCTCAGCCAGTCGCCGATATCGGTAATGCGATAGTCGATAAAGGCGGGATCGGCGTCGTGGCTCGCCTGCTCCGAACCGTTGTCGACCCAGATCGTGGTCATTCCCAGCTTCTTGGCCGGCACCAGGTTCCGCGCCATGTCCTCGGCGAACAGGGCGCTGCGCGGAGCGATCCCATGGCGTTCGCACATCGCCGAATAAGCGCGCGGATCGGGCTTGGGGATATAGTCCATGGCGTGGATGTCGTGGACTCCGTCGAAGGCATTGGCGAGGCCGAGCCGGTCGAGGACTCGCCGGGCATAGGCCTCGTCGCCGTTGGTGAAGACGAACTTGCGGCCCGGAAGCCGGTCCAGCGCGGCCACCACCCGGGGATCCGCGGTCAGCCGGGCGAAGTCGATGTCGTGGACGTAATCGAGGAAGTCGCGGGGCTTCACGCCATGCTCCTTCATCAGCCCGGCGAGCGTGGTGCCGTGGTCGCGGAAGAAGCCCTTCTGGATGATGCGCGCCTCCGCCGGTGTGCAACCGAGCCGGTTTGCGATATACTCGCCCATGCGGATGTCGATCAGCTCGAACAGATTCGCCGAGGCGGGATAGAGGCTGTTGTCGAGATCGAAGATCCAGCAGTCGATCGAGGCGAGCGGGGACGGAATCATGGCCGCCTCATAGGGCGCATCGGGTCTTCAGCAAATTGAAAGCATCGCCCACTTACTATCGGCGTCGGAAAAGCCAAAAATTTGAACCAGTTAGCCGAGGACCTCGGATGAACGCCAGGCTCGCACGCAATGCCCTGCTGATGACCGCCTGCGCGGCCGCGCTCGCTCTTTCGGGCTGCGGCGGCGGGGGGGGGGGGGGGGGGGGGGG
>JAXDPE010000065.1:0-72415 GCA_034668565.1 Sphingomonadales bacterium | reverse complement strand
CCGGTTGAAGGCAGAAGCATTTATTGGGCGTCCGTGAAGGCTTTGTAGGAATCGGCGTCCATCAGGCCGTCGAGCTGCGAGCGGTCGGCGAGCCGAAGCCTGAAGAACCAGCCTTCGCCCTCCGGGTCGCTGTTGACCAAAGCAGGATCGTCGGCGAGCGCCGGGTTGGGCTCGATGACCTCCCCGTCGACCGGCGCGAAGACGTCGGACGCGGCCTTGACGGATTCCACCACGGCGGCCTCGCCGCCCTTGGTCACCTGGCGGCCGGCCTCGGGCAGGTCGACGAAGACGATGTCGCCCAATTGACCCTGGGCGAAATCGGTGATCCCGACCGTCGCCTCATCGCCCTCGGCCCGGATCCACTCATGCTCCTCGGTATAATAGACACTCATCAAGCGGCTCCCTTGCGGTGATAGCGGTGGGGGACGAAGGGCATCGGCGCCACTTTCGCCTGGAAGACTTTTCCGCGCTGGACCAGTCGGATTTCGCTGCCCGGCTCGGCCGAGGCGGCGGGGACATAGGCCATGGCGATCGGCGCCTCGAGCATCGGCGAGAAGCCGCCGCTGGTCACCTTGCCGACCTCGTCGCCGTCGGCATCGACGACGGCGGCGCCCTCGCGCACGGGCTGCCGGCCCTCGACCGTCAGGCCCACCCGGCGCCGCACCGTCCCCTCCTCGATCTCGCGCAGGATCCGCGGCCAGCCGGCGAAGCCGCCTTCGGCCCGACGGCGCTTGGAGATGGCGAAGCCGAGGTCGGCCTCGAGCGGCGTGGTGTCGGTGTCGAGATCGTGGCCGTAGAGCGGCAGGCCCGCCTCGAGCCGGAGCGAATCGCGGGCGCCGAGGCCGATCGGCTTCACTTCCTCCTGGGCGGCGAGAAGCTCGGCCACCGCCGTGGCGCGCCCGGCGGGAACCGAGATTTCAAAGCCGTCCTCGCCGGTATAGCCGGAGCGGCTGATCCAGACCGCGCCCCCGTCCAGCGTGAACGATCCGCCCGTCATGAAGCCGAGCTGCTCGACTCCGGGCGCGAGGCGGGCGAGCGCCTCCACCGCCCGGGGGCCCTGGAGGGCGAGCAAGGCCTGCTCCTTCATATGATCGAGAACGACCCCGCGCGGCAGCCGCTCCTCCAGATAGGCGATGTCGCCCTGCTTGGTGGCGCCGTTGACGACGACGTAGAAATGGTCGCCGCGCCGGGTCGCCATGAGGTCGTCGACGATCCCGCCCTCGTCGTTGAGCAGCAGCGAATAGCGCAGCCGGCCTTCCTTGAGGATGGCGAGGTCGGCCGGGAGGACGCTTTCCAGCCCCTTCTCCGCCCCGGGCCCGGCGATGATCAGCTGGCCCATGTGGCTGACGTCGAACAGCCCCGCCGACGCGCGGGTCCAGCGATGCTCGGCGAGGATCCCTTCATACTGAATCGGCATCGAATAGCCGGCGAATTCCACCATTCGGGCGCCGCGGGCGCGATGCCAGCCATCGAGGGGGAGGAGGTTTCCGGGGGCGTCGCTCATGTCCAGTCTCCAAGGGAGCGGCTTCAACGCCCGAGATCGAACGCCGTCGCAAGCAACCCCCTCTGTCACTGGACCTGAGAGCTTTCCCCACCTTCGCTAAAAGCTTCGGCGGGTTACCCCTTCGGTGGTCCGCCGAAGCCCGAAGGGCGAAGGAGGACGCTTTCCAGAGTGCCTTTGCGCGCGCGGTCCCTTGTGCCTGAGAGATTCCGGGGCGGTTGCTCCTTCGGCGGCATCGGACCTCGCGGCCCTTCGCACTCTCCCGCGCGCACCCCGGCTTGGCGGCCGGCGGCAAGGGCGCTGTGAAGGCTCGTCAAAGGCAAGTCAACGCATCCAACTAATTCCTCCCCGAGATTTCTCGGGGAGGGGGACCCAGCGAAGCTGGGTGGAGGGGTTCTTCAGAGTCCGTAAGGCCCCTCCACCATGCTTCGCATGGTCCCCTCCCCTGCAAAAGCAGGGGAGGAATAGATACGCGCCACCTCGCGCCGCTTCGCGTTCCACCGCTGCGCGAAGCGACAACCCATTCTTTTTCTACGTTGTGCCTTTGCGCCTTCTTCCCTTCTCTCAAAACCGGGTGCCGATGCAATCAACCGCAGGCGGCAAGGCCGGCCGAGTGCAAGGCACGGCGGCGGCGGTATATCCAGCGCTTTCGTCCGAGTGCCGTGCGGGATCTTTTTGAGAAGGCACGAAGGCACAACGTAGTAAAGTTGATAAGCCGTGCGTTTCTTTGCCCGAGGACTTAAGTTGAGACCGGGCACTTCCCACACCGAGAGACTAACTTCTTCGTGCCGCTAGACGGTGCTCGAACTCGTCGACGAGCCTCGTTGCCATCGTAAGGCATTCGCGATCCTCAAATGTTATTCGCAACGGTAAATGCTTTTCTGTGGGCTTAGCTAGATTGGCGGCGCTTACACGCCCGACGATGAGCCCGCTCACGTCCTCATGGTCGTTGGCCCGGACGCGAAAGGAGAAATCCTCTTCATCGCGCCCATGACGCCAGCATTTGCATTCGAGCGACATCGTCTTGGTCGCCTTCGATTCTCCGGAGCGCCAGTAGAATGCGTCGTCCTCTCGTTGCGGCGGCAAAGTGGGGAAATGTGGCTGCGGCACCATCCTGAACGGGTCCTGGTGAAGAATGGCTGTTGCCATAAGTTCTTCAGCCCTCGATCTGGGCCGGGGTGGCGTGGGAGGAAGGGCAAGTTCGAGCCGGTGCCTTCGTATCGGAGGGCCGTCATCCCCGTCTTCCGGTCGAGCGTCGCTTAACTCGAATTCTCCAAAGGCCTCGATCTCGACGAGAACATCATCGGCGGGGCGCGACCCTCCATTCGCCGCCAGGAGCGTAGCCTGAGGCCACTTCCGAAGCCGGTTCCATTCCTCGTGGACACGGGCGATCGTCGAACGAATTCCGCGAAGCCATTGATGATACTCGACCTCATATTCTCCTATATCCGCCTGTGTAACTGGGGTCATTCCAAGACTGGAATAGGCGATGCTAGATATATCGAATCCCTCTCCCGATGTGCGCGGAGGAATGATTTTTCCCGCAGAGATAGGTTCGACCTTAACCATCGGGGCAAGTGTTTCGACGCGCTCGACAAGGTGATCAACATCAGCCGGCGGGACCGGTAAATATCGCTCCATCATGGTCTCAAGCCGATCGATCGGGGCGCTGGATGAATCTACGAAGCGGAGTTGGGGTACTGGCTCGGCTGCCTTGAGCCGCCTGATTTCAGCGTCCCGCCGCGCAATCTCGCGTGAGCTGTCATCGGGCTCTGGTTCTTTCAACCAATGTTCGGGAAGCAGTCGGACCGGCAGTCCGAAATGCTCGGCCATCATTGCCGCAAAGTTGTCGTCGGTGAGCAGAATGACATGCTCCCCGGCGTCGAGGAACGTGAGCGCCTGATTGATAATCGCCTGATCATCATGGGTAAGGTCGATCCCCGCCCGGGCAGCGCCCTGGTTCGGCATACCCGGTGCGAGGCGTAGTGTAACACGCGGACCGGATTCAGAAAGAACCTCGCATTTGTCAGGGCTGCGCATCAGCTCACGCACCTTGGTGCTGATCGATCGCGCAACCTTGCCAGCGCGTCCGCCTTTGTTCTTCAGCCGATCCAGTTCGCGAATGACCGGTCCGCACAACATGACTTCAACCGGGTCGTGCCCCAGTGCTGCCCAAGGCAGCTCGCGAAGCGCGCGGCCCTGAACCAGGACGTTTGTATCCGGAAACACAATGAGAGGATGCTGCTCACTCATCCGAACGATTTACCGGATGGCGGGCACATCTTCCAGAGTACCGAATGGGTGCAGCCGGCCGGCGGCGTCGAGCCGCGGGGCTAGCGAGTCGCGTTGTAGGCGAGCTGGTCCTGGGTGAGCTGGAAGCCGACGAGCATCTCGAAGCTCGCCTTGCGGACCGCCTCGCGCACCGCCGGGTCGGCCAGCGGGTCGATCGCCGCCGACGGGTCTCCGGGCTTGCGGCGGCGGGTGATCTGGGCGCTGACGTCCGCGGGAAGAGTCACGGCCGCCCGGCTCACCGACGCGGTCGCCGAGCCCGCCGCACTGGCCCGCAGAGCGCCGTCCGCGAAGCTCAGCCCGACCCGGCTGACGCTCTTCGACTGGACCTGGGTGCCGCCCTGGACCGCGACCACGAAATAGGGAAGGACGACGTCGCGGGCCCCGCGGCCGTCGCGGCGCTGGGCCTGGACCTCGAAGGTCAGCCGGGTGACGATGTTGGCGCCGCTTTCGTCGCAGGTCGAGCGCAGGTTGGTGATGTTGGCGACCACGTCGATCGCCGCAGCATCGCGGCTCGCCGGCGGGTTGAACAAGGTTACGTCCCCTGTCGAGGCGGGGATCGCCACCGCCGGGCAGGCGGAGCGGGTGGCGGTTACGCCGGAGTCGGTGATCTGGCCGTTGGGCGTCGAGCAGGCGACAAGGCCCAGGGGGAGGCCCAGGGGAATCAGCGCGGCAATGGCCGCCTTGGACTTGAACACGGGGCGGAAATCCTCACCTTTGGACGGGACGCGGCGGATCATAGGAAGCGGGTTCCACCGAAGCAAGCGATCCCGTAGAGCCGGAGACCATGGTCGCCAAGCCCCCACTCACCCTATTGATCGCGGCCCCGCGCGGCTTCTGCGCCGGAGTGGACCGGGCGATCCGGATCGTCGAGCTCGCGCTCGAGCGCTACGGGGCGCCGGTCTACGTCCGCCACGAGATCGTCCACAACAAGTTCGTCGTCGACAGCCTCAAGGCCAAGGGCGCGATATTCGTGCCCGAGCTCGACCAGGTGCCGGACGGGGTGCCGGTGGTCTTCTCGGCGCACGGAGTGCCCAAGGCCGTCCCGGCGAAGGCGGAGGAGCGAGGCCTCGAATATCTCGACGCGACCTGCCCGCTCGTCTCCAAGGTCCATCGCCAGGCCGAGCGGCTGGTCGAGAACGACCGCCACATCCTCTTCATCGGCCATGCCGGCCACCCCGAGGTGATCGGGACGTTCGGCCAGGTGCCCGAAGGCCGGATGACCCTGGTCGAGAGCGTCGCCGACGCCGAGCTTATCGCTCCGGCCGAGCCGGAAAGCCTCGCCTATCTCACCCAGACCACCCTCTCGGTCGACGACACCGCGGAGATCGTGGCGACCCTCGAGCGTCGCTTCCCGGACATCAGGGGCCCCAAGGGCGAGGACATTTGCTACGCGACCTCCAACCGCCAGTCGGCGGTCAAGGACATCGCCCGGGCCTGCGAGGCGATGCTGGTGATCGGATCGCCCAAGAGCTCCAACTCGGTCCGCCTCGTCGAAGTCGCCGAGCGCGAAGGAACCCGGGCGCGGCTGATCGGGCGCGCCGACGAGATCGACCTCGCCTGGCTGGACGGCGTCGGCACGCTCGGGATCACGGCCGGGGCCTCGGCGCCGGAGACCCTGGTCCGTGAAGTCGTCGATTTCCTCGCTTGCCACTACGACGTCACGGAGATCGAAGGCGAAGGGGTGGTCGAGCGCATGGTGTTCAAGCTTCCGCGCGGGCTCGAAGCCGCTTGACCACGCCGATGTTGGTTGAGATCTTCACAGACGGCGCCTGCAAAGGCAATCCGGGCCCCGGCGGCTGGGGCGCGGTGATCCGTTCCGGGGCCCACGAGAAGGAGATAAGCGGCGGCGAACCGCTCACCACCAACAACCGAATGGAACTGCTCGCCGCGATCCGGGCCCTCGAAGCCCTGAAGCGCCCCTGCGAAGTCGCCCTTTACACCGACAGCATCTACGTCCGCGACGGAATCACCAAATGGATTCACGGCTGGCGGCGCAACGGCTGGAAGACGGCGGACAGGAAGCCGGTGAAGAATGCCGAGCTG
Source organism: Sphingomonadales bacterium (assembly GCA_034668565.1). Lineage (GTDB taxonomy): Bacteria > Pseudomonadota > Alphaproteobacteria > Sphingomonadales > Sphingomonadaceae > Allosphingosinicella. The sequence continues at coordinate 66,579 of JAXDPE010000065.1, read as the reverse complement.
TGGCAGGAGCTGGAAGCGGCGGCGGGACCGCACAAGGTCGACTGGCGCTGGGTGAAGGGCCATGCCGGACATCCGGAGAATGAGCGGGCGGACAAGCTGGCCTGCGATGCGGCGATGCAATTCGGCCGGCGGTGACCTCGTCGCGGGCGGGCGGCCCCTGCGAGAACCGTCTCGAAAATGTATGCTGTCCCGGTTTCAGGCTCCCACCGACGGGTCGAAAAGCGGGGTCAGCATACATTTTTTCGAGCCCCGACGCCTCATCGAGAGTCCCTTCCCTCAGGCCGGCTGGGCGCCCCTTGGCGCCGGCGCTCCGGGCCGCTGTCCGGCTTTCCAGCCGGCCCAGCTCGTCGCTGCGCCGATCGCGAAGCCCGAGAGCAGGACAACGGCGCTCGGCAGATGGCCGATCGCGGCGAGGAGGGATTTGAGGAGCGCCGAGTCGCCCATCAGGCCCATCGTCAGCATCTGGGCGACGATGAAGCCGGCGGCGACGAGGAAGGGGGCCGCCTTGTCCCGGTATCTGAGCCAGATCGCCGCCACCACCGCCAGCTCGAGGGCCATCGAGCAGAGGATGGCGGGCATGACCCGATGAAGGTCTTCGAGGCCTCGAATCTGGAGGCCCGGCATGAAGCCGTTGAGGATCCGACTGAAGGGCGATTCGAACAGGATGAGCGGGGTCGTCAGCAAATAGCCGGAATGGACCCAGACCTTGCGCCTGAATTTCAGCGCCCGATAATAAACCGTGACGTAGGCGGCGATGGCGACGGCCACACCGACGAGGAACGAGGCGCCGAACGTCGTCCGCCCGATATCGTTGCCCGCGACAAAACCTTTGGCGGTGACGTCGATGATCGCGGCGAGTCCGCCGATCAGGAACGGGAAGAGCAGCAGGCTCGACTTGCCGACGGCCCGATGGAGGGGCAGCTGTCCGTGATGCGCGGTCCAGCTTTGGGCGGCGACCATCAGGACCCAGAGGCTGGCGGCGGTGCCGTGGGCGTGAAACTGCCAGGGAGCGCTGCTCCAAACCCCGAAATAGCTCGGCCAGAAGCCGAGCGCGATGACGGCGACGACGATCAGGACGTAATAATGCGCGCGTGGATATGGCATGGATCCCCCCTTCCCGCTGCCGCTCGGCATAGCATGAAGAGCGGCGTTTCGATGAGCCTGAAGTACGATCAAGCTTACTCGGCGGCGGAGCGGCCGGTGATCCGCATGCCCTCGGGCGGTGAAGCGAAGTCCAGCGGCGACACGCCGGCGCCCGGCGAGCCGCCGACGACCCGGCGATAAAGCGCTTCGCCGAGGGGCCCGTAGGTGATCGCTTCAGTCATCAGAAACGCCGCGACCATGGCGCCGATGCCCGAGCGCCACGCCGGGTGGACCCGGCCGTTTCGGCGAAGGTCCGCGATCACTCCGGCGGCGGGGAAGAGAAGAGAGGCCGTAAACGTCGCTTCCCAGGCCCAGGGCTGGAGCAGCGGCAGCGGCAGCAGGCGGCCGAACCCGGGACCCAGGAGCATCGCCATTCCGCAGAAATGCAGGCGCCGGTGCCAGTCGGTCCGCCGGCGCAGAAGGATCGCGGCGGCGGTGAGGCCGGCGAAGGTGAGCAGCGACATCGGGTCGAAGACGAGGAAATGCAGCGGCCGGAAGAAGAAGGGCACCTGGCCGCGCCGCGCCATCGCCACCGTCACCACGAAGCCCATCACCAGCATCGGCAGGATCCAGGCCGCCGCGATCCAGCCGAGCGGCCGGTGAAACGCCATCCGGCCGCTGGCCGCGAAGACGTTCTGAAGAAGGTAGATCGCGACCCAGCCCATGAACAGGACGGCGTGGACATGGACGAGGAGCGGCGACGAGAAGCTCGACCGCCCCGTCGCCAGCTGAAGCGAGAAGCCGGCGACGATGACGAGCGCCATGGCGATCGCGGCGCCGAGAAAGAAGCGCTCGTCCGGCTTGGACGCGCGAAGCCCGTTGTCTGCAAGAGTGGCCATGTCGATCCCCCCGATTGGCTGGCGCCGCAGCGTAGAGCAAAAGGGGGGAAGCGGGATATTATATATTTTCCGAGGTGGTCCGATCCACCGCTCCGGGCGACGGCCTCAGCGCAGCGGCGGCACCGGCGAAATGAACTGGGCCTGGGCCCAGCATTGTCCGCCGCGGTAGGCGAGGCTCGCCCAGTCGCCGTCTATTCCCAAGATCCGCACTTCCTGTCCCCTGGCGAGGTTGCGGACCCGCCGGGCCTGCCGGACGGGGGCATCGCGGCAGCTCAGAAGGCTGGCGGCCACGTAGGCCCGGTCTCCCCGAGACGAAGTCGAATCGGCCGAGGCCTGTCGGGGCCCGCCCCGGTCCTCCGGGGCGGAGAGAGAGGGGGCGTCGGCGGCGAAGGGATCGGCGGCCTCGCCGGTTCCCGCCGCGGCCGGCCCTGGCGGCGGGGCGGAGCCTGGCGACGGGGAGCCGGCGCCGTACATCACGAGCGCCGCCGCCAGGGCGACGGCGAGGGCCAGCGCGAGGCCGATCACCAGCGGCGGATTGGGCTCGGCCGGCCCCGAGAAGAAGTTGCGCATCGCCGACCTCGCCGAGCGCCACTTCTCGGGCAAGCCTCCGACTCGGCGCGAGCGGCGGTCGACCGACGCGGTGGGCGCCGCCGCGGGGGCGGACTCGGCCGGCCCGGGCGGACGCTCGGGGAAACGGGCCGAAGGCAGGCGCGGCACGGGACTCGCCGGAAAGGGATCTTCGTCCATGAAGTCCCAGTTCGAACGCCGGGCCGGGGCCTCGACGGGCATCGGCGGGGTCTCCCGGTTCCGTTCCGCCGCATCTTCGGCATGGAGCTGGGCCAGAACATCCTGGATCGGCAGCCGGCCGGCGGCGGATGGCGCGCCCGCGACGTCGGCATCCGCCGCGACTTTGGCGTCGCCCACACTTGGCTCGGCCTCGGCCTCGGATACCTCGCCGACGGCCTCGGCGGACTCCGTCTCCGGGGGCGGAGCGTCGTCCGCGACCGGTTCGGGCGCCTCGGGGACGGGCCCGGCGCTCGAAGCAGAGGCCAGTGCTTCCGGAGCCTCCGGCGCGGAGGGGCTGGTCTTCGAGACCAGGGTCACCTCCGGGCGGTCAGCGGGCGGCCGATCGCTCCACACGATCCTGTATCCGCTGGGCACATGCCAGCTTTGAAAAGCGGTGCGCACGAGATCGCAGCCGCATCTTTCACAGGTGGCGAAGTAGAAACCGTCGTTCCAGCGGGGAATCCCCCGGGGCCGGTGGCGGCCCAGCCGGCACAGGAAGCTCACTTTCGCGGCCCGCCGACCCGAAGGCGAGCGCCGGCGCCCCCCGCTGACGGCCCGACCGCCGGGAAGGTGAGCCGCCTTGACGGTCGTCCCGCGAAGATCATCCTTCCGCTCCTTGCCTCCACTTCTTTCGCCCGCGCCGCTCCTCTGTGCGGCTCGCCTCCGCTCATTCGATATAGACGGCGGCCTGGGCCTTGGCCGCGGAAGCCGGCGCCGGCGCCGGCGGCGGCTCGATCGCCGGAACCGCCTGGGCCTTGATTCCGGCGTCGCGCCCGACATGGCTGATCCGGCCCTGGACCACCGCTCCGTCGGCCATCCTGATCCGGCTGTAGGTCAGATCGCCCTTGACCCGGGCCGTGGCCTCGATGGCGAGGTCGCCCGTCTCGATTGCGCCTTCGACCCGGCCCGAGAGCCAGACGCGGTCGGCCTCGACATTGCCTCTTATCTCTCCCTGCTCGCCGAGCACGAGCGTCTCACAGCGCACGTCGCCGAGAACCCTGCCGCGGATCTGGAGATCGGCGTCGGCTTCGATGCTGCCGTCGATCAGGATCCCGCTTCCGATCATGGAGGGGCCCTCTTCGACCGCGGGCGATTTGGATTTGCTGCTCATTCCTGTCTCCACCGCGGGCCTCGGGCGCTGCCGGATTGCGCGAGAGGAGCGGCCGGCATCGTGCGCCGTGCATAAACCAGCCGGCGCCGCTTGGCCAAGAACGCGCTTCGCCGTCGGAACCCCCGCGCCCAAATTGGGACGGTTTGAACGCAACACCTTGCCGGCCGACGCTCCGTCCCGAATTGGGGCGGGAACTCAAAGCAATTGATTTTGTTGATGACCTCGTTGGTAAACTACGTATTATCCACAGGTCGAATTTACAGGCGTCACCTCCGGGAATCCCCGTTGGATAGGCCGATGAGCTGCCGGATTTCGGCGGCGCCCGAGCGGGTTGCAATGGAGAGAGGCATGGAAGAGGCTAGCAAGGTCGAGGCCGCAACCGCGGAGGAAATGTCGGTCATCGGCTCCGGCATTCGCGTGACCGGCAATATCGAGGCCACCGACGACCTCCACCTTCTCGGCAAGGTTGAAGGCGACGTTCGCTGCATCACCCTCATCCTCGGCGAGAAAAGCGTCATCCGAGGCAATGTCTATGCCGAGCGGGTTCGAGCGGCGGGGACGGTCGAGGGCGGCATTGAAACCAAGGATCTCGCGATCGAGGCGACGGCGAGGATCACCGGCGACATCACCTACTCGCGCATCCGGATCGCCAATGGCGGCATCGTCGACGGCAAGATGAGTTATCGCGAAAGCGGGGAAGAGGCGAGCGAGGCCTCGCGGCTGAGGCTGGTCGAAAGCGGTCCCCCGGCCAAGTCCGACGCCAAGGCCGTTTACATCGAATAGGCGGGCCTGCGTGAAACCGGGTCCCGACAGCCTGGCCAGCCACTTTCAGTGACGCCGAACCTTGCTGCCCAGCCGCGGAGGACCGACATGGCCGACGTCGTCATCATCCGCTCCCCCGACAAGGAGACGGCCGCCGCCCGGCTCGCCACCTCGCTCGCCGCCGCGGGCTACGACGTCGGCGCCCTGGAAGTCGAAGACCCCGCCCGGCTTGTCGAAGCGGTGGAGGGGTGCACCGCCGACGCGGCCATCCTGATCTGGTCGAGGTCCCTGGTTTTCCACGTCCTTCATTCGGGCGAGCTGCCGCGGATTCGCCAGCTTCGCAACCTGATCGAGGTTTCGGCGGACGGAATCACACCCCCTTCGCGAGTCGACGATTCGCGGGTCGTTTTGATTTCCGGCTGGCGCGGCCAGCCGTTCCATCCCGGATGGCAGCGGCTTCAGGCCGAGCTCAAGCGATTGGGCGGATCTCCAAGGAGCATCGCGGAGACCCCCCGCGCGGCCGCCGCGGCCTCGAACGCCCATTCGCAGCCGGCCGCTTCAGCCGCTCCCCGTGGCCCTGCCCGACCGCCGCTGCGGCTGCTCCTCGGCGGCGCGGCGGCGGTCGCCGCGGTCGGCGCGGTGCTCGGAGCCGTGAGCTGGTCGGGCGACCGGGCGCCGGAGGATCGGCCCCGGCAGGAAGTCAGCCGGCCCCGCGCAGCCGCTCCCATCGTAACGCAAGCGCCGGTTGAAACGGCGACAAGGCCTGCTTCGGAGCCGGCGGCCGAAGCGAGCCCGCCCCCCCTTCCCGACCCCGCTCCGGCACCCGAAGTCCCCGCGCCCGGCCCCGTCAAACCCCCGCCGAAGGGTTTGCGGGAGCATCCTGTCGTTCGACCGGCCCGGCCGGCCGGCGACGCTGCCGGACCTTCGGCGAAGGCCGGCGAGAGTAAAAAATATTCTCGCAAAAACTCAAAGATCATGCGGCAATTCTGCGAGCGCAGCGGTCGCTCGACCCCGCAATGCAAGACGTTCCTGCGCTCCGTGGGCAATCCTTAAAAGAGATTTCGCCCCTTTTCGGCCGGCCCGGCGTTGATTGGGCAAGCGCCGCTGATCATATATTGCTCGAGGCGAGATCGGAGAAAAGATCGTGGGTGAATATCGCAAGACGGCGGAGGCCGTCGCCTCCCTCACTCCGGAACAGTTCCGGGTGACTCAGGAAAGCGGCACCGAGCGGCCCGGCACGGGCCCCCTCCTCCACAACAAGCAAGCGGGAATCTACGTGGACATCGTCTCCGGTGAACCGCTTTTCGCGTCCTCGGACAAGTTCGAGTCGGGCTGCGGCTGGCCCAGCTTCACCAAGCCGATCGAGCCCGCATATGTGAACGAGCTTCAGGACAGCACCCACGGCATGATGCGCACTGAAGTTCGCTCGAAGCATGCGGACAGCCATCTCGGCCATGTCTTCGACGACGGGCCTCGCGACCGTGGCGGTTTGCGCTACTGCATCAACTCGGCCTCGCTCCGGTTCGTCCCGCGCAACGAGATGGAGAAGCAGGGCTACGGCGCCTATACGGATCAGGTCGAGGACGTGGAATGACGAGCCGCTTCAGTCGGTCTTGACGCCTGGCCTCCGCGGATTGCGGGCCATTTGGTTTCAGCCGAAGCGGTGCGGCGAATAAGGCGCCGGATCCAGTTGCGGATCATGCGCCAGCAAAAGCGCCGCGGCCAGCTTCGCGGCGGCCGGCGCGGTCTGGATTCCGAAGCCGCCCTGGCCTGCGCACCAGAAGAAGTCGGGCGCGACGGGGTCGAAACCGTAGACCGGCCGGCGGTCGGGCGCGAAGCTGCGCAGGCCGGCCCAGCTCCGCTCCACCCGCTCAACCTCCCAGTCGACGACGCTTTGGAGCCGGTCGATGGCGATGGCGATGTCGAGCTCTTCGGGCGCGCAGTCGCAGGGCTCGCACGGAGTCTCGTCGTGCGGGCTGAGCCATAGCCGGCCGCCGGCCTCGGGCTTGAAGTAAAAGCGGCCGAGCGCATCGATCACCAGCGGAAGGTCGGGCGGGGCGGGCGGATCGATCCGGAGCTGGGAGAGCGTTCTTCGATAGGGCTGGAGGCCCACTGGAGCGGCGCCCGCCATCGCAGCGATGCGATCGGCCCAGGCGCCGGCGGCATTGACGATCGTCCGGGCGCGAAAGACCCCGGCCGCGCTCTCGACCGTCCAGCCGCCGCCGTCCCGGCGCAGCGATCGGACCTCCGCCCCGATCGCCTCCCTCGAGCCCCGACGGCGCGCCGAAGCGAGGTAGAAAGCGTGAAGTCCGGCGACATCGATATCCGCGCAGCTCGGTTCGAACAGGGCCGCCGCCCAGCCGTCGCGAAGCCGGGGCAGCCGGCTTTCGAGGGCCGGCCGGTCCAGGCGCTCGAAGGCGACCCGGTCGCCGAACTCGGCCTCGACCCGCGCCAGCGCCTCGATCCCGCTCGAATCGGCGACATGAAGCGCTCCCCGCGGCTTCAGGAAGCCTTGCTCGGCCAGAAAGGCGCCGGAGGCGGTGGTCAGGGGCTGGATGAAGGGGCCGCCGTAGCTTTCCGCCCAGAAGGCTGCGGAGCGCCCGGTGGAGTGGTAGCCGGGCCGGTCCTCCGCCTCGAGAAGCAGGACCGAGGCCGGGCCGGACACTTCGGCCGCCAGGCTTGCCCCGGCCATTCCGGCGCCGATTATGGCGATGTCGAAATCGAAGCTCACCGGCCGGCGTGGCGGTCGAGAAAGGCGTCGATCGCGGCGAGCGCCCTCAGCCGCACCTCGTCGCGTTCGCGCAATATTTCGTGCGCGCTGTCGTCGTACATGACGAGCTCGGCCCGCGGCAGCTGTTCCGCGGCACGTCGGATCGCGGCGGAGCTGACCAGCCGGTCTCGCTCGGCTCCGATCAGTAGCACCGGGATGTCGACTTCCCTAAGCCTGGCCGGGGTAAGGCCGGCGCAGGAATCGAAGGCGGCCTTCAGCCAGCCCCAGCTCGGCGCGCCGAGATTGAAGCGCGGCTGCTTGCCCCACCACCAGAGCTCGTCCGAATAGCGGTCGGCGCAGGCGGTGAGGATGGCCTGGCGCATGGACCCGGCAGGCTCGGGAGCGAGCGGCTGCTGCCAGGCCGGCTGGCCGCCCCAGCCGAAGAGGGACGCGGTCGAGGCGAGCCACTGGGCGGCGAAGGGCGGCACCGGACCGCTGTTGATCATAAGCATCGGAGCGATCAGGACCGCGGCGTCGAGCGGCGGATGGCGCTCGGCGAGGGTGCGCAGAAGGACGTGCCCGCCCATGGAGTGGGCGACGACGACATGAGGGCCCGGGGAGTCGGCCCGCCAGACGTCGATGAGCCCGGCAAGATCCCCGACCAGGGTCTCGAAGCGGTCCAGATAGCCGCCCAGCTTGTCGCCCTGCGAACCCCCCTGCCCTCGCCAGTCGAACGCGAGGACGTTCCAGCCGCGGCCGTGCCAATGGTCCTGCGCTTCGAGATATTTCTCGATGAAGTCGCCCCGCCCGCCGGCGAAGAGAAGGCTTCCGCGCGCCTTTGCACCCGGCTCGTGCCGCCGCTCTAGGGTGCGCAGGATCCAGCCGTCCGCCGCTTTCCATTCACTGAAACGGGCGTCCGACGGTATGGCTCGGCGGTCGAAGGTTTCACTTTGCATTGGGCCGGTTACGGTTTCGAAAGCTGTTACGTCTAGTGCTTCGTCCCTATGCAAGGGGCTCTTTCCTGGTTTTTCATCGCTTTGCTCGCCGCGGCCCTGCTCGCGGCGGCGATCGGCGACTGGCGCAGCCGGACGATCCCCAACTGGCTGAACGGGACGATCGCCCTCCTGGCAATTCCTTTCTGGTGGAGCGTCGGGCTCGGCCTGTGGCCGGGCGTCGCCCTGCAGATCGGCCTGGCGGCCGGGGTGTTCGCGCTGTTCGCGGTCGCCTTCCGTTTTGGCGCGATGGGCGGGGGCGACGTCAAGATGGCGGCCGCGCTCGCTTTGTGGCTGCCTTTCGGCGGAGTCGTGAAGCTGCTCGTCATCATGTCGATCGCGGGCGGAGTGCTGACCGTGGCGATGCTTGCCGCGCACCGGATGGCGAAAGCCGCCGGGCAACCCGAAATTCCGTACGGCATAGCCATCGCCTTTGGCGGTTTTTGGCTGATTGGCGAACGGTTTCTTAACCAATTTGTCTGACATGGGAGCCTGCAATTTGAAGCGGGCTAGGAGGCGACTGGCGTCATGGATGTGAAAAAGCTCGTGCTGCTGATCGGAGCGCTGTTCGTGGCGGCGATCACCGCGGTGACCGCAAAGAACATGTTCAGCGGAGCCGGGGCCACCTCGGCCTCGGCGACGCCCGTCGTTCCCGCCGGCCCGGAAGTGCTGGTGGCGACCCGGGCGCTTCCCGTCGGCACCATCATCGACGCCGAAGCCTTCCGCTTCCAGCGCTGGCCCGAAGGCCTCGTCCAGCCCGCTTACTACATCAAGGGCAAGCCCGGAGTCGCGCCGTCCCAGCTCATCGGGACCGTCGTGCGCAACGAGATCACCGCCGGCCAGCCCTTCACCCAGGGCAGCCTGATCAAGCCGGGCGAGCGCGGCTTCCTCGCCGCGGCGCTCGGGCCGGGCATGCGCGCCGTCACCGTCGCCGTCTCCGCAACCAGCGGAGTCGCCGGCTTCGTCTTCCCCGGCGACCGGGTCGACATCGTCCTCACCCAGGAAGTCGCCGGCGGCGGCGAAGGCGCTCCGCTCAAGGTCTCCGAGACCGTGATGCGCAACGTCCGGGTGCTCGCCACCGACCAGCGCATGGACGCGAAGGGCGAGGACGGCAAAGCGGTCGTCCAGCGCTTCACCCTGGTCACTCTCGAGGCGACCCCCAAGCTCGCCGAGAAGATCGCCGTCGCCCAGAGAATCGGCGACCTGTCGCTCTCCCTGCGCTCGATCGCCGACAATTCGGCCGAGCTGGAGCGCGCCATCGCCTCCGGCGAGGTAACGGTGCCGAAATCGGACGATCCCAAGGCGGAGCGGCGGATGCTGATCGCCATCGCCAACCAGCCGTCCGATGGCCTTTCCACCTACACGACCGGATCCGACGTCTCGCGCTTCCAGCGCAGCACCGTTCCCGGCAGCGGCAAGGACAAGTCGACGTCCGAAGACAAGGTCGCCGACGCGTTGACCGCCATGGCGCTCGCCGCATCGGGCAAGGCGCCCGCCGCCTCCGGCGCCGCGGTCGTCTCAGTCTCCACGGGCCCCAGCGTTCGGGTCGCCCGCGGCAATAGTGTCACCATCGTTCCGGTCGGAGCCAAATAAGATGACAAAGCTGAACATCATGCGCCGTGCGACGGTCAGCACCGCGATCTACGCGGTCCTCGCCGCCAGCGTCACCGCGGTGGCCCCGAGCCAGGCCATGGCCGCACCGCCCCCCACCGGCACGTACCGGCCGACGAACCAGGTGCTGCTGTCGGTCGGGGAAGGCGAAGTCGTCTCGCTGCCGAGGAACGTGGCCGACGTCTGGACCTCGAACCCGGGAGTCGCCGACGTCAACGTCACCAGCCCCCGCCAGCTCGGCCTGTTCGGCAAGGATGCCGGCGAAGCGACGGTGATCGCGACCGCCGCCGACGGGAGCGTCGTCTACGGAGCGCATGTCCGGGTCAGCCAGAACATCAGCTCGCTCGACGAGATGCTGAGGGCGGCGATGCCCGACGCCCATATCTCGATCACTCATGTCGGCCAGATCGCCGTCATGAACGGAACCGTCGCCTCGCCCGCCGACAGCGCTCAGGCCGAACAGCTCGTCCGCACCATGCTCAATCCGGGCATGGACGCCAACGCGCCCGGCGCGGTGCTCAAGATCGTCCCGGTCAACCGCCTCAAGTCGGCGACTCCGCTCCAGGTGATGCTGAAGGTGACGATCGCCGAGGTCAGCCGGACCCTGGTCAAGGAGATCGGGGTCAATCTGCTCAACCGGGATTCCGACGGCGGAAGCGGCAACGGCTTCCTCTTCGGAGTCGGCCAGGGCAATGCCGGGACCATCACCGACACGCCGCTGGGCATCACGAATCCGGCCACCGGCCTTCCCTTTACCACTACCAACTTCAAATTCGCCAATGGCGCCGGAACCACGCTCGGCTTCGCCGGGCATCTGCTCGGCATGGATCTGCTCTCGACCCTCAAGCTCAACGAGCAGGTCGGCGCCGTCCATACCCTGGCCGAACCGAACCTCACCGCGCTTTCGGGCGAGACCGCCAGCTTCCTGGCCGGCGGCGAGTTTCCGATCCCAAGCTCGAGCGGCCTCAACGGCACCTCGGTCGAGTTCAAGCAATATGGCGTCAGCCTCGCTTTCACGCCCACCGTGCTTTCCGACGGTCGAATCTCGATGCGCGTTCGTCCGGAGGTCTCCGAGCTTTCGGACGCGGGCGCGATCCAGCTCAACGGCTTCAGCGTTCCGGGCCTCACCACCCGCCGCGCCGAAACCACCGTCGAGCTGGGCTCCGGCCAGAGCTTCATGATCGGCGGCCTGCTTCGCAACACCAGCGGCAACAATACCGACAAGGCGCCGCTGATCGGAAGCCTTCCGATCATCGGAGCGCTGTTCCGGTCGAACAGCTTCAAGCGCAACGAGACCGAGCTGGTCATCGTCGTCACGCCTTATCTCGTGCGTCCCGTCAACGCCTCGCAGATCGCGCTTCCGACCGACGGCTTCCGCGGCGCCAACGGCATGGAGCGGGTGATGCTGGGCACCGGCGAATACAGCAAGTCGGCGCCCCGTCCGGGACCGAGCACGGCCGGCCCGCGCGCCGCGGGCCCGGGCATGGGCGGAGTCGCCAGCGCGCCTCGCCAGCTTCCGGCCCCGGCCCAGCCGCGCCAGGCCCAGGCCAAGGCGACCCGGCCGCAGACCAGCGCCTCCGCCGCCCCCGGCTTCAGCTTCTGACCGATCGAAAGGACGTGATCATGGCACGCACCAAGTCTCTCGCCGCCGCCGTCTTCGCGATCGGCGCCGCGCTCGCTTTCCCCTCCGCCGCCGGCGCGAGGCCGCCGGAGCGGCACGGTCCGGAGCGCGGCCTCGACGCGCTGAACCAGCCCGTCGTCGAGCGCGCGGACTATCTGCTCGACCTCGCCGACAATGACGGGCTCAGCGATGCCGACATGGGACGGCTCGACTCCTGGTTCGACTCGCTCGCGCTCGGTTACGGCGATCATATTTTCGTCGACCGGGGCACCAGCGCCGGCCGCGCGGACGTCGCCAGGGTCGCCGCCGCCTACGGGCTGCTGCTGAGCCCGGGAGCCCCCGTCCTCGAAGGCGACGTTCCGATGGGCGCGGTGCGGGTGATCGTCAGCCGGACCACGGCGAGCGTTCCCGACTGCCCCAATTACGGCAAGGAAAACGGGCCGAGCTCAACCTCCTCCAACTACGGCTGCTCGGTGAACTCGAACCTGGCCGCGATGATCGCCGACCCCAACGACCTGGTCCTCGGCCAGGTGGGCAGCGTCTACGGCGACGCCAACACCTCGACCAAGGCGATCAGGGCCTGGCGGCAGACCGAGCCGACGGGGTCCAAGGGTCTCACCACCGTCAGCACGAAAGGTAATTAGATGAACGCGCCTTTCAACGCGTCCCGCACCGCCGCGCTTCGCGATCCGTTCAGCGCGTTCGTCTGCGACGAAGCCACCGCCGAGATGCTCCGGCCGATCGCGGTCGAGCACGGCTGGGCTCCGGAAAAGGTCAACAAGGGCGGGTTGCGCAACGCGGTCCAGACCCTGTCGGTCTCCGCCAGTCCGGCGATCCTCTTCGTCGACCTTTCGGAATCGGGCGACCCGCTCAACGACATCAACGCGCTGGCCGAAGTCTGCGAGCCGGGCACGGTGGTGATCGCCGCCGGCCAGGTCAACGACGTCCGGCTGTATCGCGACCTGGTCGCCTCGGGCCTCCAGGATTATCTGCTCAAGCCCTTCACCCCCGACCAGCTTCGCGATTCCTTCGCTCACGCCCAGCTCACTTTGTCCGGCCCGCGGGTCAACGAGACGACGAGCGAGAAGCCCCACGTCATGGCGGCGGTCATCGGCGTCCGGGGGGGCGTCGGCGCTTCAACCGTAGCGACTTCGCTGGCCTGGTTGCTTGGCGACAAAGCGGGCCGTTCGACGGCGCTGCTCGACCTCGACATCCACTTCGGCACCGGCGCCCTCTCGCTCGATCTCGAGCCGGGCCGCGGCCTCACGGATGCGATCGAGAATCCGAGCCGGATCGACGGCCTGTTCATCGAGCGCGCGATGGTTCGGGCGAACGAGAAACTCTGCGTCCTCTCGGCCGAAGCGCCGCTCAGCCAACCCTTGATGAACGACGGCAGCGCCTTCTTCCAGCTCCAGGAGGAGCTTCGCAACGCCTTCGAGAGCACCGTCCTGGATCTGCCCCGGGCGATGATGATCCAGCATCCCCACCTCGTCCAGGACGCGCATGTCGTCATCGTCACCGTCGAGTTCACCCTCGCCGCGACCCGCGACGCCATCCGGGTGCTGAGCTGGCTCAAGGCCAACGCGCCTCAGGCGCGGGTGCTGGTCGTCGCCAACCGGGTCCCTTCCGGCACTCAGGAGATCAGCCGCAAGGATTTCGAGCAGTCGATCGAGCGATCGGTGGACATAGTCATCCCGTTCGAGCCGAAGGCGGCGTCTCAGTCGGCCAAGCTCGGCCAGCCCTTCGCCAAGGTCGCGACCTCTTCGAAGATCGCCGGGCCGCTGTCTCAGCTGGTCAACCTCACCACCTCGACCGTGGAATCCGGCGAAAGCGGCGGAGACAAGACTAAGGAGGGACCCAAGTCCCTGCTCGACAAGCTCAATCTCAAGGGGCTGGTCGCGAAGAAGCCGAAGCCGGCGACGGCGTGATTGTGAGCCGGCACGCAAGCCGGCGCGTGGAATAGGAGCAGCGGGTGCTGAGCTTTCCGATCCTGATGCTGGGCGGCGGCGTGCTGGTCATGCTCGTTCTGATGGTTTTCGCCATCGGGGGACCCAACGTCTCGAAGGCGCAGAGCCGGCGCCTCGAAAACGTGCGCGAGCGCCACAGCAAGTCGAACGACGTCGCTGCGCAGGCGCAGCTCAAGCGCATCCTGCAGAGCCGCACGCAGACCAAGATGGACGGGCTGGCGCTACGCCTGATCCCCAAACCCGCTCTGCTTCGGCGGCGTCTTCAGCAGACCGGCCGCACCTGGACGCTCGCCCAATACGGGCTCGTCTCGCTGGGCATCATCGCCGTCATCACCCTGGCTCTGGTCTTCAAGGGGCTGCCGCTCCTCCTCGCCTTGTTGATCGGCATGTTCGTCGGCATCGGCGTTCCTCACAAGGTCGTCAGCAAGCTGATCAAGCGCCGGGTCGGCAAGTTCACCGCCCGCTTCCCCGACGCCATCGAGCTGATGGTTCGCGGCCTTCGCTCCGGCCTGCCCATTTCGGAGACGCTCGGAATCGTCGCCGACGAGCTTCCCGGCGCGATCGGCGACGAGTTCCGGACCGTTTCCGACAAGATGAAGATCGGCCGGACGATGGAGGCTGCGCTTCAGGACGTCGCCGACCGGCTCGGAACGCCCGAATTCCAGTTCTTCGTGATCACCCTGGCGATCCAGCGCGAGACCGGCGGCAACCTCGCCGAGACCCTCGCCAACCTTGCCGACGTGCTCCGCAAGCGCGCCCAGATGAAGCTCAAGATCAAGGCCATGTCCTCGGAATCCAAGGCCTCGGCCTGGATCGTCGGATCGCTGCCCTTCATCGTCTTCCTGCTGATCTGGTTCATCAACGGCGAATACATGCAGAACTTCTTCGTCGACCAGCGGCTGATGATCGCCGGCGGCGGCGGGCTGTGCTGGATGGGGATCGGCGTGTTCATCATGGCCAAAATGGTCGACTTCGAGATCTAGGAACGGCTTGAGCATGACCTCCGCACCCGCATCCGGACCGACCGTCATGGGCATCGACGTGGTGATGGTGGCCACCTTCATGGCCGCCATCGCGACCTTCGCCGTGCTCACCGCCATCTATGCGGCGACCACGGTCAGGGATCCGATGGCCAAGCGCGTGAAGGCGCTCAACGAGCGCCGCGAGCAGCTCAAGGCCGGAATCGTCGCCTCGACCTCGAAGCGGCGGCGCAACATCACCAACAAGAACGAGGTCGCGGACAAGGTCCGCAGCCTTCTCGGCTCGCTCAAGATGCTTCAGGCCGAGCAGGTCGAGAAGGCGCAGAGGAAGCTGATGCAGGCCGGCATCCGCTCCAAGGATCTCGCCTTCGTCGTCATCTTCGCCCGGCTGGTGCTTCCGATCGTGATCGGGACGACCGTCATCGTCGGGGTCTATTTCCTCGACTGGTTCCCCGAATGGGGCGCGATCAAGCGCTACGGGCTGGTCGCGACCTCCCTGATCGGAAGCTACAAGGCTCCGGACCTGTGGCTGAGGAACAAGATCAAGAAGCGCTCCAACGCCGTCCGCAAGGGCCTCCCCGACGCGCTCGACCTGCTCGTCATCTGCGCCGAAGCCGGCCTCACCGTCGACGCCGCCTTCAACCGGGTCTCGCGCGAGCTCGGCAAGGCCTATCCCGAGCTCGGCGACGAATTCGCCTTGACCTCGATCGAGCTGGGCTTCCTCACCGATCGCCGCTCGGCGTTCGAGAACCTCGCCCACCGCATCGACCTGGACGCTGTCCGCGGCGTGGTGACGACGATGATCCAGACCGAGAAATACGGCACGCCTCTGGCCAGCGCCCTGCGCGTCCTCGCCGCCGAGTTCCGCAACGAGCGGATGATGCGCGCCGAGGAGAAAGCCGCCCGGCTGCCGGCGATCATGACGGTGCCCCTGATCCTTTTCATCCTTCCAGTGCTGTTCATCGTCATCCTCGGCCCGGCGAGCTGCTCGATCTCGGACAACCTGTTCAAATAAGCGGCCACCGTCCCCCCGGCGCAAGTCGGGGCCTGGGGGGACCCGCCGAGACTTTTCGCCCCGAGGTCCCGGCTTTCGCCGGGATGACGGGTGAGCGCGACGACGGAACATTCTCCAGCCCCCGCCATTGATCCGCTGCCGAAACAAGCGACGGAGACTGCCCAGTGACTCTCTTTTCCCCCGATCAGTGGCTCATCGTCGCCCTCGTCTTCGTGCTCGGCCTGGTGCTCGGCATGGCGCTGATGGCGGGCGGCAAATGGAAGCGCCGCTATCGAGAGGAGCGCGCCCGGGCCGACGCGGCCGAGGCTGAGAATCGGCGCCTGCTCAAGGAATCCGGCGAGATGGACACGCTCCGCCATGCTGCGGCCAGGGACGAGGCCCGTCGGCGCACGGACGAGCCGGGGCCGCTTTAGGGCAAAGCGCCGGGCGGGCGCAGGCCCCTCCCCTCCCGTCAGTAGAAGCGGCTGATGTCGAACCAGAGCTGGCGGACCTTGCCGTCGCGCGGATCGACCACCGTCAGGACGTCATAAGGCTTCTTCCGAATCGTCAGGCTTTGCGACCTCGCCTGGAGCCCGAGCGCACGGACGATCGCATATTCGTCGGCGACGCCTGCGACCTTGTAGGCGGTTTCAGGGGTGGCCCCGTCGGCCCGCGCCATGATCTTCGCGACATGCCTGGACGGCGCGGCGGCGGGCGCGGCGGGCACCGCGGCCAGGGCCACGGCGAGAGCGACGAAGAGCGGAAGCATTCGGTCTCCTGGTTTCCGAGGGCGGCAGGCTCAGCCTGGGCTGGACGCGCCCGTCAGTCGAGCTTGCGGATGGTCGAGTTGAGGGAGGCGGCCTTGAAGCCGAACTTCTTGAACACCATCCGGTTGGAAGCCGTGCGGCCGCCGGGGTTGATGGTGATCCACTGCTCGACCTGCGCGCTCGCCTCCTTGGCCTGGTATCGAAGGTGGAGAACGTTGCCGCGGATCTCGCCGGTCACGGGCCCGATCGCGTCGGAGATCGTTCCGGCGATGCGATTGCCGCCGCCGCGGGCAAGGCGCCACGAGCGGCGCCGGGCCGGCTTGCCCTCTTCGTAGACCAGCTGCTCGAGGATCAGGGCCCCCGATTTATCGAGATGGCCGCGGCTGACGTCCCGAACCTTGTGCGAGCCTGCAAAGGTCATGGAGACGGCGCCGGCGCCTTCCGTTCGCCCGACGAAGAAATGCTCGGGGGCGGTGACTGGGGGAGCGGCCAGCAGGAGCGGAAGTAACAGGGATAGGGACAATCGCTGCGCTCCAATTTCGAAATCCGTGCCGTCTTGCTCTAGAGAAAACGGGCTTTGCGCGCCAGTCCCGACGCCGGAAGACGCGCCCCCGCCGCCTTCGCGTCGTACAGCGCCCAGCCCGCCCGCGGGCTTGGCCAGGGGCCGGTGATGGCGAGGGTCTTGCCGGGGCTGTAGACGTTGACGAACAAGGTCTTCCCGTCCGCCGAGAAGCAGACTCCGGCCAGCTCGCTGCCGCCGTGCAGCCGGGCGACGTCGTAGACCTCCCCGGCCGGCGTGACCCCGCGCAGGTAGCAGGGCGGCGCGACGTTCAGCGCCTCGGCGATGCCGCGATACATGTAATTGCGCTCGCCGCCGAAATAGGGATCCTCGCAGACGATCAGGTCGCCCCAGGGCGCCACGACGAGATTGTCCGCATAATTGAGGATCCGCGTGTCGACCGCCTCGAGGAAAAGCTGGAGCCGGCCTCGGCGAGCGTCATCGGGGTCGGGCACGTAACGCATGATCTGGCCGCTCTTGATCCGGCCGCCGCTCGTGCAGGCGAAATAGATCTCGCGCGTGACAGGATCGAAGTGGATGCCCTCCCCGTTGGCGAAACGCGCCGCGCGCTGCTCCCGAAAGCCCCGCTTGCGAAGGTCGTCGGCCGCCGGTTCGACGTTGGCGAGCGGCCGCCACACCACGTTCCGCCAGGACCGGGCCACCCAATCCCGGCCATGCCAGTTGCGGCTGTCGGTCCCCTCGTCGGGATCGAAGGCCAGCGCCTGAAGCGCGCCGCCCGGATCGCGGGCGTCGCCCCCCGGCGGAGGGACGTAGCGGTAGAAGAGGCTGTCGATCTGGTCCTCGGTCATGTAGGCGATGCCGCTTCCCGGATCGACCGCCACGGCCTCATGCTTGAACCGGCCGAGGTGCCGGAGCGGACGCGGCTCGTCCTCCGGCGCCGACAGGGCCGGCACGTCGAAGACGAAGCCGTGGCCCTCATGGAAATCCTCCTCGCAGCTCAGCCAGGCCCCCCAGGGCGCGGCGCCGCCGGCGCAGTTGCGGATCGTGCCGGTCAGGCTGAGATGCTGGCGAAGGACCCGGTGCGCGACATGATCGTAGACGATCGTCGTGGTTCCGCCGGGGCCGATCGGGCCGGATGGAGGGCGGAAGGGACGGATACCGGCGGGGCGCTCGCCCGGAAAGGCGCTCCTCGCTTGCTGCGTAACCTCGAGCTCGTGATTGCGGACCAGGACCGTCGTCCGCTCGTCGAGCCGGAACGAGCCCATGCCGTCGAAGCTGTCGGGCACCGGATAGCCGCCTTCGAGCCGGTGTCCGCCGCGAGCCACGCATTCGTCGAGCGCGGCGAAGCCCGGCGCTCGCGGCACGCCGTGGCAGGAGAGGATCCGGTAGGAGAAATGCTCCGGGAGATCGAACAGTCCGGCTTCGTCGGAGACAAGCGGACCGTAGCCGAAGGCGCGCCGCATCGGCCGATGGCCATAGTTCGGAACGCGCTGGACCAGGTCCGGAAGCTCGCCCAGATGCGAGCAGCCGGCGAGCGCCAGGCCTCCAAAGGCGGCGGAGGTCAGACCGAGGGTGAATTCACGCCGCGTCGGCATCTCGCGACCCTCCTGCGGGCAGTGTTACCAGAAGGGGAAAGGCCCGCAACTCGAGACTGACCCGGGCGCACGATCCGAAGCCGAACGGACCGATCCCGGAAGCCCTTCGCCCCCGTTGAGGAGAGGATTGGCGCTCTGTCCGGATCCGGACGAAGGTCAGGAAAGTCAGCCCCCTTCGCGCGGGCGCGCGCGAGGGCCGCAATGCGCGGCACAGCGGCGGAGCCATGAAGCGCGAGTCGGGACAGAAGGGCGAAACGGACATCGCCGGATTAGATCATAAAACGGGGCCGGTCGTAAGTTCTTTTTCTGTTCCGGATTATTAGGAGTGCGGCGGCGGGCGTCCCCTCCTCGTAAAACCTCCGCTCGATGATGTGCCCCAGGGCCGATCGCGCAACCCCGATCGAAACCGGAGCCTAGAGGAGTCCACCGAGGTGGCGCCCTAGGCCACTATCAACCAGTGTTAGGAAGCGCCGCCTTCCATGAACCTCTGCAGCACCTTGGCGGACGGATAGCTCGACATGGAAGCAATGCCGTTCGCCAGCTCAATAGGATAAAGCGCGCCCTCGAATTTATGGCTGACAAGGCTAGGTATCGTCGCTAAAATTCGGTCTAGTCCAATTAAGTCTTGGGCTAGCGGGAAAGCCTCGGATGTGTTGTAATCCCCTGTCGGCACGTTCAGAACCATATAAGTGCTGGGATCGAACTTATAGTACATTTTCTCGCCCCAGTTCGTACGCAGCCCGTATGGGTTTTGCAAATCCGGCGAACGGTAAACTTCCCTCCTCACATAGCCATGGGCAAGGACGCTGTATGATGAAGGCTCGTCACGCTCATGAGGGGCTGCAAAACGGGCAATCGACTGAAGGTGATCAAAAAAAGCGCCGCTTTTCTCTTGCCCAACAATGTGTATCGGACGTTTTTCATTCTTGGCATGCTGCAGAAAAGCACGAATACCAGGTACCATCTTCGAGTACTGGCTCCTGAGAGTCATCGGTCCATCTTTTATAAAGAGAGTATCCGATATCAACGATTTATCCGTATGATTCCAGAAAATCCGCATTGCAGTAAAGAGCATCAGATGCTCCATAACCAACATGTACGATGAGGCTACAGACTCGGGAGCGCTTTCCTCATCCATGTCCAAGTGAAAGCCTAGGACATCCGTTAAAAATACGACGATACCGCAATTAGCACATTGACCTTGATCGCTGTCGGGGGGCAAACCACTTTCAATGATCTGGTGGCAACCTGGACAATTGAACGAGGGGGAGCTTGTTAGCGCCGGCAGCCACTTTCTGTATAACAGCCACTTCAAGGTCTCATAAAAAGCTCCATCCTGATCTATCTTCATCGAGTCGCGAACGATATGGCGCACTGCGTCATAGTTCGTGCCGAGCGTTGTGCGGACATTCTTCAGCGGAAACACAGTGGCATGAAAGACGCCACTATCGGTCATGATGCCCTGCAGCAGTAAGGGATGGGGATGCTCCTTGTCCAATGCATCTATACGGTCGCGATCAACGGTAAGAAGACCAGTTTTGACGAAGGCGACCTCCCTCGGAGGACGCTGCTCCGTGGTGACCCTAACAAATGATCCGTCAACAGCCCAAACCCGGCTAAGTGGCACGGCGGCTGTTGCGTCGACTGCCGTCCACACCGTTTGACTCTGATCGGTGTCATCCGTCGTCGCAGCTTCGAATTCCGCAACCAAGGACTTCACCCATTCGCTTTGAACGACGGCAAGATGTCCTAACTTCGAAGCCGTCTCGGCAGGAAGCCGCCCCCCTTCGGAGTAAGCCACCTAAGCCGCCCCGGCTATTGAGGCAGCCACCTCAAATTTGTGGGCTTGCACTGGGATTACAAACCGGTGCGACATGGTCAGCATCCGCATGAAGCCGGGAGTTTTGGCTTTAAGGATATCCTCTTCTAACCCTTGGAAGGCAATTTGAACACGCGACAAGGCCCGCGTCTCGTCTTGGCTGGACATATGGCCTACGAAAAAGTTTTCAGTCTGAGCAAGAAGTTCTTTGTTAATCGTCGACGGTGACTGGGTTGAATAAACCATACCTATATGGAATTTAGCGCCCTCCTTTGCGAAGCGGGCGTATACGCCGGTTAGATCCCTGCTATCTGGAGGAAATAAGTTATGAGCTTCCTCAAAATATAGTTGTACAAAATGGTCGCCTAATTCATTTCCGACAAACTTTCCTTCTTGATGAGAAAATACCGCCCGGGACAGCATATCCGAAAAGTACCGACGGATCTGATCGGTTGCGTTACCGAGGTCGAGGATAACGGTCTTTCCAACATCAAGGAGTTGAATAATCTCCGAAATGAAGTCGCCTGCCTCCTTATCATGATATCTTCGATAGTCCCGTATGATGGCTGGCCCGGCGCCCGAAGCTGGCGCCAGAAAGTCCAGCAGAGCGCTATCGTCGGCGTCCAATAGCGGCTTTCCGCTACTGCTCGTTAGCAGAGGATCCAGCGGGTTCGCCCGCCGCCAGAGTGCCAGTTTCTCGAACTCCGAGACGAGGCCGGCTAGGGTCGTCGGTCCAGAAGGCGGCGTCCCTAGGTGCACAGCCTGCCGCAGCGGTGCATTGAAGCAAGGATCGAAATTTTTTGCGTTCTTTGATGTGATTCCCAGTCCCACTAACCTTTTCTCGTCGGCATGGAATCCGGCCTTGTGCAAGATTGCCCAGAAAAGTTGGATCTTACGGATTGCGCGTGTCTTATCGCCCGGCGGCAACGCGCCTACGTCTTCCAATGATGGGAGCCGGACGCTAGCGAAGCTGCGTACGTAGATCGAGGTTTTGTTGTCCTGCTCCAGCAGCGATGCGATCACGTCCATGATCGTGTCAGGCTGCTCGAAGAAGTTCAAACGAAGGGGCCTCGAAGGAGTCTTTTCCCGTTCGGTAAGTGCATAAACCTGACATCGATCTTCGTAAGCCGATCGAATAGAGTAATTGCCATCTTGGGGATTATCGTTCGCGTACTCGCCGTTGACGTCGAATATGAGCTGACCGACGGTGGGTTCGTGTGCTGTGGATTCGAGCATGCCTCTGGCGATAAGCTTGACGACGTTTGATTTGCCGAGTCTTGTTTTACCGAACATAGCAGTTCGAGCTCCCTTGAAATCGCGCATCGAGACATTCACAGGTATCGTTGAAAGCCCACCGGTACTCCGCAGGCGGCATTCCATCGTCCTTAGACTCCCAATTTCCGAGCGGAGATCGGGTTTCACCATTCCATTCACGATCAACTTCAGCAGGTCTGCATCTGGAGCATAAACCTTATAACGATGTGCGCTGACGACGTTGTTAACGTCCCCCGCATACGCGAGCGCTTTTACATCGTCCGGATCTGCATAAAACATCCCGAGGACATCGCAGTCCAAAGCGCCCCATTGAAGCTCGCTCTGGGTCCAAACATCCAACTCCGGCATCGACTTTTTGTGCAGCTCGAAATAGGTCTGTTGAACCTGACTGGTAAGTGGGGTGGGCGAGACACCTGTCACTCGCAGAAGGGTAAAATGGGGTGGTGCGCCACCGGGATTCTGCGGCGTCATTATGAGAAATGATCCACGCGGAATGCCCCCGACCGCCAGCTTATAGGGATCGCTCGTGATAATCTTGGCAGTGTCGTAGCCCAAGTCTAAGACGTAACCCACGAAGCGCATTTTATTAATTTCTTTGGCGCTTTCCAAGTTCGCCTCTAATTCCAAAAACTTCGTTAGGGGCTGTAGCGGTCCCCCTTGGGCTGCACTCGTGCCGATAAGCTTGTCCAACGTCGCCATATTATGATCCCGTGATTGTGTTCGCTCTTATGACCAACTCTGAAAAATGCCGACGGCTGCCAGAATTCGCAGAAATCGAGCTATAGCGATTGACCTGCTCAATAGCGAAGCCGGAATCTTGATAAAGCTCACGCAGAGAGGCGTGGTCCGCGTTTGTCATAACGATCTGAACTCCCCTCAGCCGGGCTCGCTCGAGAGAGACGGCGAGGCGCTCTTGATCGGCCCAGGAGAAGAGCTTCTCATTGTACTTTATGAACCCGTTTTCGGAGTGTCGCACAGTGTATGGCGGATCAACAAAAAGAAAATCCCCGGTAGCTGCTTCGTTGATGACGGGTTCGAAATCAGTCTTCCGGATCTCGGCTTGCGACAGCACTGCGGCGACCTCCGCAAAGCCATCACTCGGAAGCACCACAGCCGTCTTCGTCCCGATCGGCACATTGAAGCGACCGAGGCGGTTCACTCGGTAGATGCCGTTAAAGCAGGTTCGGTTCAGGTAGAGAATGCGCGCTGCCCGCTCGGCCGGATCCTCTGGAGTCGGTAGCGCGCGCATCTCGTAGTAAAAGTCAGCGTTGTGCTGCAGCTGATAAGCCGCAAGTATCTCTGAGATCTTCGAGGGATACTTTTTGAGGCCTGAAAATACGGCGACAACGTCCGGATTGCAATCGCCGATGACTGAATTTGGTGGACGGAGATGAAAGAAAACCGACCCGCCTCCAAGGAAGGGCTCGTAGTAACGATTGTACTTTGTGGGGAGCAGATGGGAGCATCTTCGGACGAACCATCGCTTGCCCCCTGGCCATTTTAAAAATGGTGTCATAGCCTCCGCCAAGTAAATAGTAGGGTCTGCCAGATCCCTCCTACATTGTCATCAGAGACAGTCGGCCACGCTATGTCCCACGTCGACGCTCAGATTTTTTTTGCAAACATGAATGCCGATATAGCTACAAGGTTAGACCAGCCGCGACTGCTTCACTGCCGCCTCAATGAAGCTCGCAAATAGCGGATGCGGGTCGAACGGCTTAGACTTCAGCTCCGGATGAAACTGCACCCCGACGAACCACGGATGATCCGGCCGCTCCACGATCTCCGGCAGCGCCCCGTCCGGGCTCATCCCGCTGAACAACAGCCCCCCCGCTTCCAGCGCGGCTTTGTAGTGGATGTTGACCTCGTACCGATGCCGGTGCCGCTCCGAGATCCGGTCGGCGCCGTAGATGGCGTGGACGTGGCTGTTGCCGGCGAGCTTCGCTTCGTAGGCGCCCAGGCGCATGGTGCCGCCCATGTCGCCGTTGGCCTCGCGGCGTTGCTGGAGGCCTTCTGGGCTCATCCATTCGGTGATGAGGCCGACGACGGGCTCCTCGGCCTCGCCGAATTCGGTCGAGTTGGCGCCCTCGATCCCGGCCAGGTTCCGGGCCGCCTCGATGCAGGCCATCTGCATTCCAAGGCATATTCCGAAGAAGGGGACCTTGCGCTCCCTGGCGAAATGGACCGACGCGATCTTGCCCTCGCTTCCACGCTCGCCGAAGCCGCCGGGGACGAGGATGCCGTGGAGCGGCTCCAATTGGGCCGGGATGTCGGCTTCGGGATGCTCGAACAATTCGGCGTCGAGCCACGATATCTTGACCTTGACCCGGTTGGCCATGCCACCGTGGACGAGGGCCTCGGTCAGCGACTTGTAGGCGTCCTGGAGGCCGACATATTTGCCGACGACTCCGATCGTTACCTCGCTTTCCCAGTTGAACAGGCGGTCGACAACGTCGTCCCAGCGGGCCATTTCGGGCTCGGCGGCGTCGGCGATCCCGAAGGCGCGGAGCACTTCGGCGTCGAGACCGGCCTCGTGATATTGGGCCGGGACGGCGTAGATCGACTTGGCGTCGAGGGCGGGGATGACCGCTTCCTTGCGGACGTTGCAGAACAGGGCGATCTTGGCGCGGTCGCTTTCGGGGAGCGGATGCTCGGTCCGGCAGACGAGGATTTCGGGCTGGATGCCGAGCGAGGTCAGCTCGCGCACGCTGTGCTGGGTCGGCTTGGTTTTCAGCTCGCCGGCGGCGGCGATGTAGGGGACGAGGGTAGTGTGGATGCTGAGAGTTTCGGCTCGGCCGAACTCGTTCCTGAATTGGCGGATCGCCTCGATGAAGGGGAGGGATTCGATGTCTCCGACGGTCCCGCCGATCTCGCAGATCAGGAAATCGAGATCGGGCTCGAGATCGGCGGCGATGAACTCCTTGATCGCGTTGGTGACATGGGGGACGACCTGGACGGTGGCTCCGAGATAGTCGCCGCGCCGCTCCCGAGCGATGATCCCCTGGTAGATGCGGCCCGAGGTGACGTTGTCGGCCTGGCGCGCGGGCACGCCGCTGAAGCGCTCGTAATGACCGAGGTCGAGATCGGTCTCGGCGCCGTCGTCGGTGACGTAGACCTCGCCATGCTGGTAGGGCGACATGGTCCCGGGATCGACATTCAGATAGGGGTCGAGCTTGCGGATCCGGACCTTGTAGCCGCGCGCCTGGAGGAGGGCGGCGAGCGCCGCCGCCATCAGACCCTTGCCAAGCGATGAGACCACGCCGCCGGTGATAAAAATGAACCGCGCCATGGGAGTCGAGGCTTAACGATGCGAGGCTCGAAAGGGCAAGGGCGCGAATCAACTATTTCGTCGGCGGGGCGGAAGAAACCCGTCATCCCGGAGAAGGCCCGCCGAGGCGATCACTCATCGCTTTCGCGGGAGTGACGGGCGTCGAACCCACCGCTAAGGCCTCGAAATGCGGGTGGCGATCGTCGGGGCGGGATATTCTGGGACGATCGCGGCGGTGGAAATCGCTCGCGTCGCGCCGGGCGCCCGGATCATCCTGATCGAGAAGAGCGGGCATTTCGCTCGGGGCGCCGCCTACGGCACGACTTCTCCCGGGCACCTGCTCAACGTCCGGGCGCGCAACATGAGTGCGCTCGCCGGCGAGCCCGGCCATTTCGCCCGCTGGGCCGCAAGCGAGGGTCATGGACCCGACGATTATGTGCCGAGGCGGGATTACCGCCGCTATCTGGAATCGCTGCTCGAGACGGCGGCCGGAGTGACCCGGGTCACCGGGGAGGCGGTGGCGGTCGAAGACGCCGGGATAAGGCTCGCTTCCGGCGCGCTCGTCGAGTGCGACTGCGCGGTGCTCGCCGGCGGCAACTACCCGTCGCGGCTGCCGGCGGCCTTTGGGGCCCGGGCGATCCACGATCCCTGGGGACCCGAGGGCGCGGCGGCGCTTGCGCGAGCGGCGGCGCGCGGCGGCGACTTGCTTCTGGTCGGCACCGGCCTCACCATGGTCGACATGGCGGTCAGCCTCGAGGAAGCGGGCTTTTCCGGCCGGATCCTCGCCGCGTCGCGCCGCGGCCTGGTGCCGCGTCCGCACCTCTCGCCGGCGGCCGCTCCGCTCGAGTGGGAGCCGCCCCCCCGGCTCGCGGCCTTGGTCCGGGCGGTCCGGGCCCGGGAGCCGTGGCGGGCCTCGGTAGACGGCCTCAGGCCGCACAGCATCGCCTTATGGCAGGGCCTGAGCGACTCCGAGCGCAAGCGGTTCCTTCGCCATCTGCGGCCCTGGTGGGACGTCCACCGGCACCGCATCGCTCCGCGCGTGGCCGCCCGGATCGACGCGATGCGCGCCTCCGGCCGGCTCGAGATCGTGGCGGCTCGGGTGGCCGGGGTGGAGGGCGAGATGGTGACTCTCGAGCGGCGCGGCGGCGGCCGTATTCGCCGGCGCTTCGACGCGGTGGTCAACTGCACCGGTCCCGAAGGCGACATCGAGCGGATCGGCGATCCGCTGATCCGCAGCCTGCTGGAGAGCGGCCGGGCGCGGCCGGACCGGCTCGGCCTGGGCTTCGACGTCGATGCCCGATCGCGGGTGGCCGGAGACGGCGCCTCCCCTGCCCTCTACGCGCTCGGCCCTTTGACCAAGGGCGCCTTCTGGGAGATCGTCGCCGTCCCCGACATCCGCGGCCAGGCGGCCGGCGTCGCGAAGGCGATCGCCAACCTCTGATCAGCGGGCGGGCGGAACCGAATTGTTACCGAGGGGCGCGGCGGCGGGCGGAGCCGCCGGGCCCTGGGCGGCGGGGGCGGCCGCGGGTCCCTGGGCGGCCGGGCCGGCGAGCGGATCGGTGGACGGCGGGGCGACGGGCGCGAGCGGCGCCGACCTCGGCGCGGTCGGCGACAGCGACGGATCGATCTTGGTCGGCGCCCGCTGGAACGTCGCGAGACCGGCCAGAGCGATGGAGAGAATGACGAATCCGGTCGCGAGGACGGCGGTGGCGCGGGTGAGGAAATCGGCCGCGCCGCGCGCCGACATCAGGCCCGACGGGCTTCCGCCCACTCCAAGCCCGCCGCCTTCCGACCGCTGCATCAGGATTACCGCGACCATCGAGGCGGCGATCAGCGACTGGAGAATCAGGAGGAAGGTGAACATGGGCCTGGCTTTCGTCTGGGATTCGTCATCCGGCGAAGGCCGGGATCCCAGGGAGAATAAGCGCAGTGCCCTTCACTCCCTGGTGCCCCAGCCTTCGCTGGGGCGACGGGTCGACCGCGACTTAGGCGATCGGACGCCCCGCTTCAACTCCTCGCCGCCGCCTCGATGATCGGGACGAACTGGGCGGCGGTCAGGCTGGCGCCGCCGACGAGGGCCCCGTCGACATTGTCGACCGCGAACAGCTCGGCGGCATTGCCGGCGTTGACCGAGCCGCCATAGAGGATCCGGATCCGGCCGCCGGCCTCGCCGAAGCGGGCGGTGAGCGCCTCGCGAATGACGGCGTGAATCTCAGCGACGTCCGCCGGGGTCGCGGTCCGGCCGGTGCCGATCGCCCAGATCGGCTCGTAGGCGACGACCAGCTCGGCCTCGCCGGAAAGCTCGGGCACCGAGCCGGCGAGCTGGGATTGCACCCGCTCAACGGCGTTCCCCGCCTCCCGCTCCGATTCGCTTTCGCCGACGCAGACGATCGCCTGAAGCCCGTGGCGAAGCGCCGCCTCGGCCTTGGCCCTGACGATGTCGTCGCTCTCGCCCTGGTCGGCGCGGCGCTCGGAATGGCCGACGATGGCCAGGCGGGCTCCGGCTTCCCTCAGCATCGGCGCCGAAACGTTGCCGGTATGGGCACCGCTGTCCCTGGAATGGCAATCCTGGGCTCCGACGGCGAGGCCACCGGCCCGGGGCACGGCCAGCGGCAGCAGGGTGAAGGGCGGGCAGATGGCGACGTCGACGCCCGGCGCCTCGCGGGCGGCGGCGGCAATGGCGGCGAGCTCGCCCAGCGCCGCCCGGCTGCCGTTCATCTTCCAATTGCCGGCGACGAGCTTGCGGCGGACGTTCATGGTTCAAGCTTCCCCTGCCTGCTGGAGCAGAGGGGCGCGTAGCAAGGGCGCGGTCGAGTGCCAAGCTTGCCCGCGCCGGGCGGCGCTTCTATGACCCGGCCAACCCCAGCGCAGGACCTTTGACCCGATGCTTTCCATTTTCCGCCGCGGCTTCATGTCGAAGATCATGCTGGTCGTTCTCGCCCTCGGCCTGCTCGCGATCGTCCTGACCGGCTTCGGCACCCGCGGCGCGGGCGGCCTCGGCGGCCTCGGCGGGTTGAGCGGGACCACGGTCGCCGATATCGGCGGCGAAAAGCTCGGTTCCGCGCGTCTGACCGACGAGACCCAGCGCCAGCTGACCCGGCTTCGCGGCGACCAGCCGGAGTTGGATATGGCGGCTTTCCTTCGCCAGGGCGCTCTCGAGGAGGTGCTCGACCAGCTGATCGACCTCACCGCAAGCGCGGTCTTCGGCCGCAAGCAGGGCCTTGGAGCGTCGCGGCAGATGGTCGACCGCGACATCGCCGCCATTCCCGAGTTCCACGACCTTGCCGGGCGCTTCGACGATTCCACGTTCCGCCGGATCCTCGCCCAGGAGAATATGACCGAGCAGCAGCTGCGCGACGATTTCGCGACCCGCCTGCTCCAGCGCCAGCTGCTCGGGCCGGTCGCGCGCTCGGCTCACGTCCCCGATGCGATCGCTTTGCAATATGCGTCGCTGCTGCTCGAATCGCGAAGCGGCATCGTCGGCGGGGTGCCTTCGGCGGCGATGGGGACCGGAGCGGAGCCGAGCGAGGCCGAGCTCGCCGGCTTCTACCGCAGCGCCCGGGCCCGCTACACCATTCCGGAACGGCGGGTGATTCGTTACGCCGTCTTCGGTCCCGAAAATGTCGCGGCTCAGTCCCAAGCGACCGAGGCCGAGATCCAGGCCGCTTATCGGTCGAACCCCGCTTATACCGCGCGCGAGACCCGCCGCCTGTCCCAGGTCGTGCTTCCCGAGGCGGCGGCCCGCGCGCTGGCCCAGAAGGTCGCAGGCGGCACCCCCTTCGCCGCGGCCGCCGCTCAGGCGGGGCGGAGCGCCGCCGACATCGCGCTCGGCGCGACCGGCCGCGAGGACTATGCCGCCAAGAGCTCGCCTGCGGTGGCGGCCGCGGTGTTCGGCGCCGCCAAGGGCGCCGTCGTCGGGCCGATCCGCGGCCCGTTCGGCTGGCACGTCGTCAAGGTCGAGGACGTTATCGTCTCCGCCGCTAGGCCGCTCGCGTCGGTCCGCGGCGAGCTCGCGACCCAGATCCAGCAGCGCAAGGCTCTGAACGCGGTCAACGACCTCGCCGCCAAGATCGAGAATGCGATCGGCGACGGCTCGACCTTCGACGAGGTCGCCGCCGCCCAGAAGCTGGCGGTGAAGGAAACTCCCCCGGTCACGGCCGCCGGAGAGGCGCCCGACAGCCCCGGATGGCAGGCCCCGCCGGAGCTCAAGCCGCTGCTCGAGGGCGCCTTCGCGATCGAGCCGGGCGAGGATCCGAGCATCGAGGCGATCCAGGAGAATCAGCGCTACGCCCTGGTCGCCGTCAGGGGCACGATTCCGGCGGCGGTGCCCCCGCTCGCCAAGATCCGGGATCGGGTCAAGGCCGATCTGATCGTTCGCCGGGCGTCCGAGCGCGCGCGGGCGGTGGCGAGCGCGATCGTCGCCCGGATCAACGCCGGGACTCCTCCGGCCCAGGCTTTTGCCCAGGCGCAGGTGAAGCTGCCGCCGGTGCAGACCCTCACCGCGACCCGCCGGGAGATTGCGAGGGCCAACGCCCAGGTGCCGCCGCCGATGGCGATGATGTTCAGCCTTCCGCGCGGCAAGGCCCGCCTCCTGCCCGCGCCGGACGGCCGCGGCTGGTTCGTCGTCTATCTCGACCGGATCATCCCCGGCGACGCCGCCAAGGAGCCGGCCTTGACCAAAGCGGTCAAAAGCCAGTTCGCCCAGATCGTCGGCGAGGAATATGCCCGCCAGTTCACCACCGCGATGCGCGCCGAGCTGAAGGTCAAGCGCAACGAAGAGGCGGTGCGCAAGGTCAGGGCCGAGCTTACGGGCGGCGGCGCGGCCCAGTGAAGGGAAGGCTCGGAACAGGATCCCGATGATCCTCGTCCTCGACAATTACGATAGCTTCACCTGGAACATCGTCCATTATCTGCGCGAGCTCGGAGCCCGGATCAGGGTCGAGCGCAACGACGCCCTGACCGCCGCCGAGGCGCTGGCCACCGGGGCGGAGGGCTTCGTGATTTCGCCGGGGCCGGGGCGGCCGGAGGATGCGGGTCAATCGCTCGCGCTGGTCGCGGCCTGCGCCGAGGCTCGGCGGCCGCTGCTCGGGATCTGCCTCGGCCATCAGGCGGTGGCGCTCCATTTCGGCGCCCGGATCGTCCGGGCCGAGCGGGTCATGCATGGCAAGACCAGCGCCGTCCGCCACGATTCCACCGGTCTTTTCGAGGGCCTCCCCTCCCCGCTCGTTGCGGCGCGCTACCATTCGCTCACCGTGGCGCCGGAGGACTTTCCGAAGTGCCTGGCCGCCAATGCCGCCGCCGAGGACGGCACCGTCCAGGGCCTTCGCCACCACGGCCTGCCGATCCACGGCGTGCAATTCCATCCGGAAAGCATCGCGAGCCAGGAAGGCCATCGGCTGCTCGCCAATTTCACCAGAATCGCGGCCTGTTCTTCCGGCGCTTGACAGCCCCCGTAACGTTCCCTACACGTTCCGCGTTCGTTTCTCAGGGGACCCGATATGCTGACGCGCAAGCAAAGTGAGCTTCTGACCTACATCCAGGCCCGTCTCGCCGAGAGCGGCGTTTCGCCGTCTTTCGAGGAGATGAAGGAGGCTCTGGCGCTCAAATCCAAGTCCGGAGTCCACCGGCTCATCTCCGCGCTCGAGGAGCGCGGCTTCATCCGCCGGCTTCCCAACCGGGCCCGGGCGCTCGAAATCCTTCGAATGCCCGACGGTCAGGCCGGCGCCGCCGGCGCTCAGCCCAAGGCGGCGCCAGCCGCGCTCCAGGCGGCCAACGACGTCATCGACCTGCCGCTCCACGGCCGGATCGCCGCCGGAATGCCGATCGAGGCCCTCGAAGGCCAGACCAGCCTCCCCGTCCCCGCCGCCCTGCTCGGGCCCGGCGAACATTATGCGCTCGAGGTCGCGGGCGATTCGATGGTCGACGAAGGCATTCTCGACGGCGACTACGCGCTCATCCGCAAGACCGACATGGCGCGCGACGGCGAGATCGTCGTCGCCCTGATCGACGACAACGAAGCGACCTTGAAGACCTATCGCAAGGAAGGGCAGATGGTTCGCCTCGATCCGGCCAACCGCCGCTACGATCCGCAGCGCTACCGGCCCGACCAGGTCCGCATCCAGGGCCGGCTGGCAGGGCTGCTCCGGCGCTATTGAGGGCTGGAACCCTCTCCTTCTAGGGGAGAGGGACTGAGGGATTGGTCGGGCTAGGCCCTCACCCTCCCACCGCTTGGCGGCGGCCCCTCCCTCTCCCCTGGAGGAGAGGGAAACAAAGGACCAACATCATGGCGCGTTTCAACTATGTCGAGCTTCCGGTCGGAGACGTCGGTGCGGCCAAGGCTTTCTATGAGGCGGCGTTCGGCTGGAGCCTGACCGAATTCGGCCCGACCTATGCCGCGACCGTTACCGGAGACACCGATATCGGCCTTCAGGGCGACCCGGCCGAGGCGTCCAGGGCGCCGCTGCCGGTGATCGACGTCGCCGACCTGGAAGCCGCCATGGCCGCGGTCGAATCGGCTGGCGGCCGAATCACCCGGCCGATCTTCCCCTTCCCGGGCGGCCGGCGCTTCCATTTCCTCGATCCCGCGGGCAACGAGCTGGCGGCGGTCAAGACGGGTCATTGAGCGGCCGGAAGGCCTCTTTGCGGAATTGAGCCGGCCCCTCGCGGCTCGCGGTTGCAATCCCCGGCCGCCGCCTCTAGATGGCCCTTCCGCCTCGCAGGCGCGGACGCATAGCTCAGTTGGTAGAGCAGCTGACTCTTAATCAGCGGGTCCTAGGTTCGAGCCCTAGTGCGTCCACCACCTAAACCAATGAAAATCCGCTTTTGTTGCTCCGCAACAGCAGGATTCCGGTTCCGATTTCGCTGGCCATGAGCAAGCCGCGAACCCGGCAATGGTTGCCGATTCACTGACATCGAACGGGCCAGTTGGCGGGTTCGCCCAGCATGGCGCCGAGGTCACGGACGGTCTGCTCAGGGGTGGCCGCGACGTTCAGGGTCGCGATGTCGAGCCGTTCGCTGCCCCCCGCCAGGCCGAAGCGCCGGACGATGCCGCCGGAGGCGCCGTGCGCCGAGGGATAGAGAAGCATCAGCCTGTCGCAGCGATAGACCCGCGCATAGGCCATTAGCTGGTAGACGTCCGACTGCTCGACGCCGCCCTTCGAATCGAACGGATCGTCGGCAAGCCCTTTCCACTTTGTGTCGATCACCGCCACGATTCGGCCCGCTTCGCGCACAAGGATGTCGGGCTTGGTGCGAAAGACGCTGGCCGTGCACTCCTCCCCCGCGCGCCATTTTCCAAGGCAGTTGCGAAACCCCCCTTGCGCGACGACCTCCAGCCCCCGGGGAGCGAGCGCGCGGCGCAGTTGGACCGCTACATAACGTTCGAACAGATCGTTCATTGGGAACAGCAGGCTGATCCCCTCGGGCTCGGCCGGCGCGCCGTGGGTCTGCTGCCACCGACGGCCGAGCAGCAGCCGCGCGAGCTCCAATAATGTCGTCCAGCGGCGGCTGGTCCGGTCGATCCGGACATCGCGCCAAGGCAGGCGATTGGGCGCAACCTCCGCGACATCCGCAAGAAGCAATCGCAGCTCGGCCAGCTTGCGCTGAGTCTCCGCCGCTCGAGCATACCGCGCGACCGACAGCACGCACGCCTTCATCACGCGCATCAAGGCCGTATCGCCATCTAGCGCATCGAAGCGGCAGGCGAGACGGTCCGGCCTCACCGCATGGGCGGTGAATTGCCGAGCGACGTCGAGCCGGCCGCGTAGCGCACCGAGGTCGGCCTGCTGCTCCAGGTAACGACGCGGCAGCCCGCGGCGCACCTCCGCGAGCAGACGATCCGCGAACAGGGCGATGAACAGGTCGAGCAGCGAATCCGCCCGGTGTGCCATCGCCGTCGTCTCGCCCACCGACAGGTCTAGCCCAAGCGCCACGTCCAGCATTCGGACGAGCCGCCCCCGGACCGTTGCCGAATCTTCGTCCGGCCCTTCCGGATCCACCTTGGGGAGTATTTCGAGGCTGCAGCCGCGCGCTGCAATAACTCCCACGGCCTGGCGCGCGGTAAGGTGCCGGTGGTGGTCGCACAATATGCGGGTGCCCTCCACGCCGCCGATCGGGTGCCGACGTGCGGCGGCAAGCAACGCGTCGGCCTGGGGGCGGGAGAAACCGTCCGCGCCAATGACGATGCGTCCCCATTCCCGAGTGAAGGCATGAGTCACGCGAAGTCGTCCGCGGCTTCGCCGTCGCTTTCGGGAAGGGGGCCCACCAAGCGCCGGTAGGCATCCTCGGCGAAGGCCTCGCGCACCCTCCAGCTGAGCCGGGGCTCCCCATCCGTTCCGGTCGGATCCTTGAGCTTGGAGCAGTCCAGGAAGAAGCCGCCCCTCCCGCGAGGTTCGCCGAGCACAGCGGCGACCCGGCTCCAATCTTCGAAGAAATATTCCTGAAGGAGCGGGAGCACCCGGTCGCGCATCGTCGCGTCGATCGCGGCGCGACTGCTTCCGCCCTCGCCCATGAAGAAGGCATGACCGATGCGATGGTCGCGATCGATCAGATATTCGATCCGCTCGTTGATGGTCTCGAGCACGCGCCGTAGCGGGACCCCCTCCACCTCCTCGTCAAGCAGTTCCGGCTGCGGCGCGACCTCGCGGAATAGGAAGCGACGGCGGAGCGCAGTGTCGAGCAGCGCGATCGAGCGATCGGCCGTGTTCATCGTGCCGATCAGGTGCAGGTTGTCGGGGACGCCGAACGTGTCGCCGGAATAAGGAAGCTTCGCCGCCAGCTGCTCCGGCCCCGAGCCGAGGCGCTTGTCGGGCTCGATCAAAGTGATGAGCTCGCCGAACACCTTGGAAACGTTCGCTCGGTTGATCTCGTCCACAATGAGCACGAACTGATCCGGGACTCCGTCCGCGGTGGTTCCGGCGCCGGGAAGAAGCCGAGCCAGCGCCTCCTGCTTCAGGAGCGAATCCTTCAGCTGGTAGCAGGACTGCATCATGAAGTTCTTGCCGTAGATCGTCTCGACGGGAAGCGGCTCGTCCGGAACGAGCAGCCAGCGCACGGTGCGCCGGTGGTTATATTCCCGTTCGTCGGTCGGCTCGAAGCGATAGGGGCCTGTGACTTCGGCGATGGCGCGGAAATGCGAATTGCCTTCGGAGACGATGACGAGATCGCCGTCTTTCATCGCGCTTCGGAAGGGCCACATCTGAACGACGTTGGGATCGCTACCGGTAGCGCCGGGCATCTCGTCGCGCCACCGTTCGAGGATCGCGGACCATTGATCGAACTGCGGCGGCGACCAATCCACGTCGCCGCCCCAGCCGAGAACGATGTAGTTGCCCTCGATGGCGGCGTGGAAGATGTGGTCCTCCAGTCCCGCCCGCCCGAGCGACATTTTGAAGACCCTCCGGCCTGCAAGCTCGAAGCCGCCGCGGCGCCCCGCATTCTTTCGCGCTTCCTCGGCGACGGCGCAGATTTCGCGGAAGATTCCCCGCCTGGCCTCAAGCCGGAAGCCGGTGCCAGGCTGATCCTCACCCCCGCCGCTGTCCGAGCCGGTGACCGGTCGAAGCCCCTCCACGAAATCTTCGTAGGAATAGTTCTGATGGAAGGTGACGAGCCGGATCTGCCCGGCGTCGACGAGCTGATCGTAGCGGCTGCGCACCGCTTCGCGGCCGACGGGGATGGTGCCGTCGATCAGGTGGACGGCCTCCTCGGCGGTGCGGTAGGTCTTGCCGGTGCCGGGCGGGCCGTAGAGGATGAGGTTGGTGGGCGTGGGGGTGCGCGGCGTCATTGCTGGGGAGTCCACTTCCGGCTCTGCATTCGGCTGGAGATAAGGCTTGTTCGGCACGGGCACCGGCCGGCCCTCGGCATCGACGATCCTGTAACCGGCTCGGTGAAGCAGCGAGCACGCGGAATCCGGCCTCGACCATCCGCCGTTGATCGAAGGCCATCCCATGGCGACGGCGGCGATAGGTTTGCTCGGGTAAATGTTGCCCGCGTGTTGACCCTTGCCAAGAACCCAGAATTGCGTGGGCGTTCCAAAGCCCGGAAACTTGGAGCCGAAACCCTCGGGGCCCAGCTCGTCATGCTGGGCCATTGCCGCGTCGACATCCTCGGGATCGGGGAAGGCGCCCCAATCGGTGTCCCAATGCTCATCCAGAGCCACCCAGAAAAAGCCTTGGACATCCTCTAGCGATTCCGGCTGCCACTCCCACTCCTCGAGAACGTCGCGAACCCGGAGCAGCAGGGCCTGGAACTCGTCGAACTCTGCGCGAACGAAAGTTGCGCTCGGGAAGAGGCGCTTGCCGAGCAGCAGCATGGCCCCCTTGTCGAATATGCTGATCTTGAACCAGCAGCATTCATCGGGACGAACCGAGCCCAAAATGGAGAGAACGATGTTCAGGACCTCTCCGCGGCGCAGTGCGGCGAAGCCCTCTGCCCGAAGCTGTTCCAGAGCGCGCGCGCCCCATTCCGCAAGATCCCCGGCCGGGCGCTGCTCCGAGGCGAGGCCTGCGACGACCCGGTAGAAGCGGCTTCGGATCTCGGAGGGCGCTTTCCCCAGTTCGGCACGGGTGCGCCAGCTCAGCGGCAGGCCCTGGATCGTGCTTTGGCACAGGCGGTCGTAAATGGCTTTGCCGCGCTCCTCCTCAGTCAGGTCCGACCGAGCGGAGAGGGCCACTACCTCGCCGCGCGCGGCATATTTGTACGACTTCTCGGTGTCCCAGAACTCGCCTTCCTCCCGAGACATGTCCTCGAAATCGTACATGCGGTGGAGGAATGTTTCCCGCATCTTCGCTATTCCAGCGGCAAAGCGATCCCCGCCGCTTTCCGCCCGAAAATCGTAATTCGGGTCCCTGCCTTCGGCGAAGTGGCTGTAGAGGCGGGCCGCCGCGAGGACATTGCCGATCTGCCCCCTTGGATTTTCGGCCTCCGGCGCGAGCTTTCGGGCTGCGCTCGCGTTGGAATTCCAGTCGTTGTAGAGCCCGCGAAGTCGATCGAGTAGCAGGTGCGACCCGCCGCTCGCATGTACCTCGTCCAGACCGCCTTCGGCAAAACCCAGGTTCGGCAGAGCGCGCTCAAGGGCGCGCAACCAGGACAGACGCGTGCCCCGCGCCGTTTTCGTCAGCGGCGAACCGTTCCAGTTACGCTGCGCCAGCCAGTCGCGAAATTCGGAGTCACGCATCTTTATGCTCGTTCTGAAGGTGGCTCTGCCGGCGCATCCGCGTCGTGGAAGGCGAGAAGCGGGTCCACCGTGTCAATCCGGTCATGGGGCGGCGCTCACGCCGGCACCAGGGTGTCGCGGCACTTCACCCCCTGTCCGGTGCCTCGACCGGCGCATCTCAGGTGAAAGAGAAGTCGACCGGGCCGGTGGAAGACCCGCATTCGAAGGCCGAGTCCGCATATCGCCCGCCACGCTCTACCCAGTGGAGAAAGACATGCGCCGACCAGGCATTAGGATTGGGGTCGATCCTTCCATGGCGAACTTCGACCCCCTTATAGATGACGGCGTCTCCCGGCTGCATCGAGAGGGCGGCGAAGGGGCTGCCCGAAAAGTCGTCGCTGATGAGACCCGAGGGCGTGGCGGCCTCCTTGCCGACGTGAAACGGCCAAACGACATCGTCGCTATAGGCCAGCGTCAGCGACATGCTGTGTTCGCAGGCAGGACGATCGGAGTGAACCTTGCACACGTCGCCTCCGCGATAGACTCGGAAATAGTCGTAAGTCGGCTCGAGCGGCAATTTGACCAGGCTCTCCATGATCGGAGTAAGTCCCCAGAGCAGGAACTTCAAAGGCGTGTAATAAGGCCCATAAACCTCGAATGCGGCCCGCGACAGAACCGGAGCGAACGCATTCTCCTGGGAAAGCGGAATTTTGCCCGGCGCTGTGTCGTTCTTTATGTCCTGAAGAGCGGCGCCGACGACCTTAGGGTCGAGAACGCCCTTGATGAGGGCATGTCCGTTGTCGATGTAGTTTCCATGGACTCTCATAGGCCATACTCACCTGCAAAGGCCCTGCTCACGGGCCGGGATTAATCGTCAGAAGTTGTCGAGCAAAGGACTTTTGGGCGAACGCGCGAATCTCATCGGCGGTGACGGCGCTGAGCGCGCCTTCCGTCTGTCGCCAAATCCTGACCGCATCGGGTCGCCGGCCGAGCTGAACCGCCTGATAGGCCCAGACGCGATCCTCGTTATAAGAAGCCCTCAAACCGTCGAGCGACAGGTGACGGGCAAGCTCGAGCAGGGCGGGATCGAGAGACGCTTCGGTCATGCCGTACGCAACCTGCTCGGCCGCTTCGGTCATCTGCTTCAAACGATCGCGCGGCACCGCGGAAGCCGCGAACAGAACCGGCCGGTCGAACCATTCCCTCAATTCCACGCGTTCGGCTCGGGGCGCGTAGCTGAGGCCGCTCTGCTCGACGAGACGGGTGTAGAGCGAGCGTGAGAAGGACGTCGCGAATATCTGCTGGACCGCCCTTTCCCGCGCCTTCCCGGCGGGACCGAGGTCCCACAGAGCGCCGTAAACGGCTTGGGGGGCGGCCGATCTGGGGGCGTCGATCTTGACGGGGGGGAGCGCGGGACCGTCGGCGTCCCCTTGGGCGACTCGGGCGGGTTGCCGGGCCGGCACCGTCCCGAAGGTGGAAGCGACCAGGGCGATCACCTGCTTCTCATCGAAATTACCGGCGACAGCGATCTCAATCCGGCCTTGCGACAGCATGGCTCCGATCAGGCGTCGAGCCTTGGCCATGCTTGCCCGGTCGACGCATTCTAGGTCGAACCCCAGGTCCCGGCCCGACCGCAGCGCCGCCAGCTTCCCCTCCGCGGCGCCGAGCGCCGCCCAGGCCGGGTCGTTCGTCGCCGAAGCGACGGCGCTCCTCGCCAGAGCCCGCGCCGCCTTCGTCCCGCTCGGCCGGAAGCCGGGCTCGGCGACAAGTTCGAACAAGAACGGGATCGCGGAGCCGACGTCTTCCTTTCTCACCGAAGCGCTGGTCGCAATCCCGGCGGCCGAGGCGTAAAATGGCGCGAGGCGAAGGTCGCTGTTCATGATGGCTTCGCGCATCTGCGTTGCGGATTGTTCGACGGACCCGCCGCTTGCCACGAACAGCGGCAAGGCGAGGGAATCGCAACGGGTAAGCCGCAACCGGGCGGACGGGGCGTCCACGTCGACGGCGATCTCAAGCCACTTCCCTTCATGGCGCCGGCTGATCAGGCTCAGGACCACATTGTTCGCGAACGTCACCCGGCGAACGCCTTCCGGCAGGCTGTTGTCGGACTTGATCGCTCCGGCTCGGCCAGAACGATATGCCAGCGTCTTCGCGGGCTTCGGCGCCGGCAGGTTGACGAGCTTCGCATCGCGCTTCTTCCGGTTGTCCAAAGCCTGAAGGATCCGGGAGGCGGGATCGCTCAGCCGGGCAAGCCCTTCGCTCTCGACGCGAACTTGCAGCGGAGCCGAGCCACTGATGCGGCGCCACTCGAGATTGACCTGAGCGGCGTCAATCTTCTCAAGGGCCTCGGAGTCGCGCTTGTAGGCCAGCTCCGGCGGAAGAGGATCGAGGCCCCTGAGGATATCCCCGCCGACCCGCTCCGCGGTTTGCGCGTTGGTGGCGTAGGCCGCCCAATCGCGCTCATCGGCGAGTTGCCGAAGCAGGCGCCGTTTCGCGATTCCCACGTCGCGATCGCTGAAGCCATAGGCGTCCGCTAGCGCGCGCTCGTGAAGCAAGAAGTCGAGCGCCGGTTGCCATTCGTTACCGTCGGGAACCGCCTCCCACTGAACCGTGCGCACATTCGGCTCGTCGTCGCGAATCGAAAAGGCGGCCTTCGCCAGCCCTTCCTGCAGCGCCGCTATCTCCAGTCGCTGGTTGACGGCCGTGGAGATAAGCCGGTCGACGATGTTCCCGGCTGGCCGCGGCTCGTTTCCAGGGTCCTGATGAGGGATTGGGGCTGCGGAGCTGAGGAGCACTGCCGGCGGTCCGACCGGCGCGCGGTCGAAGCTGACCGGCGCCCGGTCCGGGGCGACCGGAGCGTAAGACCGGGCGGCTTCGGATCGGACCGCGGCGTCGGCCCCGCCCGCCCACGCCCCGAAATGCTTGCGGACGAGCCCCTCCATATCGGCCGGGTCGAAGTCGCCGACGATGACGAGCGTAACGTTTT
This sequence comes from Sphingomonadales bacterium, assembly GCA_034668565.1. Taxonomy (GTDB): domain Bacteria; phylum Pseudomonadota; class Alphaproteobacteria; order Sphingomonadales; family Sphingomonadaceae; genus Allosphingosinicella. The sequence continues at coordinate 27,681 of JAXDPE010000065.1, read as the reverse complement.
CGGGACGATAGATCCGCCGATAGACCTGCCCGATCGTCTCGAGGCTCGCCGTGGCCACATCGGTCGAGACATAGCCCTGGGCGAGGTCCAGCGGCGACCCGGGCGCCAGCCTATGGGCGCGTTCGTAGAGCCGCAGGTCTCCCTGCCGTCGCGGGGCCATCTCGTTTGCGACCGACTGACGCTGTCGATCGACCGCGGCACCGTCGAACTTCATGCCCTTGGATATTCCGGCGAGGTACAGCATCAGCCGGTCGATGGTGGCGACGTCGTTGCTTTGCGAGGAGAGGAAATATTCGGTCGCCTCGGGAGAGGTCCAGGCTCCCCATTCCGGGGCGACGGTCAGCTCGTCGCGCATCTTCACGACTTGCGCCGCGCTGAGCTCGCCGTTCGCGTCCATCGCCATATGCTCGATGAGATGGGCCAGCCCCCTCTCTCCGGCTGTCTCGGCGAGCCATCCCCCCTGGACGTGCATTCTTAGGCTTACTCGAGCGGAATCCTCGAAGGCCCGGCTGCGCCTCGGGACGATGACGTAGCGAAACCCGTTGGCGAGCCGTTGGACATGCGGCTGGAGACCCGCCGGTGATCGAGCCCCCGGCGCGACGGCGGCGCGCCGCAGAGCGGCAGAGGCCGCATCCGGCGCCGCCAGAAGGATCGCGGCAACCAGGCCGACGCGCAGCATCGTCAGCACGGAGCGCAGCCTAAGCGCGGCGACGAACAATCGAAACCCTTCGGACGGGATGAATAGCACCACGGCTAGGAAGCGACGACTCCGTCGCCCGGTTCATAGTTCCACCGTCGCTCGCGATACCATTTCGTAAGAATGGTCTTTTCACCGCGTTTGACCGGCGCGCCTTCGTGCAGGGTCAGCCAGTCGGGCAGTCCCTCGCTCGTCATGTTGTTCCAGATGACCAGCATTCCTGCCACCGGCTTGATGTTGAAGCCAGCGCGGACGAAGCGAGTCTCGCCGCCCTCCATGTCGTCGTCCAGATAGGCCATGGCGGTCCACACCCGCTGCCCGCCTTCGCGGCGCGCCTTCTTCCAGTGCGCCTGATGGGAGTGAAAGAAGTCGCAATGCGGCTTGAAGGTCTGGCTGACCTCGTAAAACTGTCCTTGGGTATGCTCGGAATAGATATCTTCCATGCCGATCAGCTCGGAAATCCGCAGATCCACGGTCCTCATGACCGGGCTTCGCGGCCACAGCGTGGACGTCGAGCTCGTCCGGAAGTCCGAAAAATAAGGGGCCGCATCCCCCAGGGTTCCGGACGGTTCCAGCTTCGACTTGATCGAACCCTTAAGGAATTTGCGCTCATACGGGGTGACGAAGTTCTTCACGATATAGACGTTCAGCCCGTTCTTGCTGAAAACCGTAACGTCCTCGCGATCGCGAAGCCGCTTCTCAATCCTGCGACCGATGGCCGCTCGTTCCCTCTTTCCCATACAGGCTACCTCACAGCCGATCGAATATGCGATTCCAGGCGAGACCCTGAAAAGAATGAAAGGGGCAAGCCGCCGCATAAAAGAATGAGCTCAGAGGAACCCTGAGCTCATCCAAGTCGCGTACCTATGCGAATCCCGTTCGGCGCCTGACGCGCTTTCACCGGCGGACCCGTCAACACTTGCCCGATTTCATCCTATTGATAGGGGCCCCAGGCCGGCGAGTTTGGCAGCGGAGGCTGACCAGGATAGGTCGTGGGCGGCGGATAAGGCGGCGGATAGGGCGGAGGATAGTTCGGCGGTCCGTAAGGATCATAACCGCCACCCACCTCGTCCAGCGCCTCAGGGCTCTCGATCTCGACGATACCCTCGAGATCGCTACCCTTGATACTTTCCTGGTCGATGATTTTAGATCGTCTTGTGTTACTTTTCCGAGACATGAATCAGCCTCCTGTGCACAAAGTCGTGCAGGTTGAAACAATAGCAAGTCAGCAATCGAGTCAATCCCGTAACCGGCTCTAAACCAAGGAATTGAACGCCCTGTCCGATCTTACCTCGCTCGGGATTGTGCGCCTCGTCGTCGAATGCCAGGCGCCGGAAGGGCTCGATACGGCACCGCAACGGGCATCATGCTTCAAAACCGATGATCCGAAAAATTCTTTTCATGGTTTCAATCCTATAACCGCCGGCTCGTTGGAGTCCCTGTCTTGATGCGAGCCTAGATATGCTTCAATGCGCGACGTCGGGAGTGATCAATTGGAATTACCGATACCGACGAGCGCAATTCCTTTCACCGCCCATCGGATCGAGGGAACGACGACCTTATGGTCGGATGCCGACGCCTCGGCCGCGGTCGGCCTTCAGAACCCGGAACAGATCGCCGAGAAGTTTTCGTACGGCATCATCGGTAGCCCGACCTTCGGCGGGTTGAGGTTCGACCCCGCCGACAGCGTCATGCTCCATGCGGAGCGATATGGCGGGGGCGGCATCGGTGCCCATGGCGGCGGGGCGCGGGTGGGCAATCTGGGGCCGTTCCAGCTCAAGGGAATCGGCAGGAACCTGCTGGCCGGCGATCCGGGGGATTCGCTCGACGGCCAGTTCCACAGTTACGGCGGTTTCGCGCTTGCCGACGGAATTGCCGAGATCGTGACCTCGGCGGTCGCCAACGCCATCCTTCCCTATGGTGCCGTCAAATGTCTCGCGCTGATCGCGATCGGCCCGGAGGCGGCCTTCTACCCGCAACGATGGGACACCGTGCCGAGCCCGGGCGTCATATTGGTTCGAGAGCGCTGCCTGCGACCGGCCCACTTCCTTCCCAACAGAAATTTCGCGATCGGGGCGGACTTCCTGCTGCGATATGGCGGCGACGCCGATCGGGTCCGTCGCGCCTGCCGCGCATTGTATGAGAGCCAGGGCTCGCACGTCGCGGTCGTGGAGCTTTTCACGACGTTCATGGACCGCTGCGCCGTACAATTCGCGCACGCTTACCTCCACCGGATCAACCATGGAACCTTGTCGGCTTCCAACATCGCCGTCGACGGGCGCTGGCTCGATACGAACTGGCTGTGCCTGCTTCCCTCGGGGGTCGACCACCAGCAGCATAGTGGAACCTTCCCATTCTCGAGCGAATCGGAGTTTCCCAAGGAGGTGATCGTCGAATGGGCCTACAATTATTCCAAGTATATGAATGTCGCCATCGACGAGCGACGCCTGCTGGCGAATTATGAGCGGCGCTTCCAGGCGGCGCTGGCAAGCAGCACGCGATCCTTCTTCGGACTGACGAACGAGGCGAGCGACGGTCGCGGCAGCGGCGTCATGGCTCACGCCCTCGTCGTCGAGGCGGAGCATTCGGTGTCGTCGTCCCTGAGCCTTACGTCCCACATCTCAGCGGCCGGGCCCGAACGTGCGGATCCCTCCCTTCGCCTGATCGAAGCCGTCTTCCGGATCTCCGGCGAGGGGACCGCCGATCCCGAATTGTACGGGCATTTGAAAACGGCCCTGGCCGCCTCCTCGCAAGCCGAAGGCCAGGCAAAGCGCTCGCCGGGGGAGGCCGAACGACGCGCCCTTCTGCGAGCGGTTCGCCGGATCGCCTATGCCGGTTTCTTCTACCGCGATCGGATCGTCGGCCAATCGAGCGCGCTGGCCCTGGATTTCTGTCCAAACCGCCTCGCCCCGCTGGTCGACAAGTGGGCCGGGATCGCGCGATTGGCGTTCGGGGACGAGGCGGGAGAGCAGGTCGTCCTGAAGCACGGCGGAGTCTCGGTGCTGCATCGGGAGGATGACAGCCTTCTCGTCGGCGTCGACGAGGACCAGATCGTGCTGACGGGATCGGAGCGCTATCGAAAAGCGGTGGAGATCCTCAACGCCCTCCCCGCGACCCGTTGCCTGGACGAGGCCTGCTACGGCTATCCCGCCGCGCCCGCTTTCGATTTGCGGGCAGGCGCCATCCTGATCCTCGATGCCCTGGATCGCCATCAGCAGGTCGAAAATGCCTTATAAGCGCAATCCGGAGGCCTTTCAGACGATCCTGTCGATCCGGGCTCAGCCCGGGACGCATATCGATACGTCTCTTATCCGCTGGGTAGATTTTTCCACCGGCTACGGCTTCTACCACATCTTCACGAACGAGGCCGGCACCGTCGTCGGCTACATGATCTGGGCCCAGTTCAACGAAGAGGCGGTGAGAAGGGCCTCCACGACGCGGCAATTGCCCATTTACGGTCACGAATGGGACGAAGGCATCGTCAATTTCGTGCTCGACCTGGTCTACCGAAACGGCATCTATCGGCTCACCAGGTCGACCCTGCTCGCCGCGCTGCCTAACGACGTCGACAAAGTGGCCTTCGTCCATCGGAGGCGAATGCGCTTCTGCCGTTCCATCGCGGGCCGGATCGTGCTCGTTTCGCCGGAGAATTTCTTTGGCTCGCCCCGCCCCTGACGGGACCGCCCTGCCCTCTCGCCATTGCGCGTCGAAGCTTTTCGGCGCCGCCTTCGGCCGTTGATCGCGGTTAGGAGAGATGCGCATCCTTCTGTACAATTTCGTTCAGCCGGGCGAGCCCGGCGCCGGGGGCGCAGGGACCTACAACACCAATTTAGCCAAAGCTCTCGAGTCCCAGAACCACGAAGTGATCACCCTCAGCGCGGGAGTGGCTTACTCTGCGTTCCGACGAAAGGTTTTCCTGCGCCCGTCGAGGGCTTCGTCCAGCCGTGTCGAAGTGGTGAATTCCCCGGTGCCGGCACCGGCTCGATTCAATTTTGCGGCGCCGCTCGTCTATACGCGAAGCCGCGCGCTGGACGCCGTGCCGGGCCAGCTGCGGGATCGCTATGGCGACATCGAGGCTTTCCATTTCAACAGCAACGAAGGCCTCACCAGGTCATTCTTCGTCGAGCTCAGGCGGGTGTTCCCGAACGCGAAGATTCTTTACGCCGCTCATAATTACAGCCTGGTCTGTCCGATCGTGACGCTGTGGTACGACGACCGCCAAACCTGCGCCGATTTTCTCGGCGGGCGCTCATGCACCACCTGCCAGAAGGCGGTTCACTCCGCCGACGCGACCCGGCTCGGCCGCAAGCTCGGTGTCCGGAGCGATGCGCTGCCCGTTCGCGGGGTCCGGCCGGACGCGGTCTCCGGTCCGGTCGAACTCCTCCGCCGTCTCGCCAAGGCGGCGATGCTTTTCCTGCGGGCCGGGCGCGCGCGAGCGCCGTCGGTCGCCCAGGCCGCGGGCGCCGCGCATTACGCCGAATATCGGGGTGCTAATATCCGCCTTTGCGAGCATATATTCGATCAGGTGCTCGCCGTGTCCCGACGTACCCGGGACATCCTGATCCGAGATGGGATTCCCGAAGCGAAACTATCGGTGTCGTATATCGGGACGGCCAATCGACGAGCCCCTGTCGCGCCGAGCGGCGCAGCCAGCGCTCGGCCTTATCTTCATCTCGCCTATCTCGGCTACATGTCCCGGGAAAAGGGATTGCGCTTTCTGCTCGACAGCCTCGAGCACATGCCGGCTCCCCTGGCTTCCAGACTTTCCCTGACCGTAGCGGCCGAGAATACCAGCGCCGACAACCATCGCAGCATAACCGCACTCCGCCGGCGCCTGCGCGCGGTGACCTATGTGGACGGTTACGCGCCCGGCGAGCTGGACGGCCTGCTGAAGGAGGTCGACCTGGGAATCGTGCCGGTCCTCTGGGAGGACAATCTGCCGCAGATCGCCATCGAGCTGGTCGCGCGCGGGATTCCGATCCTGGTCTCGGATCGCGGCGGCGCGCAGGAGCTGTTCTCCAACGACCGGTTCGTTTTCAAATCCGGCTCTCACTCGGAACTCAACCGGGTCCTGACCGATATCCTGAGGGGCGATTTGACCTTGGAGAGTTTCTGGAATGGAGACCTGCGACTTTATTCGATGCTGGAGCATCTGCGCGATCTTGAAAAATATTACGGTCGCAAGTTGTGCGAGTAGCGGAGCCGCGCCTTCGGTTGCAGCGGGTCTGAAGCCGCAGTAGAATTCGCTTTCCAGCAAATGGACGGAGACCCTGTGAACGCGCCTGCCAAGCTTCTGTTTCGCAAGGAGGTACTGGAGCGTCGCGTCGATCGGCTGCACGGCGACGTCAACCTTGCGGTGCCGATCAGCTGGCAGCTTATCGGCTTCTCCCTGCTCGCCGCGCTCGTCGCTGCTTTGCTCTTCCTGACGCTCGCCTCCTACTCCCGAGTCGAGAATGTCGGCGGATCCATTGTGCTCGACCGGGGCATTACGTCCATCGTCCCCACGCGCGCCGGCATCGTCACCGCGCTCAACGCTCGCGAAGGACAGCAGGTCAAGGCGGGCGCGCCGCTCGTCGAGATCCAGTCGGAGGAGGCGATGACCGGAGGCGGCACCGGCCCGCGCCGAGTCATGGAAGCGCTGGAGCAACAGGATTCGACGCTCGCCAGCCAGAGCTCGATGGTGATGACCGCGGCCGGGGCGGAGCGGGCGCGTCTGGCCGAGCAGATTGCCGGGCTCACTCAGGAAATCGCCAGCGTCGACGATCAGATCGCCAGCCAGCGCCGGCTCGTGGAGGTCGCCAAGACCGAATTTCAATCCGTGGCCGGGGTGGCCGAACGCGGCTTCATCAGCCAGCGCGAGCTGCGCGCCCGCGAAGAAGCCCTGCTCGCCCGCCGCCAGCAATTGTCGCAGCTCGAACAAGCCCGCGGAGCCAAGGTCTCGCAACTCGCCGAGGCCCGCCGAAGCATTGCCCAGGCCGGAGCCTCCGCCCAGGCCCAGGCGGCGAGCGTCGCCTCCGACCGCGCCGAAGTCGCTCAACGCCGGGCCGATGTCGAGGCGGTCCGGGGCTATACGCTGGTGTCCCCGGTCGCCGGCACCGTGACCGCGGTCACCGCGCGGCTGGGCCAGCCCGTCAGCGCCCAGGGCACCCTGATGATCGTCGTCCCCAATGGCGCCGCCACCCGTGCCGAGCTTTATGTGCCCACCAACGCGGCAGGCTTTCTTGCCGTCGGCCAGGAAGTCCGGCTTGCCGTCGATGCCTTTCCCTACCAGCGGTACGGCACCGTCGCGGCGAGGATTTCCGAGATATCGTCGGTGGCGATCCCAAGGACCGGTCCCGACGGCAAGGTCACGCCGGTTTATCTCCTCACCGCCGAGCTGACCCAGCCTTGGGTACTCGCTTTCGGGCGCCGCCAGCCCTTGCTTCCGGGAATGTCACTGAGCGCACGCATCGTCACGGAAAAACAAAGCCTCCTCCGGTGGCTGTTCGAACCCCTGTTCGCTGTCCGCGGCCGTTGAAGGGCATCGCATGAGCGACCTTCAATTGGGCTTTTGGAGCCGGTCGCGAGTCCGCCTCGTCCGCCAGACCGAAATTTCCGAATGCGGCCTCGCCTGCCTCGCCATGGTCGCGAACTTCCACGGCCTCCATATCGACCTCGGCTCGCTTCGCCGCCGCTTCCAACCCTCCTCGCGGGGCGCGGCGCTCAAATCCCTGATCGCCGTCGCCGACCAGATGGGGTTCGCGCCGCGCGCGGTTCGGCTTCCGCTGGAGGAGGTCGCCAATCTCAACCTGCCGGCGATCCTCCATTGGGATCTCACCCACTATGTGGTCATTGAAAAGGTCGCTCGCGGCAAGGCCTTGATCCACAACCCCGAAGGCACGTCCAAATGGTATCGATTGGCCGAGCTCTCCGATTTCTTCACCGGCGTCGCGCTCGAGCTGCGTCCCGCGGATAATTTCGAACCCGCCGACAAGCGCGACCAGCTCAAGCTTTCCCAGCTCTGGCGCCGGGTGAGCGGCCTCAAACGCGCGCTCATCCAGACCCTGGTGCTCAGCGTCGTCCTGCAGGCGTTCGTGCTCGCCTCGCCTTATTATATGCAGGTCGCGATCGATCAGGCGCTTCCCGCTCTCGACCACGATCTGCTCACCGTTCTCGCGCTGGGCTTCGGCCTTTTTACCCTGATTCACGTCGGAACCACCCTGCTTCGCTCGTTCGTTCTGCTGGCGGCGGGGACGTCTTTAAGCTTCGGGATCGCCGCCAACATTGCGCGCAAGCTTTTTCGGCTGCCCGTATCCTGGTTCGAAAAGCGTCACGTGGGCGACGTCCTGTCCCGCTTTCAATCGATCCAGCCGATCCAGGACGCGCTGACCCAGGGAACCGTGGCGGCGGTCGTCGACGGAATGCTCGCCGTGCTGACCCTTGCCGTCATGTTCTTCTACAGCGCGACGCTCGCCTTGATCGCGCTCGTCTCCTTCTCGCTCTATCTGGTCGTCCGGCTGGTTTCCTTCTCCTTCGAACGCCAGGCCCGCGAAGCCGAGATCGTGACCCGGTCGAAAGAGCAATCGACGATGATCGAGTCGCTTCGCGGAATCACCACGCTTCGGCTGTTCAACCGCGAAGTGGCGCGTCATGCCTTGTGGCAGACCAAGCTTACCGACGCGGTCAATGCGGGAGTCGGATCCGCGCGCATCGGCCTGTGGCAGGCGGCCGCCAATTCGCTGATCGTCGGCCTGGAATCGGTGATCACGATCTGGGTGGCGATCGGGTTCGTCATTTCGGGCGGCTTCAGCATCGGCATGGTCTTCGCCTATCTCGCCTACAAGGCGCAGTTCATGGACAAAGCGGCATCGCTGATCGACCAGGCGGTCGCCTTCCGGATGCTGAGGCTTCACCTCGAACGCTTGTCGGACATCGCCAAATCGGAGGACGATGTCAGCGTCGGCCCGAGCGCGACCACCGAGACGGAGCTGGCGGGCCGGATAGAGCTCAAAGGCGTGATCTACCGCTATTCGGCCACCGATCCCGTGGTCCTGAACGGCATCGACCTGACCGTTGAGCCCGGGGAGCATATCGCGATCACGGGCCCGTCCGGCGGCGGCAAATCCACCCTCGTCAAGATCCTCCTGGGACTGATCGAGCCGGACATGGGCGAGATGCTCGTCGACGGGCAGCCGCTCAGCCAATTCGGATACAAATCCTATCATGAGCAGGTGGGCGCGGTCCTCCAGGACGACAGCCTGTTCGCCGGCTCGCTCGCGGACAATATCGCGTTGTTCGACGACTCGCCGGACATGGAGCGGATCCACTTCGCGGCCGCCGCCGCCGCGGTTCACGACGACATCATGCAGATGCCGATGGGCTACGGGACGCTGGTCGGCGACATGGGATCCACCTTGTCCGGGGGGCAGAAGCAGCGCGTCCTGCTGGCCCGGGCGCTGTACAAAGCCCCGAGGCTGCTCGTCATGGACGAGGGCACCGCGCACCTGGACGCCCGAACCGAAACCATCGTCAACCAGGCCATCGCCGGCATGGGGATCACGCGCATCGTGATCGCCCACCGCGCGGAAACCATCTCCGCGGCCGACCGGATCTACTTTGCAGACCGGGGAAAGCTGGTTGAACTGGATAAGGAAACCGGCCGTCCGAGGCAGGAGAAGGATCAGGGAAGCTTGCTGCCCGCCTTTCCCTGACGATGCCCGGGGCATGATCGCCTTTGACTGTTTCACTCCGTCATTGCGAGCGAAGCGAAGCAATTCCAGTGCAGCCTGGCAATCCCGCTGGATTGCTTCGTCGCTGCGCTCCTCGCAATGACGGTTCGGTCAAAGGCGATCAAGCCCTAGGACCGCCTATCCCCGGCGCTGCCCGGCTCGATCCTGCCGCCGACGAGGGCGATCGACCGGTCGGCCAAAGCGATCGTTTCCGGCCGATGGGAAACGATGATGCGGGTGATGCCGAGGCTCTTGATCGATTGGTTCACCTTCTGCTCGGTGTCGACGTCGAGATGGGCGCTGCCCTCGTCGATGACGAGGACGCGCGGATTGCGGTAAAGCGCCCTTGCGAACAGGATTCGGGCCTTCTGCCCGCCCGAAAGCGTCGAGCCCATGTCGCCGACGAGCGTTTCGTAGCGCATCGGCATCTTCATGATGTCGTCGTGGATGACGGCGGCGCGGCCGGCGGCCTCGACCCGGTCGAGGTCCAGAGCGGAGTCGAAGAAGGCGATGTTCTGAGCGACGGTTCCGGAAAAGAGCACGTCGCTTTGGGCGACGTAGCCGATCTGGCGCCGCCAGGCCCTGGGCCCGAAATCGCTCAGGGGTATTCCGTCGATGAGCACCTTGCCGGAGGCGGGCTCGAGAAGCCCGAGCATTACCTTCAGCAACGTCGTCTTGCCGGACCCGGAACGGCCGATGATGGCGAGCGTCTCGCCGTTCTCGACCCTGAGGCTGACATCCTCCAGCACCAGCGCTTCGCCGGTGCCGTAGCTGAAGGTGACGTTGCGAAGCTCGACGCTCCCGTCGAACGGCCGGCGGTCGATCGTCTCCGAATCGCGCAGCGGCTCCGGCGCCGTCAGGGCGACGTCGGCGATCCGGTGGAGATGGACATCGAGCATCCGATAGGTGCCGGCGAGCTGGACGAGGTTCACCGATGCGCTGAGAAACGCCTGCTTGTAGGCGGCGAAGGCGAACAGCATGCCGAGCGTCAGCGAGCCGCCCATCACCATCGCCACCCCGACGACGATGAACAGCACGTTCTCCAGCGCCCGCACGGACGGATCGAGTATTTCCCACAGGGTCTGGATTCGGGCGGTCGCCGTTCCCCGGTTGACCGCCTGGGCCTTGCGGCCGATCCAGATGGCGAGGCGCTCCGCCTCCAGCCCGAACGCCTTGATCCCGGCGATGCCTTCGAGATTCTCGATCATCACGCCATTTTCGCGGCCGCGCGAGACCAGCGATTCTTCGAGACGGCGGTTGTAGGCGGGAAGCAGGCCCAGCCGGACCGCCGCGTAGACCCCGACCGCGCCGAGGGCGATGAAGCTCAGGCTGGTCGAATAGAAAAACATCAGGCTGAGCGTGACGAGCGCCATCACTCCGTCGACAAGCGAGGCGAACAGGGTCCGGCTGAGGAACTCGCTGAGGGGAAGCGTCGATTCCAGGCGCGAAAGCAGATCGCCCACCTGGCGCTTCTCGAACCATGACAAAGGCAGCCGGAAGAGATGCCGGGCGACGTTGACCACCAGTTGGTAACCCAGCAACTGGCCGAGGTTGGTGAGCAGGTAGCCGCGCAGCAGCGAAGCGGCGATCCCGGTCAGGGCAACGATCAGGAAGCCGGCGGCGAGCGCGGCGAGCAGCCCCTGCTCGTGCGAAGGAAGAATGGTGTCGATCGCATATTGGGTGAAGAAGGGGGTGACGACGATCACCGCCTGCATGACCAAGGTAAGCGCGAGGATCTGGCCCACGGCGCCGCCGAGGCCGCGAGTCTGCGACCAGAGGTGATGGAATTTGAGCTTCGCCCGCTCGTCGCCGGTCTGGAAGTCGGGGCCGGGGACCAGCTCGAGGGCGACCCCGGTGAAGCATTGGGAAAGCTCGGCCACGCTCAGGACACGCTCGCCGATGGTCGGATCGGCGATGAAGTAGCGCTCCGCCCCCGGGCGCCCACCGATCTTGGTGAGGACGACGAAATGCTCGAGGTTCCAGTGGAGGATGGCCGGGAGGGCGATCTGCTCCAAGGCCTCCGGCTCGAGCCGAAGCGGACGGGACGAAAGACCCAGCGCTTCCGCGATCCGGATGATCGTGGCGAGGGTCGTCCCCTTGAGCGAGATCGGAAAGCGGGCTCGAAGCGAGACCATGTCAGTCTCAAAGCCGTGATAGGCGGCGACCGTGGCAAGGCAGGCGAGGCCGCATTCCGCCGGCTCCGACTGGAGGACCGGCCGGGCCCGGCCGTTGCCGAAGATCGTGAGCAGGCCGAGATGGTCCATCGCCGCCACCTATCGGCGCCCGGTGAGTGCGGCCGGCAGCACGGAAGCCAGGACGCTTCTCCGCTCCAAAATCAGCGAGACTTCCGCCCGCATTCCGGCTCTCAGCGCCACCCGCTGCGCGCCCGAAGCGACGGCCGTGTCGTCGAGCCGGACCAAGATGAGGTAAGTGGGTTCGCTGAGCTTGATCGCCGCCCGCCCGTCCCCGGGCAGGAGCGGCACGGCCGAGACGCTCTCGATCGTGCCGCCGAATGTCCCGAACCGGTCGGATGGAAAGGCGTCGTAGCGGATTCGCACCCGCTGGCCGGGGCCGACCATTCCGGCGGCCCTGGAAGGGGCGAAAGCCTCGAGCCTGAGGCCCGACCCGCGCGGCACGAGCGCGAGCAAGGCGCTGCCCGCCTGGACCCGGTCGCCGACCGCGGTCTGAACGGCGGTAACCGTGGCGTCGCCGCTGGCCCGGACGGCGTAGCTCGCAAGGCTCTCCGCCGCGAGACGGGACCGGTTCGCGCTGTTGAGTGAGGATGACAAAGCGGCCCGTCTCTGGGCTTCATCGGCCGGACCGGCGCGCATCTGCGCCCGCGCCCGCGCCAGCTCCATCCGGGTCGATGCGAGGCGGCCGTAAAGCTCGTCGAGTTGCTGCTCGTTGCGCAACGCCTCGGCGGCGCGCCGCTCGAACTCCTGGCGGGAAATGTAACCGCGATCGTGAATGCCCCTGACGGATTCGAGCATCGCCTGAGACGAAGCGACGAGCTTGGCCTGGACCGCAATCTGGGCGGACAGGCGCCGCATCTGATCGCTCAGGCCGGTGATCGTCGCCGCCAGCCCTTGGCGAGCGGCTTCGGCACGAGCCGCCTCGACGCTCAATTGCTCCTGCGCCAGCCGCTCGGACTCGGCGCTGAGACGAACGTCGGCGGCCTCCCGCGACCCGGGAGCCGACCGCCCCTGCTCGGTATTGACTACCAGGAGAAGGTCCCCCCGGGTTACCGGCTGACCCTCGCGGACGTTGAGCTGCTGCACCGTGCCGCCCCGGTCGGCGGCAATCCTGACGACGGGCGTTCGAGTCGCGACCAATCCCGGAACGACCTCGATCCGGGCGAACTCGGCCAGCGCCGCCCAGACCAGAAGCGCCGCCAGGACGGCGATGAAGCCGCCGATCAGGACCCAGTGGCGCATCGAATGAAGCGCGACCAGCTCCCCCGGCAGGCGGCGCTTGCGCGCCTGGAGCATCTCCTCGCGAAAGAGCGGCGATTGCTCCATGGCCCCCTCAGCCGCCGCCGCGGGGAGCGGCGGCGGCGCCCGACGAAGCCGCGGCCGGCTCCGCCGCCAGATATTTGTCGAACCAGCGGATCGTTTCCTCGAAGATGTTCCGAACGTTCGCCGGCGACTCGCTGAGCCCGTGATCCTCGCCCCAATAGCGCAGCAGCCGCGCCGTCTTGCCCTTGTCGTAAAGCGCCGAGAAGAAGGCGTCGGCCTGGCCAATCGGGTCGCGAATGTCATATTCGCCGTGGACGAGGAGAAGCGGAGTCTCGACGCGGTCGACATAAGCGAGCGGCGAGTTGCGCCAATAGCGCGCATAATCGTCCGAAGGGATCGGTGGCAGGCCCCATTGCCCGACGATCCACCAATTGTCCGACTTCTCATGCTCGATGCCGGAATAACCGCGCGCGGCGGGATCGAACTGAAGCGCCATTGCGGCGAGGTCCGTGAAGCCGGCCATGGCGACGGCCGCCTTGAAGCGGCGGGTTTGGGTGACGAGGCCGTAGACGCTGTAACCGCCGCGGCTCTGCCCCATCAGCCCGACGCGGTCGGGATCGGCCAGCCCGAGCGCGACGAGCCTGTCGACGGCCGGCAGCACGCCCTTGGGAAGCTCCAGGTACATGTCGTTCTTCGGCTCCGCGCGGTTGAGCGGCATCGAGGGAGCGAGGACGATATAGCCCTTCGCGGCGTAAAGCTGCAGGTTGTAGAAAGCGGGCAAATAGGGATCGAGCCAGTAATCGTCGAGATTGCGCACCTGGTAGCCGGCATAGACCCAGGTGATCACCGGATATTTGCGGCCGGCCGTATAGTCCGGCGGAAGGATTACGGCGCCCTTCAGCGGCTGACCGTCCAGACCGTTATAATCGATCAGCAGAGTCCTTCCCCACTGGACCCGGCCGAGATTCCGGTCGAGCGTCAGCAGGTCTTGCGAACGGCTCTCGCGAAACGAGGTCCGCTGCAGGAATAGACCGTCCTGCCTGGGCAACTGCCAGAGAAGCGACTCTCCGTTCGAGTCAAGCAATTGGGCCTTGGCCGGGATTGCGAGCGGCTTGGCGAGGGGGCGGCCATTTTGGGCCGACAATTGGCGCAGCCGCTGGCCACCGTCGGGCGCGCGACTTGCGACGACCAGGCTGGAGGTCGGAGCGCCCCCTGCGGCCGGCCACAGCATGGCCTCGCTCGCGAACATCGGATCCGTGCTCACCGCCTCGAGGCGCGAAGCCGTGGACGACAAGCGGAGAAGCCGGTCGCCGGCCAGACCGACGAGCGCTCCTTGCGAATCTCGCCGGAACTGGGAGGGTGGCGCGGCGATATCCTCAGTCAGATTGGCGGAGCCCTTGCCGTCGGCCTCGACCAGCCACCAGTCGCCGCGCGAACCCGAAAGGCGCGCCAGCAGGCGCCGCTCGTCGAGCCACAGGACATCTGGCTCATGCCACGCTTCGGATGAGGCGCTGTCCCCTCCGGCGGAAACTCCCGGCGGCCCTGCCCCCGTCGCGACTGCTTGCGCGGCGTCCGCAACGAAGAGGGGCGTGGTCGTGGTCCGGGTATCCGGGCGGCCGCGAAATGCGACCCGCCGGCTGTCCGGCGACCAGCCGTACAGCTCCAGCGGGTAGCGGCTGTCGGCGGACCCGCGAACCCAGCGCAACGGGGCGTTCGGTTCAAGCTCAACGAACCCCAGCCGTTTCTCGACCGTCCAGGCCGGGTCTACGGAGCCCCCCAGCGCCCGCTGATCCGCGGCTATCGTTCCGACGGTCGCCATGACCGCGATCCGCCGCAGGTCGGGCGCGATGACGATGCTGAGATCGCCGCGAAACGGATAGGTGGGGAGCGCCGCGATCGTGGCGGACGAGCCTGCCCCAAGGTCGAAGAGGCGGACCCGCGCAGTGTCAACAGCCGGATCGCCGACGGTCTTTTCCGCGCCGCTGCCCGAAGCGGTCACGGTCGGCGTGCGCCCCGCGCGAATCTCGGCCCGTACCGTCTCCGTATGCCTGGCGGGGCGCTCCAGAGCGTCGATGAGAGCGGCCTTGGTCCCGGCCGGAAGCATGACCGCGAGGAGCCGGCGATTGTCGAGCCAGGCGAAGGGAGCCGTCTGCTCGGCGCTGCATCGATGCGTTTCGCCGCCGCCGCCATCACCGCCTCGAAGGTCGACCCGCCCCATCGGCGAGCCCCCCACCGACTGCGACATGACGCCATCGTCGCTGAGCCTTGAAAGCGCGTTCGAGGTGCTGTCCCAGACGTAGAGGCGGACATTGTCGCCACCGCGGGGCTCGCTGCCCTTCGCGTCCGTGGAAAGCAAAGCGAGCTTGCGCCCGTCTGGTGACCAGGTTGCGCACCAATAGCCGGCCGCCAAGGCGGCTCCATGGGTCAGGTTGCGGCGCTCTCCCGTCTTCAGAGACAGCAGCCAGATGTCGCCGCGTCCCGGATCGAGCTGATAGAGGCCCCGGCCATAGACTTCGGTGGGCCCGGCGCCCCGCTGTACGACGACGGCCGCCGTCTGACCGTCGGGCGAGAGGACGGCCCGATCGATGCGCTCCAGCGCGAATACGTCGTCCAGGTTGAGAGGATCGGCCGCCAGCCTCGCCGGCGCCACGGTCAAAAGCAGCGCCGGGAGCAACGCCGCCAGCCGGCGATGCCGGAGCGGCCGCGCTCGCCTGGTCTCGGGCGGCTGGGGCCTGTTTCGGTTCGAAGATGCCATGGCCAGGCTGGTTACCGGACGTATCGGCGGAGCACCATCTCCAGCTTCATATGCAGCCAGAGCCTGGTTATGAGCGGGTGGTCGAGCCCCATGAGGGTCCCCTCGCGCGCTTCGTGGAGCAAGGTGCTCAAATCCCCCAGTCCGTAATCGGCAACGACGGACTCGCGGAACGGACCGTCGAAATCGAAGAGCGAGGCCTCGCGCTGGATCATGCTTCCATAATGTTCGTAATAGCGGGGAAACAGGAAGCCGTCGCTGAGGCCGCTTCGCGCCAAAGTGAGGACGTTCAGTAGCCGTTTGTCGCGCATCTTCGCCGGCAGCGCCCGGCAGAAGTCGACGATCGGTTGAGCGACGAGCGGATGAGTAACCCAGATGCCGCGGCGCATGAACATGTCGCAGCGCCCGACCGCCGCCGTCATCGACGAGGTCGGGATGTTGCCGCCCAGCTCGAGGCTGCCGCGAAGAAAGGTGTCTTCCTTGGTCAGCTCGTCGCCGCCGAGGCCGGTAATCAGCAGGTCGAAGGGAAAAGCGGGATGGTTCTCGACGCCGTGGACCGATTGCATCCGGTAGATGTCGTCGAACGGCGTGAGGCTGCATTCCGACACGGTCCCCAGCGCTGCGAAGGGAGGGTCGGCGCAGGCCGGGTAGGTCGAGTCCTGAATCTGCAGCAGCGCGATCAGCTCGTCGCGGCGCACGGTCTGCTGGCGGCCGACCGCGCCTTCCTGGATCAGGCCATAGGAATTGAGATCGGATCGAATCGAACGGGCGGCCAGCGCGACGCATGACGAGTCGAAGCCGCCGCTCAGCTCCACGATCGGGTTTCGCGAGCGCTCGAGGTTCAGCCTGAGCGCGTCCGCGATCAGGAACAGGAATTCATCGGTGGCGCGCGCATCGCTGGTCAGGGTCGAAGGCGTGACGACATTGTCATGCTCGGCCTTGTGGAAAGTCAGGCCGTCGGCGCCGAACTCCAGGCTTTCGCCCGGCCATAGCATGTAGACGCCCTCGATCACCTGGTCGCGGGTGTAGACGCCGTTGAACTCGAGGAAGAAGCGGCAGGCCTGAAGGTTGGGGCGCGGCCGCTCCAGCACCTCCACCGCCTGTTCGAACCGCCACGACGCCGCGATCTCTTCTCCGGCGACCGCGACATAAAGCGGCCATCCGCCCGCGGCAGTCCGGCTGATCGCGATCCGCTTTTGTCCGGGGGCTCCGATGAGGACGATCTTGACGCCCGAATAGTCGATGAACGCCGTATATTCGTTTCGGCCCGCCGGCTCGATCGCCAGGTGGGCGAACGGATCGCCATTCTCTCCGAACCAGATCGACCTGCGGCCGTTCCGATCGTCGCTAGACCCGACGATGTGAAGCGACTTGAATGCTTCGATCCTGCCGTCGCCCACCGCGAAGTCGGAACCGTCTGCCGCCGGCATCTTGTCCGTGTCGGACAGGCTCATGCGTAACGAAAACATTCATGCTCCAAAACAAGCGGGGGCCGCCTTTCAGCAGCCCCCGAGCCTATGGCTACGATCGGCCCAAGCTGGCTTGGGCCAAGCGCTCAGCTGAAATTCTTGCCCTGGTTATCGACGTCGGAAGTCGACTTCGGGCCGGAAATGACTTGGTAGGGGCCAGCTCCGGACACCGCCTGGACTTCCTCGACGGACAGCTTGCGGATCGGCTGAGCGAACACTTTCGGACGGGAATTCTTCATTTGCCACGACCTTCCTGTTGGGGTTGGAACGAGTGAGCCTAGGCATCTGTCAATTGGAGTCAATCTGTTAGGCGGCGGACTTCACACTAATCAATATAATCACAGACTCGGTTGGGGAAGTTGCAGCAAAAGAAACGAGCGCTCTCCAGCCCTCGAACAGCCAAAGATCTAGGTCACCGCCGGCTCGACATCTCTTCGACCGGGCTGATTCGCCCGGACAGGTCCGCCGTCTTCGCCGCCATGATCGAAAAGAAGCCGCGCGGCCCGCCGCGCCGGTTCGGACGGAAGGTCGGGGCCGCCGCCGAAATCGCGCTTTCGCTCCACCCAGCGCGCGTGGCTGAACGGCACGTGCGGGGCCGAGGCGAGGAGGTTGGCAAGCCTCAGGGCCGCTCGCTCGCTTTCGTCCTCCAGAGCGGCCGCGCGGCTGCCCAGAGCCGGATCGAGCCCGAGCGAGGAAAGGCCCGCTTCGTCCAGATAATCGTCGTCGATTCCCTGAACGAGGGCGGCAAGTGCGACATGCTCCGGCAGCCCCCAGGCCAGGAGCAGGCAGCTCGTGTCGAGCAGATGATCCATGAGGTTCGAGGTGCCGTGCGGAATCTCCCCGGCGCCGGAGGACTGCAACAGGCCGGTCAGTGCGCCATAGCGTTCCGCCACCTTCGGCCGCCAGGCCGATCGGGATTCGCGGATCATCGAGTCGATCGCCCTGGCCACGCCGGGCGCGTTCGCCGCGTGCCAGAACATGTAGAGGATCGAAAAGCGCTCGCCGCTTCGGACGGGTTCGATGGCATGATAGGAATTCGGCGAAGCCTCGAACGCCATGACCCGGCCCATCCTCGGCTCGACGAACCGACTGACGATGTCGCCCGACATCTTCGAGGCGATCTGCAGGCGCCCGCCGCGGTCGACCTCCCAGTCGTCGTTCAGATACAGATTGAGGCGGTGGGTTTCCCAGCCGAGCCGCGGGCTGTCGTTGTGAAAGCCGCTGTGATTTCCCGGGTCCATGCGCTGCGCCACGATTTCCATGTCGGGCGCAAGCGGGACTCCGAAGCAATCCTCGACGAAGCGCTGGACCGAGCGCAGGCAGGAATCCTGCACGAGCCAGCCGAATCCGTCGCTGTTATGGGGATAGAGTCTCGCCTCGGAATGGCTGAAGAAGTCGTCGGACCGCTCGGACCAGAAGCCGGCCTCGCCCAGCCGGGCCCGAAGGTCCCTCAGCCGCGCGGTGTCGCTGCAAATCGCCGTCACGAAACGATAAGGCTCGGTCTTCAGCACGGCGTCGTCGAACCGGCTTCCGAGCAGGACTTCGCCGCCGCCCCGGTTCGCCGCGCCGGCCCCCTCGGCCTCATGGCCGAGGACCAGCAGCCCTTCTTTCAGCCGCAGCGGCGGCGCGGCTTCATTTTCCACCACGAAACCATGCTCCTTCCCGGCTTCAGCCGACGGCTCAATCCGACCGCCGCCCATCAGGCCGCCGCCTTCAGCGACGCGCACTCGGCGACATCGCGAGTGCGCGCGACGAAAGCGGCGCCTCGCGCAGTCAGCAGATCCGCCGCCGAGTCCACGACGAGACGGGCTTCCTCGAACAGCGCCAGCATCTCGCGCCGCTGGGCCGCGCATCGGGCGGGATGGTCGAGCCCGGCGGCTTCGGCCTCGGCGAAGGCCGCCGACACATAGGCGCAGGCGTGCATCGCAAGGAGGATTCCGCGCAAGGGCCGAGGGTCGGGTCGAAGCGGCGAGGCGAAGCGCCGGCCGCTGGGACGGACCAAGGGCGAAGCGCTTTCATAGCGGAAGAAATAGAGATGGGCGGTTTCGTGAACCACGGCCTCGAGCAGCTGCATCGCATCCCCGGACGGCGTGAGGGCAATGTATCCCGGGACTTCCGGAAAGGAGGCGCTCGCGAAGCCGTCGCCCGACCTGGGCTTCAAGATGCCGGCCAGCTTCGCCGCCCCCGCGACCCAGTCCGCGACCCGTGGAAGATGCCCGGCAATCCGTTCCGCCGCGCAGGCCAATTCCTCTTCCCAGGGCGCACCGGTCGCCGCTCCCGGGCGAAGGATTGGAATCAGCGGACTGCGCGCCGCGCGGGGCCGCCCGACCGCCGCCGCGAGATCCTTGGAAGAGACTTTTCCGCAAAGGGACACGAAATCCCCCCCGGCCGTGACCAACTTGGTCGGCGCCTGCAGCCGGATTTCGAAGCCGAGGCCCGAATGAACGGCCAGCCATGCCGGAACCTGGACCGGGTCCAGGACCAAGGCCTGGTCCGCGCCGGGAATGACCGGCGAAACGAAGGGATGATAGAGCCAGCCGCTTTTCGCCGCGACGGCTCGGGCCAGAGCCCTCCTGGTAGTCTCGGCGACAGGCGGCGCAAGTCGATCGGGCGACCAGTCGGCCAGATGCCTCGTCAGCGTCCCGATCCACGCCTCGCTCAAAGGTCTCCAAGACCACGCGTCCACAGCCGCTTCTCCAAGCCCAAGCCTGGATTAGGACGAGCACCGGACCTCGACAAGTCATATTGGACCATCAGGTCGAAGCGAGTTCGTGACGGAGGCGTAATAGGTCCGAAACGATAGTAATCTTTGCTAACCTCTGCTTGCCCGAGTTTCGGTAATGGAATCCCTGGTCAAGATATTGATCTATCAAAGCTGCTCTTCGGTTGACGGCCGCATCTCGCCCTGTCAATTTGAACGCGCCAACCTTGGCTACGTGGGAGAACGACTCATGGCTTCCAAGAACATCAACGACCCCAAGCCCGTTCCGCTCAAGAAGAAGCTCCTCGACGAAGATCTCGATGTCCCCGCCATCGGCGCGAGCTTCGCCAAGGCCCGGTGGAAATGGCCCTTCTGACGATATTACCAGGGACCTTGGCTTACATTCCGGGAGGCGATTGTCCCGCGTGGAGAATGCCGGAAACCCTTGATTAGTTGGAGGATGAATCGTGGCTTCGAAAGAAATTAAAGACCAGCCGATCCCGCTCAAGCAGAAGCTGCTCAGCGAAGATCTGGACGTGCCGGCCACCGGCGCGAGCTTTGCCAAGGCTCGCTGGATCTGGAACGTCTAGCCTAAGGTGCAGGGACAGCGACTTTCCTGCCGGGAAGTCGCTGTCTCGAGCTGCGGGCGAAAGCTCGAGTTGGGAGAATGACTCATGGCTTCGAAAGAAACCACGGACCGCAAACCGATCCCGCTCAAGAAAAGACTGCTCAGCGAGGAGCTCAACGTTCCGGCCGGCGGCGCAAGCTTCATCAAGGATCGCTGGATCTGGGATTGACTGAAGGACGCGGCCGCGGTCGGATGACGGGTCGGCGATGTCGCAGGGGAAGTCTGGATTGTCCGGGTGGTCCGGATCGCCAATGTCGTCGATGGGAATCACGGTGAAGCCCAGGCTCGAGATCATCCTGAAGGTCACGGAAGTCTGCAACCTCAATTGCAGCTATTGTTACTTCTTCAATGGGCCCGACGATTCGTTCAAATTCCACCCCAAGCAGATGAGCGCCGACACGGCCCGCGACGTCTCTTCCTATGTGCGGCGGGCGGCGGAATCGGGCGAGATCGCCGATGCCTTGTTCATCCTTCACGGCGGCGAACCGATGATGCTCGGTCGGCGGCGGTTCGATGAACTGCTCCGGGCGCTCGATTTGCCCGGCCTGCCGGTGCCGACGAAATTCACCCTCCAGACCAATGGAACCCTGATCGACGATAATTGGGTCGAGATCTTCAGCGCCCACGATATCGGAGTCGGGTTGTCGGTGGACGGACCGCCCGATTACCACGACGCGTACAGGGTGGACCATCGCGGCCGCGGCACGCATGCCCGGACGGCGAAGGGCATCGAGCTTTTGCGCAAGGCGCATCACTCCGGCCGCCTGGAAGCGCCCGGAGTGATTTGCGTCATCGATCCGGAGCGTGACGCCCGCCGGGTCTATCGGCATTTGGTCGACGATCTCGGCTTCCGCTCCCTCTCGTTCGTCTTTCCCGACGGAGACTGGTCGACCGTCCATCCCGCGAGCGTCGGTCGCGTCGGCGATTATATGATCGACGTCCTGGACGCCTGGCTTGAGGACGACGATCCGACAATATCGGTGAAGCTCTTCTCCGAAATGATCAGCGCCGCCCGCGGAGGGGGCGCACCGACCGCGCCGGCCCTCGACTCCATCGTGATGGGGATATCGAGCGACGGGAGCATTGCGCCGGACGATGGCTTCAGGACGTCGATGCCCGACATATTCGCCCCGGCCCAGGCGACGCTGACGGTGCGCAATTCCGAATTTCGGGACTTTATCGAGCGTTATGGCGACGGTCCGGTGCCTGGCCTCCGCCTCTCCGACCCGGAAGCGTGCCGCTCCTGCCGCTGGGCGAGCCACTGCCGGAGCGGCGAGCCCAGCCATCGCTTCGCCCCGAACGAGGGCCAATGGCGCGAGTCGGTCTATTGCGGAGCGCTCAAGCGGGTCTATGGGCGGCTCGCCGACTACATGCTCGCCAACGGCATCGCGGGCGAAACGATCGAGGCCGCCTTTCCGGTGAAAGAGGCGGCCTGAAATGGAGCCGCCTCCCGACGAACCCTCGCGGCCCTACGACGTCCGCTGGGCGAAGCTCTTCCTGGCGGAGGCGAGGCCGCTTCGGCCGGACGATCATCTGGTGTCGAGCGCTCGCTACTGGCTCCCGTCCCCTCCCCTGGTCGTCGCCATGGTGGTGCTCGACCTGATCCTGTTCGCTTATGCCTATTCGCAAATCTAATCGCCGCCGCCCGGTCGAGCTCGTCAGGCAGGCGACTTATTTCGAATGCGGTCTGGCCTGCCTGGTCATGGTCGCCCGTTCGTTCGGCGCCGATGTCTCGCTGTCCGGAGTCCGGAAGAGCTGCCCGCCCTCGGCGCGCGGAATGACCCTCAACGGGATGGTCGAGGTCGCGCGGCAGCTCGGCCTGCGCCCCTCGCCGGTCGCCATCAACGTCGCCGGGCTCGAATCGCTGAAGCTGCCGGCGATCCTTCACTGGGGCTTCAGCCATTATGTCGTTCTCGTCGGCTATGACGGGCGGCGGGTGGATATCGTCGATCCCGGCCATGGCCGCAGGCGGCTCACCGTGGACGAGGTCGCTCCGCTGATCACCGGAGTCGCCATCGAGTTCGAGGATTGCGTTCCCAACAGCATGGGCGGCGTCGTCAAGCCGCTCCGCTTCGGCGACCTGCTTCACGATCGCAAGGGTCTGGCCGGCCCGGCGGCGCTCACCGCCGCCGTCTCGCTCGCGCTCGAGCTGCTGCTCGTCCTCATCCCGTGGCTCGTCGCGCGGATGGCCGACGGGTCGGGGCCGGGCGGAGGGAAGCTCAAGGCGCTCGCCCTCCTCGCGATAATCGTCGTGCTTGCGCTGGGCGCGACCCGGGGCGTCCGCGGCGCGCTTGTCATCCGCCTCAGCGCCCTCACCCAAGCCTCGGTGATGACTACGGCTTTCGGCCGGCTGATGGCGAAGCCTCCCTTGTTCTTCGAACAGCGTTACTCGACCTATGTGGTCTCCCGGTTCGAAGGCACGGACCGCCTCAGGACCGTTCTCAGCGACGATTATCTGAACGCCTTCATCGACCTCATCATGCTGGCGGTGATCCTTTGCGCGATCGGGACGCTCAGCCTTTCGATCATGGCGGTGACGGCGGCGGTCGCCTTCGCCGTGGGCAGCTTCCGCTACGTCGTCGGGCTGCTGTCGCGGGAGCATCTCGACCAGGTCGTGCACGCGCGCTCCCTCGAGAGGCTCCACCTGATGGAGACGATCCGGTCGATCCGGGCCCTCAAGCAATTCGGAAAAACCGCCGGCCGCGAGAAGAGCTTCGGGAGAAGGCTCGACAATTCGATCATGCACCAGGCCAACCTGGGCTGGTACAAGGCCACGTCGGAGGCGGGCGCCTCGTTCCTGAGCGACGCCGGATGGGTCGGAATCGCCCTTTATGTCGTGGCGTCGAACGCCGCCGGGCCTACGGGCGCCGCGGCGCTGTTCGCCCTTATCCTCTACGCGCGGCTGCTCATCGACCGTGCCGCCCTTCTTTCCGGCAAGCTTGCCGAAGTCGGAACGATCAAGGTCCAGCTCGAGCATCTCGCCGACCTCGTCGAGCCCGAACCTCCCGCGCCCGTCGAGCTCCAGGAGCGCGAACTGAGCGGCCAGCTCAGCGTCTCGGGCCTCACTTTCGGTTACGACAGCGACGCGCCGGTGCTTCGCGACTTTGCGATCGAAGTTGCGCCGGGCGAAATGGTGGCGCTCCAGGGCCCCTCGGGAACGGGCAAGACCACATTGCTCAAGCTGATCGCCGGGCTATTGCCGGCGACCCAGGGCTCGATCCGCTGGTCGGGGGTGGAAATGGAAAGGCTCTCGCCCCGCTCCGTGCAGCAAGCGCTCGCCTTTGTCTTCCAGGACGAGGAGCTTCTCGAAGGCGACATCCTGTCGAACGTCACCTTGTTCGACGAGCATCCGGATGTGCGCCGCGTCTGGGAAGCGTGCCGGATCGCCCAGATATTCGACGAAATCCAGGCCATGCCGATGCGCCTCCAGACCATGGTCGGGGAGCGAGGCTCGGCTTTGTCCGGGGGCCAGCGGCAGCGCCTGCTCATCGCCCGGGCTTTGTATCACCAGCCCCGGATCCTGCTTCTGGACGAAGCCACGAGCCAGCTCGACGTCGCCAACGAGAAGGCGATTCACGCCGCTTTGCGGCAGCTCGGCCTCACCATCATCCTGGTGAGCCACCGGCCGGAGGCCGTGGCGTCGGCCGATCGGCTCGTCACGCTGGGCCGATCGAACCTCGCGGGCAGGACCAGGGCCCATGCCTGAAGACGTCATCGCGGCGCCGGACGCTTCAAGACGGCGCGGGCGGATCGCCTGCTTCGACACCGGCTATGAGGCCGAATTCGACTTTCCGCGCCGCGAACGCCCGCCGTCGCTGCGCTACATGCTCGCGGCGGTTCCGAGGACGGGCAGCACCTTCCTCGGCCATGCCCTGTGGCGGAGCGGCTGTCTCGGCGCTCCGCTGGAATATCTCGACTTCTCCAGCCAGGGCCATCAGGGGCATCTCCACGCTTCCCCGGAAAGCCAGATCGAGCATTGGCGCCTCGCCCTCGCGACTCGAACCTCCCCCAACGGCATCTTCGGCTTCAAGGCCTTCCTGATGCAGCTGCGCGAGCTCGGCGAGGGCAACGAAGCCCTGCTGGAAATGCTTCTGCCCAACGAGATCGTCTATGTGATGCGGCGCGACCGGATCGCCCACGCCGTTTCTTATGCGCGGGCGCATCTGACGGGCATCTGGTGCCAGGAGCAGTCGAACGGCGCCAACGAGCAGGTCGACTATTCCCTCGACGCGCTTCGGCGGGCGGAAAACTGGATCGAGGCGCAGGAGGAGCAATGGGAACGCCTGTTCGAGAAGCTGGGGGTCTCGCCGCTGCGGCTCTGGTACGAGGACGTCGCGGCCCGCCCCGATGAGGCCGTCCAGGCGGTCGCGCGCCATCTCGGGGTCGATCTCGATCCCGAGGCTTCGGTCGGGGTGCCGGAAGTCAGGAAACAGGCCGGCGAGGCGGCGGGCCGCTGGGCCGCGGCCTATGCCCGGGACCGAGCGGCGCCCCCGCAGGCGGAGTCTCTGGAATGACCGTCGCCCTTGAAGCCTTCGCAAAGCCGTCGGCCGAGCTGGTGCTGTCCGTGCTGCACGGCTTTTCGCCCGGCCCCCATGCCGAATTCGCCGAGGCGATCGGCGGGCTGGACTGGGACGAGTTCGCAGGCGCCGTCGCCGAGATGCAGCGATCCGTGCCCGCCACGATCGGGCCGGATAGCTTTTCCTTCATCCTCGCCAAGCAAGAGGCCCATGAGAATTCGGGGGTCGAAATCATCGGACATGTCGCCGAGACGGTCGAAGAGCCTCGCCACCGCGCCATGCTGAAGAGCCACGTCGCCGATGAAGTCCGTCATTCCAAGGCGTTCCTCGCCCTTCGGCGGCTGCTTTCGCCGGGAAAGACGGTGGCGCCCCTCGCCCAGGAAGGACCCGACCCGTTCATCGCCCAATATCGAGGCGATCTCGCGAGCTTCCTGTGGGATACCCATTTCGCGGAGATCAACAGCATATTCTATTTGAGCGCCATCCGGACCGCCGTCTCCCATCCCGAACCGGCGGTGGCGCGCAAGATCGACGTGGCGCTTGCCAAGGTGATCGCGGACGAAGGGCGGCACGTCGCGAGCACCGCCTCGATCCTCAGCGACCTCTTCGCCGACGATCCGCTCATGGGCGCACGAATGCAGGCGTCGTTCGACGATCACTCGGCCGCGATCCGCGAGCAGGCGGCGCGATTGGCGCGCGAGTCGGCCCCGGCTTGACGATTCCCCTTCAATGACCGGGATAACGATCTTTCGCCGTTTCGCGTCGAAGCCCTGGGCCAGCGGATCCGCGCTCGCCAGCCTCGCCATCGGCCTTTGCGCGTTCCTCGTCCTCATCGGCATTGCCGGTTACGAGCTGTCCTACGACCGCTGGGTGCCGGGCGGCGACCGGGTCTTTCGTCTCGAGACCCGCATGGCCCCCGCCGGCGCGCCGGAAATCCGCACGGCGAGCCTCAGCGCGCGGGCGGGTGCGATGCTGGCCGCCCGGCTGCCCGGGGTCGAGGCCAGCGCTCGAGTGATGACCGGCAAGCAGCCATGGACCGTCGGCGCCCGACATTTCGAAGAGACGACCCTCCTTACCGAACCGGGATTCCTCCGGATTTTCCCGCTCCGGCGAGTGGGCGGGAACCTCGAGGAAGCCCTGGCCAGGCCGGATCGGATCGCCGTCAGCCGGAGCACGGCCGAGAAGCTGTTCGGAACGGCTCAGGCCGTCGGCCGAACCGTCATTCTTCCCGGCAACAAAGCGCTGACCGTGGCCGCCGTGTTCGAGGATCTGCCGCGCAATTCGCACCTCAAGGCCGATGCCGTGGCCTCGCTGCGGTCCCCGGCCTTTATCGACCTCGCCGCGGCCGAGGAGGACTGGCTCGACCTGCGCGGTTCTTTCTACGTCAAGACGGCCGTCCGCTCGGAGCCCCGGCCGCTCGGCGATTCGGCGACCGGGCTACTCAACCGCCAGGCGCCGGAGCTCGCCTCGACGGGAATGAATCCGACCATCGGCGCCTTTCCGCTGGGCGAGCTGCACGTGCGGTCGGCATCGGGCGACGAGCTCCCGATCGGCGGGTTCAAGCCGCTGATAAGCGCCGACCGGGTCCGTCTGGTCGAGGCCGTGGCCATCCTGCTCGCCGCGCTGGCGGCGTTCAATTTCTCCTTCTACCTTGCAACCCTGGTTGCCGAACGATCGCGGGAGATCGCGCTTCGCCAGTTCTTCGGAGCGACGCCGCTGCGGGTCTATCTGCTCTTCTGGACGGAGGCGCTGGTCGCGGTCTTCGCGGCTTCAGGGGCGGCCGTCCTGCTCGCCTGGCAGACCCAGCCCTGGTGGGGGAAGTTCGCCGAGGGCGATCCGGGGCTCGCGGACATCGCCTCGACGATCAATTTCGCGGCGGTGATCGCAGCGATCCTGATCGCGGTCAGCGGCGTGGCGCTGTTCCCCTATCGGCTCGCGAGCACGATCCGTCCGGCCGAGACGCTTCACAACCGGGCCGCCGCCCTGGCGATCCGAAGCCGGTTCATCCGAGTGATCATGGCCGGCCAGATAGCCTTCGCCGCCGCCCTCATGTTCGGGGCCCTCGCCGTGACCAAGCAGGTCGACGCGATCAACGGCGCTCCGCTCGGCTTCAACCAGAACGATGTCCTGATCGTGAAATCGATCCCGCCCGACGTCGATCCCGCGAACCTGCAATCGCTGCTTTCGCGGCTGTCCCGCGAACCCGACATCGTGGGAGCGGCCGCCGCCCAGGACGAGGCCGGCATCGGCCTGGTTCGAGCCACGGCCAATGTCGAGGCGCCGTCGCTGCCGCGCGAAGTCTCGTTCGATTACATGGCGGTCGACGGTCGGTGGCTGAAGCTCATGGGGATCGCGCCGAGCGCCGGAAGGCTGATCGACGAGCGCGAAGGCGATGCCCTCGTCCGGATGCCGCCCGACCGGCTCGGTTCCGCTTCCGCGATCGTCAACGAAACGGCGGCGAAGCTGCTCGGCTTCGCAAGTCCGGCCGCGGCGATCGGCAAGCCCCTGAAGGCCGCTCTCGACCAGGGATGGAACCAGCCTTTCACGATCGTCGGGGTGATCCCGGACATCGCCCAGGCTTCGGTCAGGGAGGGTCCCAAACCCACTTTTTACTTCAACGATTTCGGCCAGGAGAGGATCGTCTACATACGCTTCTCGGGCGATCCCGCGGCCGCTCAAGCGCGGGTCGAGCAGGGTCTCAAGCCGATATTCCCGGACAAGCCTGCGGCCGCGACCTTCCTCGCCGACGACATT
>JAXDPE010000064.1:0-16262 GCA_034668565.1 Sphingomonadales bacterium | reverse complement strand
AGAACGCAGGCCGTTTTCTACGTCGTGCCTTTGCGCCTTCCCTCAAAAAAATGGATTCTCACGGCCCGCGAGGAAGCGCGACGGGTGCGGGGTCGCCAATATATTTTGTCGCCAATATATTTTTTAGAGAAGAGACGAAGGGACAAGAAAGAGCATCGGGGCACCCAGCTTTTTCTTGTCCCTTCGTGTCTTCTCTCTGAAATTTCAGGGCCTGCGGCCAATGCGTAACGTCGCCCGATGCAAAGCGGCTTTCCGCCATATTCGCCGTCGCGCTCCTGTCGGCCGCGCTTCGTTATCCGCAATCGGGGTTGAAGACGTAGCCGGCGGCTCGGACCGTCTTCAGGCATTCGGGCTTGGCGGGGTCGCGCTCGATCTTGCGGCGGATTCGGGCGATTCGGGTGTCGATCGAGCGGTCGAACGCCTCCATCTCCTTGTTGTGGGCCATGTCGAGCAGCTGGTCGCGGCTGAGCACTCGGCGGGGATGCTCGGCGAAGCATTTGAGGAGATCGAACTCCATCGAGGTGATCGGAACCTCGCTTCCGTCCGCCTCGAACAGCTTGCGGGTGTCGAGATTGAGCCGGCATTTGCCCATCTGCACCTCGCTCCCCATCGTTGCGGGCGCCTCGCCGCCCCGGCTGGCGCGGCGGAGCACGGCCTTTACCCGCGCCAGCAGCTCCCTCGGGTTGAACGGCTTGGTGATGTAATCGTCGGCGCCGATCTCGAGCCCGACGATCCGGTCGACGTCGTCGCTCTTGGCGGTGAGCATGATGATGCCCGCATCGCCGAGGCTCCTGATCTCCCGGGCGAGGGTGAGGCCGTCGTCGCCCGGCATGTTGATGTCGAGCAAAGCGAGATCGATCGGCCGCTTCGCCATCAGCTCGCGAAGCGCGGCGCCGCCGTCGGCCTCGCTGACCGAAAGGCCGTTGCGGCGAAGATATTCGGCGACGGTGGAGCGAACGTCCTCGTCGTCGTCGACGACCACGATATGGGCGGAAACATCGTTCATGCATCTACTCGCGGCTGGAGGATTGAGGCGATCAGGCAGCGCACCCCGATTTTGCTGAACGGCTTTTCGAGCACGGGGCGGCCGCAGCCGCGAAGGAAATCGTCCATGCTGGAGCCGAGCGTGTCGCCGGTGACGAAGCCCATCCGGTCGACGAGATGGGGCTTGGTCTCGGCCAGGCGGGCGTGGAGATCGGGGCCGCTGACTCCCGGCATTCGAAGATCGGAGATGATGAGGTCGAAATCGCCGCGGTCGAGCGCCATCAGCGCCGCCGCGCCGTCGCTCGCGACGGTGACCTTATAGCCTTCGCGCTCGAGCAGCTCGCGAAGCGTGTCGGCGACGTCGGCTTCGTCCTCGACGACCAGGGCCTTCCCGCCCGCGGACGAATCGGCGGCGGTTTCCGCGGCGATCGGGACCGCGACCGGATCGCTTTCGGCGGCCGCCGGCAAAGCGATCCGGAAATGGGCGCCCCGTCGGCTCGGCTCAAGCAGGATGGTGCCGCCATGGGCCTCGACGATTCCGTGCGAGAAGGACAGGCCGACCCCGGTGCCGACGCCCTGCGGCTTGGTCGTGAAGAAGGGATCGAATATCCGCCCCTTCAGCTTTTCGGGCACGCCGGGGCCGGTGTCGGTGACGTCCAGGAGGACTTCGCCGCTCTTGCCGACCGAGGTCCGGACGGTGAGCGTCTTGTCGAACGTCTCGCCGCTTTGCATCGCATGCTGGGCATTGACGATCAGGTTGACCAGCACCTGATGGAGCTGGTCGCGGTCGCCAAGCACCTTGGGGAGCCTCGACCCCAAAGTGACCCGAACGCCGATCCCCGCCGTTCGAAGCCCATATTCGGCGATCTCGAGGGCCGTGCCGACCACCTCGTTGAGGTCGACGAGGCTGCGCTGGGCGTCCTTTTGCCGGGCCATGGCGAGGAAGGTCTGGACGATCCGGGCGCAGCGCTCGGCGGCGGCGGCGATCTTCTTTCCGCGCACTTCGAACGGCGTGCCGACGCTGTCCTCCTGGAGCATCTCGCACTGGCCGACGATGGCGGCGAGCGGATTGTTGAGCTCATGGCTGACCCCGGCGAGCAGCGAGCCCAAGGCGGCCAGCTTCTCCGACTGGTGGAGGGCGTCGCGCGACCGCGCCAGTTCCTGCTCGGCGCCCTTGCGGTCGGTGATGTCGACGTGAATGCCGGTGACGAGGATCGCCTCGCCTTCGGAGTCGCGAACCACGGTGCCCAGCGAATGCACCCAGCGGGTGTCGCCGTTGGGCCAGATCACCCGGTGCTCGAGCGAGACCGCGTCGTTGGGGAAGCCGTTGCGAGCCGCCTCCACCACCATGTCCCAGTCGTCGGGATGGATGAAGGCCTTGAGGGTCGTCCCGTCGAGATGCATCTCGCCGTCGACTCCGTAAAGCTCGCGCGAGCGCGCCGAATACCAGGTCTCGCCGGTCCTCGGATCGATCGTCCAAAGGCCGAGATTGGCGCCTTCGACGGCCAGCTCGAACTGGCGCCGGGTCTCGGCGAGCTCGGCTTCGCTGCGCTTGCGATCGGTGATGTCGAGGTGGATTCCGGTCACCATCGTGACCGCCCCCGAGGAATCGCGCTGGGCCTGGCCCAAAGCGTGGAGCCAGCGAACCTCGCCCGTCGGCCAGATCACCCGGTGTTCGAGCGACACCGTCTCCTCCGGAAAGCCTTCGCGATAGGGCTCGCGCACCAGCTCCCAATCGTCGGGATGGATATAGTCCCTGAGGGTAGCGGCATCGATCGGCATGTCCGGATCCATGCCCCACAGCCGGCGCGACCGTTCCGAATGCCAGACCGCGCCGGTGGCCGGATCGACCGACCATAGGCCCAGGCCCGCGCCCTCGACGGCGAGGTCGAGCTGCCGCCTTGCCTCGTCGCGCTCTTCCTCGGCCCGCTTGCGGTCGGTGATGTCGAGATGGATTCCGCTGACGCTGTGGGCGATCCCGGCCGAATCGCGGTTGAGAGCGCCCAGCGAATAAATCCAGCGGGTGGACCCGTCGGGGCAGCAGACCCGATATTCGACCTCGACCCGGTCCTGCTTGAATCCGTGGAGATAGGGCTCGGAGACCTCGAGCCAGTGATCCGGATGGACGGCGGTGCGGATGGCCGCGGTGCTCATCTCGGCGTCGGGGGCGAGGCCGTACATCGCCTTGGAACGGTCCGAATACCAGGTCCGGCCGGTCTCCATGTCGAAGGTCCAGGTACCGAGCTTGGCGCCGTCGACGGCAAGCTCGAGGCGGCGGCTCGATTCGGCGAGCTCGTCGTTGGCGCGCCGCGCCGACAGGTCTCGCGGGCTGAGAAGGAAGCGGCGCTCGCCGCCGATGACGAGCGAGGTGACGCTGATCTCGAGCGGGACGACGTCGCCGCTCTTCATGATGACGTCGATGACCACCCTCAGCCCGGTCGTCGCGTCGCCGCGGGCGATATAGGCCTCGAGGGCGTCCTCATCCTCCTCGCGTGACGGATTGCGATCGATCAGGCTCCAGACCGACTTGCCGACCACCTCGCTTGAGGACCAGCCATAGGCTTCCTCGGCGGCGCGGTTGAACTCTAGGATGTCGCCATTCTCGTCGAGCAGGAGCAAGCCGTTCAGCGACGAGCCGATCACGCTCGCCACGACGCAGGCAATCTCGCTCCCTTCCACTCGTCATCCCCCCGGATTCGCCAGCGGGCCCCGTATAGCCGCCTCGTCCGCCCGAACAAACCGCCTCTTTCTGTAACAATTGACACAATTTTCCCAGCGATTCGGAATAGCCGGGACAAGTCTCGGCTCCAGAAGGACGGGGTGGCGGCGATCGACGCCGCACCCATATTGGAGATACGAAAATGACCGCCATCAATGCCCGGAAAAGCCGCATGCAGCTCGTTCTGCTCGCCGCGGCCGCGCTTGGATCCTCCTCCGCCGTCCTCAGCGGCGCGGTGACCGTCCTTGCCCTTCAGCAGCCCGCCCACGTCTCGACGCTCGTCTGAGCGGCGCGACCTGGAAGGGATGTCGATGTACCATGATTTCAACTTCATAGGCGTCCTCGCCGGCTCCGCCGAAGCGGCCTTGCCGGTCGAGGACGTCCGTCTCCCCGGATTCGACGCGGGGCGAATCGCCGCCGCTCCGGCTTTCGGCTGATCGGGGATTTCCAGGCTCATGCTCGACACGCCCGCCCGACCCCCGGTCAACGGACTGGATCTCGGCGCGCTCGACGAGACCCTCGCGGCCGTCGCCGCGGATCCCGGCAAGGGCCGGGTCGCATTCCGGGTGAGGACCGACTGGAAAGGCCAGGCCAGGTCCGAATCGACCATCGATTCCTGCACGCTCGCCGGCGAGGTCGTTCCGCGCCGCTTCACCATCCGTGCCGACGAGCCGCAGGGGCTTCTCGGCACCGATACCGCGCCCAACCCGCAGGAGCTGCTGATGTCAGCGGTCAACGCCTGCCTGATGGTCGGCTACGTCGCCCAGGCCTCGGTGCGCGGGATCAGGCTCGATTCGTGCCGGATCGAGAGCGAGGGCGAGCTCGATCTTCGCGGCTTCCTCGGTCTCGATGAGGGCGTCCCGTCCGGCTACCGGCGCCTCGCCTACACCGTCTTCCTCGCCGGCGACGGCACCCGCGAGCAATTCGAGGACCTCCACCAGTCGGTGATGACCACCTCGCCCAATTATTTCAATCTGGCCGAGCCGATCCAGATGATCGGACGGCTGGCCTGACGATTTCCCTGACCCCCTGGGGAGACTCGGCCCCGGCGGTGACCACCGCCGGGGCTTTTTTTGGTCTCGCCCCCCGCCCGCTGCATCGAGCGCCGCGCTTGGCCCCTTTTTCTCGACGGACGCCGGAGGGAGGGCGACAAGGAACGCGGCGAAAAACCGGGGCAGCATACGTTTTTTCTGCCGTTCGGGCGGACCGGCGCGGGCCTAGCAAAAAAGGTATGCTGTCCCGGTTTTTTGCGGGCGGTCGGCGACATTTCCCTCGCCTGTAACAATTGAAACCAAGTTCAACTTGGTGTGGCATTCGGCTGACACAGCGGGCCGCCAGATGGGGGTCACCAGCCGGGGAGGCTGGAGCCAGACAGGAGACGGTTTGTGTATCTGTACCGTGAAACGAGGGTTTCCCTTATCCTGCCTGGCACCCTCTTCCCCGGCTGCGCCGCCGGACTTCCCCACCGGAAGGCGGCGGCGACCGGACCCGGTCTCGCCTAGGCGGCCGGAAAGATCCAACCCATCGACGAAAATCTCCGCCCCGGCCGAAGCCGGCGCGGTCAGGGAGTAGAATGAGATGAAGACCATATTGTATGCTTTGGCCTCCGTGGCCGCCGTCGCCGCCGTCGCCACCCCGGCTTCGGCCGAAGGCTTCCGCGCCGAAGTGCATGGCGGCTGGGACCATGTCCGGGCCGACGGCCCCGGCATCAACAACAACGACAGCGACAGCGGCATCGTCTACGGCCTCGGCGCCGGCTACGATTTCAGGATCGCTCCGAAGGTCGAGCTCGGCGTCGACCTCAGCGCCGACCTCAGCTCGATGAAAGAGTGCGAGTCGAGCGTCGTCCTCGCCAACGATCGGGCCTGCCTCGACGCCGGCCGCGATCTCGCCGCGGCGGTCCGCCTGGGCTACAAGGTCTCGCCGAAGGGCACGATCTACGCGCTCGCCGGCTACACCAACGCCCGCTTCCGCTTCGACTATACGACCCCCGCGGGCGTGACGACCCGGGACGGCCGCAACCTCGACGGCTTCCGCCTCGGCGTCGGCTACCAGCATGACTTCGCCAAGAACATGTATGGCAAGATCGAGTATCGCTACTCGAACTACGAGGCCGACGTCACCCGGCACCAGGCGCTGATCGGAGTCGGCGTGAAGTTCTAAGTCTTCCTTCGCCCCTCGGGAGACTAGGCCCCGGCGGATCATCCCCCGCCGGGGCCTTACTTTCATCCTCCCCATCGGAGATGGGGAGGGGGACCACATGCAATGTGGTGGAGGGGTAATGGCGCAGCAAGCAGAGGGTCCGCTGGGAGCCTCCCGAGTCCGTGCCGCTACCCCTCCACCATGCTTCGCATGGTCCCCCTCCCCATCTGCCGATGGGGAGGATTTCTAGTTCCGGCCGCTGTTCTGGCCGCCGGTGCGGCTGTCCTCGTTGCGGTCGGCGCGCTGCTTCTTGTTGCCGCCGACGTCGTCCTTGCCGCCCTTCTTGAAATCGCCCTTTTTCTTGTCGTCCGTCATGATGGTCTCCTTCGCGGGGAAAAACGGCCGGATCAGGCGCGGGTTTCGCGCCCTATGATCTCTTCCGCCACCCGATGCGTACGTTCGTTGTCGACGTCGATGGCGAGCCGGCCGTCCTTCGCCACCAAGGCGCGGATGCCGACTCCGAAGCGGCGCGAGAAGTGGCGGAACATGCCGTCGAGCGTCAGCAGGCGGGAAGCGTAGAGGAACAGAGCGGTCAGGCCGAGCGCCCGGACCGCGTCGGTCTTGCGCTTGGCGAACTGCCCTCCGTAGCGGAAGCTCTCAATGGCCTTGAAGGCGTTCGCGCTGCTCAGCCAGAACAGGTTGCAATTGGAATAGGCGCCGCCGCGAAAGGCGTAGAAGCGGCGCTGGCCGTCGGGATGGGCGGCGAGGATGTCCCGTTTCTCCGCCATCATCACGACCCCGTCGATCCCAGGAGCGGCACCCGCTTCGGCGATCGCGCGGAAGCCCTCGACGCTCATCAGCACGTTGTCGGCGGTGCACAAGATGAGCGGGAAGCCGGTCGTCCGGCTCGCCTCGACGACGCTGTCGACGATATGGTGCTCGGCCTCGATCGGGGTCAGGCGGCCTTCCGCGTGGAGGCGGGCGACCGTCGGCTCCGAGGCGATGATCGCGAAATCCTCGACCGAGACGAACAGAGGCGATTTCGGGAAAGCCTCGGCGGCGATACGCAGGACCCGGCCGACCATGGCCTCCCCGGCGACGGGGACCAGCGCTTTATGGCTTACCCCGAGTTTCGCCGCGAGCGGATCGAGAGTCGCCGAACGGCGTCCTGCGAGGATGAGGATGCGAGGGGTTTCACTCATAAGTGTGCAGGTACGCTTCTCACGCCGCGTGGGAGCCGATCGCCTTCTGGCGGCGGCGCTGGACCGAGCTGCCCAGTCCGATCGCCTCCCGGTACTTGGCGACGGTGCGGCGCGCAATGTCGAAGCCCTTGGCCCGGAGCAATTCGACGAGTTGGTCGTCGGAAAGGATGGCGTGGACATCCTCGGCGGCGATCAGCGCCCTGATATGGCTCTTCACCGCCTCCGCCGACACCGCATCGCCGCCGTCATTGGACTGGATGCCGCTGGTGAAGAAATATTTGAGCTCGTAGAGCCCGCGGTCGCAGGAGAGATATTTGTTGGAGGTGACCCGGCTCACCGTCGATTCGTGCATTCCGATCGCGTCGGCCACCTGCCTCAGGGTCAGCGGCTTCAGCTGGGCGACGCCGTGGCGGAAGAAGCCGTCCTGCTGCTTCACGATCTCGCTGCAGACCTTGACGATGGTCCGGGCGCGCTGGTCGAGCGCCTTCATCAGCCAGTTGGCGCTGGCGAGGCATTCGCTGAGCCACGCCTTCGAGCGGCGGTCGGCGCCTCCGGTGAGCTCGGCATAATAGCGGCGGTTGACGAGCAGTCGCGGCAAGGTCGCCGAGTTGAGCTCGATCGCCCAGCCGAAGCCTCGACGGGCGACGAACACGTCGGGCACCGCGGCCTCGACCCGCTCGCCGCCGGCGAAGCGGCAGCCCGGTTTGGGATCGTAGGCGCGAAGCTCCCGGACCATGTCGCCGAGATCCTCGTCGTCAACTCCGCAGATTCGCTTCAAGGCGGAGAAATTGCCCTTGGCGAGATAGTCGAGATTGTCGATCAGCCGGGCCATGGCCGGGTCGTAGCGGTCCGCCTCCCTGGCCTGGAGGGCGAGGCATTCGGCGAGGCTGCGCGCCGCGACTCCGGTCGGATCGAAGGTCTGGACGATTGCGAGGATCCGCTCGACCTCGGCCAACGGGACTCCGAGGCGGCCGGCGAGATCGAGGGTCGAGGCGAGGAGGTAGCCGGTCTCGTCGACCTGGTCGATGATCTGGCCGGCAACGATGAGGTCCGGGCCCGATAGGCGCTCCCCGGCCTGGGCAAGGAGGTGGCCGTGGAGCGAGACTTCGTCGGACGCGAAGCTGTCGAAATCCGGGCCCTCCCCGTCCCAGCCGCCGCCGGACAGGCCTTCCATTCCGAGGCCGCCGTCCAGCACCCTGTCGGAGGCGCTGTCCTGGTGGAGATTCTCGTCATTGACGTCGAGATCGAGGGGCGCCTCGCCCGAGCCGAAATCGTCGGCCGAGGACGGTCCTTCCGGAGCTTCGGCAGGCGCTTCGGAGTCCGGCGCCTCGTCCGGGGTTCCGCCTTCGAGCAGCGGATTGCGCTCGATCTCTTCGGCGATGAAGCTTTCGACCTCGAGGTTGGACAAAGCGAGCAGCCGGATCGCCTGCTGCAGCTGCGGCGTCATCACCAGCGACTGGCTCTGGCGAAGGTCGAGGCGCGGGGCGAGGCTCATGAGCGCCGTGCCCCGGCCGTCATGGCGAGGAGCGAAGCGACGAAGCAATCCAGGTTCGGGAAACGCCGCAGTATGGATTGCTTCGCTTCGCTCGCAATGACGAAGGTGTCGGCCATCTCTACAACTCGAAGCTTTCGCCGAGATAGAGGCGGCGCACCTCGGGGTCGGCGACCAGCTCCGCCGGGCTTCCGGCGAAGAGGACCTGGCCGTCGTAGATGATGCAGGCGCGGTCGACGATCTCCAGGGTCTCGCGGACATTGTGGTCCGTGATCAGCACGCCGATGTCGCGATTCTTCAATTCGATGACGAGGTCGCGGATGTCGGAGATGGAAATGGGGTCGATTCCCGCGAAGGGCTCGTCGAGAAGCATGATCGAGGGATGGGCGGCGAGCGCCCGGGCGATCTCGCAGCGCCGCCTTTCGCCGCCCGAAAGCGCCATTGCCGGCGCGTCGCGCAGATGGGCGATATGGAACTCGCCGAGCAATTGCTCGAGCCGTTCGCGCCGGACCGACTTGTCCCGTTCCGAAACCTCGAGCACCGCGCTGATATTCTGGGCGACGGTGAGCCCCCGGAAGATCGACGTCTCCTGCGGCAGATAGCCGAGGCCGAGCACGGCGCGCCGGTACATAGGCAGGCCGGTAATGTCCTGGCCGTCGAGCAGGATCCGGCCGCTATCGGGCTTCACCAGGCCCATCACGGAATAAAAGCAGGTCGTCTTGCCGGCGCCGTTGGGGCCGAGCAGCCCGACCACCTCCCCCCGGTCGACGTGGAGCGAGACGTCCTTCAGCACCCTTTTGCGGTCGTAGGATTTGGCCAGGCTGACGACCGACAGCCCACGCCCCAGCTCGGCGAACACCTCGGCCTCGCGGGCTCGGGGAAGGGCGGCGATGTCGTTCATGTCGGTCGGAGGCTTAAGCCATGCGGGTTGAAGGGTAAACTGGCAGGCTTCGTGCATGATTTAAAAAAGGGGCGAATCGGTGTCTCGTCATCCCGGCGAAAGCCGACCTCGTCGGGGAAAGGCTCGACGGGTCTCCCCGAGGTCCCGGCTTTCTCCGGGACGACGGAAACTAGCCGCCCTTCTTCTGGGGCACGGTGAAGGTGCCGGTGACCCGTCCGCCCTGCGACGACATTCCGGGCGGGCCGCCGCCGGTCATGACCGCGCGTCCGGTATCGAGGTCGATGGTGAGGCGGCCGCCATTCACATGGCCGTCCTTCTGGACAAGGCTGACCCCTCCGATCAGGGTGATGAGCCGGGCTTCGGTATCGTAGATGCCGACATTCCCGCGGGCGGTTTCGGAGGGGCTCTTGACCGTGACTCCACCGCTGGCGTCGATCCGGCGCAGCTGGACTCCGCTGCCGTTCGAATAAGCGATCGTCAGGCGCGGGGCGGTCAGGGTCAGCTCGCCCTGGCGGACGACGACGTTGCCGGAAAGGATCGCGCGATCGGCCCGGTCCTGGACCTCGATCCGGTCGGCGGCGACGTTCACCGGAGCGTTGGAATTATGGCCCTTCAGCGCCGAAACCTGGCCGAAGGCGGCGGCCGGCCCGAGGGCGGCCAGCAGCAGAAAGGGAATGAGGCGCTTCATCCCGCTCATTTGAGCGCGCCTTCATTCATATGCAAGCGCACGCGGCCCTGGAGGACGACTCGGCGGTCCGGGAGATTCACCGTCATGTTTTCGGCCGTGAACCGCCCGAGCCGCATCTGCCCCTCGACCCCGCCGCCGCTGACCGCGACATGCTTGTTGAGGTCGAGGTTCACGTCGCGGGTCTCGAGCTTGTAGCCGTCCGAGGCGGTGAACAGGATCGGGCCGAGCACGTCGACCTTCTGGGTGTCCATGTTGTAGCGGGCCTTGTCGGCGGTGATCGTCGCCGGGCCGTCCTTGAGCTGGATCCGCGCCGACATGCCGCCGATGTCGACCACCGGATCGCTCGATTTGGCCTGCACCGCCTGCGCCGCCTGGATCGAAAAGGCCCGGCCCTCGTCGTCGAGCCCCCGATATTCGGCCTTCTGGGTCTTGAGCCGCTCGCGCGCGGTGTCGACCTTGTTCTTGTCGAGAAGGAAGCTGATCTCCTTCTCCTTCGAGAGCGGCGACAGGAGCAGATAGGCGAGCAGAAGCCCGACTCCGGCGGGAAGCACCACCTTGAGGAAGCGCATCAGCCAGTCGTGAAGGCCGCCCGGTGCCGCCCAGCCGCGCTTGGCCGCACGCCTGCGCCCGGCGGGCTCGGACGCCGGTTCAGGGGCCAGTTCAGACATGGGCGAAGATGTCGACCTCCGCCCAGCCGGCGAGATCGAGAAGCGCCCGGTGCGGAAGGAATTCGAAACAGGCTTGGGCCAGCGCCGTCCGGCCCTCGCGCTCCAGCCGCTCGTCGAGCTTCTCCTTCATCTGGT
Organism: Sphingomonadales bacterium; assembly: GCA_034668565.1. Taxonomy (GTDB): domain Bacteria; phylum Pseudomonadota; class Alphaproteobacteria; order Sphingomonadales; family Sphingomonadaceae; genus Allosphingosinicella. The sequence continues at coordinate 5,331 of JAXDPE010000064.1, read as the reverse complement.
GGAGGTAGCGGACGTCCGACGCGGCATAATCCTTCTGGGCGTCACTAAGCTCCGGAGCGCCCCAGTCGGAGGTCTGCTGCTGCTTGGAGATATCGATCTGGAGAAGCTCCTTGATCAGCTCCTTGAGGCCGTGGCGGTCGGTATAGGTGCGGATCAGGCGCGAGGCGGTCTTGGTGCAGTAGACCGGCTTCGCCATCACCCCGAGATAGGCCTGCATGATCGCGAGGTCGAAGCGGGCGAAATGGTAGAGCTTCAGCCGATCGGGATCGGCGAGCACGGCCTTGAGGTTGGGCGCGGCATAGTCGCTGCCGGGGTTGAAGCGGACGAGATGCTCGTCGCCGCGGCCGTCGGAGATCTGCACGACGCAGAGACGGTCGCGACCGGGCAGGAGCCCCATCGCCTCGGTATCGACGGCGACCGGGCCGGGCGCGAGTACGCCTTCGGGCAGGTCTTCTTCATGGAAATGGACTGTCATTGGCACCGCATAGGCCGAAGCGCCTTAACGCTCAATCGCTGGTGGCCTTACTCGTCATCCCGGGCGAAGGCCGGGACCTCGGGGAGACCCGCCGAGCCTTCCTCGACGAGGTCCCGGCTTTCGCCGGGATGACGAGGGAAGCGGGCTTGATCGACGGGCGCCTCCCCGCCAGAGGTGCCCGAACCCACAGGAGCCCCTTATGCCCTCCGGTCTTGCCGCCCTGCTCGACGACGTCGCCGCGATCGCCAAGCTGGCCGCGGCGTCGATCGACGACGTCGGCGCCGCCGCCGGCCGGGCGGGGGCCAAGGCCGCGGGCGTGGTGATCGACGACACCGCGGTGACGCCGCGCTACGTCACCGGCTTCACGCCCGACCGCGAGCTTCCGATCATCGCCCGGATCGCCAAAGGCTCGCTGAGGAACAAGCTCCTCATCCTCCTTCCCGCCGCGCTTGCTCTCAGCGCGTTGCTGCCTTGGGCGATCACGCCTCTCCTCATGCTCGGCGCCGCCTATCTCTGCTTCGAGGGCGCCGAGAAAGTCTGGGAGGCCATTTCCGAGCCCGACCACAGCCTGGCTGAGGACGCCGCCGAGCTGGGCAGCGCCGATCACGAGCGCGAGATGGTGAGCGGCGCGGTGCGCACCGACTTCATCCTTTCGGCCGAGATCATGGCCATCGCCCTCGCCGAGGTCGCGGCCGAGCCCTTCTGGACCCGGGCGATCATCCTGGCCCTGGTGGCCGTTGCGATCACGATCGGGGTCTACGGCCTCGTCGGGCTGATCGTGAAGATGGACGATATCGGGCTCCATCTCGCCGAGCGGCGCGGCCGAGTCGCAAGGGTCCTGGGCCGGGGGCTGGTCCATGCCATGCCCAAGGTGATGGCCGCGCTGTCGGTGATCGGCATTGCAGCGATGATCTGGGTGGGCGGCGGAATCATCGTCCACGGCCTCGAAACCTTCGGATTTTTCGCCATCGCGCACGCGCTCCACGACGCCGGCGCCGCCGCGGGCCACGCCGTCCCGGCGTTGGCCGGAGCGATCGAATGGGCGGTCGGCGCCCTCGCTTCCGGACTCATCGGGCTGGCGATCGGGGGCCTCATCGTCGCGGTCCACCACAAGTTGGTCCGCAAGCATTGAGACCCCTTCCGAAAAGCGACTCGCGGCTGGGAAGGTTTTGAGCTATAGGAGTGGGCAGTGCGCCAATTTCGGGGGCGTACGAGACCGTAGCGCGCAGCCCCGCGCGTTGGTTTTCAAATCAAGGCAGGGGCGCGGAAAGAATATACGGGCATGGGTTTCGACAGAGGGCGCCGCGGTGAGCGCGGCGGGCGCGGCAGAGACAAGCGCGACGGTTTCGGCGACGAGAATTTCAGCGGATTTGAAGAGCGCGGCGGCGGCGGCTTCGGCGGCTCGTCGGGCGGCGGCGGCGGTGGTTATCGCGGCGGCGGCGGCGGCGACCGATTCGGCGGCGGTGGTGGCGGCGGCTACGGCGGCGGCGGCGGTGGTTTCCGCGGCGGCGGCGGTGGCGGCTTCGGCGGCGGCGGCGGCGGTTTCCGCGGCGGCGGTGGCGGCGGTGGCGGCGGCGGAATGCCCCCCCAGGTCGTCGGCCAGGGCAAAGGCGTGGTCAAATTCTTCAACGCCCAAAAGGGCTTCGGCTTCGTTGTCCGCGACGATGGCGGCGAGGACGTGTTCGTCCACATCTCGGCGGTCGAGCAAGCGGGGCTTACCGGCCTCGCCGACGGCCAGCCGCTCGAGTTCACGCTCGTCGACCGCGGCGGCCGAGTCTCGGCCACCGATCTCAAGATCGAGGGTGAGCCGATGCCGGTCCAGGAGCGGGCGCCCCGCGACGACGCTCCGCGCGGCGGCGGCTATGGCGATCGCGCCGGCCCCGGCGGCGGCGGCGGCCCGCAGCGGCAGCTGACCGGCGAGAAGGCCCAGGGCACGGTCAAGTTCTTCAACGCGATGAAGGGCTTCGGCTTCATCAGCCGCGACGACGGACAGCCCGACGCCTTCGTCCACATTTCGGCGGTCGAGCGGGCCGGCATGGTCAGCCTCAACGAAGGCGACCGGGTCGAGTTCGAGCTCGAAGCCGCCCGGCGCGGCAAGACCGCGGCGGTGAACCTGCAGCCGATCCAGTAACGTCCTTGCCACGGGGCGAAAGAAGCCCGGCCGCTCTCATGGGCGGCCGGGCTTTTTGTTTGTCTCCGCGGTTTGCGTCACCCTGAACTCGTTTCAGGGTCCAAGTCTCCACCTGCACAGCGGTCTCCGGACGGGATCGTGAAACAAGTTCAGGATGACGCGTTGGGACCGGCCTGCTCCGCCCGCCGCCTGAACGGGTAGAGCGCCTGCGCCCGATAGCCGCTCGGCACTGCCTCCGGCACTCCATATCCGCTCGGCCACTTTCCCGCCGGCAGCAGGTAGGTGCCGAACAGGCGATCGAGCAGCGGGAAGTGGACGGCGAAATTCTTGTCGACCGCCTCCGCTTCGATCGCGTGGTGCCAGTGGTGGAAGCGCGGAGTGACCAGGAACCGGCCCAGACCGTCGAAGTCGCCGCGCAGATTGGCGTGGACGAGGGACGAGTAGACGTAGACGAAGCCGACATAGGCCTGCATCACCGACGGCGCGAAGCCCAGGGTCAGGAGCGGCAGCGAGGTGAGCCCGCGCAACGCCACGATCTCGACGAAGTGCATTCGGGCGCCGGCCAGCCAGTCCATCGATTTGGCGCTATGGTGGACGGCATGGAAGCCCCACAGGAACGGCACTCTGTGAAAGGCCCGGTGAAACCAATATTGGGCGAAGTCGGTCACGACCATCGCCTCGAGGAACTGCAGGGCCCAGGGCTGGGCGGCCACCGCCGTTCGGAACTCAGCAAAGCCGCCGGTCTTCGCCATGACGAAGGTCGAAGGGGCGAGCGCCAGGAAGGTGATCAGCTGGACCAGCATCGAGCTGACCAGGTAATAAAAGAGATCCTCCCGCCACTCGGCGCGGAACAGCCGCTGGTCCGGACGGTGCGGGAACAATCGCTCGATCGGAGCGAACATCAGCCCGGTCGCGATCATGTTCACCGCGAAGAAGTCGACTCCGAAGAACAGGCCCCAATGCCCTTCATGAGCCTGGACGTCGGCCCCGCCGAGCAGGCTGGCGATCAGCGCCACGGCCAGGGCGGCCGCGCCGACAATCTTGCGCGAGCGCAGCATCAGGCTGAGCAAAGCGAGCCCGTAGGCGGCGAGCAGGACGGCGTGGACGAGCCCTCGAAAGCCGCTCCAGTCGCGAAGCCGCTCGAGCTCGGGCGTCGCGAAGAGGCCGGGCCAGCGCAGCGAGACGGTCAGGCAGAGGCCGAACAGGGCCAGCAGCAAAGCGAAGAATCCGGCGAACCACCCGCTCCCCATCCGCCGGGCCGCCAGCGGCGCCTCGAGATCCCGCCGCAATCGCCTCGCCCAGTCGCGCATCACCGTCCCCCCGTGCCTTGGCCCGGTTCATGGCCGACCAGTGGTTAACGTTGACGCTACGCCTGGCCCCGATTCGTCGCCCTGAACTCGTTTCAGGGTCCAGGCTTGCGCCCGTCCGGCGGCCTCCGGACTGCATGCTGAAACAAGTTCAGCACGACGGCGGCGGCTAATTCCCCGCCGCTCCGGCGAATCGCCAGCGCAGGGTCTCGCCCGCATGGAAGGGGACCACTTGGGTCCCGGCGGCCGGCAGCGCCAGCGGCACCGACACGTCCGCGCGCTCCAGCACCACCCGATCCTCGTTGAGCGGCAGGCCGTAGAATCGCGGCCCATGTTCCGAGGCGAACGCCTCCAGCCGGTCCAGAGCGCCCTCCTCCTCGAACACCGTCGCATAGCTCTCCAAAGCGAAGGGCGCGTTGAAGATGCCGGCGCAGCCGCAGCCCGATTCCTTGCGCTCGACGGCGTGCGGCGCGCTGTCGGTGCCGAGGAAGAATTTGGGGGAGCCAGACGTCGCCGCTCGCCGCACGGCAAGCCGATGCACCTCGCGCTTGGCCACCGGCAGGCAATAAGCGTGAGGCCTGAGGCCGCCGGCGAACAAGGCGTTGCGGTTGACGATCAGATGCTGGGGCGTGATCGTCGCCGCGACATTGTCGCCGGCCGCCATGACGAAATCCGCGGCGTCGGCGGTGGTGATATGCTCGAAGACCGTCTTCAGCCCCGGAAAGTCGCTCACCAGCCGCGAGAAGATGCGGTCGATGAAGACTTTCTCCCGATCGAACACGTCCACTTGAGGATCGGTGACCTCGCCATGCACCAGGAGCGGCATGCCCACGCGCTGCATCGCTTCCAGCACGGGATGGATGTTGGCGACGTCGGTGACCCCATGAGCGCTGTTGGTGGTGGCGTTGGCGGGATAGAGCTTGGCCGCCGCCCAGGCCCCGTCCTCGAAGCCGCCGACCAGCTCCGCCGGGTCGGCGTCGTCGGTCAGATAGCAGGTCATCAGCGGCTCGAAGCCCGGCGCGGCGGCGAGGATCCGCTCGCGATAGGCCGCGGCCATCGCCGCCGTCGTCACCGGAGTCTCGAGGTTCGGCATCACGATCGCCCGGGCGAACTGCCGGGCGGTATAGGGCGCCACGGCCTCGAGCATCGGTCCATCGCGAAGATGGACGTGCCAGTCGTCCGGGCGACGCAGGGTCAGGCGAGTGGTTTCGGTCATGGGTCCCTAGCCGTCATCCTGAACTTGTTTCAGGATCCAGGTCGATGACGTCCGCGATGCTCGAAACTGGACCCCGAAACAAGTTCAGCGACTGTCTTTGGTGTCAAGCGCGCCATGGTTGTTTATCCCTGACGATGGCGTTGCAGATGATGATGAGTTTTCGTGCGACGGCGATGAGGGCGACCTTCTTGGCTTTGCCGGC
>JAXDPE010000063.1:0-17073 GCA_034668565.1 Sphingomonadales bacterium | reverse complement strand
GGGGGGGGGGGGCGGGGGGGGGGGGGGGGGGGGGGGGGGGGGGGGGGGGGGGGGGGGGGGGGGGGGGGGGGGGGGGGGGCGGCGGCGGGGGCGGGGGGGGGGGCGGGGGCGGCGGCGGCGGCGGCGGTGGTGAAGCGGTTGCTGCGACCGTCACGTTGTCGAGGGCGGTGGACGTGTCCCCGGCGTAGCTGGCGCCGCTGAAGGTGAGCGTTCCGGTCCCGGAGGCGGCGGTGAAGGCGGCGCTCGTCGCCGCGGTGAAGGCTGTCGAGCCCGGGGTGAAGGTGCCGAGCGCGGTGCCGTTGAACGCCACCGTGATCGGATTGGCGGGGAAGCCCGGCCGCAGGGCAATGTAGAAGGTCGTGGCATAGTTCGATCCCACGGTAAGCCCGGAAACCGCAAGCGAGACCGTCGCGGGTGAATCGGTCTGGATGAAGGCGACCTGGTCGCCCTCCGGCGCCGCCGCGAAGCCCCACGCGCTGCCGTTGCCGGTAACGCCCGAATTATAGGTGAAAGCCGCGGGGCTGCCGGTCGGTCGATAGATGTAGGAGGCGCCGACTTCCGGAGTCTCGAACCCGCCGCCCGCGACCATAAGCGTGGGCGGCGGCGAAGCCGTTGCCGCGACCGTCACGTTGTCGAGGGCGGTGGACGTGTCGCCGGAGGAGCTGGCGCCGGTGAAGGTGAGCGTGCCTGAAGTGGAGGTGGCGGCGAAGGCGGCGCTCGTCGCCGCGGTGAAGGCTGTCGAGCCCGGGGTGAAGGTGCCGAGCACGGTGCCGTTGAACGCCACCGTGATCGGATTGGCGGCGTAGCCGGGCCGCAGCGCGATATAGAAGGTCGCAGCATAATTCGACCCGACGGTAAGGCCGGAAACCGAAAGCGAGACCGTCGCGGGTGAATCGATGGTCTGGATGAAGGCGACCTGGTCGCCCTCCGGCGCCGCCGCGAAGCCCCAGGCGCTGCCGTTGCCGGTGACGCCCGAATTATAGGTGAAGGCGGCGGGGCTCCCGGTCGGGCGATAGACGTAGGAGCCGCCGACTTCCGGCGCCTCGAACCCGCCGCCCGCAACCGTCGGACCGCTCACTCCGCTGACCGTGACGTTCGAACGGTTGCCGGCCGGATCGTAGGTGTAGGACGAGGCGATCCCTGCGCTCGGGCCCGTGGAATGGCTCACCTGGACCAGCCGGCCGAGGGCGTCGTAGGTGTAGTTGGAGGTTCCGGCGGCGTGCGTGACCGCCGCGATGGCCAGGGCCGACGTCGCTAGAAGCAGCCTGGCGCCCGATCTTCTGTTCATCTGCTTCCTCTCGAAATCAACTATTGCCGGCCATCAATCTTCGACGCGGCGAGCGTGATTTTTCGCCACTGGTCGGCCCCGCTTATCCAACCCAGAAAATCTCATATTCTCCGTCGAGTCTCACAACGGTGATGGACGGGCCGCGACGGGAGAGCATCTGGCAGTTGCCTTGAGGCGGACAACGCGTTCCGGTGGAACGTTCCAGGTCCCGGTAAAAGTCCTTCGCGCATCTCTCCGACATCTTTACGCGGGCTTGATAGACTTCGACGAAGCCGGACGTGCGTGCCGGGTCGTTCTTGTTGACGTGTACGACACGGGCTTCCTTGCACAAAGGAATGTCGGTTTTGGCGGTGAAGCCTTCAGGCGTGTTCGAAGGCGGTGCGCATGAGCTTAGCCCGAAGGCGGCCAGCGCAAAAGCAATGGTCCAGTTCATTGGCAGGGGTAGCCATAGGCGAAATCCGTGCCGCCACCCAAATAGCCAAGCATCCCTACCGTCGTTGCGGCCTCGGCGCCCCAAGTGCGCGAAGCAAAGTCAAAATCATAAATATCGCGAAATCCAACCGGAGCTCCTGACTTGCTCTCATAGATCATCGTGCCGCCCCCATATACGTACCCCAGCGGGGTTCCATAAAAGCTGACCGTACCCGACGAGTATGCCTTGCCGTGCACCATGGGGCCCGTCGGCCTCGCATATCTCACAATCTGACGAAATTGCGCTTTGGTCAGGCACAATGTTTCACCATTGCCATTCATGAAGTGATTCCACAAATCCAGCCCACTTATATACTGGAATTGAACCGAAGCCTTACGAATTCCGGTGACGACGATATCGCCCTCCTGCGCCGCCTCCGCCTGCGCCGGACCGCTGCCGAAGCCTCCGGTGAAGCCCCCCGCATCGGCGTTCTGAAACAGGGGCTCCGGCCTGAAGCCCCAGGGTGACGTCCAAATCTCGTTTCCAGCTGAGTCGTAGAAATGCAGCTTGAAGAAGGTGCCGATCAGTCCATCCGAATCCTGGGCATTGGTGCCTTTCTCGCGGTCGCCTTTTTCACCCGTGGCTGCAACTACCCCTCCGGTTGAGCTTGTTCCGGCGCATGTAGGGCAAAGGTTGCCGTCATAGGGTGCGTTGGTGCCCGTCGCCAATCCGGTCGGATCGGTCTTGTTGACGGGGTCCGCGCCGCCATAATTGTACCAGTTGATGCCGTCGTCATAGCCGATCGGATCCGTCTGCAGGAACCGGCCGAGCGTTGGAGAATAGGTCCGAGCTTTGAAGTGGTACATGCCGAGCTCGGGCAGCCAGGCCTGGCCGGTGAATTGGAAACGTCCCAGATTGGCGGGACCCGGAATGCCGTATTCGTCGTAGGAATTGATCGCGAGGGGGGCGCCCGAAGAGTCCGTGACGGCGACGACCGAGCCCCGCTCGTCGGCGACCAGATAGCGTCTGTCGGTCGTTCCGGCGCCTTCGTACCAGACCAGCGCCTCGTCGGGGCTGGGGCCCCATACATAGCGCCTTGTGACGGTGTTGCCTGCCGCCGGATCCAACTCGGCGACGATGTCGGCGCCGTCATATTGGAAGGCCGTCAGAGCCGTTCCGGTACTGCTCAGGATCGTATCGAGCCGGCCGCCGGGATCGAAGTAGAATTGCTTACCGGTATCGCTTGCCTGAACCAGCTGGTTCTTGCTGTTGTAGGTGTAGACCGTTGAACCCGCGGAGGTCAGGTTGCCCTTGGCGTCGTATGTTGGAGTCAGTGCGCCGCTGGCGGTATATTGGTTCAATGCGTTGGTCGTGTAATTACGATTGACGTTGTAATGGCCGTTCCAGTTGTAAGCGTCGTTGGAAAAGGTCCGCTGCGTTATCTGCATCAATGGGTTATAGGAAAAGGTATTGGTCTGGTCGTTCGTGCTCCCCGCCAGGTCGAATGCGAGCCCGCTTAGCCGCGAGGCGCCGGTGTAGCTGTAATTGGTAGCGACACCATTGCCCCGGATCAGCTTCGTGCGGCGGCCGAGATCGTCATATTCGAACGTGGCGAGCGCGGCCGCGCCATTTTCCCTGATCGCCGTAAGCATCCCGGCGGAATCATAATCGTAGGTAACGTAAAATCCGTCAGCCCAAGTCAGCCGAGTCCGCCGCCCGGCAGCGTCATACTGGCTGCTTCGCGAGGAAATCGCATCGCCTTGGCTGGTCGCGTGACCCAGCGCATCATAAGCGAATGTGCTGACATGGCCGTTCGAATCCGTCGCCGAGAGCGTCTGGCCGACATTGTTATAGGTGTAGGTCACGTCGCTGTCGGTCAGCGCGGATCCGGGATAATCGATATTCGTGGTACGGCCGAGCAGGTCATAGCTGTAGCCGATGCTGGCGGCAGAAGCATCGCCTCGGATCTTAGTGCCGACGACCTTGCCGGTGCCCGCGCCGGCGGTCCCGTAGGTGACGGCAACGTAATCGGCCGGCGAGCCGCTCGTGCAGGTCGCGATCGTGCTGTTGAAGCAGGTCCGCACCAGGCGATCGTAACCGTCGAAAGCGTAGGCGGTGACATTGCCCTTGGCGTCGGTCACCCTGCTGGCCTGGCCGTTGACGGTATAGGTGAAATGGGTCTCGTCCTGCACGAACGCGGTTCCGACGCCTCTCTTCACGGTATCGACCGCGCCTACATAGTCGTACACAGTCTTGCTTATGCGGTCGGGACCGTTGGTGCCCGGGGCGGTCACCTGGGTGCAGGCCGCTGGCAGCGATCCGTAGGTGGACGGGGTCATCCTGATCGTGGAGCATTCCCGGCGGCCGAGCGGGTCATAGCTATATTGAGTCAGCGAGTAAGCGGCGGTTGCTGCTGGGTTGCCGGCGTCGTTGAGCCGAGTGGACGTGACACGGCCGTAGCTGTCGTAGGCGGTATTGATAGTCCGCACGCCGGTGAAGCCGCTGCCGTCGGAATTCGACGACCCTTCCGTAACCAGGTCGACTTGGCCGTCCGCCTGGTAATGAGTGGTGACCGCGAGCGGACGGCGTGCCCCCGCGCCGTCCGGATCCGCGGACCAGCGGGCGATTTCCTGCCGAGCTTCGTTGAAGCGGATCTGGCCGGTTTGGTTCAGAGGGTCCGTCGTGCTCGTGACGTTGCTGACATTATCGTAAGCAAGGGAGGTAGAGGCGCTCGGAGTGCCGGTCCCGGATCCCCTCGTCGTCGACGTAAGGAGGTTGTTGCTTCCCGCGGCGGACGATCCGCTCTGATAGCCATAGGTCGTCTTGACCGCGTCCGAGCTCGTATCGGTGCAACCCGAAGTGGTCCTGCACGACCAGCTCTTGACCGGCAGGACGACCGGCGTCGCGGCGCTGAAGGTGCCGCCGCTGGTCTTCGTCCAAGCATAAAAGCTGCCATAGCCGTAACGGGTGCGCGGCCGGGCGGCGCCGAGGGAGGGCGCCGGAGCTTCAACATAATCGATCGACCCGTCGACGTTATAATAATAATTGGTGACGTTGCCCGCCTCATCGGTCGTGGTGGTGGGCTTGTTGCACGTCTTCACGTTGGTGCAGCTGGCCGGATAGCTCGCGGAGGCCGCGATGGTGGGCAGCCCGGAACCAGATTTTGGGGTTGCGGCGGTGGACGTGCGGTTGCCCCGCGCATCGTAGGTATAGGTGACGTAATTGCCCTCGGGGGCGGTGACTTGGGAAAGGTGGCCGATGCCATCGTAGCCGTAGGTCGTCGTGCGGCCGTTCTCGTCCATGTCGGTGCTCACCTGGCCGGTGATCGTGTCCGACACGGCGGTGCGGGTGTGGGACAGCGGATCGGTGACCGTCACCGTCCGGGTTGTGAAATTGTAGCCGCCGAGGCTGTTGTAATAGGTCCAGGTCTGCCCGCCGCGCTGGATCGAGCTGACGAAGTGATCGGTTCCGTAATTTTGGATCGTGACGTCGTCCGTCGACGCGCCGGGCCGGCGGATCGTGCTCAGCCTGTCCACGTCATAGCCGTATTGCGAGTTGCGGTTGGCCGGGTCGGTGACCGACGTCAGGTTCACGTCGCTATAGCCGGCGGTGTAGCCGTAATCGGCGTGTGGCCAGGCATTGGCGAGAGTGCAGGAATCGGCGGCCGGATCGCAATATTCCACCGCGTTGTTGACACCCGTGACCCGGCTCGGATATTTCCAGGCCGCCTCGTTCCCCTGGCTGAGCGTGTTCGTCCCATAGGTGAATTTCAGCTGGTAGCCGTGATTGTTCGTCACCGACTGGATACGCGCGTAGGAAACCGTCCACGTGCCTCCGCCGGGGGCGGGCACGGTATAGCTTCCGGTCTTGTAGCTGAAGGTCATGACCGTGCCGTCAGGCGAGGTTACCGACCGCGCCCGGCCGATTTCGGAATCGTAGCCGCCGAGCATCGCTCCGCCGGCGGGCATGAACCGAACGACGGTGCCGTCGCGGCCGGTATAGACATAGTCGCCCGCGGGCTCCCGAAACAGCGTAGCGCCGTCGGCGAGGTCGTTCGTGTAGGTGCTGCCGGTGCTGGTGACGGCCAGCCGCGTGAAAGTTTCCGAAGAGCCCCCGATGCTCACCGTCGGTGTGGCGCCGCTGCCGCTCATCGTCACGATGAACGAGTGGCGCCAGCCGTTACCGGACCAATATCGAGTGTAGGAGAGACCGTGCAGACCGGGAGGCCCGACCGACACGTCGGTCGGGTTTGTGTTGAACTGGCCGCTCACGACGTCCACGCCATTGGCGTCGACGTTCTGACGGATGGGCGGCGCGGGCACGTCCGCGAGCGCCTGCGTCGAGAGAAGAAACCCGACCAGCGTTGCGATCAGTCGCCAATTGCGGAACCACGATAACCCCTGCGGAGCCGATGACCGTATCGAGCTCATTGCGGCGAATTCCCGAGCCCGGCTTCTGACGGCACCCGATGTCCCTCCGCCGCGGGCGGGGCGTAATGGTCCGGGGTCAGCCGGGCGTCGGAGCCCGGCCGGCCGGCGACGGGGGCCGCGATGCTCCCATCGGAGGCGAACCGGCCGAGATCTACTTCCTGCCCTCGCAGCTCGACGTTGAAAGGCTGCCCGGCGAGCTTTGCCAGGTCATGCGAGACGTCCTGAATCTCGATCGTGCCGTCGGCCGCGGCACGAGCCACCAGCACTCGCGTCCGCCCGGGCTCGCGAACTGTGACCGCAAGCGTGGCGAGCCGGGGATTGTAGCTGGACCGATAGGTTTCGACCTTGCCGATACGCACGGCCGCCTGACCGCAGCCGACGTATAGAATTACGCCTTGGCGAGGTCCCCGGCCCTGGCCTTCCGGCGCGGACTCGAACGTCTGGCATGAAGGGGAAGGCCCGTCGGGCGGGACCGGCGCTTGGCCGGGCACGGCGGCGGACTGCAGGAGAAGGAGCAAGCTGGCAATCAACGGACCGTCCCTCGAGTGACCGAGAAACGGCCGCCACCCGGCGGTCTTCAAGGCAAAGCGAAAATTGACTTTGCCCTTAGTAATGCATTGATCCGAAATAAAGAATCGATTGATCCGTTATGGCTGCAAGTTCGCGGACGGCCGTCCGGTCGAGTGCCTTTCGGCCTTGCGAGCGGGCATCGTCGCTTCGCCCGGCGATTCATCTTTTGCGCCGCACTCGCCACCGTGGCAGGGCCTTGCGATGAAGGAAAAGGCCCGTGTGGGATAAATATGTGCTGTTCATCGACGGCGAGGCGATCGTCATCGACAAGCCGGCGGGGCTTGCGGTGCATCCGGGCTCGCGCACGCCCGAGAGCCTCGAAGATTATCTGAAGCATTTCCGCTTCGGCTTCCAGCGCGCGCCGCTTCCGGTCCATCGCCTCGATCGGGACACTTCGGGCTGCCTGCTCCTCGCCCGCAACCCCAAGGCGCACAAGCGCTTCCAGCGCGCCTTCGAGGCCAAGCAGGTGACCAAGACCTATCTCGCCGTGCTCGACGGCGCCCCCGCCGAGCCCGAAGGCGAGATCGACATGCCGCTCGGCAAGGTCTCGACCGAGGCCGAAGGCTGGCGGATGGTGCCGGACCCGAACGGCAAGGCCGCGCTCACCCGTTGGCGGACGGTCGCCGTCCTGGGCGGCCGGGCCGTCATCCTATTCTCCCCCGAAACCGGCCGGACCCACCAGATCCGGGTCCACGCCGCCGCCGGGCTGGGAATTCCGATTTCCGGCGACCCTGTCTATGGCGGCTCGAGCGGGCCGATGCTCCTCCACGCTCTGTCGATCCGGGTCGATCGCGACGGCAAGCCGCCGGTCGAGGCGACGGCGCCGCTTCCGCCGACCTTTATCCAGGCCGGATTCGGCGATGTCCTCGACTGCTGAGCCCTTCGCCCTTCCCGAGGAGGCGCTCGAGGAGAAGTTCCTCGCCTCCACGGGCCCGGGCGGCCAGAACGTCAACAAGGTCGCCACCGCCGTCCAGCTGCGCTGCGACGTCTTCAAGCTCGGCCTTCATCCCGCCGTCTACGCCCGCCTCAAGGGGCTGGCCGGAAGCCGCTGGACCAACGAAGGCGAGATAATCGTCACCGCCCGCACCCACCGGACCCAGGAAGCCAATCGCGAGGAAGCCCGGGCCCGGCTCACCGAGCTCATTGCCAAGGCCCATATCGCCCCGCGCCGGCGCGTGAAGACCAAGCCGAGCCGGGCGGCGAAGGCGAAAAGGGTGGACGAGAAGAAAGGCCGGAGCGCGGTCAAGCAGGGGCGGGGGAAGGTGAAGCTGGATTAGTTTTGAATCGTCAACCTAGCCGCTTGCTGGTTTCGAGGCGGAACTGGTCGCAGAGGCAGGAGAGGTTCGGCATTCTCATGCTCCTAGGGCAGCACGACGGGGCAGATAGCCGAACGGTGGCGGCGGCGGCTTCATCTGCCGGATCTCATCCTGATTCTCCGGGAGTCGAAGGTGGATCCGATGAACCCGCTAAGGCAGCTCAAATGGCGATCGCGCCCCCCTCGCCATTCGCCGCCCGGCGACTCAGGTCCGCAAAGCGCACGACAGCACCGCGGCCTTTTTCTCCGTGATCAACAGGCTCCTGCCGTCCGCAGTCTGCCACACCTTTCCTCCGACGTTTCCGAATATCGAGGCGAGCGGCGTGGCCGGGGCCTGGGCCAAGGCGTTTGTGACCACATACACCACGTACCTGGCCCGGTTTTCCGGCAGCATCATCTTTTCGTATTCGTTCGGGGTCAGCTCGCAGACAAGCCGACTGTTCAGAAGGCCCTTCACCTCAACCAAGAGGGTTCCGTCGCCATTTGAGGCCTCCAAGTCCCACCCCCTGGCCAGAGGCTCCACACTGACCACGTGTCGCTGTCCACCGGCTTCCGACGTATAATATTCCGCAGCATGCGCCACCGCCGCCTTTTCGACCTTTCTCCGGAGCTGCGGGTCGAGGTTCTTAGGCGGAACCAGTGGCTTTGCAGAGCGCTTCGAGCGCCCGTAGCTCCGTATATACGCCCACACCCGCGCATCCACCGCGTCGGCGCCATACCAAGTGGGTTTCTGGCCGAAACCCGCACCCGGGTCGGTCCGACTGCTCCTGACGTTAAAGTTGCGAGCCACCGGTGGAAGCAAAACCGCGTCTTCAGTTCGTGCTTCGGCAGAGTAACGATGCCGCTCGCCATTGAGATCCACACCACCGTCGCGAGCCTCGCGGTACACCGTAGCGTTGTTGTACCAGCCGACTATCATCGTCTTCCGGCTCGCCGGCTCCCTGGCGAGCCACACGACAAGGACACCTGACAAGGAGCCGGCCGTCGAGGAGGCGCCAAGCTTCGTGATGTTCGTACGTTCTCGGCTCCCTGGGGGGCGGTATCCGTGGACGGTACCATCGCCTCCCCGCAGAAAGTTGAAGGATTCCGCTCCGTGCTCATGATCAGCTAGATAACCATGCGCGCCAATCGTAGGATCGTCTGGCACAACCCCGCGGTAATGTTTCATCCAGCCTATGTTGAAATAGATCATCGGCGGCCGCGATAAAGCGACCTCACTCACCCCGGCAGATGAAGTTTCAGATTTTGCCACGTGCAATTCCCCAAAACATTTCTCAATATTATCCTGGAAAGCGATCCGAAGGGGAACTGCGAATATAAAGGAAGGATTGATGTGCAACGCTTGCGCCGAGGTCCTGCAATGAGCGCACGGCATGGCGGTCGGATGCCAGGCACGTAGCTGGCGCGCAGCGAATCTGCAGGCCGGTCTCGGCGTTCCGGCGGAAATAATCGTCCGTTCCTGCGCGTCGTGCCGGCCCGAAGCCGCCTGAAACCGCCTGAAGGCTATTGCCTCGCCGCTCCCGGCGTGACGAAATCCTCGATCGCCTTCCAGCTGCCGTCGGCCTGCCTCTTCCACACCGTCAGATAGCTGCCGCGGCTTTCGGCCGGCTTGCGGGTCGCCGGGTCTGTCGCCGTCATCGAGTAGTGGCCGCGCGTGTAGGCGAGGTCGCCCGAGGCGGCGACCTGGATTCGGTCGCTGGCGAACTGGACCTTGAGGGCGGGATCGGCGGCGAAGGCAGCGGTTTCCCTGCGGATCGCGTCCGCGCCGGTGACAAGCGGGGCCCCGGGATTGGCGAGCGCAGCGTCGTCGGCATAGGCGCCTGCAATCGTCGCGGCGTCGTGGTCGGCATAAGCGAGGTTCCACCGAGTCTCCGCCTGCCTGAGCTGGGTCTCGATGGCGGCCGTATCGGGCTTGGCCGCCTTGTTCGCCGCCGACTGTTGGCAGGCGGAGAGACCGGCCACGGCCGCAGCGGCTGCAAGGATGTTCGATCTTCTCATGGCGCGCTCCCCCGGGGTGACGCCGACCGTGGACCGGTCGCCGTCGATTCGATACCGTAACGATTGCGACGCGGCGAGTCACGAGATGCTTCCGCGTTGAGCGCGTCGTCCCTGGTGGCAGACTTGAATAAGGAGGCCGTCATGCTGACTTGTTTCAGCATCCATCCGGAGCCGCCGAGTGGGTGGATAGCTGGACCCTGAAATAAGTTCGGGGGGACGCTGTGCGTCAGGGAGACGCGGTGCGTTCGAGGGGAGTGACCATGTACGACTTCCGCATCGACGCCGCCGACAAGGCCGAAGCCTGGCGCCAGATCCTTGCCTCCGCCGACGCCCTCACCGACGGCGAGCCCGACGCCGTCGCCAACATGGCCAACGTCGCCGCCTTGCTGTGGGAGGCGCTGCCCGAGGTCAACTGGGCCGGTTTCTACCGCAACCTCGGCGGGGAGCTGGTCCTGGGGCCGTTCCAGGGCCGGGCGGCCTGCATCCGCATCGCCTTCGGCAAGGGGGTCTGCGGGGCCGCGGCGGCGAGCCTGGAGCCTCAGCTGGTGGACGATGTCGACGCCTTTCCCGGGCACATCGCCTGCGACAGCGCCTCGCGCTCGGAGCTGGTGGTGCCGCTGGTCCACTCGGGCCGGCTGCTCGGGGTGATCGATCTCGACAGTCCCAGGACGAGCCGGTTCGACGCCGCCGACCTTGCCGGCTGTCTCGAATTGGCACGGCTCCTCTCGCCGCGGCTGGCGGCCGGTAGCATTGCCTCCGCCGAAGCGTTAAAAATGTCTTAACGAGCCCCGATTCCTGCCGGGGCCGCACTCGTGCACAGGGGACGAAGATGAGCAAGCTCTGGTTGATCGGCCTGGCGGCCTCCGCCGCCTGGACTCCGGCGGCAATGGCGCACGGCGCTCCGCCGCCCCCGCCCCCGCCTCCAATGGCCGGTGGCGCCCATGCGCCGGCGCCTCCGCCGATGATGCCGGGGATGAATCACCCGATGCCGATGCCGGGCGGCCAGATGGGCGGCATGCACCATCCGATGGGCCACCCCCCGATGGGCCACCCCCCGATGGGCATGCCCGGCGGCCACATGAACGGCATGAACGGCTTTCAGCACTTCGGCCGGGGCCATATCCTTCCGCCGCAATTCCGGGACCGGCGGTTCATCGTCAACGACTGGCGGATGTTCGGCTTTCCCCAGCCCATGCCGGGCGGCAACTGGATCCGCTATCATGACGACGCCCTTCTGATCGACGGCGACGGCCGGGTGATGGACGGCCGCTACGGCTGGGACTGGGACGGACGCGGCGGGCAGATGGCCTATGACGACGAAGCCTATGACGACGATTACGACCGCGGCGACGATTACGGTCCCGGCGACGATTGGGACGACGGCGAGGGCGACCATCATGGCGACCGCGACCGGGTCGTCCGCGTCATCCGGCGAGGCGACGGCGGCGATTGCCGGCGAAGCTGCGGCCCGATCCGGCACGTCCCGCCGCCCCCGCCCGGTTATGGCTATGGCTACGGCCAGGGCTATGGCTACGGCCAGGGTTATGGCTACGGTTATGGCGGAGGCTGCGGCTGCGGCGGAATGGTCATCACCGAGACGACCACGACGACCGCGCCGGTGATCGAGACCCGCACTTATTACGAGACGGTCTACGAGCATCGCGCCGCGCCGCGCCGCCATTATTCCAAGCCTGTGATCCGCCACTACAGCAAGCCCGTCGTCCGCCGCTCCGTGAAAGTGGCGCCGCGGCCGGGCGAGCGCGGCTAGAACGTGATCGCGTCTTATTGATCGTCATTGCGAGGAGCGAAGCGACGAAGCAATCCAGCGGGCCTCCGAGGCCGCACTGGATTGCTTCGCTGCGCTCGCAATGACGGCCAGGCGATAAGGCCTCAGCTCAGCCGATCGATCTCCTCGTCCCCCAGCCGGCCGGGGACGATGACCAGCGGGCAGGGCAGGCTTCCGGCAACGGCGCCCGAGAAATGGCTGACCAGGGGTCCCGGGCCGCCCTCCGCCGCCGCGCCGAGGACGAAGGCGGCGACGTCGTCGCGCTCGGCGAGGAGGTCGGCGATCGCCTTTTCGGGCTCGCCCTGGCGGACGAGGATGGTGGGCTCGATCCCGGCTTCCTCGACGATCGCTCCGGAGGCCTGGAGCACCATCGCCTCGGCGCGGAGCTTCGCTTCCTCCTCCATCGCCGCCTGCACCCCGCCCCACTGGACGAACTCGGCGGGCGGCACGATGGCGAGCAGGATGACGCCGCCGCCCGTCCCGGACGCCCGACGCGCGGCGTAGCGCAAGGCGGCGCGCGCCTCGCTCGTCTCGTCGATCACCACCAGATAGGATCGCATTGGGGCTCCCGTCGGGCGGGAGACCCATTGCAATGCCGCAGCGGACTCCCGTCGAAAGGGGGCGATGCTGCGCCAGATCGGCCCGGCGCGCAACCTGCCCCCGCCGCGCTGACCGCGACGCCCCGGCAGGACGGGCTTGACCCGGCCCCTCCTGTTGCTGTTTGGCGTTTGCAGCACCGCCGCCAGGAGCTTCGAGCGCCATGCCGATTGAATTGAAGATGCCGGCCCTCAGCCCGACCATGGAGGAAGGGACCCTGGCCAAGTGGCTGGTCAAGGAAGGCGACACGGTGGCGGCCGGCGACCTGCTCGCCGAGATCGAGACCGACAAGGCGACGATGGAGTTCGAGGCGGTCGACGAAGGCACCATCGCCAAGATCCTGGTCGCCGAAGGGACCGACGAGGTGAAGGTGGGAACCGTCATCGCCCTGATCGCGAGCGACGGCGAGGATGCCGGCGCCGCCGCATCGGCGCCGACCGCGGCCAGGGAGCCGGTCGCGAAGGACGGCGGCGAGACCGGGGCCGGCCAGCCGGCCACTCCGGCGCCCCCGACTCCGACCCCGACGCCCGAGGTGAAGGGCTATGGCGCCAATCCCGCGCAAGACGCTCCCTCGGCCGCTTCCGCCCCGTCCGGCGCGCCCCAGCCCAAGGCAGACCCGGGCGATCGGGTGAAGGCGAGCCCGCTGGCCCGCCGCCTCGCCGAGCAGCGCGGAATCGACCTTTCCGGGCTCGCCGGCTCGGGTCCCGGCGGACGGATCGTCAAGGCCGACGTGGACGGCGCGGCCGGAAAGCCGGCCACGGCGGCGGGCCAGGCCCCGGCTTCGGCACCCGCGCCCGCAGCACCGGCGCCCGCGCCGAGCTACGCCGTTCCGGAAATACCGCACGAGGTCGCCAAGCTCTCGAACATGCGCAAGACGATCGCCCGGCGTCTCACCGAGTCGAAGCAGAACGTTCCCCACATCTACCTCACCGTCGATGTCAGGCTCGACGCTCTCCTGAAGCTGCGCGGCGAGCTCAACGCCGGCCTCGAGGCGCGCGGGATCAAGCTGTCGGTCAACGACCTGATGATCAAGGCGCTGGCGGCGGCGCTGATCGAGGTGCCCGAGTGCAACGTCCAATATACCGGTACCGAGCTGATCACCTTCAAGCGGGCCGACATTTCGGTCGCGGTCTCGATCCCGGGCGGCCTCATCACTCCGGTCGTGACCGAAGCGGACAGCCGCAGCCTCTCCTCGATCGCCACGGGCATGAAGGATCTCGCCGCCCGAGCCCGCGACGGCAAGCTGAAACCCGAGGAATATCAGGGCGGCACGGCGAGCCTGTCGAACATGGGCATGTACGGGATCAAGCAGTTCGAGGCCGTCATCAACCCGCCGCAGGGGATGATCATGGCCATCGGCGCCGGCGAGAAGCGGCCCTATGTCGTCGACGACGCGCTCTCGGTGGCGACGGTGATGAGCGCGACCGGGAGCTTCGATCACCGCGCCATCGACGGCGCCGACGGCGCCCGGCTGATGCAGGCGTTCAAGCGGCTCATCGAGGCTCCGCTCGGAATGCTGGCCTGATGGCCCTCGGCAAGGCGGTGCTGGGCGGTCTCGTCGCCTCGATCGTCATCCCCCTGGTCGTGCGCACCAACGCCGGCCAGCTCAGCGAATGGGTGGGCCGCGGCCTCCTCGAATTCGACGTCGCCGGCCACCGGGTCTACTGGTCCCTGCCCCTCTTCGCCGGAGTCACCGTCTTCGCCTGGCTGTTCCTTTCGTGGGCGGACAAATGAGGCGTCGGCTTGGCGGCGCGACGGAAACTAGGCGCGAACGCCCCCTATAAGCTTGGAGCGACAATGGCTGACACTTACGACCTCATCGTGCTCGGCTCCGGGCCCGGCGGCTATGTCGCGGCGATCCGGGCCGCCCAGCTGGGAATGAAAGCCGCGATCGTGGAGCGCGAGAAGCTGGGCGGGATCTGCCTCAACTGGGGCTGCATCCCGACCAAGGCCCTGCTTCGGACGAGCGAGATCTACCATTATATGACCCATGCCGAGGCTTATGGCCTGAGCGCCGGGGCGCCGAGCTTCGACCTCGCCAAGATCGTCGATCGCAGCCGCAAGGTCGCCGGCCAGCTCAATGCCGGCGTCAAAGGGCTGATGAAGAAGAACAAGATCGCGGTGGTCGAGGGCGAGGGTGCTCTGAAGGGCAAGGGCGTCCTCACAGTCACCAGGGACGGCAAGGCGACCGAGCTCCAGTCGAAGCACATCCTCATCGCCACCGGGGCCCGGGCGCGCGACCTGCCCTTCGCCAAGGCCGACGGCGAGCGGATCTGGACCTACCGGCACGCGATGGTGCCCAAGGTCATGCCGACCAAATTGCTGGTGATCGGATCGGGCGCCATCGGCGTCGAGTTCGCAAGCTTCTATTCGGACATGGGCGCCGAGGTGACGATCGTGGAGATGCTCGACCGGATCCTTCCGGTGGAGGACGAGGACGTCTCGGCCTTCGTCCACAAGGCGCTGACCAAGCAGGGCATGAAGATCCACGTCTCGTCGGGGGTTGAGAAGCTCGAGACCGGCCCGAACGGGGTCAAGGCGGCGATCAAGGGGCAAGGCGAGCAGGACTTCAGCCACGCCATCGTCGCCATCGGCATCGTTCCGAACACGGAGGCGATCGGGCTCGAGGCGCTGGGGGTGAAGACCGACCGCGGCCATATCGTCGTCGACGGTTTCGGCCGGACCAACGTCGAGGGGATCTACGCCATCGGCGACGTCACCGGCCCGCCCTGGCTCGCCCACAAAGCGAGCCACGAAGGCGTCGTCTGCGTCGAGGCGATCGCCGGCAAGAACCCGCACCCGTTCGAGACCTGGAACATCCCCGGCTGCACCTACTCCCGCCCGCAGGTGGCCAGCGTCGGCCTCACCGAGGCGAAGGCGAAGGAGGACGGGCGCAAGGTCAAGGTGGGCAAATTCCCCTTCATCGGCAACGGCAAGGCGATCGCGCTCGGCGAGGCGGAAGGCTTCGTGAAGACGGTGTTCGACGCGGAGACGGGGGAACTGCTGGGCGCCCACATGGTCGGCGCGGAAGTCACCGAGCTGATCCAGGGCTACGCGATAGCGCGGCAGCTGGAGACCACCGAGGAAGACCTCATGCACACCATCTTCCCGCATCCGACCCTGAGCGAGATGATGCACGAGAGCGTGCTCGACGCTTATGGGCGGGCGGTGCATTATTAGATCGTCATAATTGCCGCGATGATCGAGGAGGGTTTGCGATGCGTGACCTTCGAGTGAGCTTTCCCGGACCCTGCGACGAGCCTTGGGAGGCGATGGCACCGGCGGGATGCGATCGGGTCTGCGGGCGGTGCGACAAGGTCGTCCACGATCTGGCGCGCTACGATATCGACGAAGCGCAGGCTCTGCTGCGCGCCGATCCGGCGACCTGCGTGCGGGCACGGATCGGCGCCGATGGCGAGGTTCTGCCGAAGCCTGCGAGGCGCGGCGGCGCTCGACGGATGATCGCCGCCGTCGCGGCGAGCGCCGGCCTGATGGCGGCCGGTACGGCGGCCTCGGCGAAGCTCGATGCGGAAAAGCCCCAAGGCCCCGGCGGCGCCATTGCCGGCAGGGTCGACGCTTTCGGATATCGCGTCCGCGTCACCGCCATGAGCCCGGACGGGCGGACCTTCCAAGCGAAGAGCAAAAGCGACGGCCGCTTTCGAATCCCGCACGTTCCCGCCGGCGCCTATACGCTAACCTTCAAGCCCGATTGCGGGACGGCCTGGACGGTCGAGAACGTCCTTGTCGGCACCGGCGAGGCGACCGTGCCGCATTCGGACGACGAGAATGGCTGCATCGTCGTCGGGATGATGCGGATCGAGCCCGACAAGGGCTGACTCGCGACCCGCGCCACTGCCCTGCCGCATCCGGCGCTGAGCGACCCAAGTGACAGTCACTAGTGACAGTCACTAGTGACTGTCACTTCCGATGGGGACCGGGCCGATCAGCCGCGCTTCCTCGGCCCTATGCGGCCGGTGCGTTCGGCGGCGCGGATGGCGTCGCGGTCCTCTTCGTCGAGGCCGGCGTCGAGGAAGGCGCGCCAGTCGTCGATCCGGCCGCGCATCGGCGCCGTGTCGGTGAGCCCGTCCGAGGCGAGGCCGAGATGGGTCCGGGCGCTCGACCAAGGCCAGGCTTCGGGCCGATCGACCAGGCGCGCCCGCACCGGGTTCAGCTCGACATAGCGCAGGCAAGCGTGAAGATGCGCCTCGTCCATCGCGACCGAGGCGAAGCGGCTCTGCCAGAGGTGTCCGCACCGGCCTTGGCGGCGGTTTATCTCGACGGCATAGCGGGTATGCGCGGGCGCCAGCGTCGCTCTGAGGCCGTCTTCGTGCGCCGGCACCAGGATGAGATGAACGTGGTTGGGCATAAGGCACCAAGCCCAGACGGCCGTGCCGCTCTTGCGGCAGAAATGGCGGAGCAGGTCGAGGTACAGAGCGTGGTCGCCATCGCAGAAGAAGACCCGCTGGCGGCCGTTGCCACGCTGGGTGGCGTGATGGGGGAATCCCGGCAGGACCTGGCGGGCGGGACGCGGCATGGGCGAAGATTAATCGGAAAACGGGGTTTGCGCCAGCGAATAAGACGCAAACCCGTGAGTGACTGTCACTAGTGACAGTCACTCACGGGGCGGCGCCAGGCGGCGCCGAATCATAGGTTGAAACCTTATCGCGGAGTGACTGT